>DASTZP010000001.1:0-17895 GCA_035764245.1 Solirubrobacterales bacterium
AGCTTAGGCGTGGTATGTACGCCTAAGCTCAACCACACCCGGGGGAGGGCGGCCAGGCCGAAGGCGATCAGCGCCGGCGCCACCACCTCGGCGTAGCGGCCGTAGATCAACATGTCGGGACGGGTCCGTTCCGGGAACGCGGCCGCCGAGACGAGGAGCAGGAGGGCGGTCAGCGCGAGGAGGACGCCGGTCAGCGGCGCCCGGCGGCGGGCGAAGTCGGCGACGGCGACCGCCGCCAGCCCGAAGGTGGCCACCAGCAGGTACCAGGTCTGGCCGAAGAGGTTCGCCAGCACCGTCCGCAGCCCCCCGAGCCCGAAGATCTGGTCCATCCGTTCGCTCAGTTCGTCCGGCGCCGAGCCGGCGTAGTTGTGGTCGATCAGGTAGCTGTCGAGCAGGTGCACGCCGTAGAAGGCGAAGGCGACGATGCCGACGCCGAGGGCGAGGCCGGCCGGCCGCAGGCGGCCGCGCAGGGCCAGCCAGACCATCCCGCCGACGCCGAGGAGGACGGCGACGAACATCCGGTTGTGGACCGCCCAGAGCGCCCCGGTCGCCGCTCCCAGCGCCGCGGCCCAGGCGAGGTCGCTACCCCGCCGGTCCTCCTGGAGGAGGCCGGCGAAGGCGATCAGCCAGAGGCAGACGAGCGGGAAGAGCACGTTCTCCGACATCGCCACCTGCGAGAGGACGGTCAGCGCCGGATACAGGGCGCCGGCGAAGGCGGCCCAGATCGCCAGCTCGGGCCGGACGCCGGCGAAGCGGGTCAGCAGCAGGTAGAGGAGGGGGAAGACCGCGGCCGCCAGCGCCGCGTTCAGCGCCAGCACGAGGTGATAGGTGAAGGTCGGGCTGGAGCCGAGCTCGAGCAGCGGCGCGATCAGCAGCGAGTAGCCGCCGCGGTAGAACGGGGCCAGTTCGAGCTGCCCCGGCAGGCCGCCCTCCAGCACCCGCGCGTTGGTCAGGTAGCCGATCTCGTCGGCGACCAGGACCGGTCCGGTCCTGATCAGGGACAGGCCGAGGCGAAGAAGGAACAGCGCGATCGTGCCGGCGATCAGGAGCCGGCTGCGCCGGGTGGACTGGTCCATCTCACCACGCCAACGAAGCAGAAGCTCCTATGTCAGGGCAAATTTGCGGCTACTTCGCGCGTGCACGGCGGTTTGCGACGGCCAGCTCGTAGGCGGCCTCGAACTGCGGCAGGATCGCCTCCGGGCTGAACGTCCGCGCCCGCTCGCGGGCGGCGGCGCCGAGGCGCTTGCGCAGCCCCGCGTCGGAGATCAGCCGCTGCATCGCCGCGACCAGCGCCGGCCGGTCCTCGGCGGGCACCATCAGCCCGGTCTCGCCGTTGACGACGATGTCCCGCAGCCCGCCGATGTCAGAGGCGACGATCGGCTTCCCGGCCGCGGCTGCCTCCAGCGCCACCAGCCCGAACGGCTCCGGCCACAGCGACGGCGCCACCGAGAACAGCGAGCGCCGCAGCGCCTCGATCGCCAGCTGGTGGGGCCAGGCCCCCATCGCGTGGACGTTCGGCCTTTCCCGCAGATCGTCGATGTAGCAGCGGCCGACCAGGACCAGCGGCGGGGCGTCCTCCCCGAGCCGGCGGTAGGCGTCGGCCAGGTGCCAGGCCCCCTTGTCGACGGTGGCGTCGCCGAAGAAAAGGATGAACGGCTCGTCGGGGAGCTGCGCCAGGCGGGGGTCGGCGAGGTCGGGCTCGGGCAGCCCGCGGATGAAGTTCGGAATCACCCGGGACGTCTCGCCCTCGCGGATCCGGCAGAGCTCCTCGACGGTCGAGCTGACCGGGAGGAAGACGTCGACGTTGCGGCGCAGGTGCGATTCCGAGGTGCGGGTCCCGAGGGCCGCCACCAGCCCTTTGGTCGGACCGTAGTGCTCGCTCGCGCAGAGCTGGCACTTGACCGGCGCCGGGCCCGAGCAGATCTGGTCCCGGCGGCGCAGGCGCTTGGTCGCGCAGATCAGCCCGTAGTCGTGCAGCGAGAGGGCGAGGGCGCTGTGCGAGCTGCGGGCGAGCGGCAGGTAGGAGTGGACGATCCAGTTGTGGGCGTGGACGAGCTGCGGCCGCTCCCGCCGCAGCACCCGCTGCAGGTCGAGGATGGTCTCCGGGTCGGGGGCCGGCGGCGCGTGGCGGCGCTCGGTGTCCTGGTGGGTGCGGGTGATCCGGTAGCTGCTGCTGCGCAGGGTGTGGACCCGCGCGCCCGCCACCTCGGTCGGTGTCGAGTCACCCGGCTGCTCCAAGGTCGCAATCGAGACGTCGTGGCCGCGGGCGACCAGCTCCCGGCTCAGGTCCTCGACCACGCGCTCTTCGCCGCCGACGATCGGGGCGAAGGACTGGGCCAGCATCATCACTCGCACCGACACAGCCTGCCATGAGCGGGGGCGGTGGGCCTGCCACAATCCCGCCGGTGCAAAGCGAGCCCCGCGCTGAGCGCAACGTCACCGCTCCCACCATCTCGGTGGTGATCTGCGCCTTCACCTTCGACCGTCTCGAGGTCCTCGGCGAAGCCGTCGCCTCGCTGCGGGCGCAGACCCTGCCGCCGCACGAGGTTGTGCTCGTGATCGACCACGCGCCGGAGCTGCTGGAGGAGGTGCGCCGCCTCTGGCCCGACCTGAAGATCGTTGCCAACCGCGAGAAGCAGGGGCTCTCGGGAGCGCGCAACACCGGCGTCGCCGAGGCCACCGGGGAGGTCGTCGCCTTCCTCGACGACGACGCGATCGCCGCTCTGGACTGGCTGGAGCACCTGGCCCGCGCCTACGAGGACCCGAACGTGCTCGGCGCCGGCGGCACCGTCCGGCCCCGCTGGGTCGAGGGCGAGCCGGCCTGGTTCCCGGCCGAGTTCGACTGGGTCGTCGGCTGCACCCACTCGGGGATGCCGCGGCAACTGGAGCCGGTCCGCAACCTGGTCGGCGCCAACATGTCCTTCCGCCGCGCGCCGCTGCTCGAGGTCGGCGGCTTCAGCCACGACCTCGGCCGCGTCGGCAGCCTCCCGGTCGGCTGCGAGGAGACCGACCTCAGCATCCGCGTCCACCAGCGCTGGCCCGAGGCGGAGATCCTCTACGACCCCGACGCCAGGGTCGAGCACGTCGTCCCGGCCGCGCGCGGCACCGTCCGCTACTTCGTCGACCGCTGCCGCGCCGAGGGCCGCTCGAAGGCGGTGCTGACGGGGATGGTCGGTAGCGACGACGGGCTCAGCTCGGAGCGCTCCTACGTCCGCCGCACCCTGCCGCTCGGGGTGCTGCACGGCCTCCGGGACGCGCTCAAGGGCGAAGCCGGCGGCCTCGGCCGGGCGGCGATGATCTTCCTCGGGCTCGCTGCGACCAGCGTCGACTACCTGCGCGTCCGCTCCGGGATCGCCCAGCCCGACCGCACCGAGGACGCCCACCCGAGCGCCAACGGCGCCGGCCCGCGGGTGCTGATGGTTACCCCACGCAGCCCCCTGCTGCAGGGCGGGGTGGAGCGGCACGTGATGGAGGTGAGCCGGCGGATGGCGGCGGCCGGTGCCCGGGTCGAGGTCCTCTGCGCCGACTCCGGGATCGGCAAGGCGACCGAGGAGACCCGCGACGGCGTCCGCATCCGCACCGTCCGCGCCTGGCCGCGCGGCCGCGACTGGTACTTCGCGCCGGGGATCTGGCGCGAGATGGGGCGGGGGAAGTGGGACCTCGTCCACGTTCAGAGCTACCACACCCTGGTCGCGCCGCTGGCGATGCTGCGGGCGCTGACGCTGCGCCTCCCCTACGTCGTCACCTTCCACGGCGGCGGCCACTCCTCGGAGCTGCGCAACCGCTCACGCGGGGCGCAGATGCGGCTGCTGCGGCCGCTGCTGCGCCGGGCGGCGCGGCTGGTCGCGATCGCCCGCTTCGAGGTCGAGGACTACGGGGCGGCGCTGGGGGTGCCGCCGGAGCGGTTCGTCTCGATCCCCAACGGGACCGACCTCAGCTTCTCCGACGCCGAGCTGGCCGGGGCCGAGCCGGAGACGCCGACGCTCGCCTCGATCGGGCGGCTCGAGCGCTACAAGGGCCACCACCGGGTGCTGGAGGCGTTCCCGCTGGTGCTCGAGCGCGAGCCGGAGGCGCGGCTGCTGATCGTCGGCAAGGGCCCCTACGAGGAGGAGCTGCGCCGCCGGGCCGAGGAGCTCGGCGTCGCCGACCGGGTCGAGGTCACGAGCGTGCCTTCCGATGACCCCGGCGGGATGGCCGCGCTGCTCGGCGGCGTCTCCCTGGTCGTCCTGATGAGCGAGTTCGAGAGCCATCCCCTGGTGGCGCTGGAGGCGGCAGCGGCGCGGCGGCGGCTGCTGGTCGCCGAAGCGGGGGGGCTGCGGGAGATCGCCGAGGACGGGTTCGGGCGCGGCATCCCGCTGGACTCGACGCCGGAGGAGATCGCGACCGCCGCGGTCGAGGAGCTCGGCAAGCCGCTGCCGCAGCGCTCGCCGAGCCTGACGTCGTGGGACGAGTGCGCCGCGGCGCTACTCGACCTCTACGCCTCGATACTCAAAATTGGGGGCGAGCCCGGGCATAAACGTCCACCAGCGCAGGGGGTAACTGCAGCAAGCCGGGGGTGAGTCGATGAGAGGCGGGCGATGCCCCGCCTCCGCCACCTCACCGCCGTCCTCACCTTCGTCGCCTCGCTCATGGCCCTGTTCGCGCCGGGCGCCTTCAGCGCCGAAGCCGTCGGTCCCGCCAAGAAGCTGGGCGGCGGCGGAGCCGGCGAGACCGTCGTCACCACCTCGGCTCCGCGGCCGAAGACGGACAGCGGCACCGGCAAGGAAACCCTCTCGGTCACGACCAAGTCGCCGGTCGCCGGCGCGACCGTCTCCGGCGCGGTCGTCTGGGAGGTCTCGGTCCTGGCCGGGGCGCCGACCAAGGTCGAATTCGCCGTCGACGGGGTCGCCAAGTGGGCCGACTCCGCGGCCCCGTACACCTTCGGCGCCGACAGCGGCAGCCTCGACACCACCAAGCTCAGCGACGGCGTCCACTCCCTCAGTGCCACCGCCTTCGGCGCCAAAGGCGTGAAAGCGACGACGAAAGTGACGGTCACTGTGGCCAACGGCACCCCGGAGCCGGGGCCGACCCCGGAACCGGAACCGGCCCCCGAACCCGCCCCCGCGCCGCAGCCCGCCGGCGGCCCGATCTACTGGGGGGCGACGATCGGCTCCCACCTGACCGGCAACCAGGCGCCGTGGGACATGAACGCCGTCGCCAAGTTCGAGGAAGGCGCCCGCAAGAAGGTCTCGATGGTGCAGTTCTTCCAGCCCTTCGCCAACTGCAACCCCAACTGCTCCTTCTACCGCTTTCCGGTCTCGCCGCTGGAAAGCATCCGCAACCACGGCTCGATCCCGGTCCTCAGCTGGAGCTCGCAGTCGATCCCCTCGACCGTCAACGAGCCGGACTTCCAGCTCTCCGACGTCATCTCCGGCCGCTACGACACCTACATCCGCGAATTCGCCACCCAGGCCAAGAGCTGGAACCACCCGTTCTTCCTCCGCTTCAACTGGGAGATGAACGGACGTTGGTTCCCCTGGCACGAGGGCGTCAACGGCAACCAGCCCGGCGAATCGGCGAAAGCCTGGCGCCACGTCCACGACATCTTCAGCGCCGTCGGCGTCGCCAACGCGACCTGGGTCTGGTGCCCGAACGTCGAGTACAGCGGCAGCACTTCGCTCTCCTCGCTCTACCCCGGCGACGCCTACGTCGACTGGACCTGCCTCGACGGCTACAACTGGGGCACCAACCCGGCGAAGCCGGACAAATGGAAGAGCTTCGACACCGTCTACAAGGCCAGCTACCAGAAGATCGTCGAAACGATCGCCCCCTCGAAGCCGATGATGATCGGCGAGGTGGCCTCCAGCGAGTACGGCGGCTCGAAGGCGGCCTGGATCAAGGACATGCTGGCCAAGCTCCCGACCGACTACCCGAAGATCCGCGCCCTCCTCTGGTTCGACAAATTCGACAGCAACATGGACTGGCCGGTCGAGACCTCCGGCAGCGCCACCGCCGCCTTCGCCGAAGGCATCCAGAGCTCCAAGTACCTGGGCAACACCTTTTCCGGCCTCAGTCCCACCCGCATCCAGCCGCCGAGCTGATCCGCGGATTTCAACCCCACCTGGACATATGTCCAGGTGTGAGATGGACGCTGAATCGATGGCGGAATCCGCCGATGGCCTTGTATGGCCAAAGGCTTCCCGACCCGCTCACTCGCCCACGTCGCGTGGCTGGCCGCGGCGATCCTGCTGCTCGGCGCCGCCATCGCCTCCGCCGCCTCCGCGGGCGGCCGCTTCGACGGCGGCAAGACGGCCGGCAAGCACGCCCGGCTGGGCGACGCCCGGGCCCTGATCGGCCCCAGCCGCTGCGTCGCCCGCGGTGCGAAGCGGGTCAACCCCGGCCGCGTCCGGCGCCGCTGCGCCCGTAAGCCGGTCGCCACCACCACCGCCCAGCCGCTCTACTGGGGCGCGACGGTCGGCTCGCACCTGACCGGTGACCAGGCGCCGTGGGACATGGATGCGCTCTCCCAGTTCGAGCAGGGGGCCGGCAAGTCGGCCTCGATGGTCCAGTTCTTCCAGCCCTTCGCCCAGTGCGGCGGCTCGGGCTGCTCCTTCTACTCCTTCCCGACGACGCCGATGGACGACATCCGCGCCCATGGCTCGATCCCGGTCCTGAGCTGGAGCTCCCAGGCGATCCCCTCGACGCTGAGCCAGCCGGACTTCCAGCTCTCCGACGTCATCTCCGGCCGCTACGACGACTACATCGCCGAGTTCGCCGCCGAAGCCCGCGACTGGGGCCACCCGTTCTTCCTCCGCTTCAACTGGGAGATGAACGGCGACTGGTTCCCCTGGGCCGAGGGCGTCAACGGCAACGGGAGCGGCGAGTACGTCGCCGCCTGGCGCCGCGTCCACGACATCTTCGCCGCCGCCGGCGCGACCAACGTCTCCTGGGTTTGGTGCCCCTTCGTCGACCCCGGCCGCTCCCTGCACGACCTCGGGTCGCTCTATCCCGGCGACGCCTACGTCGACTGGACCGGCCTCGACGGCTACAACTGGGGCACCAACCCGGCCTCGCCGCGCGGCTGGCGGAGCTTCGACCAGCTCTTCCGCCGCACCTACGACGAGATCGTCGGCGAGATCGCCCCCTCGAAGCCGCTGATGATCGGCGAGGTCGGCTCCAGTGAGCAGGGCGGCTCCAAGGCCGACTGGATCCGCGACGCCCTTGCCCGGGTGCCGAGCGAGTACCCGCAGATCCGCGCCTTCCTCTGGTTCGACAAATTCGACGACGACATGGACTGGCCGATCGAGACCTCGGGCGCCGCCACCACGGCCTTCGCGGAAGGCGTCCAGCAGACCGCTTTCCTCTCCGCCTCCTACGGGGGACTCTCCGGCGGCACGATCGCGCCGCCGAGCTGAGCCTCGGAATGTCGCGGGGTCCGTTCCCTACACTTGCCGTTCTGTTCTCGAGGCTTCATCTGAAGCGCCCAGGGGGGGCGCATCGAGGTGTCGCGCTGCTGCTGGCGCTGATCGCCTGCTGCCTGCTTGCAGCGCCCGCGGGCGCTGCCCCGCCGCCCCAGCCGAAGCCGCCGAAGGCGAAGCCGAAGCCCTTCTACTGGGGCGCCTGGATCGGCGACCAGATCACCGGCACCGACGCCCCCTGGGACATGAGTCCCGTCCACTACTTCGAAGGGCTGGTCGGCAAGGGGCTGTCGCTGATCGAGTTCTCCTCCGCCTGGCAGGTCTGCGGCCGCAGCGGCTGCGAGCCCTACGAGTTCCCGCGCCAGGCGATGGACAACGTCCGCGGCTACGGCGCGATCCCGGTCTACAGCTGGGGGGCGGAATCGAGCCCCCGCACGAGCGAAGTCCAGCCCGAATTCCAGCTCGCCGACATCATCGGCGGCGCCTACGACGGCTACATCGCTCAGTTCGCGACCGAAGCGCGCGACTGGGGCCACCCGTTCTTCCTGCGCCCGAACTGGGAGATGAACGGCAACTGGTTCCCCTGGTCGGAGCTCGCCAACGGGAACTCGCCGGGCGAGTACGTCACCGCCTGGCGCCGCATCCACGACATCTTCACCGCCGTCGGCGCCACCAACGCCACCTGGGTCTGGTGCCCGTACGCCGACACCGAAAAGCGCCTGAAAAAGACGCCGCTGAAGCCGCTCTATCCCGGCAACGCCTACGTCGACTGGACCTGCCTCGACGGCTACAACTGGGGCCGGAACGCGGTCAACCCGAAGCCCTGGCGCAGCTTCTCCGAACTCTTCGACCCCGCCTACAGGGAAATCACGACGAAGATCGCCAAACGCAAGCCGCTGATGCTGGGCGAGTTCGCGACCAGCCCGAACGGCGGCCACAAGGCCGCCTGGATCCGCAAGATGTTCGAAACCGTGCCACGCAGGTATCCGCGGGTCCGGGCTCTGATCTACTTCAACACCGTCGATCGCGGAATCGACTGGCCGCTCGAGACCTCGCCGCCGGCGGCCCGGGCGTTTGCGAAAGGCATCCGCAAGGGGATCTACGCCAACAACCGTTTCGGAGGCCTGGCGGGCAGCCCGATCCTGCCGCTGCGTTGATCCTCCCCGCCCGGGGCTCCGTATCCAGGGTGGACGAAACGCCGCAGCAATCGGCTCTACCGCGGGTTTCAGCGGCAGTTGTGAAATGTTGAGGAAATGAAGAAGAGCAGAGAAAAAGGCCACTCGCGCCCACGGGCCACCCGGCTCGGCGCCGGCCTGCTCGGGCTCGCCCTCCTCGCTCTCTTGGTGCCCGGCGCCGCGGTGGCGAAGAAGCGGCCGCCCGCCTCCCTCTACTGGGGCGCCCAGATCGGCGACCAGATGACTGGCGAAGCGGCACCCTGGGACATGGACCCCGTCCTCCGCTTCCAGGAGATCGCCGGCAAGGGCCTCTCGCTGATCGAGTTCGGCTCGCCCTTCGCCGAATGCAACGACGACGGCAGCGGCTGCGTGCCGACGCGCTTCCCGCTGACCCCGCTGGAAAACGCGCGCCGCTACGGCGCCATTCCCGTCTTCAGCTGGAACTCGGCGGCGAGCCCGGAAACCGCCAACCAGTCCGACTACACCCTCGGCGCCTTAATCTCCGGTCGCTACGACGCCTACATCCGCGATTTCGCGGTCAAAGCGGAGGAATGGGGGAAGCCCTTCTTCCTCCGCCTCAACTGGGAGATGAACGGCTTCTGGTTCCCCTGGTCGGAGGGGGTCAACGGCAACACCCCCGGTCAGTACAAGGCCGCCTGGCGCCACGTCCACGACATCTTCGAGTCGGCCGGGGCCCACAACGTGACCTGGGTCTGGTGCCCGAACGTCGACCTCTACAACTCCCTGACGCCGCTGGGCAGGCTCTACCCGGGCGACGATTACGTCGACTGGACCGCCCTCGACGGCTTCAACTGGGGCGAGCGGCGGGGCTCACCGGGCTGGCAGACCTTCAACCAGGTCTTCCACCGCACCTACCACCGGATCGTCAAAAAGGTGGCGCCGAGCAAGCCGATGATGCTGGCCGAGGTCGCCTCCAGCGACAAGGGCGGCAGCAAGCCCAACTGGATCAAGGACATGCTGAAGAAGGTCCGTCACCGCTACCGCAAGATCCGCGCCGTCATCTGGTACGACGTCGACGACCGCGGCACCAACTGGCCGATCGAGCGCAACAAGAAGGAGGGCAACGCCTTCCGCGCCGGCATCAAGCCCCACGCCTTCCGGCCGAACCTCTACGGGGGGATCGAGCAAAGCCCGATCCTCCCGCCGCCGCGCTAGGCCGTCTGTCGACAGCTTTTAGGTGGGGAGGGGGCGGTACCCCCTCTGCCAAAGCCCGTCGCGCAGCTGGTCGGATTTCCACTGCCAGCGTGACTTCTTGAGCCTTTGTCAGAGGGGGTACCGCCCCCTCCTACGACACGCAATTGGGGGACGCCCAAGTGCGGACGTCTCCTTAGAAAGCTGTCGGCCCTTGGGCGAATCTCAGAGCTCGATCGCTGGGGAGGTGGGTGGCCCTCTCACAAAGGCTCAAGAAGTCACGGTGGCGCCCGTAAGTCCGCCCCAGCTGCGCGACGGGCTTTGGGAGAGGGCCACCCACCTCCCCCTACCGATCCAACCTTTTGAAGTACGACCTAAGCGGTCGCTTTGGCCCGCTCGCGGGCGACCTCTGCCTTGCCCATGTTGTGGCGAGGATGCTGGAGGCTGCGGCGGCGGCGGGCCTCCTTGAAGATGGTGCCGAGGACGCGGAAGCCGTCGCGGAAGGTCTTCAGGTTGCTGTCGCCGGAGATCCGCTCTTTCTCGTAGCTCGGCACCTCGACGATCTTCATCCCGGCTGAGGCCATGCGGAGGTTGATCAAGGTCTCCACCTCGAAGCCGGGGACGTCGAGGGAGATGAAGGGGAGGCAGCGGGCCCAGAAGGCGTTGTAGCCGTAGCAGAGGTCGGTGAACTCGGTCCCGTGCAGCTTGTTGGCGGTGCCGCTGAGGACGAGGTTGCCAAGACTGCGCAGCCGGGTGATGTCGGCGCTGCCGCCGCCGTCCATGTAGCGGGAGCCCTTGGCGAAGTCGGCGCCGGCCTCGAGCGCATCAACGAAGCGGGGGATCTCGGCCGGGTCGGCGGAGCCGTCGGCGTCGAGCATCACGACCAGGTTGCCGGTGACGGCGGCGAAGCCGGTGCGGAAGGCGTCGCCCTTGCCGCGGCCGCTCTGGCTGGTGACGCGGATGCCGGGGTAGGCGCGGCGGGCGGCCTCGATCGTGTTGTCTTTCGAGTTGCCGTCGACGAGGATCACCTCGTGCAGGCCCTCGGGAAGTTCGGAGAGGACCGAGCCGATGTTGCCCTCCTCGTTCATCGCCGGGACGACGACGCTGACCTTGGTCTTGCGGGTGTCGCGGCGGTCCGGGCCCTTGTAGGGGATGGCGCCGCGGCCGGCGAGGGCCTCGACCTCGATCAGGGGGACGCCGCCGACCCGGCTCGGGGTCGCCGACTGCGCCTCGAGCAGGTCGAGGGGGCGCGGTAGAAGGCTGACCGGGACGCCGATCGACTTGAAGGCGCGGACGAGTTCGAGCAGGCCTTCGTCGTCGGCGTGCTGGCTGGAGATGACGACGCGGTCGGCGTGGTAGCGCTCGACCACCTCGAGGGCGGCGACGCGGCCGGCCGTGCCGGGATCCTTCTCCGCCGGCGGCACCGTGCCGACGACGTTCGCGTACTTCCTCAGCGGCGCGTAGGCGCGGAGGCGGTCCGCGGTCTCCTCGTCCCCGACCAGCACCCAGCGCTCCTGCGGGCTCAGCCGCTCCAGGTAGGGGGTGAGGAGGGCGCGGCAGGCGCTGTCGAGGGCGATGAAGCCGAGCCACAGGCCCAGCTGTTCGAGGCTGCCGAGGGGGGTCAGCAGGGAAGCGCTCCAGACGAAGGCGCCGGCGACCAGAAAGCGGATTACCCGCCAGCCGCTGCTCTTCTCTTCGACCCGCGCCGACTGGGTCCCGTAAACGCCGAGCAACCCGTAGGCGACGAGCAGGACGGTGGGGGAGACAGGGAAGGCGGGGAGGAAACCGACCCCGGCGAGCGCCGCGACGGCGGCAAGCGCTACCGAGGAGGAGAGGAAGTCGACCGCCGGCAGCAGCCAGAGCCCCGGGCCCCGCTTCGCCATCGGCATCGCGCCGAGGGTGGGCCGGTCCTGGACGAGGGTTTCCCGCGCGCTCGTCTGCGGCTTGAACGGGGGATCGAAGGGGACGTCAGTGGAAGATTGCATGGCGGGATGGGATCGACTGGGGCTCTATCTGTAAGTCCGAAACGAAGTGCGGGTTGCGGTTATCAACGCAAACTCCGTATCGGCAGCAGCTTTGGATCACATGAGCCGCTGCAACGTGGGGAACGTTCCCTCCCAGATTAGGGGAAAGGGGAATGGAAAAATAGGGTTTCCCCAATAGCGGGGAAGCCCTATTTAGACAGTTTGTTTAGGTACTGGCGATACCCCTCGGGTACCGCCTACGAGCTGTAGGCCTCGGCCAGCTCCGGGTCCTTCTCGGCCAGCATTTCCGCCAGCTCGACCATCACCTTGCACTGCTTCCAGGTGGCGTCGTCCTGCATCTTGCCGTCGATCATGTGGACACCGCGGCCGTCGGGGATCGCCTCGATCACCTTCTTGGCGAACTTGACCTCGTCGGGCGGCGGGCTGAAGACCTGCTTGGCGATCCCGATCTGGACCGGGTGCAGCGACCAGGCGCCGACGCAGCCCATCAGGAAGGCGGCGCGGAACTGGGTCTCGCAGCCGGCGGTGTCCTTGATGTCGCCGAAGGGCCCGTAGAAGGGGAGGATGCCGGCGGAGGTGCAGGCGTCGACCATGCGGGCGATCGAGTAGTGCCAGAGGTCCTGCTGGGCGCTGACGCGGTCGGCCTCGGGGTTCTCGGGGTCGGCCGGGTCCTCCATCACGCGGTAGCCGGGGTGGCCGCCGCCGACGCGGGTCGTCTTCATCCGCCGCGCCGCCGCTAGGTCGGCCGGGCCGAAGCTCATCCCCTGCATCCGCGGGCTGGCGTTGGCGATCTCCTCCAGGTTGACCACGCCCTGCGGGGTCTCGAGGATCGCGTGGACGAGGATCGGGCGCGAGAGCCCTGCCTTCGCCTCCAGCTGGGCGAGCAGGCGGTCGACGTAGTGGATGTCCCAGGCGCCCTCGACCTTCGGGACCATGATCGTCTCCAGCTGGTCGCCGATCTCGGTCACGAGCTGGGTCAGGTCGTCGAGTACCCAGGGGCTCTCCAGCGCGTTGACGCGGGTCCAGAGCGAGGTCTGACCAAAGTCGTTCTCCTTCGCGGCCTGGATCAGGCCGGCGCGGGCAGCCTCCTTGCGGTCGACCGGGACGGCGTCCTCGAGGTTGCCGAGGAGGATGTCGGTCTGTTCGGCGATGGCGCCGGCCTTGGCGACCATCTTCTCGTTCGAGAAGTCGAGGAAGTGGATCATCCGCGACGGCTTGACGGGGATCTCGCGGAGCGGCTCCGGGGCGCCGATCGCCTGCGGCAGGAAGAACTCTCTGGGGTGTCTCAACGTGCTCCTCGGGTCGTTTCGAAGTTCGGGGCGGCTAAATCTAATGAGCGTGCGGATTTGCCGCCTCCCTCGCCCCTAAATTCCCTGCTTATCGAGGGGTCGGAGCGCGATACGACGCAGGACTGGCTGGTGCCGCGAGGCGCCGTGCCCACCGTGCGCCAGCTCGAGGCGCGGATCGACGAGGCGGTGGTGCTGGCGCGGGCCTCCGAGGAGGGGGTGCGCGAGGTGGGGGAGATGGCTATTGATGCGGCGAAGCAGGCAAGAAGGGCTGCTGAGGCGGCGGAGAGAAGCGCCGAAGCGGCGGCGGCTGCTCGAGACGCTCGACCGGCGGGTCCTGTCTCCGACACGGCCCCCCCGCCAAAAGGCGGGGGTCCCGTATCGTCGCCACCCACCGGGCGGGGCGGAGCTGGGCAGCCGCCTCTTGAGGCCGGGGAGGAGTCGGCTGCCGCGAAGGTGGAAGAGAAAGCTGATGTTGTTCCTCCACCTCGGTTCGACGAGCGGTTTCGCCGGTTTAGTGAGAGAGCTGATTCGCTTTCGGGGCGGTTGCGGCGGCTTTGTGGGGAGTCGGGTCCTGGAGGCCCCAGCGTCGGCGCAGGGCGTCGGCGAGGCGACGGCTGAGCGGGCCGCACCCCGGTAGCGGCGCTCCGTCAAGGGCGATCGCCGGCTCGATGCCGCGAACGCAGTTGCTGAGGAAGGTCTCTTCGGCGCTGAAGAGGTCGGCGTGGCGCAGCGGTTCCTCCTGGGTCGGGATCCCCTCCGCGACCGCGCTCTCGAGGATCGCGGCGCGGGCGGTGCCGGCGAGGATGCGGCCGTCGGCCGCGGGTGTCCAGAGCGTCCCTTCGCGGACCGCGAAGAGGTTCGCCCAGCCCGCCTCGAGCAGTTCCTCGCCGTCGCAGATCAGCTGGCCGGCGCCCTCGTCCGGGTGCTCCATCCCGCGGCGGTCGACCCACTTGTGGGACCCGTGACCGCCCTTCACAGAGTGAGTTCGCAGCGCGGCGCCCCGCTCGGGGAAGACTGCCTCCGGCACGACCCCACCTGCAAGTAGGTCGTGCCGGAGGCAGTCTTCCCCAGGGACGATGGTGAGACGGAGGCGTCCGAGGGGGGTTCCGGCTGCGGCGACGAGCAGTTCCTCGCGCGCCCCTGGGGGGAGATCCGCTCCGTAGACCTCCTCCAGGCTCCGACGCAGCCGCGCGAGGTGCGCGTCAAGCTCGACCGGCTTGCCATTGACTACGAGCAGCGTCTCGAAGACGCCCATGCTCGGGTCCGGCCGCCGGTCGCTCGTCGTCACAGGGGTATCTTGCCCACGCGGCCCGGTCGATGCGCACACTGCTGATCGACAACTACGACTCCTTCACCTACAACCTCTTCCAGCTCCTGGCCGAGGTGAACGGCCGCGAGCCCGTGGTCGTCCGCAACGATGAGGCGAGCTGGGCGGAGCTGGAGCGGCTCGAGTTCGACAACGTCGTCATCTCGCCGGGGCCGGGCCGGCCGGAGCGGGCGGACGACTTCGGCGTCTGCGCCGAGGCGATCCGCCGCTGCGAGAAGCCCCTACTCGGCGTCTGCCTCGGGATGCAGGGCCTGGGCTGGGTCGAGGGGGGAAAGGTGGAGCCGGCGCCGCGGCCGTTGCACGGCCGCGTGGTCGAGATCGAGCACGACGGCACAGGCCTCTTCGCCGGTATCCCCAGCCCCTTCCAGGCAACCCGCTACCACTCCCTAGCCCTCGCGCGGCCGCTCCCGTCCTCGCTGCGCGAGACAGCCACCTGCGACGGCGTCCCGATGGCCGTCGAGCACCGCCACCGACCCCAATGGGGCGTCCAGTTCCACCCAGAGTCGGTTGCGACCGAGCACGGCGCTCAGATCCTCGCCAACTTCCGCGATCTCACTTCACCCTCCGCCGGAGACCGGCTGTCGACTTTGGTGCCCAGGGGGGACAAAGGATCGACACACCACGCGGAGACGAAGCTCGAGGTACGGAGGCTCGATGCGCTTCCGGACCCTGAGACCGCTTTCGCCTCGTTATACGGCACGAGTGAGTGTGCGTTTTGGCTCGACAGCTCCCGTCCTGGCCCTCGTGCCCGCCTCTCGTTCATGGGCGACGCCAGCGGGCCACTCTCCGAGGTACTTCGCCACGAGGCGGGGGAGGGGGAGCCGCTCCTCGACCGCCTCCAGGCTCGGCTCGACGCTTTACGCCCCGCCGAGGTCCCCGACCTCCCCTTCGAGTTCGACTGCGGCTTCGTCGGCTACCTCGGCTACGAGCTCAAGGCCGAGTGCGGCCACGCCTCACCGCACCCATCCGAGCACCCCGATGCCGCCCTCATCTTCAGCGACCGCCTCGTCGCCTTCGACCACGAGCAACATCAGACTTACCTGCTCTGCCTTCACCAGCCAGGCGAAAGGGACGCGGCCGAGGCCTGGCTCAAAGCCACCGAGATGAAGCTGGGCGCGCTTCCGGTTGGCCGGCCGGGTGACCCTCGCCGGACCCTCCCCGCTGTTGTCCGCCGAGGGTCACCCGGCCGGCCCTCAGCGCCCCTGACCCTCAACCGCTCCCGTGAGCAGTACTTGGAGGACGTCGAAGCCTCGCTTGCGCACCTCCTCGCCGGCGACAGCTACGAGATCTGCCTCACGAACCAGATCAGCGCCGAGATCGACGTAGACCCCCTCGACCTCTACCGCCGCCTCCGCCGCGCCAACCCGGCCCCCTTCGCCTCCTACCTCCGCCTCGGCGACCTCGCCGTCCTCAGCTCATCTCCCGAGCGCTTCCTCAGCGTCAGCCGCGACGGAGCGGCCGAAGCCCGGCCGATCAAGGGCACCAGCCGCCGGGGCTCGAGCCCTGAGGAGGACGCGGCTCTCGCCGCCGCCCTCGCCGCCGACGAGAAGAACCGGGCGGAGAACCTGATGATCGTCGACCTGCTCCGCAACGATCTCGGCGCCGTCTGCGAGGTCGGCAGCGTCGAGGTGCCGGAGGTGATGGCCGTCGAGAGCTACGAGACCGTCCACCAGCTCGTTTCCTCGGTGCGCGGCCGCCTGCGCCCTGGCGCCGGCGCCCTCGACGCGGTCCGCTCCTGCTTCCCGCCCGGCTCGATGACCGGCGCGCCGAAGCTGCGGACGACGGAGATCCTCGACGGGCTCGAGGGCGCCGCCCGCGGCGTCTACTCCGGCGCGATCGGCTGGTTCGGACTCGGCGGCGGCGCCGACCTCTCGGTCGCGATCCGCACCGTCGTCCTCGCCGCCGGCCGCGCCACGGTCGGGGCCGGCGGAGCGATCGTCCTCGACTCCGACCCCGGGCGCGAGTACGAGGAGATGCTCCTGAAGGCGGCCGCGGCGCTGCGGGCGATCGACCCCGCCGTCGACCCGGCGTCTATATCCTTGGCTCTCCAGAGCGCCGCCGCAGCTGCGCCGCGCTAGCCGAACTTCCCCCGACCGAAGTAGGAGCCATGGCCGTAGACACCGCTGCTTACCGTGAAATGACCGACGAGCAGGAAGCGATCGTCGAAATGGTCCGCCAGTTCGCCGACGAGCAGATCATCCCCAACGCCGAGCACTACGACCACGAGGACTCGTTCCCGGAGCCGATCGTCGAGCAGATGAAGGAGCTCGGCCTCTTCGGGGTCACGATCCCGGAGGAGTACGGCGGCATGGGTCTCGACCTGACCACCTACGCGATGATCGTTGAAGAGCTCTCGCGCGGCTGGATCTCGATCTCCGGCGTCGTCAACACCCACTTCATCGGCTCCTACCTGCTGATGAAGTTCGGCACCGACGAGCAGAAGGAGTACTTCCTGCCGAAGATGGCGACCGGCGAGATCCGCGCCGCCTTCTCGCTCTCCGAGCCCGAGGTCGGCTCCGACGTGCAGGGCATCAAGTCGACCGCCAAGAAGGGCGAGGACGGCAAATGGGAGCTGAACGGCCAAAAGATGTGGGTCACCAACGGACTCGGGTCCAGTGTCGTCTTCGTGCTGATGAAGACCGACCCCAAGGCGGAGCCCGCCTACAAGGGGATGACCTGCTTCATCACCGAGAAGGAGCCCTGGGCGGAAGTCAACGAGGGCGACTTCAAGGGCCTCACCGTGCCGCCCAAGATCAAGAAGATGGGCTACAAGGGCGTCGAGTCGACGGAGCTTGTCTACGACGGCTACCGCTGCCCCCCCGAGCGCGTGCTCGGCGGCGAAGAGGCCGGCGTCGGCGAGGGCTTCGTGCAGATGATGGACGCGCTCGAGGTCGGCCGCGTCAACGTCGCCGCCCGCGGGGTCGGCATCGCCCAGCGCGCCCTGGAGCTGGCCCTTCGCTACAGCCAGGAGCGCAAGACCTTCGGCAAGCCGATCGCCCAGCACCAGGCGATCCAGTTCAAGCTCGCCGACATGGCGACCAAGGTCGAGGCCGCGCGCCTGCTCACCCGCAAGGCCGCGCGCCTGAAGGACGCCGGCGAGCGCTCCGACCTCGAGGCCGGGATGGCGAAGCTCTTCGCCTCCGAGACCGGCAAGGAGGTCGTCGAGGACTCCTTCCGCATCCACGGCGGCTACGGCTACTCGAAGGAGTACGAGATCGAGCGCCTCTACCGCGACGCGCCGCTGCTGCTGATCGGCGAGGGCACCTCGGAGATCCAGCGCATGGTCATCGGCAAGAAGCTGCTCCAGCGCCACAAGATCTGATGACCGCCTCGGGGGACACCAAGGCGCTCATCGAGCAGGTCATCAAGGACTTCCAGAAGGCCGTGCCGTCGCTGGCGGGGCTCAAGCTCGTGTTCGAGCTCGAGCTCCGCGGCCGCGGCGATGTCCAGCTGTTCCGCGTCGAGGTGCCCGGGCCCAAGATCACCAAGGACATCGCCTCGGACGCCAAGGTGCGCCTCTCCGTACCGCGATCGCACTTCAACGAGCTCGCCACCGAGGGCAAGATCCGC
>DASTZP010000002.1:0-44019 GCA_035764245.1 Solirubrobacterales bacterium
GGGCCGCGGCTCCGCAGGCTGCTGCGCAGCCTCCGGCTCCGCCTTCTTCTCGCCGGCGTCCGTGCGGAGCGCCTGCGCCGTCTTCGAGCCGTCGCGGTAGATCGCGAGCGCCTTCAGCCCGCCCTTCCAGCCGCGCGTGTAGGCGTCGGCGATGTCATCGACCGTGGCCGTCTGCGGCAGGTTGACCGTCTTCGAGATCGCCCCCGAGATGAAGGGCTGGGTGGCGGCCATCATGTCGATGTGGCCTGTGTGGGAGATCGCCCGCTCGCCGACCGCGACGTCGAAGACCGGCAGGTGCTCGTCCTTGAGCCCGGGAGCGCCGACGATCGTGCTCTGCTCGGCGATGTGGGCGTTGATCTGCTCGACCTGCGGCTCGGCGTAGCCGAGCGTGCGCAGCGCCAGCGGCACCGACTGGTTGACGATCGTCATCTGCCCGCCGCCGACCAGCTCCTTGAACTTGACCAGCGAGAAGTCGGGCTCGATCCCGGTCGTGTCGCAATCCATCAGGAAGCTGATCGTCCCGGTCGGCGCGAACACGGTCGCCTGGGCGTTGCGGTAGCCGTGCTCCTCGCCGAGCTCGACCGCTTCGTCCCAGGAGCGCCGGGCGGCCTCGAGCAGGTCGCCCTTGATTCCCGTCGGGTCGACGTCGTAGGAGGCGTCGCGGTGCATCCGCATCACCCCGTTGTGGGCCTCGCGGTTCTTCTCGTACTCGTCGTAGGGCCCGGTCGCGCCGGCGGCGATCAACGCCGACTGGCGGTAGGCGCGGCCGGTCATCAGCGCCGTGATCGCGGCGGCGACGTTTCGGCCTGCGTCGGAGTCGTAGGGGAGGCCGTCCGACATCAGCAGGGCGCCGAGGTTGGCGTAGCCGAGGCCGAGCTGGCGGAAGCGGTTGGCGTTCTCGCCGATCTCCTCGGTCGGGTAGCTGGAGAAGCCGACGACGATCTCCTGGGCGAGGAAGACGACGTCGACGGTGTGCTCGAAGTCCTCGGTGTCGAAGCTGCCGTCCTCGCGGCGGTACTTCATCAGGTTGATCGAGGCGAGGTTGCAGGCCGAGTCGTCGACGTGCATGTACTCGCTGCAGGGGTTGGAGGCGTTGATCCGGCCCGACTCGGGGCAGGTGTGCCAGCGGTTGATGATCGTGTCGTACTGGACGCCCGGGTCGGCGCAGCGCCAGGCGGCGTCGGCGATCTGGTTCATCAGCTCGCGCGCGTCCAGCGTTTTCGTCGTCGAGCCGTCCCGACGCGCCTTCAGCTCCCAGTCCTCGCCGGCCTCGACCGCCTCCATAAACTCGTCGGTGACCCGGACCGAGTTGTTGGCGTTCTGGTACTGGATCGAGGTGAAGCCCTCGCCGTCGATCGACATGTCGAAGCCGGCGTCGCGCAGGGCGGCGGCCTTCTTCTCCTCGTCGGCCTTGCACCAGATGAAGTGCTCGATGTCCGGGTGGTCGACGTCGAGGACGACCATCTTCGCCGCCCGCCGCGTCTTGCCGCCGGACTTGATCGTCCCCGCCCAGGCGTCGGCGCCGCGCATGAAGCTGACCGGGCCGCTGGCGGTGCCGCCCTTGGAGAGCTGCTCGACCGAGCCGCGGATGTTGGAGAGGTTGATGCCGGAGCCGGAGCCGCCGCGGAAGATCTTGCCCTCTTTGGTGTTCCAGTCGAGGATCGACTCCATCGTGTCCTCGACGCTCAAGATGAAGCAGGCCGAGCACTGCGGCGTCTCCTCGAAGCCGACGTTGAACCAGACCGGCGAGTTGAAGGCCGCCTTCTGGTTGAGCAGGATCGCGGTCAGCTCCATCTCGAAGGCGTCGGCGTCCTCCGCGGAGGCGAAGTAGCCGCCCTCGCGCCCCCAGTTGGAGATCGTCCCGGCGACGCGGCCGATCATCTGTTTGACCGAGCTCTCGCGCTCGGCGCTGCCGAGCTGGCCGCGGAAGTACTTCTGGGCGACGATGTTGGTCGCGTTCTGCGACCAGGTCACCGGGAACTCGACCCCGCGCTGCTCGAAGGCCGGGCTCTCCGGGTTGCCGATCACGGCGTCCCGGATCTCCCACTCGACCTGGTCGAAAGGATGCACGCCGGGCGTCGAAAAACGGCGTTCGATCGAGAGGCCCTTGAGACCGTTCTTGGGACTGGAAATGGCGGTCTGGGACATCAAACTTCTCCTCTCGCAGCGACTTTCAGGGGTAACTCCGCAGGATCGCTAATCGGCAGGACGGAAAAAGTCTCAAAAGGCGCAAATAAGGGGTTCCGAGGCCGCCGTCTTCTTCTCTCAATTGTGTCAAGTCCCCAATATCGGCACTAAGTTCCGGGTAGCCTCTCTATATGGCAGACGAACTGCGCCGCGGCGCAGAACGGGTGGGAGAGCGCGCCACTGCGGCGCGCGATCGTGCTCAGGCGGCCAAAGACGCCATGGGTGAGCGCGCGACCGCCGCCAAAGAGGCCGTCGAAGAGCGCGCGACCGCCGCCAAGGAGGCGACCGCCGAGGCGATCGCCTCGGTCAAGCCGAAGCTGCGCGGCGTCTCCCACGAGTGGGCCTTCTTCATGTCGCTCGGCTTCGGGGTCGCGCTGATCGTCCTCGCCGAAACCCCGGAGGCGACCCTGGCCGTCGCCATCTACGCGGTCAGCCTCTCGGCCCTGTTCGGGACCAGCGCCCTCTACCACCGGGTCAACTGGTCGCGGCCGCAGGTGCGCCAGTGGATGCGCCGGCTCGATCACTCGATGATCTTCTTCCTCATCGCTGGCACCTACACGCCCTTCGCCCTGCTCGTCCTCAATGCGACCCTGGCGACGGCGATCCTCGCCGTCGTCTGGATCGGCGCCATCGCCGGCGCGATCGTCGAGATGATCTGGATCGACCACCCGAAATGGGCCTCGGCCCTGATCTACCTCTCGCTCGGTTGGGTCGCCGTCGCCACCTTCCCCGACCTCTGGACCTCGATGGGACCGGCCGGCACCCTGCTCCTCGCCGCCGGCGGCCTGCTCTACACCGCCGGCGCCGTCGTCTACGCGGTCCAGCGCCCCAACCCCAGCCCCGCGATCTTCGGCTACCACGAGATCTTCCACCTCCTCGTCATCGCCGCCGCGATCGCCCACTTCTCCGCGATCGCCTTCTTCGCCCTCCCGAACGGTTAATCGGAAGGGAGTCCGGCAGTGCCCGCCGGACCCTCCCCATTTTGTCCGGTGGGTACTGCCGGACTCCCTACGCAGCAACCAGCTCCTGCAGCTGCTCGACTTCGGAGACCAGCGTCGCCAGGATCTCCTCCAGCTGCTGGGACTGCTCGGGGGAGAGCTCGAGGCGACCTTCGCGGTAGAGGTCGGCGGCCTTGGCGACCGGCAGCTCGGCCTCGACGACGCGGCCGCCGAGGGCGCCGAGGACTTTGCGGGTCTCGGCCTGGGCCCAGACGGCGCCGAACATCCCGGTCGAGGCGCCGATCACCGCTGACGGAGTCCCCGTCAGGGCGCTCTGTCCGGCCGGGCGCGAAGCCCAGTCCAGCGCGTTCTTCAGCACCCCGGGGATCGAGTGGTTGTACTCCGGCGTGGCGACGATGACGGCGTCGGCCTCGCGCATCGCCTGGCGCAGCTCGGCCACCGCGGCCGGGGTCTCCTCCGCCTCGAGGTCGACGTCGTAGGGCGGGATCTCCGCCAGGCGCTCGAACTCGACCAACTCCACCCCGGCGGGAAGCCGCTCGGCGGCCTCCCGCAGCAGGGCGTGGTTGTAGGAGCCTCGGCGCAGGCTGCCGGCGATGCCGAGGACCCTCATCGCTATGCCTCCTCGCGGACGAGCTCGAGCTCGACGACGATCGTCACCGCGTACTCGAGGACGTCGCCGCCGCTCGGCAGCTGGGCCTGCCAGTCGAGGCCGAAGTCGCGCCGGTCGACGGTCGCCTCAAGCGAGAGCCCGACCCGCTCCTTGCCGGCGAGGTCGGCGCCGAGCTGGGCGAAGCGGCCGCTCGCCTCGACCTGGCGCTTCTCGCCGCGGATCTCGAGCTCACCGGCGATCCGGGCGCTGCCGTCCTCGCCGGCGCTCAGCTCAGTCGAGGTGAAGCGCAGCTGCGGAAAGCGCTGGGTGTCGAAGAACTCGGGGGAGAGGAGGTGGCCCTTCAGCATCTCCTCGTCGATCGCGATGCTCTCGACCTCGACCGTGCCCTCCAGCCGCGGCTGCTCGCCGCCACTGAGGCGCGCGTCGTAGCGCTCGAAGCCGCTGCGGAACGTGGTGACGCCGTTGTGGGCGACAGCGAAGCCGACCGAGGAGTGGACGGGGTCCACGACCCAGGTGCCTGCCGGGATCTCTTGCTGGGTGATGGTCTCTGCACTCATGTCTATTGCCTTCCCTCGGTGGTTGATACTGAAACAGTTGAGGTAGAAACAATCGTAGCAACAAAGTTTTGCTTGTCAACTATTGTCAGATCAACCATCTTGTGGGATGATGGGGCCATGACCGAGCAGGCGAGCGCAGTAGCCGAGCAGCAGGGCGCGGACTTCGATCCCCACCGCGAGGCCTGGATCGCGATCTCCCAGGCCCACGCCGCCGTCACCGGCCGCCTACAGGAGGTGCTGACCGCCGCCGAGCTGCCGCCGCTGCCGTGGTTCGAGGTGCTGGCGACGCTCGACCACGCCCCCGAGCAGCGGCTGAAAATGGGGGAGCTGGCCGAGGCGCTGGTGATCACCCGCGGCGGCCTGACCAAGCTCGTCGACCGCCTGATCAAGGCCGGCCTCCTGGAGCGGACCTTCTGCGAGACCGATCGCCGCGTCAGCTACGCGACGCTGCTCCCGGCCGGCGTCGAGCTGCTGGCGGAGATGCGACCGCTGGTGCGGGCCGAGCTCGCCGCCGCCTTCAGCGCCAACCTCAGCGTCGAGCAGGCCGAAGAGCTGCGGGCGATGCTGGAGGGTGTCCGCAGCTCGGCCTGCGGGACGAGCTGAGGCGAAGCCGTCAGGCGGCGAGCGCCGCCGCGGCCCGCTCTTTCGCGGACTCGATCAGCGCCAGCAACGCAGCCTCTTCGCCCTCGCGGATGAGGACGATCGGGTCGGGGTCGCCGTTGACGATCCCCTCGAAGAACTGCTTGCGGTCCTGGTAGGTCGGCAGCGTCCCCTTCGCCCAGCCGCGGGCGTCGTTGAGGATCACCGCCAGGCGCGCGTACTCCTCGCCGAAGAGCTCGGAGATCTCCCGCTTCATCCGCTTCGCCAGGGCCGGCGAGGCGCCGGCGGTGGAGATCGCGATCGCCAGCGGCCCGGTGCGGACGATCGCCGGCAGGATGAAGTTGCAGAGCGGCGGCACGTCGACGATGTTGACCAACATCGCCCGCTGCTCGGCGTCGTCGAAGATGCCGATGTTGACCTCGGAGTCGTCGGTGCAGGCGATCACCATGAAGACCCCCTCGAGATCCTCCAGGCCCGCGTAGGCCCGCTTCTCCCACCGGATCGAGCCCTCGCTCGCCAGCCGCTCCAGCTCGGGATGGGCGACCGGGGCGATCAGGGTGACGTCGCCGTTGCAGGCGAGCAGCCCCTCGACCTTCTCGAGGCCGATGTCGCCGCCGCCGACGACCAGGCACCTGCGCCCGGTCAGTTTCAGGCAGGCGATGTAGAAGGGCGTCTCCAGCATGTCCCGCACGCAGGACTGGTCGCAGATCCCTTTGCGGAACTGGCAGACGCACTCCTTGCCGGCGTAGGCCTGGGCGGGCACAAGGGGAAGGCTAACGATCTGCCAACGCCGGGGAGGAGAGCACGCGACGGTTCCAGGTCTGCTCCATCTGCCGCATCAGTGCCGGGTAGACGACCCAGTAGCGGAACGGCTTGATCGCGGCCATATAGGCGCGGCCGAAAATTCCGCGGGGCTTGACGTAGACGGCCATCTCGCCTTGGAATTCGCCCTCGCCTCGTTCGACCCACGCCAGGTGAGCGACGCCGTGGACGGTCTTGTTCGAGACCTCGGCCGCGGCCTCGCGGTCGGTGCGGTAGAGCGGCACGAAGGGGAGCGATCCGAAGTCAAAGTCCTCGGCGCTGCCGCGCAGATCTGCCGGCAGTCGCCCGCGCAACGAGTGCTCGTGGGTGCCGGGAATCGCGAGCTCCCCGTCAGCCTCGTCGACCGAGGTGGAAATTTCCCCGAGGTCGAACCAGGCGCCGAGGCGGTCGCGCAGGCCCCAGAGGAGCCGGGCCGGTCGGGACTCCGTCTTCGTCGGGTCGAAGGAGCCGACGAGCTCGAGTAGGCGCTCGAAGTCATCGGCCCCACCCCGGGTCGGAAGCTCCCAGACGTCTTCGAGAGTGAAGTCGGGGACGATCTCGTGGATGCGCCAGGGGCGGCGTTCATGCTCGGCATTGGGCTGCTTCATGCGGGCCTCCATCCATACGGTGTCGTATGGATAACGATATGCAACTGGGTTGCATATGTCAATACGGTGCCGTATAGATGCGCCTGTGGCAAAGGTTCGGACCCCCAGGGACGCCTGGATCGACGCGGCGCTGAAGGCGCTGGCAGACGGAGGGCCGGAGGCGATTCGAGTCGAGACGCTGGCGAAGGGCCTCGGGGTCTCCAAGGGCGGCTTCTATTGGCACTTCAAGGGTCGGTCCGCCTTGATCGAGGAGATGCTCGACACCTGGGAGCGGAGGGCGGTCAGCGACGTAATTGCCGAGGTCGAGAGCGACCCGGGGGATCCGCGGGTAAAGCTGCGCCACCTCTTCGAGCTGGCCGCCGACGCCCCCGCCGAGACGATGCCGGTCGAGCTGGCGGTGCGGAACTGGGCGCGACGGGACAAGGCGGTTGCAGCCCGGCTGAACCGGGTCGACAACCGGCGGATGGACTATCTGCGCCAGTTGTTCAGGCCGATCTGCGTTGACGACGACGACGTCGAGGCGCGCAGCATCCTCGCCTTCTCGCTCTTCATCGGCACCTACTTCATCCGCGCCGAGCACCCCGGCAGGTGCCGCTCCGAAGTCGTGCAGTCGGCGCTCGAGCAGCTTCTGGCTAGACCGAGTCCAGGGTGACGCGCAGGCCCTCATCGAGGTCCATCTCGGCCCGCCAGCCCAGCTCGCGCTCGGCGCGGCCGGCGTCGATTGCGATCCGCTGCACCTCGCCGGTCCGTTCAGGCGCGAATTCGGGCTCAAAGCTCTCGTTGCCGGAGAGGCGCTTCAGCGCCTCGATCAGCTCGAGGACGTTGGTCTCGACGCCGGTGCCGATGTTGACCGGGCCGGTCGCGTCCGCGTCGCCGGCGGCCAGCGCCGCCGAGACCACGTCGCCCACATATATGTAGTCGCGGGTCTGGGTGCCGTCGCCGAAGACGGTCGGGCGGCCGCCCTCCTTCAGCAGGCCGCAGAAGATCGCGATCACCCCCGCCTCTCCGAGCGGGTCCTGGCGCGGGCCGTAGACGTTGCCGAGCCGCAGTGAGACCCCAGATAGACCGTAAAGACGGTGGTAGAGGGAGACGTAGCCCTCGGCGGCGAACTTGCTCTGGCCGTAGGCGGAGAGCGGCGCGATCGGAGCGTCCTCGGGGAGCGGCAGCTGCTGGCCCTCGCCCTCGCCGTAGATGGCGCCGCCGGTGGAGATCGAGACGACCCGCCCGCACTCCGAGGCTCGGGCGGCCTCGAGCACGTTGGCGGTGCCGCCGACGTTGACGGCGGCGTCGAAGAAGGGGTCGGCCAGCGACTTGCGGACGTCGATCTGGGCGGCGAGGTGGAAGATCGCCTCGGGCCGTCGCTCCGCCGCCAGGCGGCTCAGCGCCTCGCCGTCGCGGATGTCCATCTCCTCCAGCTCGGCCCCCGCGGCGAGGCCCAGCTCGAGGTTCGACATCCGCCCGGTCGAGAGGTTGTCGACCACCGTCACCTCGTCGCCGCGCGCGAGCAGGGCGTCGACCAAGTTCGAGCCGATGAAGCCGGCGCCGCCGGTGACCAGACACCTCATGGGGCGGTGATCCTACGCAGATCGAACCGGCCCGGCGGGGGGATCGGACGAATGGATGCCCCCTTGCGCAGCCGAACGCCCCTGCTACCCTCGCCGCCCCATGCGACTGATCGTCACCGAGAAGAACAACAGCGCCAAGAAGATCGCCGAGGCCCTGAGCAAGGGCTCGAACAGCGAGGACAAAACCTTCAAAGTCCCGTTCTACACCTGGACGGACGCCGAAGGCAACGAGCATATGACCGTCGGTCTCAAGGGCCACGTGCTCGGTCCGGCCTTCCCCGAGGGCTACTCGAACTGGCAGAAGACGGACCTGCATGACCTGATCGACGCCGAACTGATCAAGGAACCGACGGACAAAAACGTCGTCAAAGCGATCAAGAAACTGGCCAAAGAGGCGGACGAGCTGGTGATCGCCACCGACTTCGACCGCGAGGGCGAGCTGATCGGGCTCGAGGCCCTGGAGGAGATGCTCGACGCCAACCCGGCGCTCGGCAGCCGCGAGGGGACCGCCGACGGCACCCTGCGGATCCAGCGCGCCCGCTACTCGGCGCTGACCAAAGAGGAGATCGACCGCGCCTTCAACGAGCTCGACGAGCTCTCCTATCCGCTGGCCAACGCCGGCGCCGCCCGCCAGGACATCGACCTGCTCTGGGGCGCGACCCTGACCCGCGCCGTCTCCCTCGCCAGCCGCCGCTTCGGCTCCAACTTCCTCTCGGTCGGCCGCGTGCAGAGCCCGACTCTGGGCCTGATCGTCGAGCGCGAGATGGAACGCCGCGCCCACGTCGCGAAACCGTTCTGGGAACTGTTCGCCAAGTTCGAGCACCCCGACGGCAGCTTCGAGGCCCACCACACGACCGACAAATTCTGGGAGCGCTCCGAGGTCGACGCCGCCCTCGCCGGCACCTCCAGCCCCGGCACGGTGAAAGCGGTGACGGCGCGCAAAAACACCCGCAAGCCGCCGACGCCCTACAACACGACCGCCTTCAGCACCGACGCTTCCAGCCGCCTCGGGATCACCCCCGCCAGCGCGATGCGGATCGCCGAGGACCTCTACATGGACGGCTTCATCTCCTACCCGCGCACCGACAACACGGTCTACCCGTCCTCGCTGCCGGTGCGGGAGCTGGTCACCTCGCTGGTGCGGATCAAGGAGTTCTCCGCCGCCTCCGGCCTGCTCGACGGCGAGCTGAAACCGACCCGCGGCAAAAAAGAGACGACCGACCACCCGCCGATCTACCCGACCCAGGCGGTCCACCCGGGCGCCCTCGACGGGTCGAAGAAACGGGTCTACGAACTCGTCGTCCGCCGCTTCCTCGCCACCTTCAGCCCACCGATGATCACCGAGTCGACCCGGGCCGACATCGAGGCCGGCGACCAGACCTACTTCGTCCGCGGCTCGGTCGTCGTCGACCCCGGCTACGCCGGCATCTACACCTACGCCCGCTCGGCCGACGAGGAGATCCCGAAACTGGTGGAGGGCCAGACGCTGCCGCTCGACGGCGAGCCCTGGATCGTCGACAAGGAGACCCAGCCGCCGGGCCGGATCTCGCAGGCGAAACTGATCGAGATGATGGAGGAGCGCGGCCTCGGGACCAAAGCCACCCGCGCCGACATCATCCAGAAGCTCTTCGACCGCGGCTACGTCTACAACAACCCGCCGATCCCGACCGAGACCGGTATCGCCCTCTACGAGGGCTTCAAGAACTACGTGCCGGCGATGGCGACGCCGGAGATGACGGCGACGCTGGAGGCGGAGATGGACCGGATCGCCGCCGGCGAGATGACCAAGGGCTCGGTCGTCGGCGAGAGCCGCGAGCTCCTGCACAAGACCTGGGACGAAATCGACAAGAGCCGCGAGGACCTGGCGAAAGTGATCTGGAAAGGGATGGACGAGGACCGCATCCTCGGCCCCTGCAAGGTCTGCGAAGAAGCCGGCCGCACCAAGGAGGACGGCTCGCCGAACATGCTGCGGATCATCCGCGCGAAAAAATCGGGCAAACGGTTCGTCGGCTGCAGCGGCTGGACCGCCGACGACCCGAATTCGTGCGACCAGACCTTCCCGCTGCCCCAGCGCGGCGACGTCTTCCGGCTCGAGGAGCGCTGCTCGATCTGCGACCGCACCCCGCGCCTGAAAGTGGTCCCGTTCCGCGGCCGGCCCTGGAACCTCTGCCTCAACGACGACTGCGAGTCGATGCAGGAGATGAAGAAACGCCGGGCCGAGCGCGAAGCCGCCAAAGCGGCGAAAGCGGAGATGGAAAAGAAAGCGCCGCCGAAAGGCGACGAGGACGCGGCTCCGGCGAAGACCAAGAAGGCGAAAGTCAAAGCGTCGAAAGCGGATACCGCGACGCGCGGGCGCAAACGCGCCAAAGCCGGCGCGAAAAGCTGAGGGCGCCGGCGTTGTTCATCTCCCTCGAGGGGATCGACGGGTCGGGCAAGAGCACCCAGGCGCGGCTGCTGGTCGAGGCGCTGGGGGAGGAGACGGTCGCGATCCGCGAGCCGGGCGGGACCGAGGCGGCGGAGCGGATCCGCGAGCTGCTCGCCGACCCGACGGTCGAGCTGGACTCGATGGCCGAGCTGATGCTCTTCCTCGCCGCCCGCGCCGACCTCACCGAGCGGGTGATCCGGCCGGCCCTGGAGGCGGCCCGCAACGTCGTCGCCGACCGCTTCAGCGACTCCAGCGTCGCCTACCAGGGCGCCGCCCGCGGGCTCGGCGTCGGCGAGGTGATCGGCCTCTGCGAGACCGCCACCGACGGCCTCTGGCCCGACCTGACCTTGCTGTTGCGGATCGACCCCGAGACCGGCCTCGGCCGCGCCGAGAGCGACGACCGCTTCGAGCAGGAGGGGCTGGGGTTGCAGCAGGCGGTGGCCCGCGCCTACGAGGAGATCGCGATGATCGCCTCCGACCGGGTCACCGTCGTCGACGCCGCCGGCTCGGTCGAGGAGGTCCACCAGCGGGTGATGGAGGCTGTGAATGCCCACCTCGCCGCTGCTTGACGCCACCGAGCACCAGGCGCGGGCGCGGGTGGCGCTGAAGGCGGCGCTGGCCGGCGAGCCTTCCCACGCCTACCTCTTCCGCGGTCCGCGCGGCTCCGGCAAGCGGGCCGCCGCCCGCTCGTTCGCGGCCGAGATCCTCGCCGCCGCCGCCGCCGAGCCCGAGGAGGCGCGGCGGCGGGCGCTGCTCGACCCCTCGCCGCACCCCGACCTCGTCTGGCTCGCCCCGACCGGGGCCCAGCACATGGTCGAGGAGGTGCGGGAGCGGGTGATCCGCGCCGCCGCCTACCGCCCCTTCGAAGGCGGCAAGCGGGTCTTCGTCGTCGAGGCCGCCGAGGCGATGCGGGACGAGAGCCAGAACGCGCTGCTGAAGACGCTCGAGGAGCCGCCCGCGTTCGTCCACCTGATCCTCCTCAGCTCCGAGGGCGAGGGCCTGCTGGAGACGGTCGCCTCGCGCTGCCAGGCCGTCGAGTTCGCGCCGCTGCCGGCCGAGGTGCTCGAGGCCGAGCTGGCCGGCGCCGCGGGCCCGGACGAGGTCGCGGCGGCGGCGCGGCTCGCCGCCGGAGACCTCGAGCGGGCGCGGCTGCTGCTCGGCGACCGCGGCCGGGCGCTGCGGGCCGAGGCCGAGCGCTGCGTCGGCGCCGCGCTCGAGGGGGAGACTGCAAGCGCTCCCTGGAAAGCCCTGCTCGACGACGCGAAAGGGGCCGGCGAGGACGCCGAAGAAGCGGCTCGCGAGGCGCTCGAGGAGGAGGCGAAGGCCGGGGTCAAACGCAGCGCCAAGGAGATCTCCGATGGCGCCAAACGAGCCGGCCGCCGACGGCGCACCGAGATCCTCGCGCTCGGCTTCGAGCTCTGCGCGACCTGGCTCCGCGACCTCGCGGCGGTCGCCGCCGGGGCCGAGGAGGTCGTCTTCAACCGCGACCGGCTGGAGCCGTTGCGGGCGCAGGCCGCCGGGCTCGACGCGGCCCGCGCCCGCCGCGGCGCCGAGCTGGTCCAGGAGACCCGGCGCGGCCTCGACCTCAACGTCTCCGAGGAGCTAGCCCTCGAAGCCCTGTTTTTCCGCCTCGAGAGCCTCTTCGCCGGTTGAGCCGTTCCCGTTCGGCGCCTCGCCGGCCGGCCGCCTTGCCTGCTCGATCGCCCGCTCCTGCGCGAGCCGCGTGATCTGAGCCGCCTGCCTGGACATGATCACGCTGAAGTTGAGCGCCAGCCCGAGCAGGAGCAGGAGGACGATCGAGAAGAGGGCGACGTTGGTGTTGCGCACCCCCATCGCGTCGGCGACCAGCTCCAGCAGGCCGGGGAAGGCGGCGCCGGCGAGCATTCCCAGGCCGGCGACGAACCAGATCACGCTGTAGCGCTCCTGCAGCCGGTCGCGGCGGATCAGGTCGAGGATCAGGAGCATGAAGAAGACCGCGATCACCGCCGCGACGATCCGCGTCTGCGAGGTGAGGTGGACCTGCGCTTCCCCGGCGGCGATCGGCAGCGCGCTCACTGCTTCGCCTCCGCCTGCCGGGGCCGGAACTGGCCGACGAGGAGGACGACCAGGCCCTTGAAGATGAAGAAGGCCGAGCGCAGCGGCGTCAGGAAGGAGCTGCCGCCGGCCCGCTCCAGCATCCGCACCGGCAGCTCCTCGACCCGCAGGCCCTGCCGCACCGCCAGCTGCAGCGACTCGATCTCGGCGAAGTCCGGGGAGTAGTGCTGGCTGAACAGCGACATCACCCGGCGGTTGGCGGCGCGCATGCCGCTGGTGGTGTCGGTGAACCGCTGCCGCGTCGCCAGGGTTAGGAAGAAGCGGAAGACGCTGATCCCGATCCGCCGCGAGAAGGTCGGCCGGTAGTCGCCGCTGGCGGCGACGGCGCCGGCGTGGTACCGCGACCCGATCACCAGGTCGGCGCGGTCGGCGGTCACCTCGGCAAGCAGGCGGGCGACCTCCTCGGCCGGGTGCTGGCCGTCGGCGTCGAGGTGGGCGCAGGCGTCGTAGCCGTTGCGGAGCGCGTACAGGTACCCCGTCTGCAGCGCCGCCCCCAGGCCCTGGTTGAAGGGGAGGGAGGCGACCAGCGCCCCGGCCTCGCGCGCGCTCTCGGCGGTGGCGTCGGTGGAGCCGTCGTCGACGACGAGGACGTCGGCCTCGGGCAGGTACTTGCCGACGTCGGCGATCACGGAGGCGACCGAGGCCTCCTCGTTCCAGGCGGGGATGAAGACGAGGGTCCGCACAAACTCGATTCTCCCACGTAGGCACGGATATCCCCGGTCCGGCGCGACGAGGAGGGGATTGTGTTAGTAAATCCTCATGGCCCACAAAGGGAAAATTCCCGCCGCGCACCCCGGATCGCTGCGGATCGGGATGCGGCTGTGGCTGACCGGCGCCTTCGCCGCGGTCAGCCTGATCACCGCCGGCGCGGTCTATTTCTTCGGCGACAACGAGCAGGCGCTGATCGCCGCGGTCGTCGTCGGCGTCCTCGCCGGCTTCCTGATCGCGGTCGCGATCTCCCACCGCGTCGTCGGCCTCGCCCGGGCGGCGGGGGAAATGGCGGGCGGCTCCTTCGAGGCCGAGCTCAACACCTCGGGGCCGGACGAGATCGGCGACCTGGCGCGGGCGCTCGACTCGATGCGGGCTTCGCTGAACGAGAGCTTCGGCGTCCTCACCGCGGACCGCAACAAGCTGACGGCGATCTTCGACGGCCTCACCGACGCGGTCATGGTCGTCGACTTCGAAGGCCCAGTCCGCTTCTCCAACAGCGCCGCCTCGCGCCTGCTGGACTCCTCCGGACAGCCGCCCGAGCTGGCGCTGCCGCTGCTGCACCGCGCCGCGGACGTCGGCTTCTCCTCGCACCCGGCGCTGCGGATCGGCGACCGCGCCTACGCGATGACCGCCCGCTCGCTGCCCGACGAGCGCGCCGTCCTCGCGGTCCTGCGCGACCGCACCGACGAGCTCCGCCGCGAGCTCGCCGAAGCCGACTTCGTCTCCAACGCCGCCCACGAGCTGCGCAACCCGCTCGCCGGCATCTCCGGGGCGATCGAGGTGTTGCAGAGCGGCGCCAAGAACGACCCCGAGGACCGCGACCACTTCCTCCGCCGCCTCGGCGAAGACGCCGAGCGGATGAACAGGCTGACCCAGTCGCTGCTGACCCTGGCCCGGGTCGAGTCCCGCGGGGCCCCCGAGAGCGAAGCCGTCGACGTGCCGCTGGCGATCAAGGACGTCGTCAACGCCTGCGACGCGCCACCGCATGTGGAGCTGGTCGTCGATGTCGAGTCCGATCTCACCGCCGCCGGCGACCCGACCCTGCTGCGACAGGTGATGATCGGGCTGCTCACCAACGCGTTCAAGAACACGCCGCCGCCGGGGACCGTTACGGTCCGCGGCCGGCATGACAAAGAGGGCGAGGTCATCTTGGAGGTAATCGACACCGGCACCGGCATCCCGGCTGGGGAGCTCGAGCGCGTCTTCGAGCGCTTCTACCGGCGCAGCGAGTCCCGCAAGCAGGAGGGCTTCGGCCTCGGCCTGGCGATCGCGCGGCGGATGGTCGACGTGATGGGGGGCCGGATCGGCGCCGAATCGGTCGAGGGGGAGGGGAGCACCTTCTGGGTCCGCCTCCCGATCGCGCAACCGAGCCCGACCCCGGTCGCATGAGCAGCGGCCGCATCCTCATCGCCGACGACGAGCCCTCGGTCCGGGACTCGGTCGGCTACGCGCTGGCCCAGGAGGGCTTCGAGGTGACCCCGGCCGCCGACGGCGACGAGGCGACGACCCTGCTCGACGACGGCGTCCCCTTCGACCTGCTGATCCTCGACATCATGATGCCGGGACCGAGCGGGCTCGACATCTGCCGCGACGTCCGCTCCCGCAGCGCTGTCCCGATCATCGTCCTCACCGCCAAAGACGCCGAGGTCGACAAGGTGGTCGGGCTCGAGGTCGGCGCCGACGACTACGTCACCAAGCCCTTCTCGGTTCGCGAGCTGCTGGGCCGTGTGCGGGCGCAGCTGCGAAGGCGCGAACTCGACCGGGCGCCGCTCTCCCAGGCGGTGAAGATCGAGTCCGGGCCGGTCTCGATCGACCTCGTCCGCCACGTCGCCGCGGTCCGCGGCGTCCCCGTCAACCTGACCCGCTCCGAGTTCCAGCTGCTGCGCCTCCTCGTCGCCCGCCCGGGGGAGGTCTTCTCCCGCGCCCAGATCATGGAGGAGCTCTGGCAGACCGAGTTCGACGGCGACGAGCGCGCCTGCGACGTCCACATCTCCAACCTGCGCCAGAAGGTCGAGCGGGACCCGCAGAAGCCAGAGCTGGTTCTGACGGTGCGCGGCGTTGGCTATAAGTACAACCCAGACGCCAACTAGGAGAGGGGCCCTATGCCACTGGTACCGATGGTCGTCGAGCAGACCGCTCGCGGCGAGCGCTCATTCGACATCTACAGCCGACTGCTCGCGCAGCGGATCATCTTCCTCGGCGAACCGGTGACCGAGGACCTCGCCAACCTGATCATCGCCCAGCTCCTGCACCTCGAGGCCGAGGACCCGGACAAGGACGTCAGCCTCTACATCAACTCCCCCGGCGGCTCCGCCTACGCCGGTCTGGCGATCTACGACACGATGCAGTTCGTCAAGCCCGACGTGCAGACGATCTGTTACGGGATCGCGATGTCGGCCGGGTCGCTGATCCTCACCGGCGGTGCCGCCGGCAAACGGATGGCGCTGCCCAACAGCCGCATCCTCATCCACCAGCCCAGCGGCGGCTTCGAAGGCCAGTCGAGCGACATCGAGATCCACGCCAAAGAGATCCTCGCCCTGCGCGAGCGCCTCGACCAGATCTACGTCAAGCACACCGGTCAGTCGGCGGAGCAGATCCACACCGACATGGAACGCGACAAATTCTTCCAGCCCGAACAGGCGGTCGAGTACGGCCTGATCGACCGGGTGATCGAGTCGCACGAGTTCCAGGGCGGGGTCGCGGCCGGCAGTAACGGCTCGGCTCCCTAGACCCCTCTTAGAGGCGGCGCCAAGACCAGAGGCCGGCGACTGCGGCGGCGCCGCCGGAGAGGATGCCGCCGATGCCCGCTGCGCGGGTTTCGGGCCGGCGGCTGGAGACGCCGAGGGCGACGGCGTCGGCGAGGTCGCAGACGCTGGAGACGAGGATCGTGGTGCGCAGCGCGCCGGGATCATTGCGGGCGGCCAGGGTCAGTGCCCCGATTGCGATGTCCCTGCCGCCGCCGAGTTTCGCCAGCGCTTCGCCTTGGGCGTCGGTCCCGCCGAAGCGCAGCGCCCGTAGCGCAGGCTGCGTAGCGAAGAAGATCCCGAGGCCCATGGCCAGCCGGCTCACGCCGATCCCCAGGGCCACCTGCCGTGCCGTCGAATCCATAGGTACATCCTTACCCACCTCGCCGGTTCGCGATCATGGGGTGGTGGCAGAGGGCGACACGATCCTGCGGCTGGCCCGGCGCTTCGAGGTGACCCTGCTCGGCGAGACGGTCGCGGCGTCGGCGCCGAACCCGCGGGGAAAGGCAGCCCGGATCGAGAGCCTGGACGGGCGCACGCTCGCCGGGGTGGAGTCGCGCGGCAAGCACCTCCTGCTCGACTTCGGCGGGGTCTCGCTGCACTGCCACCTGGGGATGAGCGGCGGCTGGCACTTCTACCGGCCCGGCTCCCGCTGGCGCCGGCCGCGCTCGTCCGCCTGGGCGGTGCTGGCCAACGGGGAGTGGGAGGCGGTCCAGTTCGGCGGCCCGACCCTGCAGGTGGGGGAGAGCTCCCGCGTGCGCCGCAACCCGCAGCTGGCCCGGCTGGGGCCGGACATCCTCGCCCCGGAGTTCGACCCCGACGCGGTGATCCCGGCGATGCGCGCCGATCCCACCCGCGGTCTCGGCGACGCGCTCCTCGACCAGCACCTGGTCGCGGGCATCGGCAACATCTTCAAGAGCGAGGCCTGTTTCGCGGCCCGGATCGACCCCTGGCGCCCGATCGGGGAGCTCTCCGACGAGGAGCTGCGGACGGTCCTGGACGCCGCCCGAGCCCAGATGCAGGCGGCGGTCGAGCGCGGCGACCGCCACCGGTTCCAGATCTACAAACGCCGCCAGAGCGTCTGCCCGTCCTGCCGCGGCCCGGTCTCCTCGCGCGGCCAGGGCGACGCCAACCGAACCACCTACTGGTGCCCGCGGTGCCAAAGCTGAGGCGGCGGCGGGCGAAGCGACCCGCCCTGCGGGCCCGCCCGGCTTCCTACTACCTCGTCGCCGGCGTCCAGCTCGAGGCGGAGATGGAGAGGCTGCGGGCGCTTCCGGTCTTCGCCGGCGGACCGCTGGCGCGAGGACGGCCGGAGCTGAAGGTGCGCCGCGCGAGGTCGCGCCCCAACCGCCTCGGCTTCGCCGTCCCGAGCGAGTTCCGTCTCTCCGTCACCGCCTATCCCGGCATCCGCCGCGGCGACGTCCTCGAGACCCTCCTCCACGAGCTGGTCCACCTCCACGTCGGCCGCGCCAAGGAAGCTCACGCCTGGCACGGCCCGACCTTCAAGCGAACCCTGAGCCAGGCGATGCGAGAGGCCTACGGCCTGAAGATCCCGACCCCGCGAGCCACCCTCCACGGCCCTTACGCCGAGGCGATCGAGGACACCATTTCGCGAGTCCGCGAGAAAGCATCTTGAGGATGCCTTCTCGCGGACTCGCGTCCTAGCTCCCGGCCTCCTCCTCCTCCTCCCACCGCTTGCGCTCGCGCGTGCGGTGGACGAGGAGGACGAGGATCACGACCAGGGCCGGGGCGAAGACCGGCAGCGCCACCAGGGCGCTGTGGTGGGCGAGCGGCAGGATCACCTGCCGCCGCCGTGCTGGTAGCCCGCGATCCCGGGGAGCCGCAGGCGCCGCTTGCGCGACGCCGGCCGCAGCCCGACCGCCAGCCGGTGCAGCGCCCAGGCCAGGAGGACGAGCAGGGAGAGGGCGATCCCGGCGACCGCCGAGTAGGCGAGGGCCGTCAGGATCGCCGGCCCGCCCTTGGCCTCGCGCTGCAGCAGCTGGTGCTCGTCGCCGAAGGAGCGGGTGAACCGGGCCGGCGCCGGGGTTTCCCCGACCGGGATCGCCTCGTCGCGGGGCAGGTAGATCGGCAGCGCCGTCAGCGAGTTGTCGTCGTGGAGGCGGATCATCGCCTTCCAGTTACCGTCGACCGGGATCGGCTCGGTGCTGCGATACACGCCCGGGGCGACGCGCTCCAGCGGCGCCACGACCAGGCCGCCGCCCTGCCAGGCGGTGACGTCGAACCACTCGGCGTCGGTCGCCGCGTCGGGCGGGCTCATCCGCACCGTCGCCTCGACCTCGCGGCCGGGTCCGCTGCCGACGTCGCGCAGGGCGACCTGGGCGCTGACCCCCTCCTGGGTCGGGGTGTAGAGGCCGTAGCCGACGAGGGCGGCGAGGACGGCGGCGCTGCAGACCGCGGCCCGGCGCAGCTGCGGCGAGCGCGGCTGCGGGATCGGCGAGAGGTGGGTGCCGATCCAGGCGCCGATCGTGGCGCCGGCGACGGCGGCGGCGAAGCCGACGATCGCGATTTCCGGGAAGGCCGACTCGGGCCAGGGGAGGGGCATCCAGACGTGGGACCAGGCCCACTCGGCGGCGAGGCCGACGGTGCCGATGCCGACTCCGGAGACGAGCCCGAAGCGCAGTGGCTTCTTGGTCGAGACGAAGAGCGCGACCGCCTCGACGACGACCGCCTCGGCGATGTAGAGCGGGAAGTGGGGGGTGGTCTGGCCGAGCACGGGCCCGACCAGCAGCGCCAGCCCGCCGCGCAGAAGGATGAAGAACCCGGCGGCGCCGAGGGCGGCGCCGGGGCCGGCGTAGATGCGGGCCAGGACGAGGCCGACGCCGGCCGCCAGCATCAGCATGACCGGCTGGAAGATCAGCTGGAACTGGGGGACGCCGAAGTCGAACTCGGCCTGGAAGGTCGAGAGGCCCAGCATCAGGCCGCCGGTGAGGGCGATCGCGCGGGCCATCTTCGTGTGGACGAGCTCCTCCAGCGGGGTGTCGCCCGAGGCGTTGGACCGCATTCCCTCGACGGCGAGGACGGCGATCCCGACCAGGGTCATCGCGGCGCCGCCGATCAGCATCAGGTGGGTCGGCCCCCAGAGCGTCACGTCCTGGCCGAAGAGCCGGTGCCAGACGTCGTCGAGTGGGAAGCCGATCAGGGAGAAGGCGCCGCAGGCGCAGATGAGGACGCCGCCGAGCGGCGCCCACCAGTCGCGGCCGAGGCGGATCGAAACCGTGCTCGGCCGCTCCTTCGGCAGGACCATCGCGAAGAAGCCGGCGCTGAAGATGCCGAAGAGGCCGGCGAGGATGAAGTAGTGGGCTGGGTTGGCGAGCGGCCCCGCGTCGCGGCCGTTGTCGATGTGGACCGAGATGTCCCAGTACATGCCGAAGAGCGCGGTCAGCAGCGAGGTGGTGGCGACGGCCGAAGGGAAGGCCACCCAGCCGGGGAAGCCGGATGCCTTTTCGCTGTGGTCGGCGAGGCGCTGCAGGATCTGCACCCGGCCGGTGCGGTGACCGAGGCCGAGGAAGAGGAGCGCGCAGGTGACGATCGTCGCCGCCGTCGTCGCGATCACGATCTGGGCGATCTCGGCGCCGCCGGCCGGGGGAGCGGCGGCGGCGAGGATCGTGGCGAAGTCGAAGTTCATGGGGAAGTCCCTTTGAAGTGGATTGCAGAAAGCGTGTTCCCACATAAACGTTACCTCAAACGAGGTTACATTCAGAATGTAGAATCGTCACATGGCGAAAAAGCCCGATGCCAAAGCCGATTCCGCGGTCGCCGAGGCTGATCTCACGGTCGAGCAGCTCGCCTACGAGACCGGAATGTCGGTCCGCAACATCCGCAACCACCAGTCGCGGGGCCTGCTGCCGCCGCCCGAGGTCCGCGCCCGGGTCGGCTATTACGGCTCCGAGCACGTCGCCCGCCTGCGCCTGATTCAGGAGATGCAGGCGGAGGGGTTCAAGCTGAGCGCGATCTCGCGCCTGATCGGCGAGCACGGGGCCGACGCCGACCGCTTCGTCGGCCTTCGCCAGGCCGTCACCGCCCCGTTCGCGACCGAGGCGCCCGAGGTCTACAGCCGCGAGGAGCTGACGGAGAAGTTCGGCACCGACGAAGACAAGCTGCTCGAAAAAGCCCAGAAGCTGGGCCTCCTCGTCGCCCTCGGTGAGGAACGCTTCGAAGCCCCGAGCCCGGCCCTCCTGCGCGCCGCCGAGGAAGTGCTGGCGATGGGGATCGACCTCCCCGCGGCCCTCGCCGTGATCGAGAAGCTGAGCCGCAACGCCCAGTCCTCGGCCCGCACCTTCGTCGACCTCTTCGTCGAGGAGGTCTGGAAGCCGTTCGACGACGCCGGCCGCCCGGAGGAGGGCTGGGAGGAGATCATCGCCTCGATCGGCCGCCTCCGCCCCCTCGCCTTCGACGCCCTCAACGCCACCTTCCGCCTCACCCTCACCGCCGAAATCGAGAAAGCCTTCGGCGAAGTCCTCGAACGGCGCCAGAAAAAGAAGAAGTAGGCGGGCGCGCCCCAGAGCCGACGCCCGGACTTGAACCGGGGACCCCTTCATTACGAATGAAGTGCTCTACCAACTGAGCTACGCCGGCGGGCTCGGGTCATTCTAGGAGGGATCGGATCTCGGTTCCGTCGCGGCGGCCGGGGATGATCCGCCGGTGGCAGCGGAAGCGGCGCCGAGGCAGCGCAAGGAGAACGAGGTCGAGTTCGGCCGCATCGTCGCCTTCAGCGACGGCGTCTTCTCGATCGCGATCACGCTGCTCGTCCTCAACATCGGGATCGACAAGGGGCTGACCGAGGGGCAGATCGACGACGCGCTCTGGGACCAGCGCGACCTCTTCTTCGCGTACGCGATCAGCTTCGCGGTGATCGGCCGCTTCTGGCTCGTCCACCACCGCTTCTTCTCCGAAGTCAGGGCCTTTGACGGGCGGCTGATCTCGCTCAACCTCGTCTACCTGGGCTCGATCGTCCTCATCCCCTTCAGCAGCGAGCTGCTGGGCGAGTACGGCGGCACGACGACCGCGGTCGTCTTTTACTCGCTCAACCTCGCGGTCGTCGTCCTTCTCGGGCTGCTGATGAACGTCGACGCCCGCCGCCGGGGCCTGACCAAGATCGACCACCGCACCCATCGCGAAAACCAGATCCGCGGCAGCTACATCGCCGGCATCTTCCTGCTCTCGATCCCGATCGCTTACTTCGCCCCCGACCTGGCGCCCTACCTCTGGCTGGTGCTCTTCGTCGACCCCTCCTCGCGCTTGGCGCGAGGCTCAGGGACGGACGGTGAAGGCGACTGAGTCGCCGGGCTTCGAGCAGGAGACCGACCAGCCGCGGTCGACGACCACCGCCTGGCAGCGGTAGGAGCCGATCGAGCAGCCCCAGCGCGAGGCACCCGGCGGGCGCTCGCATTCCGGGTTCCGCTCCCAGGCGGTGCGAATCTGCGCGGTGGAGCCGGTCGCCGGCACCGGCACGATGGTGCCGGTCGTCGTCTCCTCGGAGGAGCCGCAACCGGCCAGGGCCGCGAGCAGCGCGAGGAGGACGAGGGGGGCGGCGAGACGCATCTCGCCGAAACCTACCCGTCCGCCGCCTCCTCCTCGACCTCCTCGTGGGGCATGTCGCCGCAGATCGGGCACTCCGGCTCCGGCTTCACCACCTCGCGCTGGACCTCCATCGTCCGCAGGTCGTAGATGTAGGCGACTCCCTGGGTCGCGGGCCTGGCCAGACCCGTCAGCAGGTGCATCGTCTCCATCGCCACCTGGCCTCCGATCAGCCCGCAGGCAGGTCCCAGGGTCGCCGCCGGGCTCGGCTGCGCCCGCCGCTGTTCGACGGCGACGTCGAAGAGCGGGTATTCGCGGCGGTAGCCGATCTCCTGGCAGATGTAGCAGCCGGTCTTGCCGGGGACGTAGAGCGGCCCCACCCTGGCGACCGGCGGGAAATGGCTCATCGTGATGAACGGGATCCCGGCCTCGTAGCAGGCGGCGTTGCACCAGCGCTCGATGTCGTGGGCAGGCCAGTCGGCGGCGTCGATGACGACGTCGGAGCCGGCGATGAACTCGGCGATGTCGCTCTCGCTCTCCAGCCGCCTCGCCTCGGTCGTGATCTCGACCGCCGAGTTGAAGGCGCGCAGGCGCGAGGCCGCGCACTCGACCTTGAGCAGGCCGATGTCCGCCTCGGCGTAGAGGACCTGCCGGTTGAGGTTGCTGATCTCGACCCGGTCGCCGTCGATCAGCCACATCTCGCCGATCCCGGTGCAGGCGAGGGCGAGGGCCGACCAGCCACCGAGGCCGCCGACCCCGAGCACCGCCACCTTCGCCTCCCGCAGCCGTTCCTGGCACTCCGAGGGGGTCGGGGTATTGGCGGAGCCGATGTCGCTGAAGTACCGCAGCTGGCGGTCGAACCGTTCCATCTCCTTGGGGTCGATCCGCTCGTCGTCGGCGGCGTCCTCGACCACCTCCAGCTCCTGCAGCGCCGCGATCAGCTCGTCGACCTCTTTGGCGCCGAACTCCTCCCGCAGCTGCTCGAGCGTCCTTTCGCCGTTGACGGCGGCGAGCAACCGCCGTTCCTCGGCGTCCGGCTTCTCGATCCGGATGTCGTTTTCGGCGCTCGGGCGGAGCAGGTAGATGTCCCCGTCCGGCGTCTCGATCTCCTCCGTGGTCCTCTTGATCCGCGGCCTCTGCAAAGTTCCCTCCCCCTGGTTGCTGGCGAAGCGAACTAGAGACCGCGGAAATGGTGGAAACGTTCCGAACGGCTCCGAGTCGTCGGATCGGCGGGGCTCGTCCTAGGCGAGGAGCGCCTTTGCCCGCTGCAGGACGGCGTCCGTCATCGGCTCGGTCAGCCTCCCGGTGAAGGTGTTCTGCTGGCTCGGGTGGTAGCAGCCGAGCAGTCGCCACGGCCCGACCTCGACCTCGGCCCCATGGCCGAACTTCGGTCGCGGCCGCGGCACCTCGACCTCCAGCGCCCGCGCCGCGCGGAGGACGCCGTCCCAGCCGAACGCGCCGAGCGCGATCAGCACCCGGCAGCGCTCCAGCAGCTCCAGCTCGCGCTGCAGGTAGGGGAGGCAGGTGTCCCGCTCCTCGGGCGTCGGCTTGTTGGCGGGCGGGGCGCAGCGGACGGTGGCGGTGACGTAGGCGTCGCGCAGCTCGAGGCCATCGCCTCGCCACTCGGACTCCGGCCGGTTTGCGAAGCCGGCGCGGTGGAGGGCGGCGTAGAGCCAGTCGCCGGAGCGGTCGCCGGTGAACATCCGGCCGGTGCGGTTGGCGCCGTGGGCGGCGGGCGCGAGGCCGACGATCACGACCCGCGCCCGCGGATCTCCGAACCCCGAGACCGGCCGCGCCCAGTACTCCTGGCCCCGGTAGCGGCGGGGCGGGTCGGCCGCCTGCGCCTCGCGCCACTCGACCAGGCGCGGGCAGAGCCGGCACCGGTGCACCTCCGCCGCCAGCGCCTCCAGCGCGCGTCCGGCCTCAGAGCTCATAGGCTTGGCCTCCTCCTCATGGCAGCGAACCGAATCATGCGCGGCGGCGCGGTGCGACGCGGCCTCCTCGCGACGTGCCTCGTCGCCGGCCTTGCCCTCGGGCTGGTCGCCTGCGGCGACGACGGCGACTCCACCGTCGACAAGGCGGGCGACGTCCGCGTGCTGAACGAGATCCTCGGCCGACAGCTGGCCGCCGTCGAGGTCTACGAACAGGTCCTGCCGATCCTCCACGGCGCCGACCTCGCCACCGCCCGCGCCTTCCTCGGCCAGGAACAGGAACACGTCGACGCGACGACGAAGACCCTGCGTGGCCTCGAGGCGGAGGCCGACCCGCCCCCCGAAGAGATCGACCTCGGCCGCCCCGGCGGCCCCCGGGAAGTCGTCGAGCTCCTCTACGAGATGGAAAGCGCGACGATCGACCTCGAGCTGCACGCGGTCGGGCAGCTGACGATCGGGTGGCCGCGCCCGCTGGTCGCCTCGATGGCCGCCAACCAGGCGCAGCGGCTGGTCCTGATCCGCCGCGGGCTGGGCGCGAAGGGGCTCGACACGATCCCGGAGGCGTTCGAGACTGGCGAAACGGCCGCTCCAGAAGAGATGATGGCGCCATGACCGCTCCTCTCTACGCCATCGGGCGTTTCTCCTCCCGCCATCACTACCCCGTGATCGCCGCCTGGATCGTGCTGGCGGTCGCCCTGCTGGCGATCAGCCACTCCGCCGGCAGCAAGACCAGCGAAAACCTGACCCTGCCCGGAACCGACTCGACGATCGCGACCGAACTGCTCGAAGACGAACTGCCCCAGCAGGCCTACGGCAGCAACCCGCTGGTGCTCGAAGCGCCGCGGGGGAAGCTGACCGAAGCGAGGTACGCGGCGGCGGTGAAGGAAACCGGGAAGCGCCTGAACGCGCTGAAGGACGTCAACTCGGCGATCAGCCCCCTCAGCCGGGAAGGGGCGGCCTTCCTCAGCAAAGACCAGTCGATCGGCTACTTCCCGGTCGTCCTCTCGATCGGGCCGGGCGAAATCGACGAAGAACAAGCGGAACGGATCCTCGACGCCGCCGAGCCGGCGAAGAAGGCCGGCCTGGAGACGGCGATCGGCGCCTACGTCGGCCAGCAGCTCTCGAAGCCGGAGACGGAGACGAGCGAGGCGATCGGCCTCGCGGCGGCGGTGATCATCCTCCTCTTCGCCTTCGGCACCGCGACGGCGATGATGCTGCCGATCGTCTCGGCGGTGATCGGCCTCGCCTGCGCGCTCTCGATCATCCGCCTGCTCGAGCACGTGCTCGAGGTGCCCGGGGTCGCGGCGACGCTGGCGACGATGATCGGCCTCGGCGTCGGCATCGACTACGCGCTCTTCATCGTCACCCGCCACAAACTGCAGCTGGCCGACGGCATGGAGCTGCGCGAGTCGATCGCGCGGGCGACGGCGACCGCCGGCGGCGCCGTCGTCTTCGCCGGCTTCACGGTCGTGATCGCGCTCTGCTCGCTCGCCTTCGCCGGCATCCCGCTCGTCTCCACCCTCGGTTTCACCGCCGCCGTCGCGGTGGTGGTCGCCGTCTGCGCGGCGACGACCCTGCTGCCGGCGATGCTCGGCGCGCTCGGCCCGCACATCAACTCGCTCCGGGTCAAGCTCGGCAAGACCCACCCCGACGACAAGGAGCCGCACGGCTGGCGCCGCTGGGCGGAACGGGTGGCGGCGAAACCGGGAAGCGCGACGGCCGTCTCCCTGCTCGTCCTCATCGTCCTCGCGCTGCCGATCTTCCAGCTCCAGCTGGGCCAGAACGACATCAGCGCTCTACCGAAGGAAACGACCTCGCGCCAGGCCTACGACTCGCTCAACAAGGGGTTTGGGCCGGGGGTCAACGGGCCGCTGCTGATCGCCTCCGAATTCAAGACGAAGGACGAAGCCTACGAAAACCTGCCGCGGCTGCAGGGGGCGATCGGGGAATCGAGCGACGTCGCCGAGGTCTCGTCTCCGAGCTACGGAAACAGTCCGACTGTCAACGTCTTCACGGTCATCCCGAAGTCCGAGCCGTGGGCGGACGAGACCGTCGACCTGGTCGAAGAACTGCGCGAGACGACGATCCCCGAAGTCCTCGAAGGGACGAAAGCGCACTCCTACGTCGGCGGTCAGACCGCCGGCTACATCGACCTCGCCAGCCAGATCAGCGACAAGCTGCCGCTGATGATCGCGATCGTCGTCGCCCTCAGCTTTTTCGTCCTCCTCGTCGCCTTCCGCTCGCTGCTGGTCCCGGTCAAGGCGGCGGTGATGAACCTGCTCTCGGTCGCGGCCGCCTACGGGGTCGTCACCGCCGTCTTCCAGCTCGGCTGGGGCTCCTCGCTGATCGGGCTCGACCACGCGATCCCGATCGTCAGCTTCGTGCCGCTGCTGATGTTCGCGATCCTCTTCGGGCTCTCGATGGACTACGAGGTCTTCCTGCTGACGCAGATGCGCGAGCACTACGAGGAGTTCGGCGACGAGCGGCGCGCCGTGGTCGAAGGCCTCGCCAACACCGGCCGGGTGATCACCTCGGCGGCGGCGATCATGGTCTGCGTCTTCACCAGCTTCGTGCTCAGCGGCAACCCGGTGGTGAAGGAGTTCGGGGTGGGGCTGGCGGTGGCGATCGCGATCGACTCGACCCTGGTCCGCTGCCTACTGGTGCCGGCGGTGATGGTGCTGCTGGGCAAGCGCGCCTGGTGGCTGCCGGGCTGGATGGACCGATTGATCCCGCACATCAGCATCGAGGGCGAGGAGTACTTCGCCAAGAAGGACGCCGAAGCGGCTGTGGCACCCGCGCCCGCCGGGGGTAAGTGAGCGGTGGATGTTCCCGCTCAACCTGCCTAACGCGCTCACCCTCCTCCGCATCCTCGCGGTGCCGGTGGTTGTCGTCGCCCTCCTCGGCGAGAGCGAGAACGGCGACGCCCTCGCTGCCGCGGTCTTCGCCCTGGCGGCGCTGACCGACGGGCTCGACGGTTACTTCGCCCGCTCGCGCGGCTCGGTCACGACCTTCGGCAAGCTGATGGACCCGCTCGCCGACAAGCTGCTGATCACCGCCGCCCTCGTCTCCCTCGTCTCCCTCGACCGGCTCGAAGCCTGGGTGGCGATGGTGATCATCGCCCGCGAGGTCGCGGTCACGATCCTCCGCACGATCGCCGCCGAGCGCGGCATCGTCATCGCCGCCAGCTGGCTCGGCAAGCTGAAGACCGTCCTCCAGATCGCCGCCGTGATCGCCCTGATCGCGACCAACCCCGCCCCCCTCGGCGTCGACGTCCTCGTCTACATAGCCCTCGCCGTCACCGTCGTCAGCGGCGTCGACTACTTCTTCGGCCTCCGTAAACGAATCGAGGCGCTGGAGCGCGAACGGGCAGCGGCGAAGCTAAAGGGAGCTTCTTCGTAGAAGGGGCACCCCGCCCCCTCCCCCTAAGAACCCGGCGCCTCGAGCCACTCGCGCATCGTCACGTGATGCGCCCGGTGCTTGCCGCTGGAGAGCTCGGCCCGGAGGTCGCCGAGGGTGCCGTAGCGCTCGGCGACGACGTTGTGGCGGTGGATCGTCTCCAGGTTCTCCTGGCGCGCCATCACGAAAGTCTCCTCGGGTAGGTCGGTGTAGCCCTCGACCACCTGGCGCAGCATCTCGCGCACGCAGTCCTCGACGAAGCGGGGGTGTTCGTGGGCCTTGACGACGACGGCGCGCTCGTCGGTGCGCTTCATCAGCTCGTAGATCTCCGAGCTCATCGAGCTCTCGACGATCCGCAGCAGCTCCGGCGCCTCGATCCAGGCGGGGCCGCCCTCGGGGCAGCCGACGTAGAGGGTGCCGATGCCGCGCTGGTTGTGGGTGGCGACGGGGACGAGCTCGAGGATCCGCTCGACCTCCTCATCTCCGAAGCCGTCGTTTTCAAGCCGGTCGCGGGCGAGGGCGGCGACGGCCTCCTGGGCGCAGGGGCAGGCGGTCATCCCCTGGGCCTCGACCCCGGTCAGGGTGCGGGTGCCGCGGGCTGAGGCGACGGCGGTGCCGTAGAGGACGTAGATCTCCTGGGTGCTCTTGCCGGTCTCCGGCGTCTGGACCGTCTCCGGATAGCGGGCGGTGATCGAGACCTCGGCCCGCTCGCCGCCCTGGCGCTCGCGCACCTTCTCGGCGACGTGGGCGGCCAGCACCTCGGCTTTGAAGGCCTCGCCGAGGACGACCTCGTCGATCGCCTCGCCGACGATCTCCTCGAAGCGGGACATGTGGACCCCGGCCTGCTGCGGGTTGAGGTCGACGAAGCACTCGAAGCCCGCGTAGAAGAGGTTCTCGGTCCCGTCGGTCTTGACCCGGATCACCTTCTCGACGCCGGTGACGCCGACGCGGGAGAGGCTCACCTGGGTCGCGGGGACTCCGGCCTGGACGTCGGGCGTGGCTGGGGTGGCGGTCGTCTGACTAGCCATCGGCTAACCAATAGTAAGCAACTGTGGTCGTCGAGCGCCCGCGAAGCTCTCCGGACGTTGGAGAGTTTTTTCCGCCTATAATCCGCAGGGGTCGGAGCGTCAGGGCCGGCCCCCGGGAATTGGGGAGAGGGAGAACGGCGAGAAGTGACCATCGAACCGTTGGAGACCACGGCCGATGTCATCGAGCGCGATCAGGAGACGAGCCCGATCGCGGAGATCGAGGAGCTTCAGGGCCTGATCGCGACGGGTCGCGAGCGCGGCTACCTGACCTTCGAGCAGATCAGCTCGACACTCGAGGAGGTGGAGATCACCAAGGAGCAGGTCTCCCAGCTCCACGCCCACCTCGTCGAGCACGGCATCGACGTCATCGCCGAGGACGGCGTCAGCGCTTACAAAGCGCAGCGCAGCGGCGAGAGCAGCGCCGCGGCCAAGAAGGAAGAGCTTGACCTCACCGTCGAGCCGAGCCTCGACTCGCTGCGGCTATACCTGCGCGCGATCGGCCAGGTCGACCTGCTGACCGCGCAGCAGGAGGTCGAACTGGCGAAAAGGATCGAGCGTGGGGACATGCTGGCGAAGCGGCAGATGGTCGAGGCGAACCTGCGCCTCGTCGTCTCGATCGCGAAAGGCTATCTGGGCCGCGGACTCAGCTTCCTCGACCTGATCCAGGAGGGGTCGCTGGGGCTGATCCGGGCGGTGGAGAAGTTCGACTACCGCCGCGGCTACAAGTTCTCGACCTACGCGACCTGGTGGATCCGTCAGGCGGTGACGCGGGCGATCGCCGACAAGGCGCGGACGATCCGGATCCCCGTCCACATGGTCGAGAAGCTGAACCGGGTCGCCCACGTCGAACGCCAACTGGTGCAGAAACTGGGCCGCGAGCCGGAGCCGGCGGAGATCGCCGAAGAGCTGCGCTGGCCCGTCTCCGACGTCCGGGACATCCTTCGCGTCGCCCAGTTGCCGGTCTCCCTGGAGAAACCGGTCGGCGACGAGGACGAATCCGAGCTCGGCGACTTCGTCGCCGACGACGCCGTCCTCGAGCCGTTCGAGGAAGCGAGCGAGCACCTGCAGAAGGAGGGCGTGAAGAGGGCGCTGGAAGCGCTGCCCGATCGCGAGCGGCAGGTGATCGAACTCCGCTACGGCCTCGCCGGGGCCGAGCCGCTGACCCTGGAGGAAGTCGGCCGCACCTTCGGCGTCACCCGCGAGCGGATCCGCCAGATCGAGAACAACACGCTGAAGAAGCTGAAGCGTCTGCCGGAGGCGCAGATGCTCCGCGAAGCTTCCTAACGCCGTCTCCTCAGACGGGTTCGAGGACGAAGACGCCGATCTCGCGGTCGAGTTTGGACTCGTAGTAGTCCCAGCCCGAGTACTGCTCCATGTGCCGGCGCCAGAGCTCGGCCCGTTCCTCGCCCTCGGCCAGGCGCGCCCGCACCTTCGTCCGTTTCCCCCGCACCTCGACCTCGGCCTCGGGATCGGCCCGGAGGTTGAGCGACCAGGCCGGGACCCTGGTGTTGCCGGCGTTGGTGTTGATGACGACGTAGCGCTCGCCGTCGGCGAGGTAGAGAACCGGGGCCGTGCGCGGCTCCCCCGACTTGCGGCCGGTGGTCGTCAGCAGAAGGACGGGGCCTTTGCCGACCCTGCCGCCGATCCGCCCGCGGCTCAGCCGATACACAGGGACGTTCAGCTTTCCGACCATCCGCAGGCCCTTGGCCCCAAGAGAGTGGGAGAGGCGAGAGTAGAAGCGGTCGCTCGGCACGGGGTGAGTATTCCACCGCGCCCGGTTACAGTGGAACGGATGGCCGAGCCGCATCCCTTCCGTCGGGCCGCCGAGAGCAAGGACCTCGACCTGCTCTCCGAGACCTTGTGCGAGGACGTCGTCCTCCACAGCCCGGTGCTCTTCCGCGGCTTCGAAGGCCGCGAGACGGTCAGCACCGTGCTCACCCACGTGGCGGCGACCCTGGAGAACTTCGCCTACACCGACGAGCTCGCGGAAGGCGACACCGTCGTCCTGCGGTTCAAGGCGACCGTCGGCGACCGCGAGCTGGAGGGCATCGACTTCCTCGAGCTGGACGACGAGGGCAACGTCCGCGAGCTGACCGTCTTCATGCGCCCCTTCTCGGCGCTGACGGCCTTCAACGAGCAGATGAAAGCCCGGCTCGAAGCGTTCGAGGGCTAGACCGGCGCTTTCGGGATGCGCTCTAGAACTATCCGACCCGGCCCGTCGACCTGAACCCGAAGCCGATCGCCGGCCTCGAGCCCGGCGTCGTCGCAAGGGCCCTTAGGGATCGTCATTTGCCGTTTCGGACGCAGCAGCACCTGGCGGCTGCCGCTTGATGGGGGAGGCAGGATTCGAACCTGCGTAGGCATAGCCGTGTGATTTACAGTCACATCCATTTGACCGCTCTGGCACTCCCCCGGAGCAAGTGCAGCGATTGTATTCGGACCGCCCTCGGAGTAGATGACCGATTCGAACGGGGTGCCTTGCTCAACCTCGAACTCCGAGTACTTGGTTCCACCTAGCGCGACCTCTCGGCAGCTCTCGACGAAATGAGACGGGATGAACCAACGCCTCCCGTTGCCGACGACAGCGAACAGATAGTCGACCTGGGCGGGATCGAATTTCTTCGTGATGCCGGTCCAGCTTTGGTTTCCGCCGCTGGTTGCGATGGCGACTTTCCAACGCTCCTCACCCGATTTCAGAGAAGCCCGATAGGTCGAGGTTTTCACCTGGACCCGAATCAGGCCGTCCTCGAATTCCGCCATCAGGTCAACATGCGGGCTGTGCGTGAAAGGCAGCCAAACGAGAGCGCCCTTGCCGGTCAGCCACTCCATCGCCGACAGCTCTCCGATATCTCCCTGTACTCGACGGTTCACGGCTCGCTCGCGGCGGTGTACCCCGGTCGTCGGTGCGATTCCCATCTCGATCATGTTTGCAGTTAATGCAGACAGAAAACTTCGAAAAAGGATCTTGATCCGAACACTTGCAAGGATGTCGAGATGCTCGAGAACCGCGTGATCGCGATCGCCGGCGCCGGCGGTGGCCTCGGCCCCCTCGTCGCCAGGGAGCTCGCCGAGGCCGGGGCGACGGTGGCCGGAACCGACCGCGACCAGGGTGCGCTCGACGCGCTCGGCGCCGACCTGGGCCTTCCCGCCGAGCGCTGGGACGGCCGCGCCGTCGACCTGCTCGACGAGGAGGCCACCCGCGCCTGGTGCGCGGCGCTGGTCGAGCGCTTCGGCCGCGTCGACGGGCTCCTCCACCTGGTCGGCGGCTGGCGCGGGGGAGAGCCGCTGCACGAGGCGCCGCTCTCCGACTGGGCGCTCCTGCACGACCTCCTCGTCCGCACCGTCCAGCACACGACGCGCGCCTTCCACGACCAGCTCGCCGCCAGCCCGGCCGGGCGCTTCGTCCTCGTCTCCTCCAAGCAGGCGCAGGCGCCGACCAACGCGAACGCCGCCTACGCCGCAGCGAAGGCCGCCGCCGAGGCCTGGACCCTCGCCCTCGCCGACGGCTTCGAAGGCGCCACCGCCACCGCCAACGTCCTCGTCGTCGACGCGATCCTGACGCCGCGGATGCGGGAGGAGGAGCCGGAGAAGGAGTTCCCGACCTTCACCCCGGCCGAGGACATCGCCGCCGCGATCGCATTTCTCTGCTCGGACGCGGCGAAGAAGATGAACGGGCAGCGCCTGCCGCTTACGATGGGACGATGAGCAGCCGCAAGGGGCAGAGCGCAAAGCCCGACGGCAAGATGACGATCGGGGAGCTGGCGCGGCGGACGGGGATGACGATCCGCAACATCCGGGCCCACCAGACCCGTGGCCTGCTGCCGCCGCCGGAGGTCCACGGCCGCACCGGCTACTACAACGAGGACCACGTCGCGCGGATCGAGCTGACCCGGGAAATGCAGGCCGAGGGCCTCAACCTCGAGGCGATCCGCAGGGTCCTGGAGTCGAGCGAAGGCTCCTCCCGCGAGATGGTCGACTTCGCCCGCGCCGTCCGCGCCCCCTTCGAGGACGAGACGCCGGAAATCTTCGACGTCGATGAGCTGGCCGCCGCCTGGGGGGTCGAGCGCTTCGATCCCCGCCTCCTCGCCCGGGTCGAAAAGCTCGGCGTCCTCCGCCAGCTGCCCGACGGCAAGGTCGAGGTGATCAGCCCCCGCCTGCAGCGCGCCGGCGCCGCCCTGATCGAGCTCGGCGTCTCCCCGCAGGCCGCGGTGGAGACCGCAGCAGAGCTGCGCCGCGCCTCCGAGAAGGTCTCCCGCACCTTCGTCGAGCTCTTCGTGCGCGAGATCTGGGATCCCTTCGACAAGGCGGGACGGCCGGAGGAGGACTGGCCGAAGGTGCGCGAGGCCCTCGACCGGATGCGCCCCCTCGCCTCCGACGCGCTGCTGGCGATGTTCCAGATAACGATGGGGGAGTCGACCGAGAAAGCCGGCGAACGCACCCTCACCGACGCCGCCAGCCCCTCCCGCAAGCGCCGCCGCAAGCGCGGTTCCTCTAGCCGATCGTGAAGCGCCGCCGCAGCGGCTTCGACTCGTTGGCCGCTTCGTCGGTCGCCCGCAGCACCGCCAGGTAGCGCCCGGGCCGCGCCCGGAAGTGCTTTGACCGCGCTCCCAACCGCAGGTGGTTGATGCCGATGAAGGCCCTCCAGGTCTCGAACCCGTTGTAGATCCGTCTGCCTTTCGAGTTGAAGCGGTAGTACTCGGCGTCGAGGCGACCGCGCTCGCTGATCTGGACGCTGAAGCCGAGCCCGCCGCCGCCGCGGGCGCGCCGCTTCGGCAGCGACAGGGACCCCAGCGTCGGCGGCTTCAGGTCGAGGTTGAGCGGGGGCTGGGGACCGGGGTCCGAGCCCGGGTCGCCGGGAACGTCGGAGACGACCACCTCTCCCCGCACCGCCGCGTGCAGCTTGCACTGGAAGAGGTACTCGCCGGGCTCGCCGAACTGGATCGTGAAGCTGTCGCCGGCCCGGTGCGCCGGCGCGTCGGTGCCGGCGTCGGAGTCCCACCGGAGCGAGTTGGCGGAGATGCCGGTGACCGAGTGCGCGAGGTCGGGCCCGAGCCAGTCCCAGGTCACCTTCTCGCCCAGGTCGAGGCTCACCCGCGGCTGCGACCAGGCGTAGTTGGCGATCGAGACGCGCGTGTTGGCGGCGCCGGCGGCGGAGGGGATGAGGAGCGCGATCGCCGCCCCCGCCGCTAGGAGACGAGGTACCAACCGTTCATCCCCTGGTGCAGGTGCTGGAAGACGTGGCAGTGGTAGAACCAGCGGCCGGGGTTGTCCTCGACGAACTCGAACCGGAACGACTCGGCCGGGCCGAACGTCTTGTTGTCGACGATGCGACCGTCGGGTTCGCTCCAGCGATGGCCGTGCAGGTGGAAGGTGTGGAAGAAGTTGTCGACCCCGTAAACGTGGAAGGCGACACGTTGCCCCACCTGCGCCTCCAGCGTCGGCGTGTTGCCCGCGTAGGCCTTGCCGTTGACGCAGTAGTAGTTGGCGCGGAGCCCGGTGACCGAGGGGTCGAAGGTGTGGAAGGCGAGGAAGAACTCGCGGTCGGGGCGAGCTTCGCCGCGCTTGCGGACGACCAGCGGGCCAAACAGGCCCTTGAAGGTCGGCAGCGGGTCCATCGGCCCGTGGTCGTGGTAGAGCCAGGTCCCCTCGGTCCCTTCGCGGGCCTCCCAGACGTAGGTGAAGGTGCGGTTGCGCTGGACGAAGCCGCCGGGGTCGGTCCACTTCCCCTTGTAGGCGCCGTCCATCTCGTTGGCGTAGAAGATGCCGTGCGGGTGGATCGTCGCCGGCGCCCCCAGCTTGTTGCGGAAGTGGACGACCACAGTGTCCCCGACCTCGGCTTCGATCAACGGTCCCGGCACCGTCGCCTTGCCCAGCGGGCTCTTGAACCCTGCTGAATAGGAGCGGTAGCCGTAGGCGCCGAAGCGCGTCTTCCCCTGCTTCACCTTCTCGGCCATCATCTGGTCGCGGTGGGTGGGCACGATGTTCCACTCCACGGGCTCGGCGGCGATCCAGTACTCGCGCGTCGAGCCGCCGCTCGGCAGGCCCGCCAGCACGGCTGCCCCCGGGTCGGCGCCGCGCCACTCTGCCGCCGCCACCTTCGGCGGGACCTTGACCCCACGGGAGAGCCCCTCGACGTCGATCTTCCCTTCGTCGGTCGCGACCTCCTGGCCGGCCAACGTGCAGAGCAGAGCGCCGCCCGAGAGGGCGAAGAACCCCCGGCGGTCGATCGGGTCCGGTCCCATGGATCTACCGCTTGACGGTGACCGTCATCCGCATTTCGCTCGGGTGGATCGTGCAGACGTACTTGTAGCTCCCGGGCGTTTCGAACTTCTTCTGAAACTGGGCTTCGCTCACCGCTGAGGTCTTCGTCGAGTACGAGCCCTTGCGCTTCAGGTTCGCTGGCCCCTTCTTCAAGTGGACGTCGTGCGGGTAGGCGTTCGTGCTCGACCACACCCACTTCACCGACCCTCCCTTCTTGATCGTCACCGCGGTCGGCGCGAAGTAGAAGTCGTTGACCGTGACCTTCGCCGGCGGCTTGGCCCGCGCCCCGGCCGCGCCCGCGCCCGTCCCCAGCGGGACGAGCGCGGCGAGGCCGAGGGACACGGTGATGGCGACGAACCTCCTGCCGCCCCTCATCAGCAGCTGACCTCTCCCGGCTGCGGGGCCACCTCGACGGGGACGAACTTCTCGAACGCCGGGTGCGGCGCGACCCGCCGGACCCAGCTGCATTCCTGGTTCTGCGGCGGGTTCGAGGTCGCGTAGCCGAGGATCGTCCGCGGATCGGCGGTGTCCGCGAAGTTGATCTGCAGGCCGGCCTCGATGTCGAGGCTGCGGACCTGGTCGGCGAGGACCTCGGTCTGCGGGCAGCCCGGGTAGATCTCGCTCAGCGGCACTTTGCCGTTGCCGGGGGCGAAGCTCGCCGGACCATTGTCCGCCCAGCAGTTGCCGCCGCCGGTGGCGTCGTTCCAGAAGTCGTATTCCCCGTTGGGGTCGGCCCCCCCGCGCCCCATCGCGTTTTCGACGATCTGGTTGTTGATGCTCTTGGCGTCGTCGCCCTCGTTGGCGACGAAGATTTCGCCCGGGCCCGAGAAGGAGGCGATGCCCCACTTGTAGTTGCCGAACACGTTGTTCCGTTTGACGACGTTGTTGGCGCCGCCGTAGAGGACGATGCCGACGCCGGTCGGGTAGTTGACCGTCGCCCCGCCGACCTGGCCGAGCCCACCGGAGACGGTGCGGAACTTGGCGCCCGCGAGGAAGTAGTTGTAGTTGTTCCAGAACACGTCGTTGCGTTCGAACAGGTTCCAGCCGTTTGGCTCGAACCCCTCGCTGTCGAGCGTGTTGGGGACGATCCCGGCGCCGTTGTTGTAGAAGGCCGACTCGACGATCTTCACGTACTTGGAGTTGGTCCCCGAGTAGCCGAGGACGTTTTCGTAGCTGCGCAGGTTCTTCAGCAGCGTCCACTGCGGCTTCCTCTGGCAGGGGCCCGGGGGCGGCGCCGTCCCGTGGTTGGTCCAGGTCTTCCTGTCGCAGGGGGTTTCGCCGACGTAGAAGGCGGAGTCGCCGTGGTGGAAGCCGGCCGAGTCGAGCATCTTGCCGCCGAGGCAGCCCTTGGCGAAGAGGCCGTAGGAGCGGTTGGCGGAGGCCAGCAGGTTGTCCATCCGGTAGCCGTCGCAGTGCTGGGTGCCGTCGGTCGCGGCATGCACGAAGAACCCGTTCGATTGGTAGTTCCGCGCCCACATGTTTTCCAGCACGAGGCCATCGACGCTGATCGCCTCAATCCCGTTCTGGGCGGCGCCGAGCTCCCCCTTCGCGTTGCGGCCTTCGAGCACGACCTTCTTGCGGTTCTTCTTAGTCCCCTTGATCGTCAGCCCGTCGAAGCGCTTCTTGCGCAGGGTGCCGTCGACGACCACGCCCTCGACGTACTTGCCGGGCCGGATCGCGACCACCGTCTTCACCTTCGCGTTGCGCTTCTTCGCCTTGAACGACCCGGCGGCGTCGACCGCCTTCTGGATCGTCCGGTAGCGGCAGCCGTGCTTGCAGACTTCGAAGGTCATCGCCTTCGCGCCCGGCTTCTTCCCCTGGCCTCCCTTGGCGGCGAGGCCCGGGGTGGCGAGGGTTCCGAGCAGCACCAACAGCCCGAGGACGAAAGCGGGGACAACCGACCTTTGCTTCATATCGCTCCTTGCAGCGTCGTTTTCTTCGACCCTGCCTCCCAGCGGGCGCAACTTCGCCGGGCCCCTACCCCGGCTACAGATGAGCGTAGCGGAGGCCCGGCTGCTCAGCCAGGCACGATCTTCCGCATCGCTTCTTCCAGTTCAGACACGCCAAAGGCGCCCTCGATGCGGTCGCGGACGATGCCGTCGCGGTCGATCAGGAAGGTCCAGGGCTCGCTTTCGAGGCCCCAGGCGCGGACCTGGGGCCGCGGGCCCTTCGCGATTTCGTTGTCGTTCCAGATCTCCATGTGGATGAAATCCGCCTCGTCCCCGTAGGAGTCGGCCACCTGCTGGGCGATGTCGACGACCGGGCCGCAGACGCGGGTCTGGCAGAGCGCCGGCGTCGCGAAGACGAGGACGACCGGCTTCTTGCCGACCACGTCTGCGAAGTCGACTTCGTGCAGCTGGTCGGGTGGAACGCGCGTGTCGATCTTCTTGATGTCGCCACCGACGTCCGCGGTCGTGGGCGTGTGGATGACCGGTGCCTTGTCGCCGTCCTGCGGGATGGCCGGGAACCCACCGACGACCGGGGTCGCGGTCACCCGCGTCACTTCGAGCCCGTTCTCGCCCTTCAGCATCGCGATCGCCAGCCAGGGGCCGCTGCGGTCGAAGTCGACCTCCGGGACGACGTAGACCGTGGTCGCCTCGCCGGGACCGCCCGCGCCGGCGGCGCGGTAGGCCGGCTTCGTCTCCAGCGAGGTGACCTTGGCGGGCAGCGGGCCGGTGACCGGCGCGTCAGCGTCCTTGGCGAAGTAGAGGGCGACGTCGGCGTCGTCGACCTGCTTCTTCCCGAGCGTGAAGACCCCGAACGGGTAGCGGTTCTCGCCGAGGTCGAAGGTCTGCGCGGCCGGGGCGATCACCAGCTTCGATTTCTTCGCTGCGGGGTCCTCGAAGAGTTCTTCGATCGTCTTCCCCTTCGCCGAGGGGAACTCGGTCGCCGCGGGGGCGGCGCGGGACTGGTCGTCTGAGCCGCCGCAGCCGGCGAGGAGCAGGCACGGCACGCAGGCCAGCGCGAGCAGGGTGCGGGCGGCGGGGTGGCGCACCCCCGGGAAGCTACAGACCGCGAAACGCGAACGTGGGCGGAACGATTTGGGTACGACCAATGTGGTCAACGCGATCCCCGAAAAGCTCACGTACGTTCGTGCTCGTGAACCCTATGATTCACGCCTGCTGCTCGTACGGGGACCGAGACGCGGGGACGTAATGAGGGTTACAAGGGCGCAAAGCCCAAAAGGAGGAGCGTCGATGTCAGGGAGGAAGCTGATCGTTTCGTTGGCCGCCGCCGTCATGCTCGTAGGGGCAGTCCCCTCGATGGCCGCCGAAGCGACCCCGGAGACCTACAAGCAGGAAGTCGAACCGATCTGCAAGGTCAACACGGAAGCCAACGAACGGATCCTCAAGGGCGTGCGGGAGAAAGTGAAGACAGGGAAGTACGACGCCGCCGCCAAGCAGTTCCGCTCGGCCGCGAAAGCGCTGAAGGGGACGCGGGCCCAGCTCCTGGCGGTCCCGAAACCGGCCGCCGACGCGACCCGTCTGACGAAATGGCTGGGTTACGTCAAGACCGAGGTGCAGCTCTTCGAAGCGGTCGCGACGAAGCTCTCCAAGGACGAAGTGACGAGTGCCCAGAAGATGGTGGTGCGTCTAATCAGCAACGCCCGGCAGGCGAACAACCAGGTGCTGGACTACGAATTCCGGTACTGCCGCCTGCAGCCGTCGAAGTTCCTCTAGGCCATGTCGACAGCGGTCCGCGAGGGAGCGCGCACTCCAGGGGAGAGCACGCGTGCCCTCGCCGCTTCGATCAGCCGTGGCGATCTCGACGGCGCCACCTCCTGCTTCGCCAAGGACGCCTGCCTGCTGACCCCGGACGCGACCGTGGTCCGGGGAAGGGAGGAGATCCGGCCGATCCTCCACCAGATGATCGTCGCCGGCTCCAAGATCGAGGTCCAGGAGAGCTCGATCGTCCTCGCCGGCGAGGTCGCGCTGGGAACCGAGCGCTGGGTCATGAGTTCGGCCGGCTCGGAAGGATCCCCCTTCACGAGAGCGCTGACGCCGACGATGGTCCTGCGCCAGGTGGAGGGGGTCTGGAAACTGGCGGTGGCGATTCCCTGGGGCCGTCGCTGATCTCGAGCGACCGTCTAGAATCGCCCTGAGCGTACGGCTCCGAAAGGGGGCCGCCTCGCCCGGATAGCTCAGTTGGTAGAGCACTTCCATGGTAAGGAAGGGGTCACGAGTTCGAGTCTCGTTCCGGGCTTCATTTGAAATCGCTGCAAATCGGCTACTCCGGTGGCTGATTTCGCGGCGATTCGATCTCCTCACCATCCGCTATTGCCACTAATGGCAGATAGCGCTGTGATCGGCCCTGATCGGCGCCGCTTTCCCAGTACCCGGGGCTCGTTGCCATCGCCGGGATGCCGGTCGAGGAGCGCCAAATGTCCGCTGCGGGTGAGAGGCTTCGCGTCGTGTCGGGACCGAGTGTACGCAGCGCTGTCTTTGAGACCTTTTGGTCCTTCGCCGCCGAGCGCCACGCCGTTTTCGAGCGTCGCCTGGCGGGCGAGCCGGCGCCCTGGACGAACAACCCGATCATCAGCAACCACCGCTTCTGCAACTCCTTCCGCGCCGCCGATCGGGTGACTCAGGAGCTGGTTGCCGTCGCCTACGCCGACCCGAGCCAGCACCCTGAGAATGTCTTCCTTCGCACCGTCTGCTTTCGTCTTTTCAGCCGACCCGAGACCTGGCGACTGATCGAGAATGAGGTCGGGCCACTCAGTGCCGCAACCTTTGATCCCGATCGGCTCGGTGATCGGCTTGAGGCGGCGCAGACGGAAGGCGCGAAGCTCTACACCGGTGCCTTCATCCTGTGCGCCGATGCCGCCTATGGGCACCGCCGCAAGCATCGCAACCATCTCTCTCTGCTGGAGGCGATGCTGGCCGCCGAGTTGCCGGCGCAGGTGGCGGCCGCCGAGAGCCTTGGCGCGGTCTACGAGCTCCTCCTCACCTGGCCATTGATCGGACCTTTCATGGCCTATCAGCTTGCCACCGACCTGAACTACACGACGATCATCGACTTCGACGAGAACGAATTCACGGTGCCGGGTCCCGGCGCACTGCGGGGGATCGCGAAGGTATTCCACGTGCTCGGCGACCTCGATCCGCCCGCGGCGATTCAATGGCTGGTCGACTACCAGGAGCGCTGCGAGATCGAGCTCGGGATCAGACCACCGCGGCTCTTCGGGCGGGCGCTCCACGCGATCGACGTGCAGAACCTGCTCTGCGAGGTAGACAAGTACTCCCGCGTCGCCTTCCCCGAGCTGCGGAGCAATCGCAGCCGAATAAAGCAGCGCTTCGTACCTGACCCCGCGCTGCTGCCACTTACCTTCCCGCCGAAGTGGGAACTGCAGATCCCCGCCGAGATGGGGGCGGCGGACTCGCTGACCCTTCCATGTCACTGATTCTCCATCTCTCCGACCTGCACCTAGGGAGCCCCTCGCCGTTCCAGCTCGACTACGAGGACAAGGTCGGCCTCGACGAGGTAGCCGGAGAGACCGGTGAGACTGCCGGCGACCACCTCGGCCACACCCTGCAAGCCATTGGCGAGAGCCTCGGCGCAGAAGGCCGAACCCTCGACTCAATCGTAGTCACCGGCGACCTGACCAAGGCCAACAAACCCGACGGCTATGCGGAGTTCGACGGCGTCCTTGAGCGACTGGGCGAGGCGCGGCCGCCAGAGGAGAAGGTCGTAGTCGTTCCGGGAAACCACGACGTCGACGACGAACGGCGCGCCGGCGACCCGCTGAAGCTCGCTCTCTTCATGGGAGCGGTACGGCCGCGCTACGCGACGCCGCTGATCAAAGGCCTTGACTACGAAGGGGCCGATCTCAACCGCGATCCTGGTGAGCGCGGCGCTGCTCACCCGATCGTTGAGCTCTCCGACGCAGTGATCCTGGCGATCAACTCCGCCGACTACTGCTTTGTCGAAGGGCGAAGGACGGAAACCGATTGGGACGCTGTTCTGGGGGACTATCTCGCTGGCGAGGACTCCATAGAGGCCAAAACCAAGCGCGAGCAGGCAGCAATTGACCTGCGCAAGCTTCGCACCCATGACATCGCCAAAGTCGACAAACGTCAGATTGAGGCACTCGAAGAGCGTCTCGATGCGGTCGGGATCCGCAAAGACGACGATCCCGACAGCGATCCGCGGCTGCGGATCGCGGCAATCCACCATCCGATCACGGCGGCCAGCGGACAAGAGGAGATAAAGCCCTTCGAGGTGATCACCAACCTCGCGCGGGTTCGCACGTTCCTCTTCCACCACGGCTTCCATCTCATCCTCCACGGTCACAAGCACGCCTCCTATGCCGCCTGGGATTGGCTGGCACCCCCGCGGGAGAACCTTGATTTGATCCCCCGCCGCGCTCTCGTCCTTGGTGCTCCCGCCCGCTTTCGCCCCGGCGAGTCGGTCTGCCGGCTGATCGAGGTTTGTCCCGATGACGAGGGGGCGGTTGCCGGCGCGCCACGGCTGCGGGTGTTGACGATCAAAGGTGTCGATGGCTCCGAGAGGCTTGAGTTGCCCTTCTCCCGGACCCCCAAGCGCTCGCTGGCGCAGCCGGCCTTCCTCTCCACTGATCGCAACGTGCCCTGGGTGATCGAGGCGAAGAGCGCCGATGCTGCCTATCAGCAGTTGCGCGACCTGCCCTTGGCCGAGGACGCGAACAGGGCAGTCATCAGCGTCGTCGAGGACCCTGCCTCGACTCAGAAGCTGCCGACCAATTACCCCGAGCGCGAGGACATGCCCTCGCTGAAGGACATCGTCGATTGGTGGCAGCACCCGCGGCCCGAGGCTGTTCGTGCTCTCTCCGGTTCGGTCTTCAACCACGGCGAACGCCTCTACGGCTACGGCGATCACGAAAACGCGATCAGCGAGGCGGTCACGGCGCTGCCCTCGAGCAAGGCCTTCGCCCTGCTGGTCCGGCCCGGCGAGCCGGGCCGTCGTGACCGCAAGTTTCCCGCTTTTTCCGAGGTTCAGCTACAGGTCCGCAAAGCGGCCACCGATCGCTATCTCCTCGACGTCGTCGGCACCTACCGAAAGCAGGACCTCAAGCTCTGGTGGCCGGTGAACATGGCCGAGCTCGCCCACATCCAGGCGATCGCGGTGAAGGCAGCAAATGACGAGTCCCCGATCGATAAGGCAAGCTTCCTCCCGGGTCGCCTGATTTCGATCACGAGCCAGGGCGTCCATGAGGACGTCCTGCCGCAGATGGCCGGCACTACCATCGACCGCGCTGTCGACCTGCGCCCTGAGTGGATCTACCGACTCTCCTATCTCGCCGCTCGCCCGGACTCCAACGCTGAGGACGCGGTCGAAGAGTGGCGTCGTGCCCTTGGCGACGTCGGTGAACGGTCGGTGGAGGGTCTCCTTGTTCCCTCGGTCGGGCTCGACCGTCTCCTGGCGGCACTCGGCACCCACGAGGAGGTGACCGGACAGCGATCCTTCGTCAAACTCCTGGCGGCGGTCGAGAAGCTTCGCGAGCGGGCGGCTCAAGCTGAGGAAACGCTCCGCGATCAGAAGAACCCTCGCACGGGAACGCTCGACAGCCTTGGAGCTGAACTGAAAGAGCTGGTGGAGGGCTGTGAGGAGGCTCTTCGCTCGAGGGCTTCTGAGGTCGCGGGAAACTAATGAAGGCCTGGCGTTCAGGCGTCCGCCAAACCTGTAAGTCTGCGAGCTGCAGCCGATGATCTTCCAACGAAATGACCTCATCGACGCGCTTCTCGATCTCGCCCCAGCTGCCGCCGCAGTAGCCAACTACTGCGATCACGTTGAGCACAACGAGCGGGTGGAGATTGGGTGGGTACGCGAGGCCGCGCGGACCCTCCGGGACACCTCGCTGCACCTCTGCGCCCTTGCTGGCGTCGATCCGGTTGAGCTCTACGCCGCGCGCCTGGCGGTGATTGAGCAGCGAAATGTCCATCACTGCGAGGACTCCCTCGATGGCGCTGCCGCTGCTCGCGGCGTCGGCGAGTGGCGAGCGCTACAGCTCGTTCAGGACCGCCACGACCACGCCTATCACTTCGACGTCGTCGGTCTCACGAAGTCAGAGCAGCTTCGCCACTATGCGCTGCATGTCGCGAAGCTGGCCGGCGCCTGTGCCGAGGCCGCCCGAGGTGATCTCGATCAGGACGATTTCCTGCGGCGCCGCGTCGCCGACATGCTGCTGTTCGGGATGAAGCTCTCGACTGTCACCTCCGAGAAGCTTCCCGCCGAGCCGATCGCCGCCAGCGGCGGCAACGCGCAAATCCGCGCGGTCGCCTGATCTAGCTGTAGTTCCCCACGTTGTTCACCCGGGCCTCCTTGAAGGCTGGGGGTGCTGAGGCCACCCAGATCAAGGAGGCCCGGATGGAACTCCACGCTAACGCCCGCAGCTGCCCGAACAGCCGCAAGCTGCTCGTCAGGCACATCGCAGAGGAGCGAGGGCGGATCAGAACCCGGCGGCTTTCCTAAGTCAACTTTCCTGGTGACAGCGAGATATCCGGCGGGCGCTTGGTGTTCGGGCTTCTCATCGCCAAACCCCACAAAACCGCGCTTGTATCGAGCGCATCGTCGCCCAGCGACCGCGAATGGTAAGGAAGGGGTCACGAGTTCGAGTCTCGTTCCGGGCTTCTTCAGATTCCCCGCTACGGCGGGGTTTCTGCGTTCTGGGGGTCTCGGCGTCACGGTGCCGGGGCGCTTGTTGACCGCCGGTCTACAACGCTGCTACGGTTATCGACCGATGGTCAACAACGACACGGGAGGTTTCCATGACGACCGAGAGCAGGCTCGACCCGACCGAGTACCGACCGTTCCCCAACGAGGAGGGGCGGAACAACCGACAGGCTCAGTTGGAGATTCCGGCGCTGGTGCGGGCCTTGCGCCTGCCGACTGGCGTTCGAATCCTCGAGGTCGGCTGCGGCCGCGGGATCGCTTTACCCGTCCTGGACCGGTTATGCAGCCCGAGTCGACTGGTGGGTCTGGACATCGAAGAGGAGTTTCTGGTGGAGGCTGCCGACCACCTGCGGGAGCAGGGGGCCGATGCGGAGTTGCACTGCGGGGATGTACGTCAGATGCCGTTCCCAGATGAAGCCTTTGACGTGATCATCGACTTCGGCACGCTCTACCACATCGCCAGACCGCAGGATGCGCTCGGTGAGATCGCCCGCGTTCTCGCTCAGGGGGGAACGTTTGTTTACGAGACGAAGGCCGCGCAGTTCCTCTCGCATCCCGTCCGTTCCCGGGGCCGCCGTCTCCCAGCGCCGGCGGCCTATGACCTGCGACGCCGACGCTGGGCGATGCTCTGGGCCTCATGTACCAAGGCGCCGTCGCCGACGAGGGCCAGGCAAAGGGCAGCGTGCATCTGACCGTTTTGGCTGCCTGGCCAAATTCCGGTCTGCCTCTGTAGGCTGCCCGGCGTGGACTTCGCCCTGACCGACGAGCAGAAGGACTTTGTCGACGCGATCCGGGACTTCTGCGACCGCGAGTGCGGGACGCAGGACCAGCGCGAGCGTCTCACCGACGGCTATCAGGAGCACCACAACTTCGATCTCTACAAGCAGATGGCCGAGCTCGGCTGGCTCGGGGTGACGATCCCCGAGGAGTACGGCGGCTCCGGCGGGACGATGCTCGACGCCTGTCTGTTCATGGAGGAGACGACCCGCGGCCTCGCCCCGATCGGCGGCTACGCGACGACGCTGATCGTCGCCGGCGCCACCCAGCGGTTCGGGACCGAGGAGCAGAAGCAGGAGATCCTCGGCGGCATCGCCTCCGGCTCGGTCGAGGCGATCGCGATGACCGAGCCCGAGTCCGGCTCCGACGTCGGCTCGCTGAGCACGGAGGCCGTCCGCTCCAACGGCGGCTTCGTGATCAACGGCCAGAAGGTGTTCATCTCGAACGCCCATCTCGCCGCTCACGTGCTCGTCGTCTGCCGCACCTCGAAGGGCTCCTCCAAGCACGAGGGCCTCTCGATGATCTTCGTGCCCACCAACAACCCCGCGATGGACATCAAGCCGATCGACACGCTGGGC
>DASTZP010000003.1:0-31622 GCA_035764245.1 Solirubrobacterales bacterium
GGCCCCCGGTCGTCTTCTGCCGCGAGGGCGAGGCGCGGCTCGTGGTCCGGCGCGAGACCTACGACGACCTCACGGCCCGCGATGTCTGAGGACGGCCCCTCCAAACCCGTCCGCATCGGGCTGCTCGGCCGTGGCACGGTCGGCGGCGCCTTCGCCGAGCTGCTCGCCGAGCGGGCCGGCGCGGTGGAGGACGCCTGCGGCCGCCGTCCGGAGCTCTCCGGCGTCCTCACCCGCGTCGAGGGGGACTTCGAGGAGATCCTCGCCGGCTCCGACCTGATCGTCGAGCTGATAGGCGGCACCGAGCCCGCCCGCGAGCACGTGCTCGCCGCGCTGCGGGCCGGCAAGCCGGTGGTGACCGCGAACAAGCAGCTGCTCGCCCAGCACGGCGACGAGCTCTTCGCCGTCGCCCGCGAGGCCGGGGTGCAGCTGCGCTTCGAGGCGGCGGTGGCGGCGGTGATCCCGATCGTGCGGACGATTCAGGAGAGCTTCGGCGTCACCGAGATCGCCAAGGTCTTCGGGATCGTCAACGGCACCACCAACTTCATCCTCAGCGAGATGGCGGCGAGCGGCGCCGGCTACGACGAGGTGCTGGCGCGGGCGCAGGAGCTCGGCTACGCCGAGGCCGACCCCTCCGACGACGTCAGCGGCGCCGACGCGGCGGCAAAGATGGCGATCCTCGCCCGCCTCGCCTTCCACACGCCGGTGACGCTCTCGGAGGTCCCCTACGAGGGGATCGAGGCGATCCAGCCCGACGACCTCGCCTACGCCAAGGAGCTGGGGCTCTCGCTGAAGCTGCTCGGCGTCGCCGAGCGGCGCGACGGCGGTGTGAGCGTCCGCGTCTTCCCCTGCTTCCTCTACCCGGGGCACCCCTTGGCGCCGATCGAAGGGGCCTTCAACGCGGTCATGGTCGAGGCGCCGGCGATCAGCGAGGTGACGATGTCGGGACCCGGCGCCGGGGGACAGCAGACCGCCTCCGCCGTGCTCGGCGACGTCGTCTCGATCCTCGCCGGCGACGCGCCCGTGCACGAGACCAGGGTCGAGCTGCCGATCGTCGCCGACGTCACCTCCTCCTTCTACCTGCACCTCGAGGTGGCCGACCAGCCCGGCGTCCTGGCCCAGGTCGCGACCGTGCTCGGCGACCACGACGTCTCGGTCAAGAGCGTCGTCCAGCGCGGGACCGGGTCCGAGGCGCGGCTGGTGATGGTGATCCACGAGTGCCTGGAGTCCCGCTTCGCGACCGCGGTCGAAGAGCTGGCGAAGCTCGACGAGCTGCGCTCGCCGCCGCGGTCGATCCGGGTGATCGAGGAGGAGTACTCCGCGTGAGCCCGGTCCTGTCGATGATCTGGGCGCGCTGATGGCGGCGGGGCTGATCGATCGCTACCGCGACCGGCTCTCGCTGGAGGCGGGCGACCCGGTCGTGACCCTGAACGAGGGCTCGACGCCGCTGATCGAGGCGCCGCGGCTCTCCGAGCGGATCGAAGCGAAGGCCTACCTCAAGTTCGAGGGGCTGAACCCGACCGGGTCGTTCAAGGACCGGGGGATGACGGTCGCGGTCTCGCGGGCGAAGGGGCGCGGGGCGGAGGCGATCATCTGCGCCTCGACCGGCAACACCGCGGCCAGCTGCGCCGCCTACGCGGCGCGGGCGGGGCTGCGGGGGGCGGTGATCGTCCCCGAGGGGAAGATCGCGATCGGCAAGCTCGCCCAGGCGCTGATGCACGGGGCCCGCGTGGTCGCCCTGCAGGGGAACTTCGACGACGCCCTGCGGATCGTCCGCGAGCTCTCCCAGAAGCACCCGATCGAGCTCGTCAACTCGGTCAACCCGCACCGGATCGAAGGGCAGAAGACGGCCGCCTTCGAGGTGGTCGAGGACCTCGGCGCGTCACCCGGCGCCTTGGCGATCCCGGTCGGCAACGCTGGCAACGTCACCGCCTACTGGCGCGGTTTCCAGGAGGTCGGCGCGGCCCCGGTCCTCTACGGCTTCCAGGCCGAGGGCGCGGCGCCGCTGGTCCGGGGCGAGCCGGTCGAGCACCCCGAGACCGTCGCCTCGGCGATCCGGATCGGCAACCCGGCCCGCTGGGAGGAGGCGATGGCCGCCTTTACCGCGAGCCGCGGCCGCGTCGCCGCCGTCTCCGACGAGCAGATCCTCAACGCCTACCGCTGGTTGGCCGACAACGAAGGCGTCTTCTGCGAGCCCGCCAGCGCCGCCTCGGTCGCCGGCCTCCTCGCCCACGGGCTCCCGGTCGTCGAAGGCGCCGCCCGTCCCGAGACGGTCGTCTGCGTCCTCACCGGCCACGGCCTCAAGGACCCCGACACCGCGCTCTCGAAAGCCCCCGCGGTAATCAACTGCGACAACGACCTCGCCGCGGTCGAGCGCGCCGTGTTCGACTGAGGCGACTCCGACCGTGACCGCGCGCCACCGCCTCGTCCGCGTCCCCGCTTCCTCGGCCAACCTCGGCCCCGGCTACGACGCGATGGCGGCGGCGATGGCGCTGCACCTGGAGCTGGAGGTGGAGGAGAGCGGCGAGTTTTCCTTCGACCCCGGCGGGCTGGAGGTCTCGACCGGCCGCGGCAACCTGATCGTGCGTGCGTTCGAGAGCCTGCGGCCGGCGGACGGGATCGCCTTCCGGCTGCGCAGCGAGATCCCCCTGGCGCGGGGTTTGGGCTCGAGCGCGGCGGCGATCGTCGCCGGCCTCTACGCCGCCGACCACCTCTACGAGCTGGCGCTGACGAAGGAGGAGATGCTGGCGCGGGCAACCGCGATCGAGGGGCACCCCGACAACGTCGCCGCCGCGATCTACGGCGGCTTCGTGGTCTGCGGGACCGGCGCCGACGGGGCGCCGACGGCGGCGCGCTTCGACCCGCCCGAGGGCCTGGAGGGGATCGTCGTGATCCCGCCCGAGGAGGTCTCGACCAGGCGGGCGCGGGAGGCGATCCCGGCCGAGGTGCCGCTCGCCGACGCCGTCGCCAACGTCTCCGCCGCGGCGATGCTGGTCCTGGGCCTGCGCAGCGCCGACCTCGACCTGTTGGCCCGCGGCCTGCGCGACAGCATCCACCAGGACCGCCGCCGCGACCTCTACCCGCGCTCGATGGAGATCGTCGACTCGGCCCGCGAGCTGGGGGCGCTGGGGGCGACGATCTCCGGCGCCGGCCCCACCGTTCTCGTTTGGACCACCTGGCAGGACGCCGGCAACGTCGCCGCGGCGCTGGAGGAGCGCTGCGCCGGCTGGGCCGAGGTCAGGCGGCTGCCGTTCAGCCCCCTCGGCGCCGACGTCCCCGAGCTCTAGGCGATGGACTGGGTCGTCCGCATCGGTCTCGTCGAGCTCGCCCTCGGCGGGCTGCTCGGCTGGGCGATGGTGATCCGGGGCGAGCGGCCGGAGTGGCTGCGACGGATCGGCGTCGTCGCCCCCCAGCGGATCCGCCAGGTCCACCTCGACTACGTGATGATGGGCCTGATCCTGATCGGGGTCGGGCTGGCGGTGCCGGACCTGCCGACGGCGGTCGCCGCCGCCCTCGTCTTCGGCACCTTCGTCAACCCCCTCCTCTTCGTCCCGCTCGCCTTCGATCCCGATGCGGAGAAGCGCCTCTGGTACCGGGCGCTGGCGGTGGTCTCGTTCCTCGCGATGAGCGGGAGCCTGGTGGTCGCCGCCGTCGTCGGCCCGGGATAGCATCGCCCGCCATGCCGACCTTCCCGAAGCCGAAGCTGCTCCTGCCCGTCTTTGCCCTCCTCGCGCTGCTCGCCTTGCCGACGGCCGCGGGCGCGACCTTGAGCTACGTCAAGGACCCGTTCAAGACGATGATCTACGTCGCCGCCGACGACGGCAGCGGAGCGCGCAAGGTCGAGAAGGGGCTCAACCCGCACGTCGCCCCTGACGGCCTCTCGGTCGCCTACCTCCACGAAGGGCCGAAGAACGCGCAGGAACTGAAACTCGCCCCCGCGACCGGCGGTCCCGGCAGGACCCTGATGACCAACCTGCGCGAAGCCTTCTACGTCGCCTGGTCGCCGGACTCGAAGACGATCGCGGCGCTGCGCGGGCCCGAACTCGGCAAGCGCAAGCTGGTGCTGATCGACGTCGCCACCGATCTGCAGAGCGTCGTCGCCACCGGCTTCTTCAGCGGCTTCAGCTTCTCGCCCGACGGCACCGAAATCGCCTACGCGCTCGCGCAGAAGGAAAAGTTCCCGCCCCGCAGCGACGTCTTCCGCTTCCCCGTACCGATCCCCGGCGTGGTCAACGTGCGCGCGCCGGAACCGGTGCGGCTGACCAAGGACCACAACTCCTCGCAGCCGCTCTGGGGCCCGGAGAAGATCGTCTTCGTCAAAGCCCTGGAAGCCAAGAAGCGCCAGTACGGGGGCAAGAACGAGCTCTTCCTGATGAGCCCGCAGGGCAAGGGCGTCAAGCGCCTCACCCACACCAAGGTGCCGCCGCTGCTGCAGGGCCTGTTCCCGACCGACTGGTCCGCCGACGGCACCCGGCTCCTCGCCGAGTTCCAGGGCCAGGACACCAGCTACGCCGTCGTCGTCAACCCGAAGACGGGCGCCCAGCGCCCCGTCGCCGGGACCGGCGAGACCGGCTTCGTCGGCACCGCCCTCTCCAGCGACGGCAAGCTCGTCCTCGGCTTCAACGGCGGCTTCGACCCCGGCCTCCGCAACCACAAGGTGCAGACGGTTCCGTACGCGGGCGGCACGCCGAAGACCCTGGTCAAGGAAGCGTTCGAACCGAGCTGGAACCGGTGAGTGTCGACTTATGCGTCCATATGGGCGCAAAAGTCGACACGCCTAGTCGAGTAGCCCCACCTGGCGCAGGATCGAGACGCTGTCGGAGTAGACGTCCTTGCGTTTGACGAGGCCGTCCTCGAAGGGGATCACGTCGAGGCCGTCCCACTCGCAGCGCTTCCCGGTCGGCTCGGCGACGAGGTCGCCGCGGCGCATCGTCTTCGTGTGGGTGGCGGTGGCGGTCCATTCCTGGACGACCAGGCCCTCGTGCACGTAGAGGCGCCGCGTCGTGAACTCGATGTCGGGCCAGGTCTCGAAGATCGAGCCGATGTGGGCGCGGACCGCCTCGCCTTCGGCCGACTCACCCGCCGTGTGGTTGTCGAAGACCATGTCGGGCGCGTGCATCGCCATGATCGCCTCGAGGTCGTGGTCGTTCCACGCCGCGTTGTAGCGGTCGATCGCGTCGTGCAGCGCCTCGGCTGAATCCTTGCCCTGGTCGGTCATCGGCGGTTAAGGTCGAACGTAATGGCTGCCAACTACTCGATCAAGCACCGCGACGAGTTCGAGCGCATGGAGGGGTCGGGAGAATCGACCTGGCTGCTCGCCCGCAAAGCCTGCGGCACCACCGCCTTCGGCTACAACCTGGTCGAGATCGCCCCCGGCGGGCAGATCCCTGAGCACGACGAGTCCGGAAGCGGGCAGGTCGAGCTCTACGTGATCCTCGATGGCGAGGCGGTGATGCGGCTCGACGGGGAGGAGCACCCGGCGCCCGCCGGCACCTTCGCCTCAATCGAGCCGGCGGCGACCCGCACCATCCTCAACCGATCAAACGCCCCAATTACCGCGCTTTTGATCGGGGTCGAGCCAGATGGTGGCTACGAACCCATGTCGTGGGCTTGACCCTGGTCCCTATAATCCCGTAACCCGTTAACCCGTCGCGCGCCCGCTCGAAGAAGGCGTGGAACCCGGGAGGTCAAAATTGAAGACCCAGTCCGATCGCGGCGCTCAGGTCGAGCGCTACTCGCCAGAGCGCCCTTATCGTCCGCTCGTCTCTCCGCCGAGCGTCGAGGACAAGGACGCCTGTGCCATCTACGCCTCGGTCCGCAAGGACGCGACGCCAAGCCATGAACCGATCGAGCTGGCGATCCCGGCCCTTCAGAAGATGCTCCACCGCGCCGGCAACGTCGACGGCGAGGGGGACGGCTGCGGCCTCCTGCTGGACATCCCGCGCAAGATCTGGGCCGAGGAGGTGCGTTCGGGCGGCCACGACCCCTCGCTGGCGACCGATGACGCCTTCGCCGTAGCCCACGTCTTCATCGAGCGCTCGCAGGACGTCGAGAAGATCAAGCACGACGCCCGCGAGTTGCTCGCCGCCGGCGGCTTCCGCATCCTCGCCGAGCGGGTCGGTGTCGTCGACTCGCCGGCCCTGGGCCCGACCGCGCGCGAGGAGGAGCCGATCTTCTGGCAGCTCGGCGGCCTCGTCCACGAGGCCGAGAGCCGCGACGCGGTCCTCTTCGAGCTGATGGTCGACCTCGAGAAAGAGCTCGGCGTCCACGTCCCCTCCTTCTCCGCCACCACCTGTGTCTACAAGGTGATGGGCGCGCCGAAGGTCCTCGGCGAGTACTACCCGGACCTGCGCGACCCCCGCTTCGAGACGATCGGCTGCTTCGGCCACAACCGCTACTCGACCAACACCTGGCCCTCGTTCAAGCGGGTGCAGCCGTTCTCGGTCCTCGGCCACAACGGCGAGATCAACACGATCCAGCAGCTGCGCCAGGAGGCGAAGATGCTGGCGGTCCCGATCCAGCCCGGCTCTTCGGACTCCCAGGACCTCAACCGCACGATCGACACCCTCGTCAGCCGCGAGGGCTTCAGCCTCGCCGAGGCGATGGAGATGGTGGTGCCGCCGATCGTCGAGGAGATCCGCGGCCTCCCCGCCGACCTGCACCCCTTCTACATGTACCTGCACCAGACGATGGGGCCGTTCGCGCAGGGGCCGGTGGCGCTGATCGCGCGCGCCGCCGACGAGTGCGTCTTCTCCGCCGACGCGATGGGCCTGCGCCCGCTCTGGCAGGTCGAGAGCGAGGAGGACTTCGTCTTCAGCTCCGAGCCCGGCGTCGTCTCGGTCGGGCGGATGGTCTCCGAGCCGAAGCCGCTCGCCCCGGGCGAGAAGGTCCTGGTCCAGATCGACCGCGGCTCCCGCCACTCGACCCTGCACCCGCACGACGAGATGCTGCGGATCGTCCGCGACCGCTGGCTGGCGCGGAACGGCGCCGAGGCCGTCGCCGGCTACGAGCGGGCGCTGGAGACCGGCGGCCCGCTCGAGGGCCAGGACGTCCCCGGCTACTCCGACGCCGGCCCCGAGGAGCCGGTCAAGGTCTCCGACCGCGTCCTCGCCGGCTTCGGCTGGCAGCGCGACGACGTCAAACTCGTCCAGCAGATGGCCTCCAACGGCGCCGAGCCGGTCGGCTCGCTCGGCTACGACGGCCCGCTGGCGGCGCTCTCGCCCGAGCGCCAGAACCTCGCCGACTACTTCAAGGAGACGGTCGCCGTCGTCACCAACCCGGCGATCGACCGCGAACGCGAGATGGAGCACTTCTCGACCCGGGCCCTGTTCGGGCGGCGCCCTTCGCTTGACGACGCCGGCGCCGACACCGGCACCGTCGAAACCGGGTTCCCGGTGATCCTCGGCGGCCACCACGGGCTGGCGCCGCTCGCCGACAAGACCTACCGCGAGATCGCCCGCGAGCACGACACCTACCTGCTCGAGGACCTCTGGGAGGAGTTCCGCGGCCGCGCCGCCGCGGTCGACATCTCCCTGCTCGAGTCGGAGACGACGAAGGGGGCGATCGAGCGGATCAAGCAGGAGGCGGTGAAGAAGGTCCGCAACGGCTGCGAGCTGCTGGTCCTCACCGACCGCACCGTCTACGACGCCGAGCGGCGCTACCTCGACCCGCACCTGGCGACCTCCGCCGTCGACCAGGCGCTGAAGCAGTTCAAGGTCGAGACCGGCGAAGTCAACCTGCGGCGGCGCTGCGGCATCGTCCTGCGCTCGGCCGCGATCCGCAACGTCCACGACGTGATGCTCGCCCTCGGGCTCGGCGCCAACGGCGTCTGCCCGTACACGATGGTCGAGGTGATCTGCGTCGAGGACTACGAGTCCGACGTCTCCAACCTCTGCGCGGCGCTGCGCAAAGGGATCGAGAAAGTGATCTCGACGATCGGCATCCACGAGGTGCGCGGCTACGCGCGCCAGTTCAGCTCGATCGGGGTCAAGCCGGAGCTGGCGGAGATCTTCCAGACCGAGTTCTACGCCGCCTCCGAGAAGGCCGGGACCGGCTTCGCCGACCTCGACGAGGACAGCAACGCCCGCGCCCACGCCCTCAGCGGCGACGACGCGGCGGCGAAACCGGCAAAGACGTTCCGCTTCTACCCGAAGGTCTACAAGGCGGCGATCGCGACCGCGAACGGGACCGGGACCTACGAGGAGTACTCGGAGAAAGTCCGCGACCTCGAGAAGCAGAACCCGATCTCGATGCGCCACATCATGGCCCTGAAGGGGGATCGTCCGGCCGTCGACCCGAGCACGGTCGACGCCGGCGTCGGCCACCACGACTACCCGATCGTGATCTCCTCGATGAGCTTCGGCTCGCAGTCCGAGCCGGCTTTCCGCGCCTACGCGGACGCGGCGAAAGCGACCAACATCCTCTGCATGAACGGCGAGGGTGGCGAGATCCGCGACATGTACGGCCAGTACCGCAACTGGCGCGGCCAGCAGGTCGCCTCCGGGCGCTTCGGCGTCTCGGCGGAGATGCTGAACAGCTCCTACGTCGCCGAGATCAAGATCGGCCAGGGCGCCAAGCCCGGCGAGGGCGGCCACCTGCCCGGCAAGAAGGTCTCCGAGAAGGTCGCCGCCGCGCGTAACGCCGCGCCCGGCACCGACCTGATCTCGCCCTCGAACAACCACGACCTCTACTCGATCGAGGACCTGGCCGAGCTGATCGACGAGCTGAAGACCGTCAACCCGGACGTGCGGGTCTCGGTCAAGGTGCCGGTGGTGCCGAACATCGGCACGATCGGGCTCGGGATCGCCAAGGCCGGCGCCGACATCATCACCCTCTCGGGCTTCGAGGGCGGGACCGGCGCGGCGCGCCAGCACGCGCTGCGCCACGTCGGGCTGCCGAGCGACATCGGCACCCGCGCCGTCCACCGGGCGCTGATGGAGGCCGGGCTGCGCAACCGGGTCGAGATCTGGGCCGACGGCGGCTACCGGACCGGCTGGGACATCGTCAAGCTGCACTGCCTCGGGGCGAACCGGGTCGGCTTCGGCACCCTGGCGATGGTCAGCCTCGGCTGCACGATCTGCCGCGGCTGCCAGCTCGACACCTGCCACGTCGGCATCGCGACCCAGATCGAGACGCCGGAGGAAGCGCAGGCCCACGGGCTGAAGAAGTTCACCCCGCAGGAGGTCGACCGCGCCGCCGAGAGCTGCGCCCGCTTCTTCTCCTCGATGGGCGAGGAGGTCAAGCAGGTCGTCGCCTCGCTCGGCTACGAGCGCGCCCAGGACCTGGTCGGTCGTTACGACCTGCTCGAGCAGGTGGCGATGAAGGACACGGTCGACCTGACGCCGCTGATCGAACCGCTGGAGGAGCACCTCGATCTCGAACCGCTCGACCTGCCGGTCGCCGAGGAGGCGGAGGCGCGGGCCGAAGCCGGCCTCGTGATGGCGCGCCCGATCCGGATGGAGGCGAAGGAGGCCTCGAGCCAGATCGCCGCGCTGGCGCCGGAAGTCTGCTCCGGCAACAGCGTCCGCAGCCAGTTCCCGCGGGCGACCGACGCCAACGACCGCGTGCTCGGGACCGAGCTGGCGGGGGCGATGGCGCGCTGGCGGATCTTCGACGGCGGCCCCCAGGGCGGCGAAGACGACCACCTCGCGAGCCTCGAGTTCAACGGCGGCTCGGTCGCCGGCCAGGGGCTCGGCGCCTTCAACTCCTACGGGCTCTCGATCCGGATCGAGGGCGGCGCCCAGGACGGCGTCGGCAAGACGATGCTGGGCGGCCAGATCTCGATCCTCAAGGGCAAGGGGGCCAAGGGCCGCCGCCTCAACGGCTCGGTCGGCAAGTCCTTCGCCTACGGGGCGCAGCGCGGCAAGCTCTACGTCCAGGGCAGCGCCGACTCGCGGTTCTGCATCCGCCTCTCCGGGGCCGACGTGGTGATCGCCGGCGAGCCCGAGGAGCCGGTCGACGACAGTCGCGGCTCCCTCGCCAACCGCGCCAATATCAAGGGCTTCGCCTTCGAGTACATGACCTCGGGGCGCGCCGTCGTCCTCGGAGACATCGGCCCCTGGGCCTGCGCCGGCATGACCGGCGGCCGCGTCTACGTCCGCCAGAACGCCTTCGGCATCGACCGCGCCGCGATCGAGCACCGCCTCGGCCGCGGCGCCAAAGTCGAACTCAAGGACCTCGACGCCGAGGCCCTGATCGACATCGACGACCTCCTCGGGGGGTACGCAGAGGAGTTGAAGGCGACCGGCCAGGACGACGAGGCCCAGCGAGTCCTCGACCTCGCCGCCGACGCGACCAGCAACTTCCTGATGATCGTCCCGCTCAAGGTCCAGGCCGACCCGAGCATCAGCACCGAGTGAGCTAAAAACTCAAATATTCTTGCTCAATCATTCCCTTCGCGGTATGAGAAGGGCATGAAAGAGGAGGCAAGAGGAGCGGCCCGGACCGGGTGGATCCTGGGGGCGTTGACGTTTGCGTTGATGCTTGCGGGAGTCTTTTCGGTCTCGGCTCGAGCCTGCGAATTCACCCTCAAGTTCGGCGGCGAGTCCTCCGGCGCCGGCCGCCTCTCGGCCCCCCGCGACGTTGCGATCGACGGCTCCGGCAACGCCTGGGTCGCCGATACCGCCCACAACCGCGTCCAGAAGTTCAACTCCAGCGGCGAATTCGTCAGCCAGTTCGGGACCGTGAGCTCGCCCCAGGGCATCGCCCTCGACTCCGAAGGCGACGTCTGGGTCATCTTCGCCACCCAGGGCCGCCAATACAAACCGAGCGGCGAACTGATCGCCACCTTCGGCAGCGAAGGGACGGGCAACGGCCAGTTCAAGGCGGCAAATGACCTGGGGATCGACTCCTCAGGCAACGTCTGGGTAGTGGAAAAGCCCCCCGGGGGAGCTGTCGAAGGGGTGCTCGGCAAGGCACGCGTGCAGAAGTTCAACTCCAGCGGCACCTATCTCAGCCAGTTCGGCAAAGAAGGCACCGAAAACGGCCAATTCAAAGAACCCGAAGCGATTACCGTCGACTCCGAAGGCAACGTCCTCGTCGCCGACACCGGCAACAACCGCTACCAGGAATTCAACTCAGCCGGCGAATTCGTGCGAAAAGTCGGGAGCAAAGGCACCGGCAATGGCCAGTTCGAATCTCCCCGCGGCATCGCCGTTGACTCCGAAGGACGGGTCTGGGTCTCCGACTACGGCAACAACCGCCTCCAGCGCTTCAGCTCCAAAGGCGCCTACCAGACGCAGTTCGGCAGCTATGGACCAAACGACGGCCAATTCCTCGGTCCAAGGGGAATCGCGATCTCCGGCACCAATATCTGGGTCGCTGACCCCGGCAACGACCGGGTTCAGAAGTTCGGCGGCTGCTAAGCGGGCGACCTACCCTCGAGCCGATCCGCGATCCCCCGTACCTCCTGCAGTAACCCGTCGAGCATGCGCTCGGTGTCGGAGTGGATGCGCCATTCGGCGAGGCGGCGCTCGGCGTCGACGCTGTCGAGGCGCTTTTCGAGGACCTCGGTGCGGTCCTCGAGACGGTCGATGCGGCGGTTGGTTTGCTTCTGGGACTTGCGGATGCGGGTCTTTACGTAACGGCGGAGGTCCTCGTTGATCGTGTCGAGCTCGCGGCGGAGGTCGCTGTTGAGGGGCGCGTTCTGGTCGTCGAGCATCTGCTCGACGCCGCGGCGGACGCGCTCGATCTCCGCGTGCAGCTCGGCGCGGGCGCGCTCGGCCGAGGCCGAGATCTGCTCCTCGCCCGAGGGGCGGTCAGGGTCGTCCGGGGGCGTGACGGTCACCGGCCGCATCGTAGGAGCGGGGGTGGCCGGAAAAGGGGTGTAGCCCGCGAGACCGCGAAAAAGCATCTTGAGGATGCTTTTTCGCGGTCTCGGCGGTCAGGCCTGAAGTAGGTAGAGGCGGTAGCGGCCGATGGTCAGCTCGTCACCGGGCTGGAGCTCGACCACATCCGCCTTCTTGCCGTTGACGAGGACGCCGTTGAGGCTGCGGTCGTCGAGGAGCCTCGGCGGCTTGCCGGCCTCGACGGCGAGGATCGCGTGGCGGCGGGAGACGCTGGGGTCGTCGAGGCAGACCTCGGCGGTGGGGCAGCGGCCGACTCGGGACCAGCCCTCCGGGAGGGGGAAGTCGGCGACCTCGCCGCGCTCGCGGGTGACCAGGTGGTACCCCGGCTCCTTCAGCCGGGCGCGCGCCTCGTCCAGCCAGGCCGGCGGCTCAGCGTGGGCACCGAGCGCGAATTCGACCGTCGGCGCGCCGTGCTCCTGCAGCGCCGAGAAGATCGAGTCGCGGCGGAAGCGAGTGGCGCCGCAGCGGGGGCAGCTCGGCAGCGGCTCGGGCTCCCGCAGGGAGAGCTGGGTGCCGCAGACGAGGCAGAACCACGTGCCCTCTCCGGGCACCGTGCCGGTGGCATGGGCCTCGCCGGCAGGGCTGGTGCCGGCAGAGTCAAAAATGGGAAACGTCTCCTTCCTAACTGGTCACGATCGATACTACCCCGGCCTCAAACCCCTGTCACTCAAATCCCGTGGTGCGGTGCCCGCGGGATCCGCGGCCCGTGGCTGTGGGCGCGTAGACATAGAATCCGCGCTCCGGTGGGCCCGATCAGCGCCGAAATCGAAATCGACGCCCCGCGCGAGCGGGTCTTCGACCTGCTCGCGGACCTGGCGGCAAGACCCTCCTTCACCGACCACTTCCTCACCGGCTTCCACCTGACGCGGATCGAGTCCGAGGGGGTCGGGGCCGGCGCCAGGTTCCGCGTCAAGGCGCCGCTGCGCCGGGTCTGGATGGACACCACCGTGGTCTCCCTCGACCGGCCTTTCCAGATCGTCGAGCGGGGCGCGGGGGGCCGCGGCAACCGCATTCCCAACCACACCGCCTGGGAGCTGAGCGAGGCCCCCGGGGGACTGACCAGGGTGCGGGTCTCGCACCGGACGGAGCCCGGCCACCTCGACCGCGGCCTCGAGCTGCTCAGCGCCGGCTCGGTCTGGCAGGCGCGCGGCTGGCGGCAGGCGCTGCGTCGGCTCCGCGACGAGCTCGAGTCCGACGCGCCGGCGGCCGAGCGCATAGCCGTCGCCGGCGGCAACCGCTACGCGACCGGCATTCCCTGAGCGGACCGGCCGCCCGCTCCAGCCTCGGGACGAGCATCCCCCGGCGCGATATAGACTCCCGGCCGCCGATGTCCCAGCACCGCCGCCCACAGCTGTCGCTGCTCGCGCTCCTGGCCCTGCTCCTGCTCGCGGTCGGCGTCTCCGCCTGCGGCTGGGACGGCCACTCGAAGGAGGTCGACGAGGGCGAGCCGGTCGAGCTCGGCGAGCTGAAGTACAACGTCACCTTCTCGCGCTACCTCAACCCCGACGACAACGAGGACGAGGCCTATCTGGTCGGCCAGCCGGAACCGCCGAAAGGCGAAAGCTACTTCGGCGTCTTCTTCGAGGTCCAGAACGAAAGCGACGAGCCGCAGGTGCTGCCCTCGACGCTGACGATCACCGACATCGACGAGAACGAGTACGAGGTGCTGGAGAGCGAGAGCATCTTCGCCCTCCCGTTCGAGGGCGAAGTCGAATCCGAAGAACAGATCCCGCGCCTCGACACCGCCGCCCAGCTGGGGGCGATCGAGGGCTCCCTGGCGCTCTTCCTGCTGCCCGAATCGGCGTCCGAGAACCGGCCGCTCACCCTCCACATCCCCGGTGCCGAGGGTGAGGAGGGCGCCGAAGTGACGCTGGACCTCTAGGTCCGCTGCTTCAGAGCCCGGCGGAGAGGACGGTCGAGGCGATCGGCGCCGCGACTTCACCGCCCGCCGCTTCGGCTTCGATCAGCAGCACCCCGACCGCCAGCCGCGGCTTCTCGGCCGGGGCGAAGGCGGTGAACCAGGCGTCCTTGATCTGGACCGGGTTGTCGGAGTCCTCTTCGCCCGGTTTCGGCCCCAGCTCGGCGGTTCCGGTCTTGCCCGCCACCTGCGCCTCGGGGATCGCGCCGGCGGTGCCGGTCCCTTCGACGACGACGCCGGTCATCAGTTCGGTCAGATCCGCCGCGGTCTGCTCCGACATCACCCGCACCGGCTCGGCCTCGGGGCGCAGCTTCTTGTTGGCGACGATCGAGGTCGGCAGCCGCACCCCGTCGTTGGCGACGGTCTGCGAGACGCTCGCCATCTCCAGCGGGGTCGCCAGCACTTCGCCCTGGCCGATCGCCGATACGCCGAGGTCGATTTCTTCGCCGATCTCGGTCGGGATCGTCGATTCCTCGGGTTCGACTTCGCGGACGATCTGCGGCGCGTAGAGCGTCGGCGGCGAGTTGAAGCCGAAGGCTTCCGCCGTCTCGACCAGCTTGTCGTTGCCGACCGCGGGGCCGAGCGGGGCGAAGACCGCGTTGCAGGACTCGGCGAAAGATTCGCGGAAGGTGCCGCCGCAGAACTCGCCGTTGGCGTTGTTGAGGAAGCGGCCGCCGACGTTGATGCCGTCGCTGATTTCGAATTCGTCGTCGAGGCTGACCGCGCCGGTTTCGAGGGCCGCGGTGGTGGTGACGACCTTGAAGGTCGATCCCGGCGGCTGGGGAGCCGAGAAGGCCTGCCCCGCCAGCGCCCGGACGTCGCCGCTGCGGGTGTCCAGCACCGCGACTCCGCCGGAGCGGCCGGCAAGGGCTGAGACCGCCGCTTCCTGCAGGTCCGGGTCGATCGTCGTCTTCACCGGCGCCCCCGGCTGCGGTTTCGACTGCGCCAGCGTGCGGACCGAGGAGCCGTCCGCGGCGACGGCCAGCAGCGATCCCCCCGGCTTGCCGGCGAGGCGGGTGTTGAAGGCTCGCTCAAGGCCGCTGATGCCGACCGGGGTTTCCGGCGGGAAGCCGTGCCGGGACAGCTTCGCCAGGTCCTCTTCGGGGGCTTCGCCGACATAGCCGGTGACGTCGAGCGCGGCGCTGCCGAGCGGGTGTTCGCGTTCTTCTGCCGGCCCTTCGGCCAGCGCCGTGCCGTCGCGGGCGAGGATCGGCGCCCGTTCGGCCAGCTCGACGTCGGCGGCGAGCTCCTCGCCGGTCCGCAGGCCGGGGAAGACGAGGTTCGGGCCCCATTCGACGCCGCCGTCGGCGTAGGGGACCTCGACCTCTCCTGCGACCTCGCCGAAGGCGACGGTGGCGACCGCGACCTCGACCGGCACGACCTTGCCGTCGCCGCTGTCCTCGGCGTCGCCGGCCGAGCCGGCGTCGATCGACCGGGCCGTCGCCACCTCTTGGGCGTCGCGGTAGGCGGCTTCGAATTCCGGCAGCGAGACCCGTGCACGCGAGGCGTCGTTCAGCTCCCCGTACATCGCCTTGAACCCTTTCGCCTCCCAGGCGGCGACGAAGCGCTCCGCGGCTTCCTTCTCGGGCGAGCCCGAAGAGCCGGTGGAGACGCCGATGACGAACGCGACCAAGGCGATCAGCGCCAGCGGCAGCGTGCGGGTGATGAGGCGGCGGCGGCGCTCCGCCTCGGCGGGGATCGAACTCACCGCCGAAAGGTAAAGGAGGGGTTGGCGGCATGCTTCTATTCCCCGGGTGACCGTTTTGGATTGGGCGATCCTCGCATTCACCCTTGCCCTCGCCATCTGGGGCTACCGGCAGGGCTTGATCGTCGGCGCCCTCACCCTGATCGGGTTCGGGGCCGGCGCCTTCGCCGGCAGCCGGGTCGCGCCCCTGCTCCTGACCAAGGGCTCGCACTCGCCCTACGCGCCGCTCTTCGCGGCGCTGGGGGCGCTGCTGTTCGGAGCCCTGATGGCGGTTACGGTCGAGAGCTTCGCCCTCGGGCTGCGGGAGCGGATCGTCCGCCGGCCGTTCCTGCTGGCGGCCGACGGCGCCGGCGGCGCGGCCCTGATCGCCTCGGTCGCGCTCGGCCTCGCCTGGGTCTTCGGCGCCGTCCTCCTGCACGCCCCCTCGACCGCGCAGCTGCGCGCCGACATCCAGCAGTCGCTGATCCTGCGCAGCCTCAACGACGTGCTGCCGCCGAGCGGGCCGCTGCTGAACGCGCTCGACCGCGTCGACCCGGCGCCGACCGTCCTCGGGCCGGCGGCGCCGGTGGCCCCTCCCGACGAGCGGATCGCCTCCGACCCCGAGGTCCTCCACGCCGCCGACTCGGTCGTCCGCGTCCTCAGCACCGCCTGCGGGCTCGGGATCGAGGGGTCGGGCTGGGCGGCGCAGCCGGGCCTGGTCGTCACCAACGCCCACGTGGTCGCCGGCGCCGACGACACCACCGTCACCACCCAGGAGGGGGTCGAGCTCGACGCGACCCCGGTCTACTACGAGCCCCGCCAGGACCTGGCGCTGCTGCGGGTCGGGGCGGCGCTGCCGGCGCTGCCGATCAGCTCCGAGCGCAGGGTGGGAGAGGACGCGGCGGTCCTCGGATATCCCGAAAACGGCCCCTATGAGCTTTCGCCGGCGCGGCTCGGGGAGACCCGGGCGACGATCAGTGAGGACTCCTACGGCAACGGACCGATCGAGCGGACGATCGTCGCGGTCGGCGGCACGATTCGCAGCGGCAACTCCGGCGGGCCGCTGGTCGACCCCGCGGGCAACGTCGTCGGCACGGTCTTCGCCGCCACCACCAGCGGCCCGGCGGGCGGCTTCGCGATCCCGGCCGAGCAGGTTAGGGACGCTCTAAGCCGGACCAGTGAAGGCGTTGACACCGGTCCATGTACCGGCTGAGCGGGGAGGGGCGGGGGGTGCCCTCTACCGGACGCGCTCGCTTCGCTCGCTTTGGGGAGTGTCCGTACGAGGGCACCCCCCGCCCCTCCTGGCCGAGCACTTACATTCGGTAAGCTCGCGACATGGAGCGGGCCGTTCAGGGCCAAGGAGAAGAGGTTGCAGGTGCGGTCTGTCCCCACTTCCACCGGGCGATCGAGTTGATTGGCAAGCGCTGGACGGGCGCGATCGTCTTTGCGCTTACGGACGGCGGAAAGCGCTACGCGGAGCTCGGCAAGGCGATCCCCGGGCTCTCCGACCGTCTGCTCTCGCAGCGGCTGCGGGAGTTGGAGGAAGAAGGACTGGTCGAACGGCGGGTCGAAGCGGGGACGCCGGTGCGGGTCACCTACTCGCTGACCGTGGTCGGCCGCGAGCTCGACCCCGCCCTGCGCGAGCTGAAGTCCTGGGCCCGGCGCTGGCAGAAGGCCCTCTGACGCACCCGGGGCGCCCTCTAGCCTGTCCCGCATGAGCCTTCCGGGCCCCTTTGCCGTCGGCGCCTACGCGCGCAAGCTCCAGGAGGAGATGCGCAAGCGGGCGCGGGTGCAGCTGATCGGCGAGGTCACCGGCGTCAGCCGCAGCAAGGTGCAGGCCTACTTCGAGCTGCGCGACGGCGACGGCGCCGTCCCCTGCGCGATTTGGCTCAACGACCTCGAGAAGGCGGGGCTGGCGGATGGGGCGCTGCGCGACGGCGCCGAAGTGGTGATCGCCGGCGGCCCCGACTACTACCCCGGCGGCGGCCAGGCCTCGCCCAGCTTCTCCTTCCGCGCCACCCATGTCCGGCTGGCCGGCGAGGGGGACCTGATCGCGCGGCTGGAGGCGCTGCGCAAGCAGCTGCGGGCGGAGGGCCTGTTCGAGCTGCAGCGGCAGCTGCGGCGGCCGCTGCTGCCGAAGACGATCGGCGTCGTCACCGCCGAGAGCGGCGCCGCGCGGCGCGACCTCGTCGCCGGGCTGGCCCGGCGCGGCTGGGAGGGGACTCTGATCTGGGCCTTCGCCCCGGTCCAGGACCGGCGGGCGGCGCCGGCGATCGCGACGGCGATCCAGGACCTGGCGGCGCGGCCGGAGGTGGAGGCGATCGTCGTCACCCGCGGCGGCGGCAGCCTCGCCGACCTCTGGGCCTTCTGCGACGAGACGCTCTGCCGCACCGTGGCGATGCTGCGGGTGCCGGTGGTCAGCGCCGTCGGCCATGAGCGCGACAGCACCCTGATCGACGACGTCGCCGCCGTCGCCTGCTCGACCCCGACCCACGCCGCCGAGGCGGCGGTGCCGCTCGACTGCCTGGCGGCGCGGGGCAGCCTCGAACGCTGCGCGCTGGCGCTGCGGCGGGCGGGCGAGGGGGCGGTCGGCACCCGCTCGCGGCACCTCGGCGCCCTGGCGCGCGGCCCGGCGCGGGCGCTGCAGCGCGAGCGCGGCAAGCTGAACCAGAAGATCCGCGAGATCCGCGCCGCCTCCGAACGCGGGCTGGTGGAGCGCGTCGCCACGCAGCGGCGGATCGGGACGGTGGTCCTGGAGCGGGCGCGGCGCCGCGCGGTCGGCGCCGACATGGAGAAACGACGGGAAGCGCTGCGCCGGGCGGCGGTGACGCTGCGGGCGCACGAACCGGAGCGCACCCTGGAGCGGGGCTACGCCCTGGTCGAGGCCACGACCGCGGAGCCGGTGACGACCGCCGCCGCCGCGGCCGCCGCCGGGGAGGTCAAACTGCGATTCGCCGACGGGCGCGTGCGGGCAAGAACCGAGGGAGACGTTGAACGAGAGACCTGAGAGCTACGAGGCCGCGGTGGAGCGGCTGGAGGAGATCATCGACCGGCTCGACTCCGGCCAGGCCGGCCTGCGCGAGACGCTCGACCTCTGCAAGGAGGGCAAGGAGCTGGTCAACTACTGCGCCGGCGAGCTGGACGAGGTCGGCGAGGGCCTGAAGGAGCTACGGCTCGACGACCTCGCCGCCCGCCTTGAGGTCAGTTCCGAGACCGGGGGCTGAAGGGCCGCTGCAGAGGCCGCGTAGCGCCGGACAGCCGCGGCAGAGGGACCAGTCGCGCCGCTCCGGCGCCGCGACCGGGAACTCGCCGCGGCCGATGCGGGCGATCGTTCCCGCCAGCTTCTCGCGGGCGGCCGCCATCGCCGCCGCGTCGAGCGTGATGGCGGCGGGCTCCGCGGCGCGCTCGAGGAAGACGTAGGCGACCTCGACCTCAGAGGCGCCGAGCGCCTCGGCGACGGCGAGGGCGTAGATCGTGCGCTGGGTCTCGTAGCGCTCGGCCCGCTCGGCGGGATCGGCCCCGTCGAGGCGGTCGGTCTTGTAGTCGATGACGAGCGGCGGGGCGCCCTCGCGCTCGACGAGAAGGTCGATCGAGCCGCGCAGGACGGTGCCGCCGACGCCGAGCAGGAGCGGCACCTCGGCCCGCACCCGCGTGGCCTCGGCAGCGATCCGCTCCCGCAGCGGAGACTCGATCCACTGCCGCACCGGTTGGAGCAGATCCTCGCCGAGTCCGCGAGAACGGTCCTTGGAGAGCCGTTCTCGCGGACTCGGCGTCAAGCCGGCCGCTTCGGCGTGGCGCTCGGCGAGGTCCAGGGACGGCTCGGCCCAGTCGTTGGCCTGGCTCCACTCGAGCAGGGCGTGGACGGCGGCGCCGCGCGCGGTTCGCTCCTCCCGTGCCGAGGGGGCGGTTTCCTCGCCATCGCTCCTGCGCGTCTCGGGGGCGGTGAGGTTGAGGACCCGCTCCATGTAGAAGCGGTAGGCGCACTCCTCGTAGGCGGAGATCGCGGTGTAGGAGAGGGGGCGGCTGGGGACGGTCGAGCCCGCGGGCCTGCGCAGCGGCGCCGGGCCGGCGGCGGCTTCCGCCTCGCGTCCCGGCGCGGGCCGGACCGCGGTCAGCTCGCGCACCCGCTCGGGGCTCGGGGCGCTCACCCGGACCTCGAGCGTCGAAGGCTCCAGCTCCAGCTCCAGCTCCAGGCCCGGCCGCGGGCGCGGCGGCGGGATCGAGACCGTCGAGTCCTCGTCGCGATCGATCTCGAAGCCGCGGACGATCCGCTCCAGGGCCGAGGTCGAGGGCCGCAGCCCGTTCGCCTTCTCGGCGACGACGCCGCTGAGGATCAGTCGCTCCTGCGCTCGCGTCGCGGCGACGTGGAAGAGCCGCAGCCCCTCCTCGGCGTCGCGCTCGTTCTCGTCTTCGCAGAGCTCGGTGTGGGAGAAGAGGTTGATCGAGCGGGCACCGAGCCGTCGCCACTGCATCCCGATCCGGGGATCGCCGTCGCGCCCGAAGGTGAGCAGCGGCGCCCGCCCGCCGGAGGTGAGGTTGCGGTCGAGGTGGGCGACGGCGACGACCGGAAACTCGAGCCCCTTGGCCCGGTGGATGCTCATGATCCGCACCCCGTCGTGGTCCTCGGCGGCCGTCGCCGCTTCGGCCTCCTCGCCGGCGACCTCGCGGAAGGCGAGGTAGTCGAGCAGTCCGCGCAGGTCCCGCCCCTCGGCCGCCTCGAACTCGGAGGCGATCTGCATCAGCTTGCGAACGTTGGCGAAGCGGGCCTCGCCGGCCGGCTTGAGGAGGACGGCGAGGTCGTAGCCGGTCAGCTTCACGGCCCGGTCGATCAGCTCGGCCAGCGGCACCCGGGTGCCGAGGCGCCGCAGCGCCTCGATCCGCTCGACGAAGGCGCCGATCAGGGCCGCGTCGGCGGCCTCGACGTCGCCCAGCCGCTCGGGCTCGGCGAGCCCCTCGCTCTCGCCGCCGGCGAGCGCCGTGACCGCGCCCCAGACGTGGCGGGAGCGGCCAGCGGCCGCGCGCAGGAGCCAGAGCGTGTCCGGGGTGACGCCGCAGGCGGGCGAGGCGAGGGCCCCGAACAGCGCCTGGTCGTCGAGCGGGTTGGCGATCGTCGCCAGCAGGGCGCAGACGTCGGAGACCTGCTGCTGGGACCAGTAGCCGCGGCCGCCGACCACGTAGGGGCGCAGCCCCGCCCGCGCCAGCGAGTCCTCGTAGGCGCCGAGGTGGGTGAAGGCGCGCAGCAGGAGGACGATCTCGCCGCGCTCGACGCCGCTGTCGACGAGGTCGCGCAGGCGCTGGGCGAGGGCGCGCGCCTCGGCCAGGTAGTGGGGCGGGGTGCCGGAGTCGACGGCGGGCTCGAGGTCGAAGTCCTCCCAGCCCGGCTTCCGGGTCAGCAGTAGCTCGACCGCGGGCGCGCCGTCGCCCGGCGGCGGCCCCTCGGGGGCGAGCCCGACCGTCAGCGGCTGGTAGGAGTCGCCGATCAGCTCCGCCCCGAAGGCGTTGACGGCGCCGATCACCTCCGGGCGCGAGCGGAAGTTGCCGCTCAGCTCGATCACCTGCCCCCGCGGGTCGGCGTCGATCTGCGCCCGCTGCTCGCGGAAGACGTCGAGGTCGGCGTGGCGGAAGCCGTAGATCGACTGCAGGAGGTCGCCGACGACGACGAGGCTGGTCTCCGGTCCCCGCAGCGACTCGACCAGGCGCAGCTGCAGGCGGTTGGTGTCCTGGAACTCGTCGATCATCACGTGGCGGAAGCGGGCGCGGTAGCTGCGGCCGATCTCATCCTGGGAGAGCAGCCCGGCCGCCAGCAGCTGCAGGTCCTCGAAGTCGAGCCCGCGCCGTCGCGCCTTCGCCTCCTCGTAGCCGCCGGCGAAGAGCCGCAGCAGCTCCTTGACGTCGCCGTAGGCGGCGCCGCCCTCGCCCGCCTCGGCCACCCGGGCGAGGGCGGCGTCGATCGCCTCGCAGTACTCGTCCATCCCTTTCGCCGTGCTCTTGCTGCGCAGGCTCGCCAGCTCGTCGACCCCGATCTCCTCGCCCCGCGCCGCCAGCAGCTCCACCGCCCGCTCAACCAGCGGCCGCGCCTTGCTCTTCTCGCCGAGCTCGGCCAGGGCCGCGGCGGCGACCTCGGCGGCACGGCGCAGGGCCGCAGCCGGGTCGGACGGCGGCGGCTCGGGCAGCCGCGGGGCGCGGGCGCCGCGGCTCCGCAGCTCTTCGTGGGCGCCGACGATCATCTCGCGCAGGGCTTCGCTGCCGTAGGCGGCGACGAGCTCCTCGCGCCCCGGGTCGCCCTCGCCGACGAACTCCTCGAGCGCCTCGTCGAAGGCTTCGTGGGCGGCGCGCTCCGCCTCCGCCGGGTCGAGGACCGAGAAGCGCGGGTCGACGCCGGCGGCGACGGGGTGCGCCGCCAGGACGCGGTGGCAGAAGCCGTGGATGGTCGTGATCCAGGCGCCGCCGATCGCCCCCAGCAGCTCCTGGGCGCGGGCCGAGCCCTCGCCGGCGCGCCGTCCCAGCTCGGTGCGGACGCGCTCGCGCAGCTCCGCCGCCGCCTTCTCGGTGAAGGTGATCGCCAGGACCGCTTCGGGCTCCACCCCTTGGTCGCAGACGAGGCGGCAGTAGCGGTCGACCATCACCCCGGTCTTGCCGCTGCCGGCTCCGGCCTCGATCAGCACCCGCGGCGCCGAGGCCGCGATCGCCGCCTCCTGCTCGGGGGTCGGTCGGCGCTCGGTCCGCTCTTCGGTCGCCGTGCTCACCATTCCTCCGGTTCGCGTTCTTCGTCGACGACGGGGGTGCGGTCGCGGCGGCAGACGGGGGCCAGGGCGCAGTAGCGCGGGCAGACGTCGTGGTTGCGCAGGCCCTCGCGCGGCCCCGGGTCCCTGGCGATCTCGCCGCCGCGCATGCGGGCGACGATCCGGCTGGCCCGCGCCCGCGCGTTCTCGATCTCCGCCTCGAACCCCTCGCGGTCGAGGACGTCGGTCCTGACCAGGGGGTAGGAGCCGAGGTCGTCGCGGTCCTCGTCGAGGACGAACCCGCGCGGCGAGCGGTCCCTCGTCCCCCGCAGCGGGTGGTAGAGGGCGGCGACCGGCGTCAGTCCCCACTGCTCTTCGGCGGCGAGCGCGTAGAGGGGGAGCTGCAGCTTCGCTTCTTCCTCGAACCTGGCGACCGGGGTCACCCGGCCGGCGACCTTGTAGTCGTGGATCAGGGCGCGGCCGTCGGCGGCCCGGTCGACGCGGTCTATTGCGCCGTGCAGCAGCCAGTCGTCGATCGCGAGGGCGGGGCGGTCGTTCTCCTCGCCCTCGCCGAAGGCCGCCTCCAGCAGGACCGGCTCAAAGGCGCTCTCCCGCTCCGATTCTTCGTCGAGGAAGCGGGCCAGCAGCCGTTCGGCGCCGCGCTTGATCGCGCGCTCCTGAGCGCTCGTCCCCAGCTCGCCCGCTGCCGCGAGCTCGGCGACCAGCTCGGCCGCCCTCGCCTTCCAGGCGGCGACCGACGAGGGCCGGGGCCGCACGTCGCCGCCGGGGCGCTCGCCGAAGAGGCGGTCGAGGGCGTTGTGGACGAGCCCGCCCTGGACGAGCGCGTCGGGGATGGGGTCGAGGGGGAGGGGGCGCAGCTCGTGCTCGACGAACCAGATGTAGGAGCAGACGTCGAAGCGCTCCAGCGTGGTGCCGCCGAAGGGGCGGCGGGCGCCGAGGCGCTCGAGGACGGCCGGGTTCCGCAGCGGTCCCGGCGCCCGCGAGGCGCGCTCGGCCGACTCGGCGGCGCGCAGCCGCGCTTCGATCCCGGCGTCGCTGGCGGTGGCCTCGGCGCCCGCGGCGGCGAGCAGGGCCGGCCGGTCGGCGCCCGGCCCGGCTGCGGCCAGCGAGCGCGCCAGCTCCTCGAGCGAGGGGGCCTCGCCCGCCGGAAAGGCGACTTCGGCCAAGCCGCGCCCGCCCTCCGCGACCGCCTCGGGATCGAGCAGGGCGAGGACGTCGTCGATCAGCGGCGATCGCGCTTCGGCGGCGCCGGCGTCGTCGGACTCGCGGTAGGAGAGGGTGAGGCTGCGGCGGGCGAGGGAGACGCTGCTGTAGAAGAGGTAGCGCTCCTCGACCTCCTCCTCGCGGCGCGGCTCGAGGCCGAGGGACTCGCGCAGCGTGTCGGAGAGGAAGGGGTCGCCGCCGCCCCCGCGCGGGAACTCCCCGTCCTGCAGGGAGCCGATGAGGACGTGGTCGAAGCGCAGGGCGCGGAGGCGCCGCGGGTCGGCGATCCGCACCCTGCCGCCGACCGGTCCGCTCCAGAGGCGGAACCGCATTTCCCGGAGGAAGGGGATCAGCTGCGCCGGCGAAGGCGCCAGCGACCCGAGGTCGGCGAGCTCGGCGAGGGCGGCGGCGATCTCGGCCGCGACCCGCAGCTCCGCGCGGGCGCCGGGACCGGGGGGCCGGCCGTCGCCCTCGCCCTCGACGAACCGCGCCGCCATCCTCGTCACCGTCGCGCTCAGCTCCTCGGTCCACGCCCGCCCCTCCGCCTCGCGCAGGCGGGCGAGGTCGCGCGGGAGGTCGTTGCGCTCGCACCAGAGCGCGAGAACCTCGGCGGCGGTGCGGGTGCGTTCGCGCCGGACCGCCCGCTCCAGCCAGTCGACCGAGTGCGGGCGCGCGCCCGAGGGCCCGCGCAGCCAGCGGAGGGCGTCGCCGGCGCGGCCGCTGCCGTGCTCGGCCTCGAGCAGCGCGATCAGCGCCCCGCCGACGCCCGTCGTCGCCACCGGCACCTCGGCCTCGAGGGCGGTGGGGACGCCGTAGGACTCGAGCACCCGCGCGATCAGCGGGCCGCGGCGGGCCGGGTCGCGGAGCACGATCGCGATCTCCCCCGGGTCCGCGCCCTCGTCCAGGAGCCGCGCGACCGCGGCCCCGATCGCCTCCGCCTCGCCGCGCGGCCCGGCCGAGCGCAGGAGGGTGACGCCGTCGCCTTCGGCGTGCGCGAACGCGCCCGGCTCGCCGAGGTTGCGCTCGAGGTGGAAGAGGACCGGGTTGTCGGTGTGGGCGCTCTCCGCCGCGGTCGTCTCCTGCGCGTCGACCCCGACGCGTTCGCGCAGGCGTTCGAGGAAACGGGTGCGACCGGCGAAGACCCGGCGCTCCTCATAGGAGACCGCGAGCGTCACCTCGCTCGCCGCCGCCAGCGCCGCCAGTAAGTCGAGCTGGTTCCCGGTCAGGTCGTCGACGCCGTAGGCGAAGACCGGCCGCTGCCAGGCCTCCGGCCGCTCCCGCAGGCCGGCGATCGCCTCGGTGGCGACCGCGTGCGCGTCGCCGCGCCCGACCTCGGCCAGGATCGCCTCGTAGGCGGCGAACAGGGAGCCGAGGTCGGCGAGGTAGGCGGAGTGGTCGAGGGTCGCGGCGCCGGCCTCGACGTCAGCCGGGGTCAGCCCGGCCGACTGCAGCTCGTCGAGCAGGGTCGAGAGCGAGCCGGCGAACCCCTCGCGCCCGGCGGAGCGGCGCAGCGGCCCGAGACTGCCGCGGCGACGTTCGAGCGCGACGGCGATCGCCCGCAGTCGCTGGGCGGCGCTCAGCGTCGGCGCCGGCGGCCGCCCGCAGGCCGTCGCCACATCCGCGGCCAGGCCGCGGAAGGTGAGGACCGTGCCGCCGAGGACGGTCCCGCCCTGCCCGTCGGTCGCGCAGAGCTCGCGCTCGACGTCGAAGGCGTCGTCGGCGGTGGGGACGACGAGCAGCGGCTCGCGCTCGGAGGCGGCGCGGAAGGCGCGCAGGACGACGCCGCGGCGGCCCGAGTTGGGGGGACCCTGGATCAGCTTCAGCGGCACCCGTCCGAGCCTAGGGACGGCTCCGGCGCCGCCTCCGCCGCTCCCGGGGCGACCCCGCAAACTGGGGGGTTTGCGGGCATCTTTTGACGTCGTAGGCCGTCTTTAAATTCCTCGCCAGCTGATGTCCCTCTGCTTCGTAGACCCCGCCGACGCAATCCGCGCCATCGCCGACTCCGTCGGCCGCGAGGCGCGCCGCCAGCTACTCGGCGAGGCGGTCCGCGCCTGGGTCGACGAGATCCCGGAGTCCGAGCTCGAAGTCCACTACGCGAAGGCGATCGCCGAGCTCGACGAGCACGACCTCTCGATGCTGGCTGCCTGGCACGGCTCGCTCGAGGCCGGCCAGCCCGTCCCGAACCGCGACTTCCTCATGGCCTCCTTCAGTTCCCTCGGCGAGAACCGCCGCGAGGCGCTCAAGCTCGCCGCCGGCTTCCGCGGCGAGGAGGCGGTCGACTCCGGCGTCACCGAGGAGGACGCGCTCGAGCTCGTCCTCGGCCTGCTCGGCCCGCCGCGCCTGATGGAGCTCGCCGCCGAGGCGCTCGAGCTCTACGTCTGGGACCGCGCCGGCAGCGACAACTAGCTACTCGCCCTCTTCCAGACCGGCCTTTTGTTTAGGCAGCTTCCGGCGAGGCTACCCTCGTCTTAGTGGACGTTCCCCCGCAAGCGATCGTCATCTTCGGCGCCACCGGCGACCTGGCGCGGCGGAAGCTGCTGCCGGGGCTGCTGCGGCTGTTCCAGGCGGGGCTGATGCCGGAGTTCCGGATCATCGGCGTCTCGATGGAGGAGATCAGCGACGCCCGCTTCCGCGGCATCGCCGAAGAGGCCTGCCGCGAGCACGCCCGCCACGCCTTCGGCGGCGAGGAGTGGCACGAGTTCTCCTGCCGGCTCTCCTACGTGCCGCACTCGCAGGCGCCCAAGGCGCTGAAGGAAGCGGTCGACAGGGCCGAAGGGGAGCTTGGCCCGCAGATGCAGATCCTCCACTACCTGAGCGTGCCGCCGACCGCCGCGCCCGACGTGATCCAGATGCTGAAGACCTGCGGGCTCTCGGAGCGCTCGCGGGTGATCATGGAGAAGCCGTTCGGGACCGACCTCGCCAGCGCCCGCAAGCTGAACGAGATGGTCCACGAGGTGATCGACGAGGACCGGGTCTTCCGGATCGACCACTTCCTCGGCAAAGAGGCGGCCCAGAACATCCTCGCGCTGCGCTTCGCCAACGGGCTCTTCGAGCCGATCTGGAACCGCAACCACATCGACCACATCCAGATCGACGTGCCGGAGACGATCGGGGTCGGTTCCCGCGCCGCTTTCTACGAGAAGACCGGAGCCTTCCGCGACATGGTCGTCACCCATCTCTTCCAGATCCTCGGGTTCGTCGCGATGGAGCCGCCGACGGCGCTGGCGCCGATGCCGATCACCGAGGAGAAGAACAAAGTCTTCCGCAGCCTGCAGCCGCTCGACCCCGCCCAGGTGGTGCGCGGCCAGTACGAGGGCTACCGCGACGAGGAGGGGGTCGATCCCAACTCCAGCACGGAGACCTTCGTCGCCCTGCGCTGTGAGCTCGACAACTGGCGCTGGAGCGGGGTGCCGTTCTACCTGCGGACCGGCAAGCGGATGGAGGAAAGCGCCCGCATCATCTCGATCGCCTTCCGCGAACCGCCGCACGCGATGTTCCCGGAGCACTCGCGGGTGGGCCGCTACGGTCCCGACCACCTCACCTTCGACCTCGACGAGTCCTCGCGCGTCTCGCTCTCCTTCTACGGCAAGCGGCCGGGGATGGGGATGGTGCTCGACAAGGCGAGCATGCAGTTCTCGCTGGAGGAAACCGGGTACCGCCACGAGACCGTCGAGGCCTACGAGCGGCTGATCCGCGACGCGATGATCGGCGACCGCACGCTGTTCACGACGGCGGAGGGGATCGAGCGTCTCTGGGAAGTCTCCGAACCGCTGCTGCAGGACCCGCCCCCGGTGAAACCGTACCCCCAGGGGTCGTGGGGGCCGACGGAGATCGGCGCCCTGATCGCCCCGCACAGCTGGCGCCTCCCCTTCGCCCGCCGCTGGCGCGAAGCGCCGGCCCCCGGCGGCAACGGGGCCCGGTCCGCCGACCGCGAGCGGGCCTAGTCCAGGCCGAGCGCGGCGCGGATCTCGCCGATCGCCTGCTCGTTCTCGCGGAAGACGACGGCGCTCATCCCGGCGGCTTCGGCGCCTTCGCAGTTGACCCGGAGGTCGTCGACGAAGAGGCAGGATCCGGCCGGGGAGCCGATCCGCTCCAGGGTCAGCTCGTAGATCCGCGGTTCGGGCTTGCGGCAGCCGACGAAGGCGGAGTCGACGATCTCCTCGAAGATCTCGTCGACCGGCAGCATCGAGCGCCAGATCGGCTCCCACTCGCGGACGTTGTTGGTCAGCATCGCCATCTTCAGGCCGCTCGCCTTCAGCTCCCGCATCAGCTCGATCATCGGCTCGTTCGGGTGCAGCGCGCCCCAGAACTTGTGGCGGAAGTGGTGGAGGTGGGGGCGGTGGCCGAGGACCGCCTCCAGCCCGTCCTCGAGCCCGGCGATGAACTCGTCTTCGCTGATCTCGCCGCGCTCGAGCGCGAACAGGGGGATCTCCTCGCCCTCTTCCAGCCCGATCCGCATCGCCTTGCCGAGGCTTTCGGGCGAGATCCCGCTGTCGTCCTGAAAGGCGGAGAAGGCGGCGAGCAGCGGCGTCGTCAGGACGCCGCCGAAGTCGGAGACGATCGTGGTGACGTCGGTGGTCGGCGGCTCAGCCATCGACGGCGGCGCGGGCGACCTCGTAGGTGCCGAGCCCCTCGCGCCCCTCGACCGACCAGCGGAAGAAGGCGATCTCGGAGTCGAGGCTCTGGCGGCGGACGGAGACGGAGTTGATCAGGGTCCCGGCGCCGCGCAGGGGGCGCATCCCCTCGGTGTCGGGCCAGAGCTCCAGCGTCGCCCGCCGCTGGACGCCGTCGGCGCCGTACTCGGTCGAAAGCAGCGATTCCTCGAACTGCAGGGGGGCGCCGTCGGGGTCGCAGAGGACCGCCGCGACCTCCTCCTCCCCGTGGCCCTCCGCGCCCTCCGGAAGGTTGGCGGTGAGGGCGAGCAGGCCGCCGTCGGAGAAGACGATCCCGATCGACCGCCGCACGACCTGTTCCCCTCGGCTCATGCCCGCCAGCCTAATGATCGAGCGGAGGCGCGGCAGAGGTTATGGCCCCTATAGGTCCCATAACCTCTGCCGCCCTCATGTCAGAACCGCGGATCCGAGACGCCGACCCCGCTCGCGACGCCGCCGCCTGCGCGGCGATCTACGCGCCGCACGTCGACGGCAGCGCCGTCTCCTTCGAGGAACGGGCGCCCGACCAAGGGGAGATGGCGGCGCGGATCGAGCGCTACGGGGCGAGCCACGCCTGGCTGGTCGCCGAGCGGGAGGGGGCGGTGGTCGGCTACGCCTACGCGACCGCCTTCAACGAGCGCCCTGCCTACCGCTGGAGCACCTACGTGTCCGTCTACGTCGCCGACGTCGCCCGCGGCCAGGGCGTCGGCCGCGCTCTCTACATGGCCCTCTTCGAGCGCCTCCGCGAGCGCGGCTTCCGCACGGCCTGCGCCGGAATCACCCTGCCGAACGAGGCCAGCGTCGGCCTACACGCGAGCCTCGGCTTCGAGCAGGTCGGCCTCAACCGTGAGATCGGCTTCAAGGAAGGCGCCTGGCACGACGTCGGCTGGTACCAGCTGGAGCTGGCGCCGGCAGGAGACGGACCGCCTCCGGAGCCGCGCTGAGGTCCCGGCTACCATGCAGCAATGAGCGATAACCCCGCACCGACCGACGCGACCAGCGACGAAATCCTCACCGAGGAGGACGTCTACGAGGTGCTCGAGGAGGTCATCGACCCCGAGCTCGGCCTCGACTTCGTCAACCTCGGCCTCGTCTACGACGTCAACATCGAGGGCTCGGAGGTCTACGTCACCTTCACCCTGACGACCCCCGCCTGCCCGATCGGCCCCCAGGTCTCCGAGCAGATGCGCGAGTTCGTCGGCGACCTCCCCGGCGTCACCTCCGTGCACCCGAAGATGGTCTTCGACCCCGCCTGGAGCCCGGAAATGATGTCCGAGGACGCCAAGTTCGCGCTCGGTTTCTAGGCATGCATAGACCTTCAGTCGCCGCTTTGGCGGCGATGATGTTCGTGGCTGTCTGGCTGGTTCCGGCCCCGGCTGGAGCCCAGGGCGTAAACCGCGCCTGCGGGAAGATCGACGGCGTCCCGATTCACGCCCATCGCGTGAGCTGCCGTGCGGCCAGAAGGGTCTACAGAGCCAATATTCGAGGAGAGGTCCCGCCTGGTTGGGTCTGCTCGGCCTCCCTTGCCCGCTGCTACAAGGGGGATTTCGATTCTGGCCGCTTCATGTGGTGGAGGCGGATGGTCTACTGAGCAGCGATTGGTGAGTTGACCGCCCTATAGCCGGGCTAAATCACCAATCGCAGCCGGAACAGCAGGTGCGGCAGCCCGGCGTGGGTGACCTCGCCGCTTCGCTCGCAGCCGACCTTTTCGGCCACCCGGCGCGAGGGGGCGTTCGCGGGCAGCACCAGCGCCACCAGCTCCTCGATCTGCATCTCGCTCGCCCGGGCGACCGCCGCCTCCGCCATCTCGGTCGCGTAGCCGCGGCCGTGCATGGCCGGCTCGACGCTCCAGGCGAGCTCGACCATCGCCATTTCTTCGACCGTGGTCCAGTGGAGGCCACCGCGGCCAGCGAAGGCGCCGGTCTCTCGCTCGATCAGGAGCCAGGGGCCGAAGCCGTGGTCGGACCAGTGCGCCTGGTCGCCCGCGACGAGTTCGTCGACCGCGCCGGCGCTGAAGGGGGGCAGGGGAGAGGGGCGGAGCCAGCGCTCGATCTCGGGCTGGGTGAAGTGCGCGTGGTAGAGGGCGCGGTCGTCGGCGTTCGGCGGGCGGAGGAGGAGCCGTGCCGTCTGCCGCTCCCCGGCCGCCACGGTCATCCCCGGTCGCTGCGGGGCAGGCGCGGCTCCCCGTTCTCCTGCGGGGGGACCTCTTCGGCGGTGCCCTCGAAGTCGTAGTCGCGGCTGGGGCGGGGGCCGGCGCCACCGGGCGGCCCGGCGAACGGGTCAGGTCCCACGCCCCCGACCCCGACGACGGCGAAGCGGCCGATCGTCAGTCGCTTCGCCAGCCGCCGCGCGATCGCCCTAGTCGGCGGCAGCAGGAGGAAGAGGCCGAAGACGTCGGTGATAAAGCCAGGCGTCAGCAGAAGGGTGCCGCCGACGATGATCAGCGCCCCGTCGGCCACCTCGCGGCCGGGGAAGCGCCGCGCCGCCAGCGCTTCGTTGAACCGCCGCCAGGCGCTCCGGCCCTCATGTCTCAGCAGCATCGAGCCGAGCACCGCGTCGGCCAGCAGCAGGACCAGGGTCGGCACGACGCCGATCCACTGCCCCACCTGGATGATCACGTAGAGCTCGGCAATCGGGACGACGATGAAGAGCAGGACGAGAATCAGGGGCATGGGGAAAGCCTAGGGAGGAGCGAGCGTCGGCTAGGTGTAGTTCCTCACAACGTTGTTCATCCGGGCCTCCTTGAAGGCTGGGGGTGCGACCCACCCAGATCAAGGAGGACACCGGATGAGAATCCACGCTAACGCCCGCACCTGCCCGAACAGCCGCAAGCTGCTCGTGCGCCGCATCGAAGAGGAGGGCTGGTCGCTGATGGCGGCGGCCGAGGCCGCCGGCGTCAGCGAGCGCTCGGCCCGCAAGTGGCTGGGCCGCTGGCGCTCAGAAGGCGAGGTGGGGCTGCTCGACCGCAGCTCGGCGCCGAAGCGGGTCCCCTCGCGTCTGCCTGCCGACCGTCTGGAGGCGATCGAGGCGTTGCGGCGGCTGCGGATGACAGCGGCGGAGATCGCCGAGGTGCTGGGGATGGCGCTCTCGACGGTCTCGAGGTGGCTGGCGCGGATCGGACTCGGCAAGCGCAGCCGGCTGGAGCCACCCGAGCCGCCAAACCGCTACGAGCGCAAGCGACCCGGCGAGCTGATCCACGTCGACGTCAAGAAGCTGGGTCGCATTGGCCGCAGGGGCGCCGGGCATCGTGTTCTCGGCGCCGGTCGGCGCCAGAGCCAGGAGAAGGTCGGACCCAAGCGGCTCGGCGCCACCGGCTGGGAGTTCGTCCACGTCTGCGTCGACGACGCCACCCGTCTCGCCTACGTCGAGGTCCTCCCAGACGAGCGGGGGGCCACCGCGGCGGGCTTCCTGCGGCGCGCCGTCGCCTGGCTCAAGGGCATGGGGATCGCCGTCGAGCGCGTCCTCTCCGACAACGGCGCCTGCTACCGCTCCCAGCTGCACGCCCAAGCTTGCGCCGAGCTCGGCCTGCGCCACCTCTTCACCCGCCCTTATAGGCCTCAGACCAACGGCAAGGCCGAG
>DASTZP010000004.1:0-162854 GCA_035764245.1 Solirubrobacterales bacterium
GGGCGGCATCGGAGGCGGAGATCCTCACCTCCTTGACGGCCGGCTCGACCTCGATGTCCTCGTGGACGTGCGGTGGGGGGCCCGAATGGGCGAGCGGCAGGTCGATCGTCACTTCCGTCCCGCCTTCGGAGCTGCCGTTGATCGTGAAGTTCCGGCTCAGGGTCGCGACCAGCGACAGGCCGATCCGCAGGCTCGATCCGGGCGAGTCGACGTCGGGGCGGGGCTGAAAGCCGACGCCGCGGTCGACGATCCGGATCCGCATGACGTCGTCGAGCGGCTCGGCCTCGACCTCGAGCGGCCCGGCCTCGTCCGGGTAGGCATGAACGACGACGTTCATGCAGGCCTCGGTGACGACCGTCTTCAGATCGGCAAGAGACACCTCGTCCATTCCCAGTCGCTCGGCCAGACCGGCGAGCGCGTGCCGGACCACAGCCACGTTCTCGGCTCGCGCCGGAAGGGACATTTGGAGCCCCGAGCGATCGTTGGTTGAGGTATTCAAAGTGCCAGCCTGCCCCCAGGAACATCGAGGCTCATATTCGGAATCGCGAGCATAACCTTCTGCCTCGCATCAAAGCCTGCTTACCCCTGCCACGAGGGCGCAAAACAGCGTGCGGCTGACATAGCCTCCTGCGGTAGGATCGAGGCGTGAGTCCAGCTCCATTTGAGGTAAAGGTCGGAGACGTTGAACAGGGGGTGCGGACGATTTTTGTCCGTGGCGAGCTTGATCTCAGCACCGCCCCCGAGCTCGAGGGTCCCTTGGAGGAGACGCTGGAGGACGGCGACGCCTCGGTTCTAATTGACCTTTCGCAGTGCGAGTTCATCGATTCGACCGGCATCGCCTTGATCGTGCGAGCCTGGCAGCGGCTCGCCAGCGGGGAAAACGGCCGGGGCCTGGTCATCTGCAGCCAGAACGAGCAGGTTCGCCGCGTGCTCGAGATCACCGGGCTCGAGCTCTCGATCCCGGTCCACACGACCCGGGACGAGGCGCTGGCCGCGATCAGCTCCTGAGTCCCCCTCTACGGGTCGGCCGGGATGGCGTCGGTCCCGACCCGTAACTGGAATGTCTGTCCAGTTGCATGGCGACCCTCGCGTGCGGGTAGCCGAAACCCGATGTCCCCCCCTCCGCGTCGCCGTCCCCGGCTCCCACGGGAGCTGTTTGAGACCCGCAGCCACGCCTGGCACTCCCTCGGCCTCGGCGACGAGCTGGCGCCGCGCTTCTCGCGCCGGCAGCTCGGCGGGCTGCTGCTGGCCTTGCTGACGATCGCCGGCACGCTCTTCGTCTACTACAACCGTCACGAGATCGCGCCGGGTCACGGGCAGTGGGTCCGCTACGGGACCATCCTCGTCCTCGTCGTCGTCGGTACGGCGGCGACCCACTGGCTCGTCCGCGGCCTCTCGCCGCCCCTCTACCGGCGACTCGACCCGGCGACGGCGGGAACCGCCGGCTTCGTCGTCCGTCTGCTGGCGACGGCCGCGGTGGTGATCCTCGCCCTCCGCATCGCCGGCGTCAACGCCGGCACCCTGGCCGTCGGTGGCGCCTTCACCGCAGTCCTCCTCGGCCTCGCCGCCCAGCAGGCGATGAGCGGGGTCTTCGCGGGCATCGTCCTGCAGAGCACGCGCCCGTTCCGGGTCGGCGAACGGGTCCGCCTGGTCGGCGGCGCCCTGGCCGGCTCGCTCGAGGGGACGGTCTCCTCGCTCGGGCTCTTCTACACGACCCTGAGCCAAGGCGCCGACCGGCTGCTGGTCCCCAACAACGTCCTCCTCACCTTGGTGGTCGTGCCGCTGCGCGAGCCCGACAAGGTCGACGTTCGCGTCCGCTTTCCCGTCCACGCCAGCCCGAAAGAGATCGAGGACCGGCTGCTGCAGGCGATCACCGTCCCGACGCGTTACAAACCGAGCGTCTCGCTCGAGGAGCTCGACGGCGACGGGGTCGTCTTCCGCGTCGACGCGACGCCGCTGCGCCCCGAAGACGGCTCGCAGCTGGCCGAGGAGGTCCTGGAGGCGCTGCGGCGCTCGGAACCGGCGACGGCCGAAACCCGGCGGGACTGACGGGCGCTCTCAGTCGCCGGCGAAGATCAGGATCGCCAGGTTGATCAGGATCGCGGCGGGGGTGAAGACGAGGGCGAGGGTGCGGAAGAACTTGGCGAAGCCGCCGCGGTAGGCGATGCTCTCGAAGATCCCGATCCCGACGACGTGGGCGAGGTTGGCAAGGGCGACGCCGATCGCGATCAGGATCGCAACCGCTTCCCAGCCGGTCTCATGGCCGTTGCCGGAGGCGACCGCCGCGGCGAGGATCGCGACGACGATCGTGCCGACGATGCCGGCGATCATGCCGGCCAGGTCGGAGCGGGTCATGCCCGGTATGTAGGCCCCGCCGGCGACTTCCCGGTCGGCAAGGGGGTTGACCGTCCCCTGGCCGGTCTTCTCGACGTTGACTACGTGATCGGGACGATCGTCGTCGCCGGTCTCGACCGAGATCACCCGCAGCGGCGGCTCGATCCCTTCCTGTGCCTTCTCCAGCAGGCCCTCCTCGTACCACTTCGACTGCTCCTCGCAGTGCTCGAAGATCAGGACCTCGTCGGCGGGAGCTTTCAGCAGCGCGTCCTGGGCGGCCTGGACGGGGTCGGGGTCGCCGACCTCGCCGCTGACCTGGATCCCGTTCTCGCGCAGCGTCCGCAGCGCCCGCTCGAGCCGCTCCTCGGCTTCCTGCTTGGGCTCGTCGACGTCGCCCATCGTGTGCCGCAGGACGTTCGCCTCGGTCGCCGGGACGACCACCCGCAGGTCGACCCCGTCGCTGTCGGCGTTGGCGAGGATCTGCTCCACCGGCTCGGAGCCGTGGAGGTTGTCGGTGAGGATCGCAATCACTCGGCGCGACATCTCGACCTCCCTACTCGTCTCTGCGAATCGACTCGTCGGCGTCGCGGGGAATCTCTTCGTCGGCTTCGCCGAACTCGGTCTCGGTCTGCTCCTCGGGCGGCGGCGCATCGCTGTCGGGGAAGCGTTTCTGGTCGCCGTGGGAGGCGTTTTCGATCAGCTCCTCCTCGGCCAGCTCGAAGCCCTCGGACTCGCCCTCGCCGCCCTCGACCAGTGGCCGCTGGGCCGGGTCCTCGATCGCGTCGTCGGGGGCGGGGCCGCCGATCCGCGCTGCTTCCGCGGCCGCGGCCTCGGCTTCTTCCTCGGCGATCGGGTCGCGCTCACTCTCGCCCATCAGGCCTTCCTCTCCCCCCACATCCCGGTCTCGCCCTGAGCCTCGTGCTGGGGCTGGCGACCGGGCTGCTCGGGCGGCGCCAGTTTCTCGTCGGCGCGGCGGCTGAGGCCGGAGTAAACGAGAAAAGCGACGAAGGCGATGACGAAGAAGATCAGGGCGAAGATCGGCGACCAGGCGACCGCGATCAGGCCCAGCAGAATGAAGAGAACGATCGGTATCACGTACATGGAGGGCGGGTACCCCTGCCGCCCAGGCACGAAACTCGACCGCCGTTTTCCCGCTCGTCGCCGCTGGGTAGTCGCAAGTCAAAGAGAAAGCGACAGAAGGGGAGCGACATGGGAACCCAGGAGACCGGCCAAGTCACCGGCACCAAGGACAAGGACTACAACGTCATCTGGTTCGTCGAGCAGTGCCTCAGCAACGTGCTTCGACTCGACACCTACATCGAAGACGCCGACCGCGAGGGCGATTCCGACCTCGCCGACTTCTTCCGGCGCGCACAGGAGACCAGCCGCAAGGGCGCCGAGCAGGGCAAGGAGATGCTGCGCTCGCGCCTCGCGTCCTGAGTCGAAGCCGCCCCGGCCGGCTCGGCTAGGAGCCGGTGCCGGCAGGGGCGTCGCCGACCGCCGAGCGGCCGGCGATCCAGCCCGCGGTGGCGCCGACGGCGCCACCGAGGCCGAGCAGGGTCGCGGCCCGCAGCGGATCCCGCTTCAGCTTCGAGGCGGCGCCGCGAGCGCTGTGTCTGGCGGTCGCCTTGACCGCCTTGCGGGCGAGGGTGCTCTTGATCGGTGACATAGACGCCCACTACCCGTGAGCCCGGCGCCTACACCGGCTGCGGCGATGAGAGGCCCCGACGCAGGGCGATGGCGTTGGGGGGAGCGAATTCCTCCCAGTCGTTGTTGAGGTAGGCGAAGACCTCACGGCGGGCGCGCCAAGCGGCGATCCGGCGCCGCCACCGGTCCAGCTCGGTCGCCGAGTAGTTGCCGTTGCGTCCGCGAGCGCCGTGGTGGAGGCGGAGATAGGCGACCCCCCTCACCGGCCGCGCCTGCGGCAGATCCCGGCGGGCGTCGTGGGGGATCACGAGCGATGCGCCGTGCTCCTCCAGGATCCGCATTACCGCCGGGACGAACCAACTGGGGTGGCGGAACTCGAAGCAGTGCCGGGCGGGAGGCAGCAGCTCGAGAGCCGAGGCGAGCACGGCGTCGTCACGGTGGAAGTTTCCCGGCAGCTGCCAGAGGACCGGCCCCAGCTTGCCGCTCTCGCGCAGCGGCTCCAGCGGCTCCCAGAAGCGCTCGACCCCCTGCCGGATCTCCCGCAGGCGGCGGACGTGGGTGAGGTAGCGGCTGCCCTTGACCGCGAAGAGAAAGCCCGGCGGCGTCCGCTCCACCCAGCCCTCCACGGTCGAGCGTTTGATCAGGCGGTAGAAGGTGGCGTTGACCTCCACCGTGTCGAAGACCTCGGCGTAGCGCTCGAGCCAGCGCGCCTGCGGCACCCCTTCGTAGATGCCCTCGCGCCAGGAGGAGTAGACCCACCCCGAGCAGCCGATTCGCACCTCCTTCATCGTGCCTTCGTTTACCCGCCCAGCGGCCGGGGGTACCTGAACGTGCGTGTCCCTGAACGCGATCCTCGACGTCGACGGCACCCTCGTCGACACCAACTACCACCATGCCATGGCCTGGCACCGCGCCCTCCACGCCCATGGCCACCGGGTGCAGATGTGGAAGGTGCACCGCCACATCGGCATGGGCGGAGACCAGATCCTCGAGGCGCTGATCGGTGCCGAGGCCGAGGCCGAGCAGGGCGATGCGATCCGCGAGGCCGAGACCGAGGCCTACGGAGAGCTGATCGGGGAAGTCGAGCCGATGGAGGGGGCGCGGGAGCTGATCGCGAGGCTGGGCGAGGAAGGCGCGACCGTGATCCTCGCCAGCTCGGCCAAGGAAGAGGAGCTCGACCACTACCTCGACCTGCTGGACGCCCGCGAGCTGGTCGATGGCTGGACCACCGCCGCCGACGTCGAGGCCACCAAGCCCGCCCCGGACCTCGTCCAGGCGGCGATCGAGAAGGCGGGCGGCGAGGACCCGGCGGTGATGGTCGGGGACTCCGTCTGGGACGTCAAGGCCGCGACGGCGGCGGGACTGGCGACGCTGGCCGTCCTCACCGGCGGCTTCTCCGAGGCCGAGCTGCGGGAGGCCGGCGCCTCCCAGGTGGTCGAATCGATCGCCGACCTCGACTTCGCACCGCTATTTGCGGAATCGGTATCGCGCTGAGGCTGGTCGAGAACCCGCGAATGGGAGAAATTCCCCCGATCGATTCGCCGTCGCCAAGAGCGCTGTCGCACCCGATCCGAATCGAGATCCTGCGGGCCCTGCGGGACGGGGTCGCGAGCTCGCACCAGCTCTCGGAGCAACTGGGTGCGCGGCAGGACGTGGTCGCCTACCACGCCAAGGTCCTGGTCCAGCACGGCTGCCTGCAGCTTCTAGACAGCGCCCCGCGGCGGGGCGCTGTCGACAACTACTTCGGCGTCGTCGGCTAGCTGGCGCCCGACTCCCCCGACCGGGCCTTTTCCTTGTTCACGGTGCGGGCGGCGATCTCCTCGGCCCGTTGCTCGGAGCGGCCCGCTTCCTTCTCGCTTTCCTTGACGTGGCGGTACTGGCGGTCCCTCTTGCTGCCTTTCTTCACGCCGCGTGGTGGCATCGTCGTCCTCCTTCCTCGCCGGCCTCGGCGGAGCCGGCGTTTGCCTACTGCCGCTCCCCCTCGTGCACGCCCTCGGCGAACTCCTCGACGATCTTGGCGTTGAACGCCTCGAGGTCGTCGGGTTTGCGGCTCGTCACCAGCCCTTGGTCGACATGCACTTCCTCGTCGACCCACTCGGCCCCGGCGTTGCGGAGATCGGTCTCCAGGCTCGGCCAGGAGGTCAGCGTCCTGCCTTTGGCGACGCCGGCATCGATCAGCGTCCAGGGACCGTGACAGATCACCCCGACCGGTTTGCCGGCGGCGAAGAATTCGCGGACGAATTCGAGCGCCTTCGGCTCGGTCCGCAGCTGGTCCGGGTTCGCCACTCCGCCCGGGAGGACGAGTCCGTCGTATTCGCTCGCGTCGGCCTCGCCGACGAGGCGGTCGACGTCGAAGCGCTCCCCCTTGTCGAGGTGGTTGAAAGCTTGGACCTGTCCCTCTTCCGGTGCCAACAGCTCAGCTTCTGCCCCGGCCTCGCGCACGGCGCGCAGCGGCTCGGTCAACTCGACCTGCTCGACCCCCTCGTTGGCGGTCAAGAAGGCGATTTTCTTCCCCTGCAGACGCTCGGACATGTTCTTCCCTCTCCTCGGTTCGGGTCTCTTGGCTTGCCTTTCGGCTACCCCTCGCCCGAGGCGGCGAAACGATCCGCGACGTGCCGCTCAGCGAGCGGCGACGCGCGCGTCGGAGGTCTTCTCGACCCGGATTTCGTCCTGCCCCCGTTCCTCCTGTCGCTGCCAGCCGAGCTCGAAGTTGAGGGGGACCTGGACCCTCTCCTTGGCCAGACAGCGGGGGCAGGAAGTCCAGGACGAGGCCGCCTGGGCCGAAAAGCCGCTTCCACAGTTGTCGCAACGGAACATGAGTTCTCCTTCTCCCTTTCGTACAAACCCGTTGCTCGAGCCAGTACCCCACGGCCACACCGTAAAACGGTTTTTACCGTCGTGGTGCGCGAGTAGTCACCCCGGCGAAGGGGTAGCTTGAGGCGAATGCACGAGCCGCAGGAACTGGAGCTGCGGCGCTATCTGGAAAGCCAGCGCGAGCTGGCGGCGTGCCTGATCCAGGGCGCGTCGCTCGACCAGGTGGCGCCCCGCTTCATCGAGATCGTCGCCGACCTGCTGCGGTGGGAGGCCGGGGGGATGTGGGAAGTCGTCGGCGAGGAGGAGCCGCTGCGGCTGGTCGCCGGCTGGAGCACCCCGGACCTCGACGCGCGAGCCCTCTGGCGCCGCAGCCGCGAGCTCACCTTCAACCGCGGCACCGGGCTGCCGGGAGACGCCTGGGCGAGCGGGCAGATCGCGCTCGCGCCGGAGTACAGCGAGTACCCGACCCCCACCCCCCGCTTCGAGGTCTCGGCGCAACTGGGGCTGACGGCAGCGCTGGCGATCCCGGTGCCGATCGGAGCGCCGGAGGACGTGCTGGCGGTGGCGGAGTTCCACACCACCTCCTTCGAAGCCCAGTCGGAAGAGTTGCTGGGCCTGCTGACCGGGTTCGCCGACCAGCTCGGCGCCTTCATCGCTCGCCGCCGCGCCGAGGCGAAGAGCGCCGAAGCCGAGCGCTTCCGCCAGCACCTGGCCGAGGTCGTCCGCGGCACCCACGACGCGGTCCTCAGCAAGGACCTGGACGGGATTGTCACCACCTGGAACCCGGCGGCGAGCCGACTCTACGGCTACAGCTCCGAGGAGGCGATCGGCCGCCACATCTCCTTCATCGTGCCCCCCGACCACAAGGACGAGGAGAAAGTGATCCTCGAGCGGGTGAAGCGGGGCGAACGGCTGGAAACCTACGAGACCGAGCGAATCCGCCAGGACGGCCGCCGCATCTCCGTCTCCCTTACGGTCTCGCCGATCCGCAGCCCGATGCGGGGCCTGATCGGCGCCTCGGTCGTCGCCCGCGACATCACCGACGAGGTGCGCCGCCGCCGCGCCCAGGAGTTCCTCGTCGCCGCCAGCCGCCTCCTCGACACCTCGCTGGACCCGACCGAGACCGCGCGGACGATCGTCTCCACCGCGGTGCCGGAGCTAGCCGAGCTCTGCCTGATCGACTTCTGCCGCCCGGACGGCTGGCTCGGCGACAGCGTCGTCGCCGCAGCCGACCCGGAGATGGCGGCGCGGCTGGAACGGATCCGGCGGGAGAAGCCGCTTGACCCCGGCGGCGAGCACCCAGTGGCGCAGGTGCTGCGGCTGAACCAGCCGATGGTCTGGCGCGACCTCAAGGCCCCGGAGGTGGTCGACAAGATCTCCCAGGGCCCCGACCACCTGCAGCTGATGCACGACGCGGGCTACAACTCGGCCGCCGTGGTGCCGTTGGTCGCCCGCGGGCGCACGATCGGCGCCCTCTCCTTCCTGCACGGCCACAACGACCTCCGCTACGACCAGGGAGACCTTGAGTTCCTCTCCGAGCTCGGTGAACGGGCGGCCCTGGCGCTGGACAACGCCCGCCTCTACCGCGAGCGCGACCGCGTCGCCAAGAACCTGCAGCGGGGGCTGCGGCCGCCGCGGCCAGCCGAGGTCCCGGGGCTGGAGATCTCGGTCGTCTTCGAGGCCGCCGGCGAGGGGATCGAGGTCGGCGGTGACCTTTACGACGTGATGCCGACCGAGGACGGCTGCTGGATCCTCGTCGGCGACGTCGCCGGCAAGGGCAGCACCGCGGCGGGCGTCTCGGTCGCCGTGCGCCACTCGGTGCGCGGGCTGGTGCGTGAGATCGCCGAGCCCGACGAGGTCCTGCGACGGGTGAACGAGCTGCTGCTGACCGGCGAGAGCCTCAACGACTTCGCCACCGCGCTGCTGGCGCGGCTGCGGCGCGACGGGGACGCCTGGCACGTCGCCCTCGCCTCGGCCGGACATCCGCCCGCGGTCCTCGCCGGCGAGACCGGCCCGCAGCTCCTGGGCGGGGGCTCGGTCCTCGGCGCCTGGCCGGAGGCCAAGGTGGAGCGGCACGAGCGGACGCTGGGCTCGACCGAGACCCTCGCCCTCTGCACCGACGGCTGGCTCGAGGCCGGGCCCGTCTCCACCCACCAAGGACCGGAGGCGTTCGCCGAGATGCTGCAGGCGCTGGCCGGGCTAGAGCTTGCCGAGGTGACCGAGCGCCTGGGCGCGGACGCGGTCGGGCGCAGCTCCGGGCGGCTCCGCGACGACCTCGTCGTCCTCGCCGTCCGCCCGCAGAAGCCCGCGGCACCGTCCGAGGCGCCGCGGGAGCTGGCGGTCGGCGCCTAGCGTTTGGCGCCGGCTTTTTTGCGGCCGGTTTTTTTGCTTCGCGAAGACGCTTTGGCCGTCGATCGTTTCGGCCGCGCCGGTTTCCTCGCGGCGGCTTTCGTCGTCCGCCCTTTCGACGCTTTTTTCGCTTTCCGTTTCGAGGCGGTGCGGCGTTGCGCGGCGGGGACGTCTTCGCGGACGACGGCGCCGGTCAGCGATTTGATCTGACCCTGGAGGAAGTTGGCCATTTTCTCCTCCTCGCGCCGGATCGCGCGGGCCAGTTTCGCCGTCTCGGAGTCGCGGACCTTTTCCGCCAGCGTCTCGATCGCGAGGTAGGTGGCGATCTCCTCGTGCTCGTTGAAGTACTCCGTCTTCGCGTTCTTCAACATTTTCTCCGCCTCGCCGTCGCCGCGGATCATGTGCAGCGGGCCCTTCGCCGCCGCCGTCAGCTTGCCGACCGCGGTCTGCAGCGTCTGCCCGCCGCCGCCGAGCTGCTTGATCCTGCGCTCGACCTGCTTGGCGTGGGATTTCGTCTCTTTCAAGTGCTGCTGCAGCCGTTTTTTGTACGGCCCTTTGACGGTCATCGCGATGTGCGCCTGCAGGGCAGTCTCCAGTTCGCGCTCCTTGCCGTAGGCCTCACTCAGGTACTGGACCAGCTTCGCGTCCCGCTCGTTCATCTCCGCCATTGCGACTTCCGCCTTCCTCTAGTCGATCGTGATCGGCTTTGAGCTACCCAAAGCCGTTTCCGCGAAACTGAGTAGATGCGACTCGCACTGCTGGCGCTGGCGGCGGCGCTCCTGCATCCGGCCCCCCAGCCGCCGCCGATCGAGGTCTGGCCGATCCCCTTCGGCCAGAAGCGCAAGCACGAGATGGCCGACTACTCGCAGCGCCACTACGGCGAACGAACGTGGCGGCTGCGCCGCCCGCGGGTGATCGTCGAGCACATGGCCCAGAGCAGCAGCGCCGCCGCCGTCCGCAACGCCTTCGCCCGCGACGTCCCCGACCCCGAGCTGCACGAGCTGCCCAACGTCTGCGCCCACTTCGTCGTCGCCGACTCGGGGCAGATCTTCCGGCTCGTCAACCTGCGGACCCGCTGCCGCCACACCGTCGGCCTCAACTGGACCGCGATCGGGGTCGAGCACGTCGGCTACGGCGACGGCGACGTCCTCGGCGACCGGCGACAGCTGCGCGCCTCGCTGCGGCTGACCCGCTGGCTGCGCTGCCGCTTCGGGATCCGGGTGCGCGACGTGATCGGCCACGCCGAGAGCCTCGCCTCCCCCTACCACCGCGAGCGGGTCCGCAGCCTGCGCCGGCAGACCCACGGCGACTGGCGCCGGCCCTCGATGCGGGTCTACCGGGCGAAGCTGCGGCGACTCGGCCGCTGCCCGGGGGCATAGACTGCGGCCGATGAGCGACGAGGTCATCGCGCACGGCTTCAAAGAGGGCGACAAGGTCTGGGTCCAGGACGGCGACGGCAACCGCCACCCCGGCGTCTTCGTCGGCGACAACGAAGCCTCCGGCTGGTTCGGCGGCGGCCCCAGCGCCTACGTCGTCCATCCCGAGGCCCATCAGGCTGAGGTCGTCTCGATCTTCCGCATCACCCCGCGCGACGAGTAGCGCCGGGCCTGTCGATTTCGGCGGCGCCCGTTCGTCGTTGAGGTAAAAGGGCGGGACAGCCGCCCCCGACGATGGAGGACCCGATGCGCTTCATGATGTTCATGTACCCGCAGATCGAGGAGCAGGACTGGGAGCCGACCCCGGAGGCGGTGGCGGCGATGGGCCGCTACAACGAGGAGCTGCAGAAGGCCGGCATGCTGCTCGCGCTCGACGGCCTGCGACCCCCGAGCGACGGCGGCAACGTCGTCTTCGACGCCGACGGCAAGGCGACGGTCACCGACGGGCCCTTCACCGAGACGAAGGAGGTCGTCGGCGGCTACTGGCTGATCCAGGCCCGCTCGAAGGAGGAGGCGCTGGAGTGGGCGAGCCGCTGCCCGGACAGCAACTGCCGGATCGAAGTGCGGCGGGTCTTCGAGATGGAGGACTTCCCGCAGGAGGTGCAGGACGCCTACGAGGGGCCCTGAGCGGGACGTGACCGAGGCCACGCGCGCGATCGAGGCGGTCTGGCGGATCGAGTCCGCCCGCCTGATCGCGGGCCTGGCGCGGATGACCGGCGACGTCGGGTTGGCCGAGGACATGGCCCAGGACGCGCTGGTGGCGGCGCTGGAGAAGTGGCCCGCCGACGGCGTTCCGGACAACCCCGGCGCCTGGCTGATGGCGACGGCGAAGAACCGCGCGATCGACCGGCTGCGGCGGGAGAAGACCTACGAGCGCAAGCGCGAAGAGGTGGCCCACGACACCGGGGCGCTGTTCGCAATGGAGCGCTCCGACTTCGAGGCGGCCGCCGACGAGGAGATCGGCGACGACCTACTGGCGCTGATTTTCACCTGCTGCCACCCGCTGCTCTCACGCGAGGCGCGGGTGGCGCTGACCCTGCGGCTGCTCGGCGGCCTGACGACGGGTGAGATCGCCCGCGCCTTCCTCAGCTCCGAGCCGACCGTCGCCCAGCGGCTGGTGCGGGCGAAGCGGACCCTGCGCGACGCCAAGGTGCCGTTCGAGGTGCCGCGGGGGGCCGAGCTCGGCGAGCGCCTCGGCGCCGTCCTCGAAGTCATCTACCTCGTCTTCAACGAGGGCTACGCGGCGAGCTCGGGCGAGGACTGGGTGCGCAGGGACCTCTGCGAGGAAGCGCTGCGGCTGGGCCGGATCCTCGCCGGGCTCTGTCCGGCCGAGCCCGAGGTGCACGGCCTGGTCGCGCTGATGGAGATCCAGGCCTCACGGCTGGCGGCGCGCCAGGGCCCCGGCGGCGAGCCGGTGCTGCTCCTCGACCAGGACCGGGCGCGCTGGGACCCGCTGCTGATCGTGCGCGGCCGGCGGGCGCTGGAGCGGGCCGAAGCCCTGCCGGGCCCCCTCGGCCCCTACGGGCTGCAGGCGGCGATCGCCGCCTGCCACGCCCGCGCGCTCCGCCCCGAGGAGACCGACTGGGTCCGCATCGCCGCCCTCTACGACGCCCTCTCCCAGATCGCCCCCTCTCCGATCGTCGACCTCAACCGAGCCGTTGCCCTCGGCATGGCCTTCGGCCCCGAGGCGGGCCTGGAGCTGCTCGACCGGATCGAGGACGACCCAGCGCTGGCCGAATACCACCTCCTCCCCAGCGTCCGCGGCGACCTGCTCGAAAAAGCAGGGCGCACCGAAGAGGCCGCAGCCGAGTTCAGGAAAGCAGCGGAGCTGGCGAGCAACGAGCGAGAGAAGGAGCTCTTGATCCGCCGGTCGAAAGCACGAGGCGTGTAGATCTGTGTAATGCTCCGGTTCGTGGCCGCCAGCCCGAAGCGCATCAACGTCACCTTGGATGAAGACCACGCCCGCAAGCTCGCGAGACTTGCGGAGCGGACCCATGTGCAGGAGGGGACGCTGGCGAGGTCGCTCCTCTCGACGGCGTTGGACGACGCCGATCCGGATGCGGGTCGCATCACGGAGATCCTCGACGCCATCCCCGGCGCCTGGGAGCGCACCCAGGAGGGGATGGCCCAAGCGCGCCGCGGCGAAGGCACTCCGCTCGACGAGCTGGCCTGAGTGGCACAGATAATCGTCAGCCCGCGAGCCAAGCGGGATGTGGATGAGGCGATCCCGAAGCTCGGCCTTCCGCCTGAGACCTGGAGCCGGGTGTCCCGCTCGCTGAGGGTGCTTGAAACGTTTCCGCTCTCGGGCCCGCTAGGAGACGTCTCCCTCGGCCAAGGCTCGAATCCCGTCCTTCTCCAGCCGTAGCAGCTTCCAGTCGTCGAGCCGTCGCGCCCCCAGCTTCTCGTAGAAGTTCAAGGCCGGCTCGTTCCACTCCAGCGCCACCCAGTCGAGCCGGACATGGCCGCGCTCGACCGCGAGCCGGGCGAGGTGCTCCATCACCGCCAGGCCGATGCCGCCGCGGCGGTGCTCGGGCCGGACGTAGACGTCCTCGAGCCAGATCCCGCTGCGGCACTCGAAGGTCGAGAAGGTGGTGAAGAAGATCGCGTAGCCGACCGCTTCGCCGTCGGCGGTCTCGAAAAGCAGCGCTTCCGCCGCCTTCTGCTCGAAGAGCGAGCGGCGCAGCACCTCGGCATCGCCGGCGACCTCGTCGGCCATTTTCTCGTAGGCGGCGAGCTCGAGGATCAGGTCGAAGAGCAACTGCACGTCCGCTTCGGTCGCGGGACGGATCTCGACGTCGTTGGCGGTCGCGCTCATCTCTCGCCCACCTCCCCCAGCACCGGCTTCAGGTCCACCACGGGCGTGCCGTCGAGGGCCTCGAGGTCGGCGACCCGCAGGCGCGGTCCGTCGATCGCCAGCACCCGCACCCGGTGCAGGCCGACCGGGTTAGGGCGATCGGGCGAGCGGGTGGCGAAGACGCCGGTCTCCGCCCTCCCGGCGTCCCCGCGCGGATGGACCGAGAGGACGTCGCGATCGGCGCGGTCGAGCCAGGTGAAGACGAGGATCTCCTCGCCCGCCTCGATCCCTTCCAGGGCGGGCTCGAACTCGGAGAGGATCTCCAGCACCGCCTCCGGAGCTCCCTCGTCTCCCTGCTTGGGTGCCTCCTCGCGCTCGCGCAGCGGCGAAGAGACAGATCCGATCCGGCGTAGCTCCATCGCCCGCAGCCTAGGCGACCGGCCCTCAGGCCGAGCCGTGGAGGCGCGGCAGCACCTTGCTCCCGTAGACCTCGACCGCTCCCAGCGGGTCGGCGCCGGAGTTGTTCATCAGCGCCACCGTCGTCGCTCCCATCGCTTCGACCTGGCGGATCCGTTCGACGTGGACCTCGGGGTCGGCGGCGATGATCAGCCTTTCCTTCAGCTCCTCGTCGGAGACCTGGCGCTCGCCCTCCTCGTACATCGCCTGCGGGTCGTGCCACTCGTCCCGGTAGAACTCTTTCGGCTGCGACCCCTTCCAGACGCGGCAGCCCTCGAGCGCGGCCTCGTCGTCGGCGGCCCAGGAGAAGGCGGCCTGGAGGACGATCTCGCCCGGTTCCCGGCCCGCATCCTCGGCGGCGCCCTTGTAGGCGTCGACGATCTTCGGCACCGACTCGGGGTCGGCCAGGGTCCAGAGGCCGTCGCCGTGACGGCCCGCCACCCGGGCCGCCTTGGGGCCGAAGGCGGAGACGTAGATCGGCGGGCGGCGGTTCTCGGGCCGCGAGTGGATGTAGGCGCGGTCGGTCGCGAAGTGCTTGCCGGCGCCGCTCAGCCGCTGCCCGTCCCAGAGCGCCCGGATCATCTCCAGCGCCTCCTCCATCCGCTCGACCTTTTCTCCCGGGGTCGGCCAGTCGGCCCCAAGCGGTACCTCGTTCAGCGCCTCGCCGGAGCCGACGCCGAGGTAGGGGCGGCCGGGGAACATCAACTCCATCGTCGCCCAGGCCTGGGCGATCAGGACCGGGTGGTAGCGCGGCCCCGGCGGGGTCACCGCGGTGCCGAAGGAGACCCGCTCGGTCGCCTGCGCCGCGGCCCCCAGCCAGACCCAGGCGTGGCCGGCCTCACCCGGCTCCCACCACGGCTGCAGATGGTCGCTGCAACCGATCCCGGCGAAGCCGGCCGCCTCGGCGGCGACCGCCTGCGGCAGTAGCTGCTCGGGCGGGAACTGCTCGTGGGCGCAGAGGTGCAGGTAGCGCATGTCTTATCCGGGCCCTGCCGCGGCGAAGCCGCGGCGCTTTCAGGCCTTGCCTTCGAACTCGTACTCGCGCAGGAAGCCCTCGAAAAGGCGGCGATGTCCCTGCTCGTCGCGGAGGATCGTCGTCACCATGTCCTGGGTGACCGGGTCGACCCCGTCAGTCTCCTCGATGATCCGGGTGTAGTGCTCGATCGCGCCGGTCTCGGCTTTGATCACGCCGCGGATCACGTGGATCACGTCGGTCTGGTGCTCGGGCGGCTGTAGGAAGCTCTGCTCGGCCGCGAACCCTTCCGAGCCGGGGACGACGCCGTAGAGCTCCTTGATCCGTTTGGCGAATTCTTCGGCGTGGCCGAGCTCCTCTTTGATGTCCTGCGCAAGGGACTCGCGGATCTCCTGGGCGCGGACCCCGTCGAGGTTGGTCGAGGCGGAGAGATAACTCATCACCGTCTCGATCTCCATCCAGTAGGCCTTGGTCAGCAGGGCGACGATCTCTTCCCGGGTGCCGGACGCGTCGCCGCTGAAAATGCCCTTGTCGAGGCTGCTGGTCTCCATCTTTCGTTCTCCCTCTGGTCGTCTTGGCGCCGGTCGATCTACCTGGCGGCTACCCCGGGGCAGAGGCGTGGAAACGCTCGCGCGCGGCGCTCGGGCTAGGCTGCCGCGCCATGGACACGATCGACTCCCTGCTCGAGAACAACAAGGACTTCGCCGAGGGCCTCGCCGAGCGGCACCTCGACGTTGAACCGCAGCGCCACCTGGCGATCGTCACCTGCATGGACTCGCGGCTCGACGTCTTCGCCGCCCTCGGCCTGGGCCACGGCGAGGCGCACATCCTCCGCAACGCCGGCGGCGTCATCACCGACGACGTGATCCGTTCGCTGGCTCTATCCCAGCGGCGACTGGGTACCCGTGAGGTGATGCTGATCCACCACGACGACTGCGGCCTGCAGAAGATCACCGAGGACGGGTTCCGGATGGAGCTGCAGGAGACGACCGGAATCGCGCCGTCGTTCGCGATCGAGGCGTTCAAGGACGTCGAGGAGGACGTGCGGCAGTCGATCCGGCGGGTGCGTTCCTCCCCCTTCCTGCCCCACCGCGACGTCGTGCGCGGCTTCGTCTACGACGTCGACAGCCACCGCCTGCGCGAGGTCGAGGTCTCCGAGTAGTGGCGACGGTCGCCCCCTACGGGTCCTGGAGCTCGCCGATCGCGGCGGCGACGGTGGCCCGGGCGGGGCGACGCCTGGCCTTCCCGGCGATCGCCGCCGACGACGCCGTCTGGTGGGCCGAGGGGCGGCCCGAGGAGGGCGGCCGCGTCTGCCTGATGCGACGGCCGCAGGGCGGCGAGCCGGAGCGGGTGACCCCGGAGGGGGTCAACGTCCGCACCAGGGTCCACGAGTACGGCGGCGGCGCCTGGTGCCTGGTCGAGCCCGACCTCGTCGTCTTCGCCGGCTTCGACGACCAGCGCCTGTACCGGCAGCGACTGGGCGAGGAGCCGGTGCCGATCTCGCCGGAGCCGCCGGAGCCGGGCGCGCTGCGGTACGCCGACATGCGACCTTCCCCCGACGGCGGCCGGATCGTCTGCGTGCGCGAACGCGACGCCGAGCCCGAACCCGTCAACGAGATCGTCTCGCTCGCGCTCGGCGGCGACGCCGAGCCCGAGGTGCTGGCCACCGGCCGCGACTTCTACTCGTTCCCGCGGATCAGCCCCGACGGGCTCTGGCTCGCCTGGACCTGCTGGGACCACCCGAACATGCCCTGGGACGGGACCGAGCTCTGGGTGGCGCCGCTGGAGGACTCGGGCGAGGAGCAGCTGGTCGCCGGCGGGCGCGAGGAGTCGGTCTTCCAGCCCGAGTGGGCGTCGGACGGTCGCCTCCACTTCCTCTCCGACCGCGACGGCTGGTGGAACCTTTACCGGGCCGGCGAGCCCGACGCCGGGCTGAGCGGCGAGGAGGGGCCGCTGGTCCAGCTGACCGACAAGCACGCCGACCACGCCCACCCACAGTGGCTTTTCGGCGGCGCCACCTACGCCTTCCTCGAGAGCGGCGCGATCGCCTGCGTCCGCACCGACGGGGCCGAAGAACGGCTCGTGCTGCTGCAGCCGGAGGGCTGGGAACCGACCGACCTCGGGCTCCCGTTCACCTCCTTCGGCTTCCCCGCCCTGGCGGCGCGGGGCGAGCGGGTCGCCTTCGCCGCGGCGAGCCCGGAGCGCGAGACGGCGGTCGTCGTCTACGACGCCGCGCGGGCGGAGGCCGAGGAGGTGCGCGCCTCGAGCGAGGACCCGGTCGAGGCGGCCTACGTATCGCGGCCGCGGGCGATCGAGTTCCCGACCGGCGAGGGCGAGGTCGCCTACGGCTTCTACTACCCGCCGACGAACCCGGAGTTCGAGGCGCCGGCGGGAGAACGGCCGCCGCTGATCGTCGAGAGCCACGGCGGGCCGACCTCGCACGCCACCCCGGCGCTTGACCGCGAGTTCCTCTACTGGACCAGCCGCGGGATCGGGGTCGTCGACGTCAACTACCGGGGCTCGAGCGGCTACGGGCGCGCTTACCGCAACAAGCTGCGCGGCACCTGGGGCGTGGTCGACAACGAGGACTGCCTGAACGCGGCGCGCTACCTCGCCGCCCGGGGCGAGGCCGACGCGGAGCGGCTGGCGATCCGCGGCGGCTCGGCCGGCGGCTACGCGACCCTCTGCGCGCTCACCTTCCACGACGAGTTCGCCGCCGGGGCGAGCTACTTCGGGGTCGCCGACGCCGAGGCCCTCGCCAAGGACACCCACAAGTTCGAGTCGCGCTACCTCGACCACCTGATCGGCCCCTATCCCGAGCAGGCCGAGCTCTACCGCGAGCGCTCGCCGATCCACCACGTCGAGCGCCTGCAGGTGCCGGTGATCCTCTTCCAGGGCCTGGAGGACGAGGTGGTGCCGCCCAACCAGGCCGAGACGATGGCGGGGGCGCTCGAGCGCAACGGCGTCCCCTACGCCTACCTCCCATTCGAGGGCGAGCAGCACGGCTTCCGCAAGGCGGAGACCAACATCCGCTGCCTCGAAGCCGAGCTCTACTTCTACGGGCGGATCCTGGGCTTCGAGCCGGCGGGCGACCCCGAGCCGGTCGAGATCGTCGGCCTCGGGAGCTAGCCCGGCCCCGCCGGCTAGCTGACCACGCAGTTCTTGGAGCCGCCTTCGGTTTCGCCTTTCTCGGGGAAGGCGTGGGCGAGGGCGTTGGCGATCAGCTGCGCGCGGGCGGCATAGCCGGGCGAGGTGAAGTGGATGCCGTCTTCGATGAACCAGTCGTCTTTGACGTCGGAGGCCCAGTCGTAGACGCGCATGTTCGGGTAGGAGGCGCAGGCGGCGACCAGTTCCTCGTCCCACTTCTCCATGTTCTCCTTCGAGTACGGGTCGCCCGCTTCGACCAACGAGCGGACGTTGACCCAGAGGACCGGTTCGTCGCCGATGATGGTCATCATTTTTTCGATCCGTTCGCCCTCGGTGACGGTCGAGCCGGCGGCGACGTTGGCGGCCTCGTTGGTCCCGAGCGCGAGCACCCAGCAGCCTTTGAAGCCGGCCGCCTTCCAGTTCGCGGCGACTTCCTGCGCGTTCGGGTTGCCTTCGTAGCGCTCTTCGATCGAGGTCGCCCCGGTCACCTCCATGTGGACTTCTTTGGCGCCGACTTCGCCGTAGCGGGCGGGGATCCGCTGCGATTCGATCGGCAGGTATTCGGCATTGTCGAGACCCTCCGAGGTCGAGTCGCCGATGTGGACGACGGCTTTGCAAGACGATTTCGTCGAGTCTTCGGCCTGCGCTTTGGTCAGCGGCGGCGGTTTCGTCGTCCCCTCGGCCCGGGCCTGCTCGGCGCGAACGTTGTTGCCTTCCGCCGAGGTCGAGTTGAGCCCCGCCATCCCGGCGGCGGCGATGACCAGGATCAGGCCCATGGCGACGATCGCGACCCGCATCGGCGGCGCGAAGGTCTCCCATTTCCAGCCGACGGCGCGGCGGCGGGCGAAGAAGCGGCCGATCGCGCCGTGGCGGATCGGCTCCTCGACGAGCCGCCAGGAGAGGGCGGCGATGGCAAAGATGGCCGCTACCTGGAGGAGGCTGCGGACGAGGCTGTCCTCGTGGCCCGCGCCTTGCGGCGTGGTGAGGACGATCACCGGCGTCTGCCAGAGGTAGATCCCGTAGGAGCGGACGCCGACCCAGCGCAGCGGCCGCATCCCGAGCCAGGTGCCGAGGCGGCAGGCCGGGTGGGTGAGCGGCATCAACACCAGCACCGTCGCCAGCGAGAGGATCACGAAGCCGCCGCGGTAGAGGAAGGGCGAGAGTTCGCCGACGCGCCAGATCATCAGGGCGATGACGAGGAGGCCGGCGACGCCGAGGGCGTCGAGCGTGTTGCGCGCCTGCGGGGCGATGCGGCGGCTGAGTTTGCGGCTGGGCCAGACCATCGCCAGGGCGGCGCCGAAGAGCAGCCCGCCGGCCCGGGTGTCGGTGCCGAAGTAGAGGCGCGAGGGGTCGAAGCTGGGCTCGTAGAGGACGAACATCAGGATCGAGGAGGCGATCGCGCCGGCGATCGTCAGCAGCGCCAGCCGCGGCCGCACCCCCGAGGGCAGCGGGTGCTCGTGGACGATCTTGACCCCGATCAGGAGCAGGAACGGCCAGAGGATGTAGAACTGCTCCTCGACCGAGAGCGACCAGAGGTGGTCGAGCGGGCCTTCGGCTTCGAAGCGGGCGAAGTAGGAGACGTCGGCGAAGATCTGCTGCCAGTTGTTGACGTAGAAGATCGCCGAGACGACGCCCTTGCGGAACTGGTCCGGCTGGGCGGGGCCGAAGATCGTCACCCAGGCGACGACGATCGCCAGCATCAGGAAGAGGGCCGGCAGCAGGCGACGGGCGCGGGCGAGCCAGAAGGCGCCGAGCTTGATCCGGCCGCGGGCGTTCAGCTGCGCCAGCAGGATGTCGGTGATCAGGTAGCCGCTGAGCGTGAAGAAGACGCCGACGCCGAGCATGCCGCCGGGCGCCCAGTCGAAGCCGAGGTGGAAGAGGATGACGGCAAGGACGGCGATCGCGCGCAGCCCGTCCAGCCCAGGCATGTAGCGCTGGTTGCGCTTGACGGGTTCCGGCATCGGTGGCCCGCATGCTAGGGATCGCCGCTGATAGCTTTCGCCGCCGTGGGTCGCGTCCTCCCCTCCCGCCGCAGGTTTTCCGCCGCCTTTGCGGCGACCGCGATCGCGGTCGTGGCGATCCTGTCACTCGGAAGCGGCTCCGCCGCGGCGGGGACCTGCCCCAACTTCAAAGTGCTGCACGACGACCGCATCGGCGTCGCCGACCTGCCGGCCGGCAACTACTTCCTGCAGACGGCCGACGACGAGATCAGCTGTGAGGCCGCCGCAAGGCTCTTCGCCCGCTTCCTCCAGGACTGGGACGGCAACCTGCCGAAGCCCTGGCTGGTGGTGTCCCATGGGACCGGCAAAGCCTCGTTCGCCCGTCGGGGCTTGCCGGCCATCTACGTCGAGCGCATCAGTAGCGGCGCCAACGCCGGTGGAAACACCGCGATCGGCAAGCTCTGCCCGGGCACCTTCACCGTCAACGCCGGCACCGACGTCGGCCCGCTCTTTTTCGCCAAGGGCGAGTACCTCGTCTACATCCCGGCGAAGTCGGCGATCACCTGCCGTCGCGCTTCGATCCTCTTCACCCGGTTCCTGGCGGCGCCGGGCGGGATGCTGCCGAGCCCGTGGCAGGTGAACAGCCAGACCGCGACCTTCTTCAAGCCGGCGCACGCGCTGCGGTCCGCGTTCCGGATCGAGCCGGAGGCCGGCGTCCGCTAAGTAGCGCCCGCAGGTCGGAGGCGATCGCCTCCGGTTCGTCGTCGAGCTGGCTCCAGGTGATGTGGGTGACGGTGTAGCCGGCGGCGGTGAGGATGCGGTCGCGGGCCTTGTCTCTGTGGAAGGCGGTGCGGGTGCCGTGGGCTTTCCAGCCGTCGAGTTCGACGATCTGATTGGTGCCCGGCCAGTGGCAGTCGACCTCGAATCGCCTGTTGCCGGCTTCGATCGGGTCGTTGAAGCGAGGTAAGGGCAGGTCGCGGTCGCGCAGGAAGTGAGCGAAGCGCTCCTCGAGGGGGCTCCGCTTGCGACCGCCGGGCTCGTCCCGGAGTCGTTCGAGCGCGAGCCGCACCCGGCGACAGCCGCGTCGGCGGGGATAGCGGTCGAGCAGGTCCCAGAGCGAGAGGGCGTCGCGGAGCTCGCGGAATTCCATCTCGCCGATCAGGCCGCCGACGGCGTCCTCCGAGACGGTGGCCGCGAGGTCGAAGATCGTCCGCGGCACCGAGATGACCGGGATTCCGTTATGGATCGTCACCTCATCCGGCGGTAGCGCTTTGTGGTGGCGCCGGATCCCAGACCAGGTCCGGCTCTTGCGCGGGCAGGTGACGTCGACGACGGCGCGCGAGTTCGGCCGGATCATCCAGAGCGCCGCCGCCGACCAGTGGCTGAGGACGGCGTCGGGTCCGGAGGCGAGGACGGCCGCCATCCACCGCCCCTCCCGCGGAATCGTGCGCCTTCCAACGGCGTAGACCCCGCGCTGAACCTCATGCAATCGCCCGGTCCCCAGCCGCCGCGCGATCGCGCCCTCCTTGAACCCGAGGCGAACCAGCTGATCCCGGGTCACCAACCCATGCTGTCTGTCGGCATAGCCCGCGATCACCCTCTCCCTTTCGCGAAACCGCAAACGAGGTCGACTATCGGCTTCGTTTGCGGTTTCGGCGGGAGGGGGTGACATGGGTGCCCTTGGTGAAGGGTGTGGCCTGGGCGGTTTCTTCCCCCTTGGGGCTTGGGTAGCTGGCCGCTGTGGCTGAGGCTGCCGACTTTCTCGTGCTCCGAGGCGCCGCCTGGTGAGCGCTGCGGCAACCGCCCGCCGCCGCGGCCGCCTCCGCCGCGCCGACTGCGCCGGGCCCGGGATCAGGCGCGTCCGCCGCGGCCGCGGCTTCTCCTACGAGGACGGGACCGGCGAGAAGATCGGCGACGAGGAGACGCTGGAGCGGATCCGCGAACTCGCGATCCCGCCCGCCTGGAAGGAGGTCTGGATCTGCCCCGACCCCTACGGCCACATCCAGGCCACCGGCTACGACGAAGCCGGGCGCAAGCAGTACCTCTACCACGAGCGCTGGCAGCAGCGGCAGGCGGAACGGAAGTACGAGCAGGTGCGCGAGTTCGCGCGCAAGCTGCCGAAGCTGCGCCGCGCCGTCACCGCCGACCTGCGCCGCCAGGAGATGCCGCGGGAGCGGGCGCTGGCCTGCGCCGTCCGCCTCCTCGACCTCGGCTTTTTCCGCGTCGGCGGCGAGGTCTACGCCTCCGAAAACGAGAGCTTCGGCCTCGCCACCGTCCGCCGCGAGCACGTCACCGTCAAGCGCGGCGAGGTCGTCTTCGACTTCCCGGCGAAGAGCGGCCAGCGGCGGGTGCAGTCGATCCGCGACGCCGCCGCGCGCCGCGCGCTGGAGGCGATGTACAGGCGGCGCAGCGGGCCCGAGGACCTGCTCGCCTACCGGGCCGGCGGCGAATGGGTCGACGTCCGCTCCGACGAGATCAACGACTACATCCACGCGAAGATCGGCGACGAGTTCTCCGCGAAGGACTTCCGCACCTGGCACGGGACCGTGCTGGCGGCGGTCGCACTGGCCGGCGAGGAGAAACCGCGCTCCGACGCGACGGCTAAGCGCTGCATCGCCCGCGCCGTCAAGCAGGTCTCCGAGGCGCTCGGCAACACCCCCGCCGTCTGCCGCGCCTCCTACATCGACCCCCGCGTCCTCGACCGCTACCGCGACGGGGCGACGATCCGACCGACGGCGAGCGCCAACGGCCGCCTCAGCGCCAAGCAGCGGCTGAAGATCGAGCGCGAAGTGCTCGATCTCGTCTCTTAACGGTTTCGCGCCCTCCGGCTACGGGGACACGAGGAGCAAGCCACGAGAGGAAAAAATGAAGGCAGCGGTATGGCACGGCCCCCGCGACGTCCGCGTCGACGAGGTCGCCGACCCGAAGATCGAAGAGGCGACCGACGCCGTGATCAAGGTCACCTCGACCGCGATCTGCGGCTCCGACCTCCACCTCTACGAGATTCTCTCGCCGTTCATGACCGAGGGCGACATCCTCGGCCACGAGCCGATGGGGATCGTCGAGGAGGTCGGCCCGGAGGTGACCCACATCGCCCCCGGCGACCGGGTCGTGATCCCCTTCAACATCTCCTGCGGCCACTGCTGGATGTGCGACCGCCAGCTCTTCGCCCAGTGCGAGACGACCCAGAATCGGGAGGAAGAAAAAGGCGCCTCGCTGCTCGGCTACACGAAGATGTACGGCCAGGTTCCCGGTGGACAGGCCGAGTACCTGCGGGTGCCGCAGGCGCACTTCGGCCCGATCAAGGTGCCGGAGGGCCCGCCCGACGACCGCTTCCTCTACCTCTCCGACGTGCTGCCGACCTCTTGGCAGGCGGTCGAGTACGCGGCGATCCCGGAGGGCGGCTCGGTCGCCGTCTTCGGGCTCGGCCCGATCGGCCAGATGACCGCCCGCATCGCCGCCCACAAAGGGGCGCGGGTGATCGGCGTCGACATCGTCCCCGAGCGGCTCGAGCTGGCGCGGAAGCACGGCGCCGAGACCCTCGACCTCGAAGAGCACGACGACATCTCCGACACGATCCGCGAGATGACCGAGGGCCGCGGCACCGACGGCGCGATCGACGCGGTCGGGATGGAGGCCCACGGCGCCCCGCTCGGCGAGCTCGCCCAGAAAGCCGCCGGCCTGCTCCCCGACGCGGTCGCTGAGAAGCTGATCGAAAAGGCGGCGATCGACCGGATGTCGGCCCTCTACCAGTGCTTCGACACGGTCCGCCGCGGCGGCACCGTCTCGATCAGCGGCGTCTACGGCGGCATGGTCGACCCGATCCCGATGTTCCAGCTCTTCGACAAGGGCGTGCAGCTGCGGATGGGCCAGGCGCACGTGAAGAAATGGGTCGACGAGATCCTGCCGCTCGTCAGCGACGACGCCGACCCGCTCGGGACCGAGGACCTCGCCTCCCACAAGATCGGGATCGACGAGGTGCCAGAGGCCTACGAGAAGTTCCAGAAGAAGGAAGACGGCGCGATCAAGTTCGTGATCCAGCCGTGAGGAGGACCCGATGCGAGTAGTCGTCACCGGCGCCAGCGGCAACGTCGGCACCAGCGTGCTCGAGGCGCTCGGGCGCGAGCAGCGGGTCGACGAGATCATCGGCCTCGCCCGCCGCGTCCCGGCGGTGGCGATGCCGAAGGTCCGCTGGATCGGGGCCGACGTCGTCAGCGACGACCTGGCGCCGATCTTCAGCGGCGCCGACGCCGTCGTCCACCTCGCCTGGGCGATCCAGCCGAGCCGCGACGAAGCGGTGACCGAGCGGATCAACGTCGAGGGCAGCCGGCGCGTCTTCGAGGCGACCGCGGCGGCGAAGGTGCCGGCGCTCGTCCACGCCTCCTCGGTCGGCGCCTACAGCCCCGGCCCGAAGGAACGGCGGGTCGACGAGTCCTGGCCGGTGGAGGGAATCCCCACCTCCTTCTACTCGCGCCACAAGGCGGCGGTGGAAGCGATCCTCGACGAGGTGGAAGGCCGGTTCCCCGAGCTGCGGGTCGTCCGCCTCCGCCCCGGCCTGATCTTCAAGGCCGAGGCGGCGAGTGAGATTCGCCGCCTCTTCGCCGGCCCATTCCTCCCCGGCTTCCTGGTCCAGAAGCGGCTGATCCCGCTGCTCCCCCGCGTCCCTCGCCTGCGCTTCCAGGCGGTCCACTCGCGCGACGTCGGCGAGGCCTACCGGCAGGCCGTCGTCCGCGAGGTCCACGGCGCCTTCAACGTCGCCGCCGAGCCAGAAATCGGGGTCGAGGAGCTCTGCGAGCTGTTCGGCGCCCGCAGCTTCCCGCTGCCGGCGCGGGCCCTCCGCACCGCCGCCGACCTGAGCTGGAAGCTGCGCCTGCAGCCGACCTCCCCCGGCTGGCTCGACCTCGCGCTCGGGGTGCCGGCGATGGACACGAGCCGCGCCCGCGAGCAGCTCGGCTGGGAACCGGAGACGAGCTCCCTGCAAGCACTCGACGAGCTCCTGCGGGGGATGCGGAACGCCGAGGGGGCGCCGACCCCGCCCTTGGAGCCGACCGCCGGCGGGCCGCTGCGCGTCCGCGAGGTCGCCACCGGCGTCGGGCGCCGGCAGGGCACCTAGCTTCGCCGGCCTTTTCCGGCCACCCCCGCCCGCGACAAAAGCCGATCCGGTGGGTTTCTCCAGGTATGCGAGAGGAGCCCGCAGCCGGCCCCGGGCAATCCCCTAATTTCGGGGATGAGTCTCGGTTTCTGCGTCGAATGCAGGGGTACCGAACGCCCATGGCCAGACCGAACGTCAAATCTGTTCCAAAAGCCGGCGAGGTCTGGTTGAGCTGCCCGCCCTACCTGCTGATGGCCCGGATCGTCGAGGTCGACCTCGCCTCCGAGCCGCCGGTGGTCAGCTACGAGCTCCACGACGACGACGGTTCGATCCTGCAGGCGGTCGAGCACGCCACACTCGACAACGGCTGGTGGCGGACCTTCAAGCGCCTCGAGCCGCGCTTCGGCTGAGCGGCCCCGGGGCCTACGAGGGGTCGTCCGCCAGGGCCGCGAGCGCCTCCTCGGCGCTGTCGAAGACGAGGCCGTTGGCGGTGAGGCCGGTCATCGAGAGCACGCGCATGACCTGGTCGGTCGGCCCGTAGACCGCGAGCCGGTTCCCGTCGGCGGCCATCCGGGTGTGGGCGCGCAGGATCACGGCGATCCCGGAGGAGTCGATGAACTCGCAGCGCGCGAGGCCGACGAGGACGTGGGTGCACTCGGCGGCAGCGGCGGCGAGGGCCTCGTCCAACCGCCCCGCGACGGCGAGGTCGAGCTCGCCTTCGATCTGCACGTCCCTGCAGCCTGGCCGCAGGTCTTGCTCACTGACGTTGAAGCGCTGCATGTGGCTATTGATCGGTTCGGTAGATGGGCATGGATAAGAACTTTCTGCGGATCGATTGCGTTCCGGTCCGTAGATCGACTCGTCCCTAAGCCGAATCCCGTGCCTCTGGTTTCTCGTAATGCCCCGGCGCGAAGCCCCGGAGCATCCGCTCGATCCTAACTTAACCTCGCCTCCATGTCCCGCCGCCGCACTCTGCCGCCGCCCGAGCAGATCGTCGCCGCGATCGTCGCGGTGGCCGACGACGGCTTCTGTCGCCGCGGCGAGCTGGCGCAGCGATTCCCGCAGCTCGGGGCGCGCGACCTGGGGCGGGCGCTGCGGCGGGCGATCGCGCTCGGCCTCGTGATCGAGCGGCGCGGCCCCGACGGCGCCCTCCACCTCGCGGTCAGCAGCGAGGGTTGGAACCTGCACCGCAGCGGGTAGCGGAGGTCGATGAGCCCAGCGCTAGAGGACGCACCCGCCGCCGCCGTCGCCGGCTACGCCGAGCCGCGGGAGCGACCCCCGTTCGGCCCCTACCTCGCCTTCATGAGCATCTTCGGCGCCCTGGTCAGCGCCGCCCTGCTCATCGCCAGGCGCCAGGGGCGCGAGCTGCCGGCCGCGGTCTCCCCCGGCGACCTGCTGCTGGTCGGTACCGCCTCCCACAAAGCCAGCCGGCTGATCTCCAAGGACAAGGTGACGAGCCCGCTGCGGGCGCCGTTCACCGAGCTCGAAGGCAAGGGCGGGCCGGCGGAGCTGGAGGAGAGCTCGCGCGGGACCGGGCTGCAGAAGGCGATCGGGGAGCTCCTGATCTGCCCCTACTGCCTCGGCCTCTGGGTGGTCGCGGCCTTCTCGGTCGGCCTCGTCTTCGCGCCCCGGGTCACCCGCTTTGTCGCCTCCCTCTTCTCGGCGCTGACGATTTCGGACTTCTTCCAGATCGCCTACAAGGCCGCCGAGGAGAAGGGGCTCGGCTAGGCCGGCGTGCCGCGCCCGCTGGAGGAGGCGGTGGTGGCGATCACCGGCGCCTCGAGCGGGATCGGCCGGGCGGCGGCGCTGCGGCTCGCCCATCGCGGCGCGGCGCTGGCCCTCTGCGCGCGCTCGCCGGAGCCCCTGGAGGCGATCGCCGGCGAGTGCGAAGAGGCCGGGGCCGCGGTCCTCTGCCAGCCGCTCGACGTCTCCGACGAGGCCGCCGTGGAGGCCTTCGCCGCCGCGACCGTCGAGCGCTTCGGCCGGCTCGACGTCTGGGTCAACAACGCCGGCACGATCGCCTACGGGCGCTTCGAGGAGATCCCCTCCGAGGTCTTCCGCCAGATCGTCGAGACCAACCTGATGGGCCAGGTGCACGGGGCGCGGGCGGCGCTGCGGCGGTTCCGCCGCCAGGGCTCGGGGGTGCTGATCAACATGTCCTCGGTCTGGGGACGCGTCAGCAGCCCGCAGGTGACCCCGTACATCGTCAGCAAGAACGCCGTCCGCGCCTTCTCCGAATGCCTCGCCGGGGAACTCGTAGACGCCGAGGAGATCCACGTGGCGACGATCGCGCCTCAGGCGGTCGACACGCCGATCTTCGAGCACGCCGGCAACTACACCGGCCGCCAGGTGCGGCCGATCCCGCCCGTCCTCGACGTCGAGGAGGTGGCGCGGGGGATCGAGCTCTGCGCCGAGAACCCGAAGCGGGAAGTCAACTACGGCCGGGCCGGACGGGGGCTCGAGGTCCTCCACGCCGCGGTGCCGCCGCTCTACCGCCGCCTCGCCCACCCGGCGTTCGTCGGGGGCTCGTTCGGCAGCGTCCCGACCCCCTCGGCGCCCGGGAACGTGCTCGAGCCGCGGGGCCCCCACGGCGCCGAGGGGGGCTGGCGCAGGCGGCGCCGGCGGACCCTGCACCGCGCCTTTCTCGCCGCCGCCATGGCCGGGATCCACGGCCTCTTCGCGAAGAAGTCCTGAGGTTTAACGGCGCCACCGCCGGGGGTAGCCGCGCCCCAGCATGCGGGAAGACCGCCTGGCATGGATCTTCGGCTCGTCGCGCAGCGGCAGCACCTGGCTGCTGAAGATGCTCGCCGACCTCGAGGGCGTGGTCCCGGTCGACGACCCGCACCTCGGCCACCACCTCGGCGTCTGGCGGCCGATCCCACTCGCCTGGGCCGCCTGCGAGGACCCGCCTCCCCTCAGCACCCTGCTCGAGCTGAAGGCCGGGGAGCCGGGTTACTTCTTCGCCGAGCAGTACCGCCACGCCTGGGAGGGGCCGCTGCGACAGTTGATCGAAGCGCGCTTCGAGGCTCAGGCGGAGCCGGGCCAAGCCGGCGACGCCGCCTACGTGGTGAAGGAGCCCGGGTCCCACGTCGCCCCCTTCCTCGCCGAGCTCTTCCCGCGCTCGAAGGTGATCTTCCTCCTCCGCGACGGCCGCGACGTCGTCGACTCCTGGCTCGACGCCTACAGCGAGGGCTCCTGGGCGATCCCGGGCGGCGCCTTCTCGGTCTCGGAGGAGGGGCGGATCCCGCTGATCCGCTGGCTCTCCGAGGTTTGGGCCTTCCGCAGCCGCGAGGTCCGCAGGGCGTATGAAGCGCGGGGCCCCGGGGACCGCATCCAGATCCGCTACGAGGACCTGCGCGGCGAGACCGAGGCGTGGGTCGGCCGGATCTGCGAGATGGTCGGCGTCGATCGGCGCCGGGTCCCTGTGGTGGTCGAAGCCCATCGCTTCGAGCGGCAGCCGGGCACGACCCGCGGGCGGCACCGCTTCATGCGCCAGGCGCGGCCCGGCGGCTGGCGCGACAACCTCAGCCCCGCCGAGCAGGAGGCGATGCACGAGGCGATGGGCCCGGCGCTCGCGGAGTTCGGCTACGAGCAGGACGCGTCGCTCGCCGCGGCGGGGTGATTCTCCGAGCCTGCAGTTCGCCACCTCACAGGTGGCAAAACGCAACCTCGTGATCGCAGTTCTCTCCGATACGCACATGCCAAAGGGGCGGCGGGCGCTGCCCGAGGCCTGCGTGGAGCGGATCCGCGCGGCCGATGCGGTGATCCACGCCGGGGACTTCTCGGCGGCTTCGGTGTTGGCGGACCTGCGCGGCCTCTGCCCGGTCGTGCTCGGCGTCCACGGCAACGTCGACGACGCCGAGCTGCGGCGCGAGCTGCCGGAGTCACTCGAGGTCGAGGTCGGCGGGCGTACGCTCGCCGTCCTCCACGACGCCGGGCCGGCGAAGGGTCGCCTCGCCCGCATGAGGGTCCGCTTCCCGGACGCCGACGCCGTCGTCTTCGGCCACAGCCACCTGCCCCTGCACGAGAGCGAGAACGGCTTCCAGATCTTCAACCCGGGCAGCCCGACCGAGCGCCGCCGCGCCCCCCGCGCCTCGATGGGTCTCCTCCACCCCACCACCGCCGGCCTGCGCTTCGAACACGTCTGGCTCGGGTAGGAAGACGGCAACCGCCAACCCCGAACAGAGGAGGACGACGATGGCCGAGTTGACGACCCTGGAGGAGAAGCTTGCGGAGGTGATCGGCCTCGCCGAAGCGGCCGAGAAAGCCACCGAGAAGGTCGAGGGCCTGGTCGAAGACGACGACGTCGCCTCGAAGCTGCGGCAGATGCGCGAGGAGGCGGCGGAGACGGCGCGCCGGGGCACCGAGGTCGCCGACCAGCGCGACGGCAAGAAGACGGCGATCCTCGAAAAGGCCAAGGAGACCAAAGGCGAGGCCTCAGAGATGATGGAGACCTACCTCGGCGACGACGCCGACGGGCTCGACGGCTTCGAGTTCATGACGATGGCCGAGGCCGGCGAGGTCGGCCACTGGGCGGTGCTGAAGAAGCTGAACGAGCAGGCCGGCGAGGAGCCCGTCTCCGAACTGGTCGAGTGGGCGCTGCCGATCCAGGAACGGCACTTCAGCGAGACCAAAGAGTGCGCCCTGCATCTGGCCGGGGAGAAAGACCCCTACGAGGAGGCCTAACCGCAGCGATGGCCACGAGCGCTGACCACGGTCGCTATCTGGCCATCTACCTCAACGACCACCTGGCGGGGGCCGCGCTCGGAGTCGAGCTGGCCCGCCGCCTGCGGTCGAGCAACGCCGGCGACGCCGAGTTCGGCGGGCCGCTGGCGCGGCTCTGCGGCGAAATCGAGGAGGACCGGGAGACGCTGGTCCGGCTGACGGACCGCCTCGAGGTCAAGCGCGACCCGGTCAAACCAATCCTGGCCAGGCTGGCCGAGCGCCTCGGCCGCCTCAAGCTGAACGGCCAGCTGCGCGGCTACTCGCCGCTCAGCCGCGTCCTCGAGCTCGAGATCCTCGCCTCCGGGATCGGCGGCAAGATGCAGCTCTGGAACGCCCTCGAGGAGCGCTTCGGCGACTCGCTCGACGGCTTCGACTTCCACGCCCTCGCCGAGCGCGCCGACCGCCAGGGGCAGGAGGTCGAGGAGCTGCACCTGGCAGCGACCCGACGCGCGTTCCCGCGCGCCTAGGCGACGCTCATCGAGACCGGCCACTGGTCGGCGACCGCCTCGGCGGCTGCCTTCTCCTCGGCGAGGATCGACTCGGCCACGGCGACCGTCTCTTCGTCGCCAGCGCGGCGGGCGACCCGGAGGAGGAGCTCGTAGGCGGCGACCTCGAGGTTCTCAACCGCGTAGGCGAAACCGGCGAGCTTGGCCGGCGTGTCCGGCTGGGCGGCGAAGAAGACGCCCCAGTTGAGGGCGCCGAGGCGCAGAGCCGCGTCCTTCAGGGCGGAGGGGGTGGCGCCGCGCTCGTCGAGCCGGCGCTCGATCTTCTCCAAGTGGCCTTCGGTCTCGGCGAGGTGGCGCTCGAAGGCGGTGCGAAGGGCCTCCGGCAGGTCCATCCCGGCGCTTTTCTCGAGCAGCTTCTGCGACTGTCCCTCGAGCGCGTGGACGTCGGCCAGGTAGGTGTCGAGCTTGGCGCCGAGGTCGTCGGCCCCGGTCTCGGCGAGCGCCTGCTCGACCGCGTCGTCCCAGCAGGCGGCGATCCGACCCGCCATCTCCCGCTCCTCGTCGGCGATCGCCGCCGCCATCGCGACGGTCGCCTCGTCGCCGGCTTCGCGGGCGGCGATCCCGAGCAGCTCGTAGGCGGCCACCTCCATGTGCTCGTAGGAGAAGGCGTGCATCGCCAGCTTGCCCGGGGTGTCGGGCTGCGAGCGGGCGAAGAGCACCATGCCGAAGCCGCCGACCGCGCCGGCGACGTCCTTCGGCTTCGAGGGGGACGCCTCGTGCGCCACCAGGCGCTCGCGGACGCGCTGCTCCTGGGATTCGGTCTCCCCCAGGTGGCGGCGGAAGGCCTCGGCGAGCGGTCCCTCGACCAGGTCGGGGGCGCGGCGCATCTGCACCGCGGCCTGTTCCTCGATCGAGTGGACGTCGGTCAGGTACTTGACGAGCTGAGTCTGGGGATCGTTGTCTGGCATGCCCCCAGCTACCCGCGGGCCGTCATCCCCACGCCTCCCGCTGGCGCCCGCTCAGACGAACGCGGCTTCGGCGTCGAGGATGTGCAGCCGGACGACGGTGCCGCCACCGCCGGAGCGGATCTGGACGAGGTCGCAGAGCTGGTTGGCGAGCCAGAGACCGCGCCCGCCCTCCTGGTCGATCGGAGGGCGGATCCTCCCCACCAGGGGCTCCTCGATGCAGCCGCGGTCTTCGACCTCGGCCAGGAGCCGCCCGTCCTCCTGCCAGAGGCGCAGGGTGCCGACGCCGCCGCCATGCATGACGCTGTTGGCCGCGAGCTCGCTGGTCGCGATCACCAGGTCGGCGGTTTCGCGCGCGTCCATCCCGGCCCGCTCGGCCGCCGCGGCGACTAGGCGCCGCACCTCGCCGAGGCCGCCGATGCCGAAGGAGAGGGTCGTCGGCGTCGCCGCCGGCGGCGCCAGCCCGCCGCCGAACCAGTCCGGCTCGCGGACGAACGAGGGGCTCGGCTCGCTGCGGCCGTGGCGGCAGACGCGGGGATGGGAGTGGCCCACCAGGTCGAGGATCTCCTCGCCGAGGGTGGCGGCGTCGTAGGGGCAGAGAAGGTCCCAGGCGGGGCCGCCGTCGAAGGCGAGGTTGAGCAGGGACTCGTGGCGCTGGCACTCCCCGAGGGCGGCCGGGGTCCGGGCCGCCCAGACCGGTTCGCCGATCCCGCGAACCGGCGCGCCGCCGCTTTCGTCGACGAAGTCGCGCCAGAGGGGGATGATCGAGGCGGGGTTGCGCCCGACCTCGCGCATGTCGGCGAACTCGATCGCCTCGGCCGCGGCGTCGAACTCGCCCTTGAGGAGCTCGGTCTGGGCCGGGCCGACCGCGACCAGGATCCGCTGCCCGGCGTCGAGCCCCGCCTGCAGGTAGGGCACGGCGCCCTCCAGGTACTCCTCGGCGTCCTCGTAGATCAGTGCCTGGTGTTGGAAACCGGTGTGTTCCATTCACCTTCCTTCTTGCGCTTCCGACTTCCCGCCAACGCGTCACTCGAAACGGGTTTTGCTCACACAACGAGTGGGTAATCGGACAATCGGCACAACGGTCCCAGCGCCGCTTGTGTCGGGAGTAGAACCGCTCACTTCTCACGGCAGCCAGCGCGGAGATTGGGAGAGGCACCGGAGATCAACCCCAATTTCGAGTCGGAGGAGCAGATGACCAACGCGCCGAAACCCCCCAGCAGGCCCGAGATCGGCCCCGTCCACAAACGAGACCTCCTCTTACAGCGCGTCCGCGCCGCGCGGAAACGGCTGGCGCCGATTCCGAGCGCGATGCCGAGACTGCGCTAGGGCCGCCCTCGGGGAGCCAGGTCCCGGTCCCCGAAACGCCGCCGCAGCTCCCGCTCGGAGTGGGCGGCGCGGGGGATCACCGAATCGCCGTAGCGGACGCCGCCGAAGCGAAGCCGCTGCAGCACCGCCAGCCAGGCGCAGACCGCCCGCTCGACGACCCAGAGCGGTGCCAGCAGCGAGGAGGAGGCCGGGAAGACGGCCGCGCCCCCGCCCCGCCGCCTCCCCGCCTCGGCTGCGGCGACCGCGAGCGCGGCCGCCGCCGGAACCAGGCGTGAGCGGCGGGTGAGCGCCAGCAGGGGCAGCAGCGCCAGCCACAGCGCCATCCGCGCCGGCAGCGCGAAGTCGTCGTAGGCCTGGCGGGTGCGCTGGCCCCAGAAGTGCGCGGCCGACGGGGGGACCCTGGCGACGTAGAGGTCCAGGGGCGCGACCTCGCTGCCGCCGTGGGCCCGCACCGTCCGGATCAGCTCCAGGTTCTCGAAGAGGACGTCGCCGTCGTACAGGCCCGCCCCCAGCAGCCGCGAGCGGCGGACGACCAGGGTCCCGGGGTAGTCGCGGCCGAGACTGCGGTTGAGCAGGGTTCGCGCCGTGTCCCAGCGGGCGTGCCAGGGCAGGCGGCTGAAGTAGTTCTGCGGCCGCACCAGGTCGTGCTCCCCGAGCAGGCGCGCCGCCCGTCGCAGCGCCCCGGGCTCGTAGCGGACGTCGTCGTCGGCGATCGCCACCGCCTCGCAGGAGGCGAGCCGAACCCCGGTGCGGACGCCGGCGACCTTCCCCATCAGCCACCGCTCCCCCCGGTCCGGCGGCACGTGGGTGACGAACCCGCCCCAGGCGGCGGCGTTGGCCGCGAAGACCGGCGGCGGCGAGCCGTCGACGACGATCGTCTCGGCGCAGTGGGGCGCGATCGCCGCCAGGTAGGCGGTGAGGTCGGCCCGCTGGGCGCCGTCGCGCCAGCGCACCGGGACCACGTAGGAGAGGTCGGCGGGGTCGCTCACGCGGGGACGGGGACGACGGGCGCGCGGAGCGACGTCTCCCCCCGCCCCCAGGCGTCCATCAGGTGCGCCGCCCACCGCGCCTCGACCTGAAGCAGGGCACGGGCGCCGAAGAGGATGTCGGCCGCCACCTCGGGCTCCTCGGCCGCCAGCCCGCCGGCCAGGTCCCAGGCGGCGATGTTCTCGTGCACGGCGTCGGCCTCGACGTGCTCGTCGTAGAAGTGGGTGGCCTCCTCGCCGTAGCCGAGCCGGCGCAGGGCGTTGCCGTAGCGGCGGTTGGGGATCGAGGAGGTCATCTCGAAGGCGGCGAGGTGCCCGACGAGGGCGCCGCGGCGGCGGCGTTGGAGGCCGAAGCCGGTGACCAGGTTGACGCCGGCCAGGGTCACTCCCGGCCAGCGGTCGAGATAGGCCCCGTACCCGGGCTCGAGCCCGAGCGCCTCCATCGTCTCCGCGAACAGGACCGAGTGCATGCGCTCGCTTCTACCGCCCCCGTACTCGTCGAACTGGACCTCCAGCAGCGCCGCCTTCGGCCGCGGCGAGAGGCGCGGAATCGCCCACGAGTGCGGGTCGGCCTCCTTGAGCTGATAGGCGGAGCGGTGGACCACGTGCTCGAGCATCTGCTCGCGCGTGCCCTGGGTCTCTATGTAGCGGGAGAGCGGCGGCCCCGTGTCCCCGGCGACGATCCGCTGCAGCGCCGCCCCGACCGATTCCAGCTCCGCCGCTTCGGCCGGCGGCACCAGGGCCGCGACGGCCTCTTCGAACGGCCGCTCCAGCGCCGCCCGGAAGGAGAGCAGCGACGGCGCCCACTCCCAACTCTCATCGACGCCCCGGATCGCCGTGTAGTGCAGCTCGTAGGCGACATAGAGGGCGAGCTGGAGGTCGTCGTCGGCGATCGGGTCGACGCTGTCGACCGCCTCCGGGTCCGGGAGCGTCCCGGGCGCCGGCCCTTCCAGCGCCTCGAAGAGCCGCTCGCTCAAGGGCCCGCGGGGCGCGGGCAGCTCGATCAGCCGCGCTGCCATGGCTCCGCCCCGCTCGCCGCTTTGAAGCCGATCAGCTTGTGGGTGCCGTCGCAGAGGGGGCGGATGCGCGATTTCCCGCAGCGACAGAGGGCGACCGTTCGCCGCTCAGTCGCCAGCTCCTCGCCGTCGAGGTCGGTGAGGGCGAAGTCGCCGCGCACGAGGTAGGGCCCGTCGGGGTAGGGCGTGATCGTTACGGGGATCGGGTGGCTCGAGCCCATTCCGTCACCCATACCCGCGGACCCGCCGGATTTAATCGGGCGCGGGGCCGGGTAAATGCGATCGCGATGGAAGAGCGAGCGAACGCCGGCGCCCAGACCGCCGAGGGGACCCATTACGAGTCCGTGCGGGCGGAGATCTCGCGCGAGATGGTCCGCCTCTACAAGGAGCTCTTCGGCCGCGGCCCGACCAAGGCGCGGACCGAGTTCGCCGGCCCCGACATCGTCATTTGCTCGCTCGAGGACACCTTCACCCCGGCCGAGCGCAGCCTCGTCGAGATGGGCGAGCACCAGCGCCTGCGCGACACCCGCATGTACTTCCAGGCCGCCACCCACGACCGCTTCACGGAGATCATCGAACGCCTGACCCGGCGCCGGGTCCGCGCCTTCATCAGCGGCCTCGACGCAGGTGCCGACATCTGCGCCGAGGTCTTCTACCTCGAGCCGGGCGCCTGAGGGAGCTGAGAGCTGCAGCTAACCGTGGTGGCGGTGCCGGCGTGGATGCTTGTGCCGGTGCCGCGGCACGCAGCGGCGTTTGCCTCTTACCTTGCGGCGGACGAAGCCGTGTTTGCAGCGGCGTTTCGCGGGCGCGGCCAGGGGGACACCGGACGGGGCGGCGCTCGACGAGGGAACGGGTGCGGGCGCCGGGCCGAAGCGGCCGTCGATCCCCGAGGCGAGCGTCGGCGCTGTCAGCGTGAGGACGTCCGCGCCTGACCAACTGCTCTCTGCGTCCCAATAGATGGTCGGGTAACCGTCGTTTTCTTCTTCGAATTCGGGCAGCAGGTGGACGAACTCCCTGAGTTCGAGGGAGAAGGCGACTCTGTACTGGCCGGCTTCGAGATCGCCGATCTCGTAATGGCCGGACCCATCGGTCCGGTCGCAGAGGGTCGGGATCTCGTCGAGTTTCATGTACTGCGAGGTGAGAGCGCAGACGAGAGTTCCCCCGATCGGCGCGCCGGTGGCCGCGACGGTGACGAGGCCGCGGATTTCGGAGGTCGGTTCCAGCGCTCCGTCAACTCCACTGACGAGGCTGCCCGGCGCGATTGGGATATTGCTCCCCTGCCCCCGGTAGGAGACGTCGTCGTAGTACTCGCCGGTGAACTTCTGCCCACCGCGTTCCGGGTCGAAGTGGATTCTGTATTCGCCGTTCCGGAATCCCCCTTCCGGCCCACGCAGGCCGATGATCGAGTAATTCCCATCTGAATCGGTGAGCTCGCAGCGGTTTTCCCCCGAGTCGGTTTCTTCGGCGCAGACCCAGAGGTCGGCGATCGGAGCGCCTCCCGCTTCAGAGGTCACCTGGCCTTCGATTACCCCGCCCTCTTCAAGTTCTGCATCGATGCCCGCCACCGGGCCGACGTAGACCGGGGTCCTGCTCCCGAGCCACCTGTCGTCCTCGTAGTACTCCGGAACGTAGTTGAGCCCGCTTGCCGGCGGCCAGAACTGAACCGTGTAGGTGCCTTCGCTGACCGAGTCGATCACGTAGGAGCCGTCGGCCGCGCTCGACGTACAGCGCTCTTCGACCTTCTCTTCTCCGACGCCGACCCATCCCTCCTTCCAGGCGCATACCTGGATGTCTTCCAGCGGCGCCCCGTTGGGGGCGGCGGTGACGGTGCCGGAGATCGAGGAGGCAACAGCCACAACGGGACTGCCGACCGCGACGCAAAGGGCGGCTGCGAACGCCAAAACCGCGCCCAGTGCGCGACGCGGTTGCAAGCAATCAGGGGCGGTCAAGCGGCCAGTGTAGAGCAAGGCTTATGACTGACTCGCCTTTTTCAGACCGGGGCGGAGCGGCCGGGCAACGACGTCTGGCGGGGAGAAGTGCAGCAGCGGCTCCCCCGCCAGTTCGATCCCAAACGGCATCACCGTCGTGTTGGTCTCAAGCCCTCCTGGGGCGCCCCACCGTCATCGCACGACTAGCTGCCGGCGCCGTCCTTGCGCGCCTGCTTGGCGGTTTTCGCGGCTTTCTCGATCCGCTCCGCCTCGCGCTCGGTGGCCGCTGCCTGCTCCTTGGCCTCGATCGCCTCTTCCTTGGCCGCGAGCTTCTCCAGCTGGGCGCTCTTCTCGGCTTTGGCTTTGGCCCGTTTGGCTTTGCTCGCCGCTTTGGCGGCTTTCTGCTTCTTCTCCTGCTCGGCTTTCTTCGCGCGGTCCTCGCGCTCGCGACGGCGTTTCTCCGCCTGGCGCTTCTCCTGCTCGGCCTTGCGGCGGGCCTCGACGGCCGCTTTCTCCGCCGCCTCGCTGACTTCGGAGTGGCGCTCGCTCGCCTGGCTCTCGCGGGCCTCGGCCCTGTCGCGCAACTCCCTCGCCCGCTCGCGCTCCTTCGTCGCCAGCAGCGCCCCGCGCCCCTGCTGCTTCAGCTCCTCGTCGGCGAAGAGGACGCCGGTGGCGCTGCGCGCCCCCGCCTCGGCGCGGTCGAGCAGGTGCTTGGCGGTCGAGTCCGAGCCGCCCATCGCGCCCAGCGCGAGGTCGAACGGCGCCCGCGCCAGCTTCAGCGAAGAGTTGAAGACTGCTTTGGAAATCGTCGGCATTGCCATCTTTAGCTCTTCTCCTCGGGGTCGATCGCGGCGGCGGCATCCTCGGCGCGCGCGGCTTCCCGCTTCAGCTCCGTGGCCTCTCGGGTCGCGGCGCCCTTCTCGCCCGCCGCCTGGCGGCGCTTCGCCTCGGCCCGGCGTTCGCCGTCGAGGCGCCCGCGCTCGGCGGCAGCCTTCTCGACCTGTGCCCTTTTCGCCGCCTCGCGCTCCTCGTCGGCGCGCCGGCGCTCGGCCTGCTCCTCGGCCTCGATCTCGGCCGCCTCGACCTCGACCTCGTCGCGCTCGACCTGAACCTCGGCCCGCTCGGTCTCGATCGCGGCCTTCTGCTCCTTGCGCTCGGCCTCCGCGGCCTTCGCCGCGGCCTCCGCCTGCGCGTCGGCCTGAACCTCTTGCAACTGCCCCTCTCGGGCTAAGTCCTCTCGTCCCAGCGCCGAGCCGGCCATCTGCTTGGCCCGACCGACTGCCTTGCCGAGGGGACCCCCGGCTACACGCTCATGCACACTCAAGCTGTACTCCTTCCGATTCTCTCTCCTGGCTTCTTCACCCTCTCCCTACCCCCGGACCATCCGGGGCAACCGGACAGGGGTCACACCCGCCCTCGGGGAGCCGGTGGATCAACCCGGGAGAAACGGGTAGTCGGCGGTCATGAAGACCGACCGCACCGCGCCGACGCTGGAGACGCCCGTTCCGGGGCCGCCGCAACCGGACCCCGAACCGCCGGACCCCTCACCGCAGCCGGGACCGCCTGGGCCGCCGGGCCCGCCGATGCCGGACCCGGCGCCCCCGCAGCCGCAACCGCAGCCGCCGGCGCCCCAGATCGCCGCCTAGGAGTCCCTCCTGGCTAGCCGGCGGCGCCGGAGTAGCGCAGGGAGCCCGGGGTGTCGAGGTCCTCGCCGGTCTCCAGCAGCGTCTTCAGGCCGGAGAGGATCATCGGCCAGCCGCCGTAGAGCTCGCTGTTCGCCTCGGCGCCGAGCTGGTCGTGGGTGACCCGCAGCCGGCAGGAGGTGCCGACCGGCTCGATCTCCCAGGTGACCCGGGACTCGCCTTCGCGCTGGACGTCCTCGCTCCAGAGCGCGGTGAAGCTCTGCACCAGCCGCCTCGGCGGCTCGACCTCGACGTTCCTGCCGGCGGCGATGTCGATCACGCCGGGGACCGACGCCTTGTACTCCGAGCCGGGGGTCCAGTCGGAGGCCGTCCCCACCCCGAAGCTGTAGCGCTTGCGCATCTGCTCGCTGGTGATCGCCTCCCAGAGGCGCTCCGGCGTCGTCTTGATGTAGATCTCGAACACGGTCATGCTCCCGCGCCCGCCCACCACCGCGTAGGTCTGCTCGTCGTTCATCGTCATTCCTCCTCGTTCTCGTTCTCGATGTCTCGCTTCAGCTCGCTCAGCGCCGAGGCCCAGGGCTCGGCGTACTTGCCGACCCAGCGGTCGTGGACCAGCCGGATCGGGACGGGGTTGAGGAAGTGCAACTTCTCGCGGCCGCGCTTCCGGGTCGTCACCAGGCCCGCCTCCTCGAGCACCTTCAGGTGCTTCATCACGCCGAAGCGGGTCATCGGCAGATCTCCCTCCAAGGCGCTCAGCGTCTGGCCGTCCCGCTCGAAGAGCCGGTCGAGCAGCTCGCGGCGGGTCGGGTCCGCCAGCGCCTTGAAGACCTCGTCCATGGCCAGACTATAGGTGACCTATTGGTCACATGTCAACGGTTGTCACCCCGGCCGCCTACCGCAAACTTGGGAATTCATTGGTACTCAGTTGCAACCAATGATGTCTTTGATCTAGCTTCCCCAAACGTTCAAGAGACCTCTCGCAGGGAGAGGGACGTACACCTTTGAAAGGGGAGAACTAGATGCAAGCGATCAAACGCCTTGCGCTGCTCGTCTGCGCGCTCGCGCTCTTCGCCATCCCGGCGACCGCGAACGCGACGATCACCACGAAAACGATCGACTACGGCCCGTACACGATCCCGGCCGGCAACGGGGATCCGCACGACCACGAAAACGCGGGGATGATCGCCAACCAGATCGTCTCCAACATCGCCAAGCCGTGCACCGGCTGCTCGATCATCGGCGTCACTCCGGACCTCGTCTACACCGACGGGACCAAAGCGACGATCAGCCAGGGCCCGATGCTCCACCACGCGATGTTCGCCGCCCAGTCGAGCGGCAAGTCCGACGTCACCTGCGCCGGCAAAGGCCCGGGCCTGCTCGGCGAACGCTTCTTCGCCTCCGGCGACGAGCGCACCGCGGTCGACCTGACCTCGCTGCCCTACGGCTACAAGGTCAACAGCACCGAGACCTGGAACATGGTCTTCGACCTGATGAACTGGGCGACCACCAGCAAAACGGTGAAAATCCGGATGACCTGGAAGTACGCGACGGGCACCGACCACACCAGCCGCGCGGCGCTGCGGCCGGTCTGGCTCGACGCCAACCAGTGCTCGCTGAACTCCTACATCACGGTTCCGACCGGGCTCAGCGACACTCATTACGACTGGAAAGCGACCTTCGGCGGCAAACTGATCGCGACCGCCGGTCACATCCACGACCACGGCGTCAACATCGAAGTCACCAACGAGAGCAATAAAAATCTGCTCTGCAACTCGGTGGCGGGTTACGGCGGCGCGGGCTACGAAACCCCGGACGGGCGCAAACACGTCTCCTCGATGAACGTCTGCACGGGCAACCCGATCGCGAATATCGCCAAAGGCAACACGATCCGCCTGCACGGCATCTACAACGTGCCGGAAGGGCACCACCTGATCGACGACGCGATGGCGATCGCGATCATGTACATCGGCTAGCGAGCTCCCGCTCGCATCCGAGCTGCGAAGAGCGCCCGTCGCGAGACGGGCGCTCTTCCTTTGCGGGCGTCTAGCGCTCGCAGCCGCGTTCGCTGTCGAGCCCGGCGCCGCCGCGACAGCGGTCGAAGCCGCGGCCGCCGCGCAGCCGGTCGGCGCCGCCGCCGCCCTTCAGCACGTCGTTGCCGGCCGAGCCCTTCAGCAGGTCGGGCCCGCCGCGACCGAGCAGGCGATCGGGGCCGGCGCCCCCGAACACCCGGTCAGCGGCAGTACCCGCGCCGACGGCGTCGGCCCCGCCGCCGGCGCAGATCAGATCGCGACCCGCCCTCGAGACGACGCGGTCGGCGCCGCCGAGGGCGACGATCACGTCGGGGCCGGTGGTCCCGAGCAGCGTGTCGCTCCCGGGGGTGCCGGTGACGGTCGCGGGCACGCCGCGGCAGGTGGGCGCGCCGAGGACGCGGGTCGAAGCGGTCGCCCGGTTGTTGCCTTTGACCGGGTCTTTCTGGTCGCCCTTGACCGTGGCGGTGTTGCGGATCGTCCCGGCGGCGCGGGGGACGACGACGATCGTCGCGGTCGCCTGCGCGCCGCCATAGTTGACCCCGACCGGGTCCAGCGCGCCGAAGGCACAGGTCACCTTCCCGCCTTGGACCGCGCAGCTCCCGCCGGGGCCGGCAGCCGAGACGAGGTCGACCGTGCGGGGCAGGTTGTCGGTCACGGTGACGCCGGTCGCCGGCACCGGGCCGAAGTTTTCGACGCCGATGGTGTAGGTCAGCTGCGAGCCCACCCGCACCGGGTCGGGGCTGTCGGCCTTGGTGACCTTGAGGTTGGCGGTGCCCGCTGGCGCCGCCGCGCCGGTGGTCGCGAAGACGCAGACAGCCAGAAGCAGGAGCGCCGCCGGCAGGGCCCTCCAGAAAGCTCGGATCCTCATCTCGGTTCCTTTCCGTTGATCGATCCTGGAACGCGGCGGGGCGCCCGGCGTCAGGCTCTTCTAATACCCCCTAGGGGTATGCTACGATGGGCGCATGGACCACAACGACAAGAGCCTCAACGCCCTCGCCTTCACCGCCACCGTCCACTGCCTCACCGGCTGCGCGATCGGCGAGGTGGCCGGGATGGCGATCGGCACCGCCCTCGGCTTTTCGGACCTCGGCACGATCGCCCTCGCGATCGCCCTCGCCTTCTTCTTCGGCTACGGGCTGACCAGCCTGCCGCTGCTGCGCTCGGGGATGGCCCTCGGCAGCGTCGTCCCGATCGCCCTCGCCGCCGACACCTTCAGCATCGCGACGATGGAGATCGTCGACAACCTGATCATGCTGACGATCCCCGGGGCGATGGAGGCCGGCCTCGACAGCCTCCTCTTCTGGGGCAGCCTCGCCTTCGCCCTCCTGGTCGCCGGCCTTGTCGCGCTGCCGGTCAACCGCTGGCTGATCTCCCGCGGCCGCGGCCACGCCGTCGTCCACGGCGCCGGCGCCCACGGCTAAGCCGCGAGACCGCGAGCGAGGTCGATTATCGGCCTCTATCGCGGTTTCGCGGTGCCGGCGATCACCGTCTCGGTGCGGCCGCCGATCCAGATCTCGCCGCCGGCCGCGGAGACGTGTATGCGGCCGAGGCGGTCGATCGCGGTTCCCTGGGTGGCGAGATAGGGCGCTTCGAGGCGGCCGTCGGCGAGCAGCCACTGGGCGACCGAGGCGTTGAGGCTGCCCGTGACCGGGTCCTCGGCGGCGAGGCCGTTGACCGGCGCCCAGGCGCGCAGCTCGATCGCCGCCTCCGAGCCCGGCGGGTGGAAGCCGACGGCGCCGAGGTCGAAGTCGAGGGCGCCCGGTCGCAGCTCCAGGACCCGCTCGGCGCTCTCGAAGAGGGCGGCGATCCAGCCGGGGCCGTTGTCGACCCACTCGACCGCGAGCATCTCCTCCCGCTCGACCCCGAGGGCGTCGGCGACCCGCGCCGCGTCGGCCTCCGAGGCCGGTCCCGAACGGACCAATGGCGGCGCCGCGAAGGCGAGGCGCTCGCCGTCGCGGCGGATCCGCACCAGCCCCGCGTCGCACTCCTGAACGATCTCCTCGCCTCCCGCCTCTCCCCCGGCCTGGAGCCAGGCGTGGCAGGTGCCCAGGGTCGGGTGGCCGGCGAAGGGCAGCTCCAGCACGGGGGTGAAGATGCGGACGCGGTAGTCGGCCTCCGGGCGCGTCGGCGGCAGCACGAAGGTCGTCTCGGCGAGGTTGGTCCAGCGCGCGAAGCGCTGCATCTCCTCGTCGCCCATACTCTCCGCTTCGAGGACGACCGCCACCGGGTTGCCGGAGCAGGGGGCGCCGCCGAAGACGTCGACCTGAGCGAAGGGGCGGGCCATGCGGCCGAGGCTACCTGGCTACGTGCAGCTCGAGGGCGTGGATCTGGCTCTGGCCGTAGGAGCCGGTCTGGACCGGGCCGGCGGCACTGATCAGGTCTCCCGGCCCCGGCAGCGGCTGCGGCCGCAGGCCGGCGCGGACGTCGATCGCGGTCAGTCCCGGCAGCGTGATTCCCTGCGGGTCGCGGATGACGAAGTGCGCGTCCCCGTCCCCGTCCGGATCGACCCGCTCGACATAGACGATCCGCCCCACCGTCTCCCGACAGGCGGGGTGCCCGGGCGGACAGAGCGAGGGGGCCGGCACCCCGGATCCGAGCAACAGGGCGAGGAGGCCTGAGAGGAAACCGCTGATCAAGCAGCCAGATGCTCGCGCTCGTCGGCTGGCACGAAATGCTCGATCGGCACCTCGCGCTCGAGCGCAAACGGGATCCCCTCTTCGGCCAGCTTCAACACCTCTGCGTAGTTCTTGCCCACGGCGGTCCAACCGGGGACATCGGGCGACTCGGCCCACCATCCCTCGCCCTCGTGACGATAGATAACGCGAACAGACTCCATCAGATCCTCCAGAGTAGCTTGCGGGCTTCATCCTCGGAAAGGCCTACGTCACCGATCAGGATCTTGCGGACGATCCAAGGCGGAACGGTTTCGCTGTCATGGAAAGCGAAGGTCAAAGGCGGATATCCAGGTGACCGTAGCCGACGATGTGAACCCGCTCGTCGTACCACGCGATAGTTGAGCGGCTTGCGTTCGAGAACGGCCAGGAGACGCTTGGCCTTCACGGAGGGGAACCGGGGACCCACCGCCTCCTAAGGAGGTGAGACCGGGAGGTTCTCCCCCTACATCCGATACACCGGCGCCGAGGCCTCGGCCAGCGGCGCGTCGGCGCAGGCGGCGAGGGCGAGGGCGAGGGCGCGGCGGGTGTCGCGGGGGTCGATGACGCCGTCGTCCCAGAGGCGGGCGGTCGAGTAGAAGGGCTTGCCCTGCTCTTCGTAGAGGTCGTGGAGCTGCTCGGCGGTCTCCGGCTGGCCGACCTCCTTCATCACCGCCGCCGCCATCTCGCCGCCCATCACGCTGATGCGGGCGTTCGGCCACATGAAGAGGAAGCGGGGCGAGTAGGCGCGGCCGCACATCCCGTAGTTGCCGGCGCCGAAGGAGCCGCCGACGATCACGGTCAGCTTCGGGACCCGGGCGGTGGAGACGGCGGCGACCATCTTCGCCCCGTCCTTGGCGATCCCGCCGGCCTCGTACTTGGAGCCGACCATGAAACCGTTGACGTTCTGGACGAAGACGAGCGGGATCCGGCGCTGGTCGCAGAGCTCGACGAAGTGGGCCCCCTTGAGCGCGCTCTCGGAGAAGAGGATGCCGTTGTTGGCGACGATCCCGACCGGGTGGCCGTCGATGTGGGCGAAGGCGCAGACGAGCGTCTTGCCGTACTTCTCCTTGAACTCGCGCAGCTCGGAGCCGTCGACGACGCGGCGCAGGACCTCGCGGACGTCCCAGGGCGCCCGCGAGCCGATCGGGACGACGTCGAGGATCTCCTCGGGGTCCTCGGCCGGCGGCCGCGGCTCTATCCGCTGCCAGGGCGCCGGCGGCGGGGGCGGCAGGGTGGCGACGATTTCGCGCAGGATCTGGAGCGCCTCGGCGTCGTCGGCGGCGAGGTGGTCGGCGACCCCGGACTTGCGGGCGTGGACGTCGCCGCCGCCGAGCTCCTCCGCGCTCACCTCCTCCCCGGTCGCCGCTTTCACCAGCGGCGGGCCGCCGAGGAAGATCGTCCCCTGGTGGCGGACGATCACGGTCTCGTCGCTCATCGCCGGCACGTAGGCGCCGCCGGCCGTGCAGCTGCCCATCACCGCCGCCAGCTGCGGGATCTCCCGCGCTGACATCGTCGCCTGGTTGAAGAAGATGCGGCCGAAGTGGTCGCGGTCGGGGAAGACTTCGGCCTGCAGCGGCAGGAAGGCGCCGCCGGAGTCGACCAGGTAGATGCAGGGGAGCCGGTTCTCCAGCGCCACCTCCTGCGCCCGCAGGTGCTTCTTCACCGTGATCGGGTAGTAGGTGCCGCCTTTGACGGTGGCGTCGTTGGCGACGACGACGCAGCGGCGGCCGCTGACGGTGCCGACGCCGGTGACGATCCCCGCCCCCGGCGCGGCGTCGTCGTACATCCCGTGCGCCGCCAGCGGCGAGAGCTCGAGGAACGGGGCGCCGGGGTCGCAGAGCCGCTCGACCCGTTCCCGCGCGGTCAGCTTGCCGCGGCCGCGGTGGCGCTCGACCGCCTTCTCCCCGCCGCCGGCGTGGACGCGCGCGAGCTCGCGATCGAGCTCGGCGATCAGCTCCAGGTGGCGCTCGCGGGAGCCCTCGACGGCGGTGCTCATCGCGGTGGGTTCTCCTTGAAGGGGTCGCGCTCGGCGTGCCACTCGACCGGCCCGGCGACAAGCGTGTGGGAGGCGAGCGGGCGGCCGAGGACCTCCTGGGCGGCGCGGGCGGCGTCCAGCAGCTTGCCGAGGTCGACGCCGGTCTCGATCCCCATCTCGTGCAGCATCGAGACCAGGTCCTCGCTGGCGACGTTGCCGGTGGCGCCGGGCGGGACCGGGCAGCCGCCAAGCTGGCCGAAGCTCGACTCGAAGGAGTCGACCCCGACCTCCAGCGCCGCCAGCACGTTGGCGAGCGCCTGGCCGCGGGTGTCGTGGAAGTGGGCGGTCAGTTCGGCGCCGACGATCTCCTCGTGGGCGCGGCGGAAGAACTCGCCGACCTGGACCGGGTTGGCCATCCCGGTGGTGTCGCCGAAGCCGATCTCCACCGCGCCGGCGACCGAGAGCCGCTTGGCGATCTCGAAGACGCGCTCGAAGGGGACGTAGCCCTCGTACGGGCAGCCGAAGCTGGTGCTGATCACGCCCTCGCAGCGGAATCCCTCCTCGGTCGCCCGCGCCAGCACGTGCTCCAGCCCCTGCAGCGACTCCTCGACCGAGCGGTTGACGTTGTGGCGGTTGTGGGTCTCCGAGGCGGAGAGGAAGACGTTGACCTCGTCGACACGGTCGCGCACCTCGAGCGCCGCCTCGAGCCCGCGCATGTTCGGGACCAGGACCGAGACCGAGACCTCCTCGGGGATGTCGGCGCGTTCCAGCACCTCGCGCCCGTCGGCCAGATGCGGGACGATGTCGGCGCGGACGAAGCTCGTCACCTCAAGCCGGCGCAGCCCCGTGCGGGCGAGCATCTCGACCAGCCGCACCTTGTCGGCGGTGGCGATCGTCTCCGGCTCGTTCTGGAAGCCGTCGCGCGGGCCGACCTCGCGGATGCGGACGGCCTTGGGGATCACCGGCCGGACCTCCCTACGCCCCGAGGGCGCGGGCGATCACCATCTGCTGGACCTCGTCGGTGCCCTCGCCGATCGTGAGGATCTTCGCGTCGCGGTAGAAGCGGCAGACCGGGTACTCCTCGATGTAGCCGTAGCCGCCGTGGATCTGCACCGCCTCCTCGCAGCAGCGGACGGCGAGGCGGCCGCTCTTCAGCTTGGCCTGGGCGGCGGTGAGGCTGAAGTTTTCGCCCCGGTCCTTCATCCGCGCCGCTTTGTAGACGAGCAGCCGGGTCGCCTCGATCTCGGTCGCCATGTCGGCGAGCTTCGCCTGGATCGTCTGGAAGCGGGAGATCGGCTGGCCGAACGCGTGGCGCTCCTTGGCGTAGGCGAGCGCCTCGTCGAGGGCGCCCTGGGCGAGGCCGACGCCCATCGCGGCGACGCCGATGCGGCCGATGTCGAGCACCTGGAGGAACTGGCGGAAGCCCATCCCGCGCGGGCCGAGCAGGTTCTCCTCGGGGACGCGGCAGTCGGTGAAGGTGAGCGGGCGGGTGTCGGAGGCGTTCCAGCCCATCTTCCGGTACGGCTCGCCCGGCTCGTAGCCGGGAGTGCCGTTGGCGACGATCAGGTTGGAGATCTCCTCGTCGCCGGTGCGGGCGGTAATGCAGACGACGCCGGAGATCTCGGTGCCGGCGTTGGTGATGAACTGCTTGGCGCCGTCGACGACCCATTCGCCGCCGTCGAGCCGGGCCTTGGTGCGGACGTTGCCGGCGTCGGAGCCGGCCTCGGGCTCGGTCAGGCCGAAGGCGCCGAGGATCTCGCCGGCGCAGAGCCGCGGCATCCACTCTTCTTTCTGCTCCTGGGAGCCGAAGAGGTAGATCGGTTGCGTGCCGAGCGAGGTGTGGGCGCAGAGGGTTATCGCGACCGATGAATCGACCCGGGTCAGCTCCTCGACCGCCAGCGCGTAGGCGAGCGAGTCTCCCCCGCCGCCGCCGTACTCCTGCGGGAACGGGATCCCCATCAGGTTGAGCTCGGCCAGCTTGGCGACGATCTCGTAGGGGAAGCGGTGCTCGCGGTCGAGCTCCTCGGCGACCGGCGCCACCTCCTGGGTGGCGAACTCGCGGACGGTGCTCTGGATCAGGCGATGCTCGTCGCCAAGGTCGAAGTCCATAGTTCGACACAATACCGAATCAGCGTTCGGTATTCGCTACCCTCGGGCCGATGCCGGTCCCCTCCCCACCGACCCGCCCGGCCCTGCGCGCCCGCTACGACGCGCGCCGGCGCGAAGTCGTCGCCACCGCGGCGGAGCTGTTCGCCGAGCGCGGCTACGACGGCACCTCGATGAGCGAGCTGACCGCGGCGACCGGGCTCGCCGCCGGCGGCCTCTACCACTACATCGAGGGCAAGGACGACCTCCTGATCGCGATCTGCGACGAGCTGCTCGAGCCGCTACTGGAGCGGGCGCGGGAGATCGCCGCCGAGGACGCGCCTCCGGTCGAGCAGCTGCGTGCCCTCGTCGCCGCCTGGGTCGCCCACGTCGTCGAGCACCGCCACCACATGCTGGTCTTCACCCAGGAGCGGCAGGCGATCGAGCGCGAGCGCCGCTGGCGCCGGGTCCGCTCCCAGCGCCGGGCCTTCGAGGCGATCCTCGACGACGTCCTCGCCCGCGGCGAGGCCGACGGCTCGATGACCTTCGCCGACCGCCGCCTCTCCCTGCTCGCCCTGCTGGGGATGGTCAACTACACGCCGCAGTGGGTGCGGCCGGGCGGGCGGCTCTCTGCGGATGAGATCGCGGCGGGCTACTGCGCGATGGTGCTCGCGGGGACCGACGACTAGGGCCCCTCCCCGGTCGGGATCGGTTCGTAGATCGGCGGCATCGCCCTGAGGTACCCGCGCAAGGCGGTGACGCTGAAACCGCCGCTGCTGAGGAGGGTCGCGGAGGCGTAGGTGGCGGTCGAGAAGCTGTCCGCGCGCGCTGCGACCACGAGCGTCAGCGCTGAGGCCCCGGCGATCACGCCGAGGATGAGGAGGACGAAGACCAAGCACACGCGGCGAAAGGTCACCTCTCCGCGTCCTTCTCGCACGCGTGTGACTGTCTCCTGTGTGAGCTCTCGCCGGAACTGCTGCTCCGGGGTCTCGGGGTCCTGCGGGCTATGGGGGTGGTCTTGGTCGCTCATCGTCCTCCCGACGCTTTCGACGTCCGGCCTCATCGCCTCTTGGGGCGACGAACGGGAGGTGGCGACCGCTACTGCACGGGCATCGGCGAGGCGATGCCCAGAGGGCGCTGCTCTAGTTCTGTTGCCCTATGCGAGGCGCGCTTTCAGCCGGGACGGTTCATAAGTGCTTTCGATTTGGATGCTGGATTCGCTGCTGGTGCCGGTGTTGTTGACCTCTGTGTGGCTGGTGCTGGCGAGTGTCTGGTGCGCTGTCGTCACCGGGCTCGGGCTTTTTTCGCTTTGCGCCAGTTGTCCTGTGACTGTGATTTCGAGCGTGAATTGCGCTGCGACTTTGAATTCAGGTGAGTCTGTGTTCAGCGCTCGGAGGCAGGTGAACGTGTGGATCATTTTGTTCCTGACTGTTGTGAGGCGAGGGTCCGCTACGGGGTTTTCCTCGTCGATTTCATTGCTGGTGAAGGCCAGAGCTGTGGGTGCCCGGGCAGCGAAAAGGGCCATGAAGCTCATGGCGTCGACAAGCGCCATGGCCATGGCCATTAGTTTCCTAGTCATTGGATGACTCCTGTATCTGTGTTTGTCGGGCGTAGATGGGAGCAGTGGCGCGGGACGATCCGCCTGGAGCGGCCCGTAGCTCAAACAAAGGTTTTTGAGCGTTGCCATCTGCGTCTACGCCTCCTCCGGTTGAGAGGTGGAGGAATGATAAAGCACCGCGTATTTATTCAGGTACCTATGTGTCCCTGAAGGCTGTCCGCAGCGCGAGCAACCGGGGTCTCACCCGGCTGGGAGGATGGTTCGGGACGCGGCGGGAGACCGCTCAGACGGGGGCGTTGAGGCTGACGAGCAGCGCCACCACTCCTGCGATCAGGAGGGTGATCAAGGCCGTCTTGAATGGTGCTGGTGGGGCGGAACGGATCATGTTTCGAAGGTACGCCTTTACGGGCGCGGCGCCTGTGCGAAAGAACACAGGTTGACGTTGCTCACATTGAGCAGGTCTTTCACCTCGGGATCGCGAAGCGTCGCCAGCTCGATTTGGCGCTCGGCATCGTAGGAGGAGGTCGGGACCGGCCCGGCCGCGGGGTGGCAGCCGATCTCGGTCCAGCCCGGCGGCAGCTCTTCGATCAGGGTCATGAGGTACTCAGGCGAGATCGCGTCCCGGCCGTAGAAGCGCCGCTCGTAGCGGATAGCTCGGTTCCGCAACGGCACCCCGAGCCCAGCGGCCAACGCCTCGGCCGCGGCACCAATAGCAGCGTCGGCTTCGTGCACGTGCTTGTGGGAATCCAGGTGCGTCGGGTCGCGGCCGACCAGCTCGCGGAAGCGGTCGAGCTGCCGCCGCAGATCCTCTCCTGCCTCTAGGTGAAGGCCGACCACAAGGCCCGGATGCTCCCCCAGCGCCGCGACCGCCGCTGGCGCCTCATCCCGCAGGACCATCAGGCTGGTGCTGGTGACGATCCCGTCGCGGTGCGCGGCGAAGATGCCGTCGTTGACCGCAGCAGAGAGACCCAGGTCGTCCGCGTTAACGATCAGGCATACCCGCGAGCGGTCTGCTTGAGGACCCATAGGTACCTAAATATTCAATTTCAGTAAAGATCCGCCCGTGAAGAAGAAGTGGCGCCCCGAGGAAGCACCCGACCCCGAACAGCAGGCAGCTTATGACGTGGTCATCTCGAGGGATCCCGATGAGATCGGCGACCGCAAGCTGCCGCTTTCCGATCAGGAGCTGCTCGACCGGCTGGAAGAGGTGCGGCCGGAGATCGCCCATACTCTCAGCGTCCGCGCGGAAAGAAGGTTTGGGCCGGCCTATGTGGTGGAGGTCCAGGGCGGCCGCACCGGGGGAAGCGTCCACGTCTCCGTGCTACTGGCGGTTCGCTACACCGTGCGCACCGGCGCCGCGTTCGCCGAACAGCTGAGTCGCTTCGCGGGGGAAATCGAGTTGGAGGTGGCGCGTGGGCTCGGCGAAGCAAAGTCCGGGGTGCAGGTGGTCGCCAAACTCGACGAGGATTCGGTCGAGCAGCCACCCACCGAGGAACCAGACCAGAATTCGTGGGACCGCATCGCTCCGATTCTCGGCGCGATCGCAACGGGCATCGGGATCCTCGGGTTAGTGACCTTCGTCGGCGGGGCGATCAGCTGGGCCCGCTTTGAAGCCACGGGCCTGCCGAAAGAGCAGGCGCTCAGCGTCGTTCCAACTCAGGATCTCGTGGTAACCGGTGGACGCACTCTGGTCTTCGCAGTGCTCTGGGGCCTATTGGCGTGCGCCCTCTACGCCATCGGGTCGGCCTTGGCGGGAACGCGAACCCGACGGATCCCCAGCTCCCAGGCACTGGAAGAGGTTGAAAGACGCGGAGACATCATTCGGGGAATCTTCCTCGCCGGCACCTTGATAGTCGCCGCGGTCATCGCCTTCCTGATCACTCTCGAAACCCCCAGCCTCCTGGAGTTCGGGGTTTTCATCTTCCTCGGAGGATTGCTGGCGCTGCTCACCTTTGTGGTCGGCAAGCAGACCGCCCGCTTCCCGTTCCTGGCGGCCACCATATTTCTCGCCCTCTCTATTTTCCTCGGGGGAATCGCCTATGCACGCGCCCTCAGTAGCCCCGAACTGCGCGGGGCGGCGATCGTCCGCAAGAACCAAAAGGCGATCATCGGCTTTTTCGTGGCCGAAAACGGAAGCAAGGTCTTCCTGGCCAGATTGGACTCCAAGAGCCTCGAAGAAGACGAGATCGACAAGTCCTCCGCCCGCTTGATCGGGATAGACGAGGAAGAGATCAGCAGCATCGAGGTGGGCTCGCCGAGTTCGCCGTCTGAGGCGCTGGAACAGGCACGGTTCCTCGCCGGAGAGCTCTGTGAACTCGAGATAACTCAGGTTCCGGACAAAAAACGTGACATGGAGGATCAGTACTGCTGGGGGGCGACCCTCCCGGGAGAGGCCCAGGGAACCGGGTAGAGAGCCGCCAAGATAAGCCGGTGCCCACCCTGAGGACGATGGGCGTTTATGGCTTCGACCGCGTTCGTTCATGGCCACGCTTACTGGGGGCCGGCATCGGCTACTCGCACCCGGAGGAGCTGGCGCCGACCACCGAGATACGGCAGTTGCAGTACCGCGAGGACGAGAAGCGGGGCGAGGGCAAACGCGCCCGTATGGAGCTCGCTCCCGCCTACGTCGAGCGCTACACCGAGAAGGTGCTCGACCAGGTCGACCTGGCGTCAGTCGTCAGGTGGATCGGCAACTCAAAGCCGGCGCTTCTCTGCGTCGAGCGCGACCCGGAGGCTGCCACCGCTCGCTCGTCGCCACGCGCCTCAGCCGCGAGTTCGGCTTCAAGGTCGAGCACCTCCGCCCGCAGAGGCGCGGTAGAGCTTTTGTACCCATAGGGGACTAAAAGCTCTACCGCGGTCAGCTCATCGAGCGGGCGATGACCACGCGCTGGATCTCGTTCGTCCCCTCGTAGATCTGGGTGATCTTGGCGTCGCGCATCATCCGCTCGACCGGGTACTCGTTGACGTAGCCGTAGCCGCCGAGGACCTGGATCGCCTCGACGGTGACCTTCATCGCGTTGTCGGAGGCGAAGAGCTTGGCCATCGAGGTCCACTTGCCGAGGTCGGCGGGCCGCTCGGGCTTGTCGGCCATCGAGCAGGCTTTGTAGAGCAGCTCGCGGGCGGCGGCGGTGCCAGTCTCCATGTCGGCGAGCTTGAACTGGATCGCCTGCAGCTGGTTGATCGGCTTGCCGAAGGCGATCCGCTCTTTCGCGTAGGAGTTGGCGTAGTCGGTCGCGCCCTGGGAGATCCCGACCGCCTGGGCAGCGGCGCCGAGGCGGGTGCGCTCGAGGGTGCCGAGGGCGACGTTGAGCCCCTTGCCCTCCTCGCCGATCAGGTTCTCGTGCGGGACGCGGACGTCGGTGAAGGTCGGCGAGCCGGTCGGCGAGCCTTTGATCCCGAGCTTGTGCTCGAGCTTGCCGGGGTCGAAGCCGGGCGCGTCCTTCTCGACGACGAAAGCGCTGGTGCGACGGTTCTCGCGGTCGGTGGTGGCGAAGACGACGTAGAAGTCGGCGATCGTCGCGTTGCTGATCCAGGCCTTCTGGCCGTTGATCACCCACTCGTCGCCGTCGCGGACGGCGCTCGTCCGCATCGCGGCGGGGTCGGAGCCGGCCTCGGGCTCCGAGAGCGCGAAGGCGGGCGACCACTCGCCGCTGGCGCACTTCGGCAGCCAGCGCTGTTTCTGCTCCTCGGAGCCGAAGAGCTGGATCGGCAGCGTCCCCAGCTCCTGCACCATCAGCATCAGGGCCGAGGAGGCGCAGGCCTTGGCGATCTCCTCGACCGCCATCTGCAGGACCAGCGTCCCGGTCCCCGTCCCCCCATACTCGGCGGCGAAGGGCAGCCCGAGGATGTCGTGCGAGGCGAGCAGCTCGCGCACGTCCCACGCGTATTCGCTCTTGCGGTCGATCTCGCCGGCCCGCGGCGCGATCTTCTCCTGCGCCAGCCGGCGGACCATGTCGCGCAGGTCGAGCGCCTCCTGGGAGATCTCGTAGGCGGGGGTAACGGTGTCGACGCTCATTCGTTCCTTTCTCAGTCGTCGTTTCCAACATTGTCCCCACCCCAACGGGGAAAAGGTTGGAAACGATGTCGTTGCGCGTTAGAAGACGGGGGACTCGGTGTAGGTGCCGAAGACCTCTTGCATCGCCGCGATCATCTCGCCCTCGGTGGCCTGCGTGCGCGCCGCCTCGATGATCGGCGGCATCAGGTTGCCCTCGCCGCCGGCGACGCGCTTCAGCTCGGCCAGGGCGGACTCGACCGCGGCGGCGTCGCGGCCGGCGCGGGTCGCCGCCAGGCGGTCCCGCTGCTTGCCTTCCAGCGCCGGGTCGATCTTCAGGATCGGCGTCGGTTCTTCGTCGTCCTGGATGAAGTCGTTGACGCCGACGACGATCCGGCGCCGTTCGTTCAGCTCCTGCTGGTAGCGGAAGGAGGCGTCGGCGATCTCGCGCTGGGGGAAGTTGCGGCGGATCGCCTCGACCATCCCCCCCAGCTCGTCGATCCGGGCGAAGTAGCCGTAGGCGGCCTCCTCCATCTCGTCGGTCAGCTTCTCGACGAAATAGGAGCCGCCGAGTGGGTCGGCGGTGTTCGGCACCCCGGTCTCGGTGGCGATGATCTGCTGGGTGCGCAGCGCCACCCGCACCGCCTCCTCGGTCGGCAGCGCCAGCGCCTCGTCAAAGGAGTTGGTGTGCAGCGACTGGGTCCCGCCCATCACCGCCGCCAGCGCCTCCAGCGCCGTGCGGACGATGTTGTTGAGCGGCTGCTGCGCGGTCAGGCTGACGCCGGCGGTCTGGGTGTGGAAGCGGAGCCGCATCGACTCCTCCTTCGTCGCCCCGTAGGTCTCCTTCATCTCCCGCGCCCAGATCCGGCGCGCCGCCCGGTACTTGGCGATCTCCTCGAAGAAGTCGATGTGGGAGTTGAAGAAGAAGGAGAGCCGCGGCGCGAAGTCGTCGACGTCGAGCCCGCGCTCGATCGCCCGCTCTACATAGGTGAAGCCGTCCTTGAGGGTGAAGGCGAGCTCCTGCTGGGCGGTCGAGCCGGCCTCGCGGATGTGGTACCCGGAGATCGAGACCGGGTGCCAGCGCGGCATCTTCTCGGTGCACCACTCGATCATGTCGGTGACGAGACGCATCGCCGGCTCGATCGGGAAGCACCACTCTTTCTGGGCGATGTACTCCTTGAGGATGTCGGTCTGGATCGTGCCGCCGAGCTTCTCGGCCGGGACCCCCTGCTTCTCGCCGACGAGGACGTAGAAGGCGAGCAGGATCGCCGCCGGGGCGTTGATCGTCATCGAGGTGGTGACGCCGCCGAGCGGGATCCCCTCGAACAGCCGCTCCATGTCGGCGAGGGTGTCGACGGCGACCCCCTCGCGGCCGACCTCGCCGAGACTGCGGGCGTGGTCGGAGTCGTAGCCCATCAGGGTCGGCATGTCGAAGGCGGTCGAGAGCCCGGTCTGGCCATGGTCGAGCAGGTAGTGGAAGCGCTCGTTGGTCTCCTCGACGGTGCCGAAGCCGGCGAACTGGCGCATCGTCCACAGCCGCCCCCGGTACATCGAGGGGTACGGACCGCGGGTGAAGGGATAGGCGCCGGGCTCGCCGATCTTCGCCTCCGCCTCGCCCTCGACGTCGGCCTCGGTGTAGAGCGGCTTGATCTCCTCGCCGGAGATCGTCGAGAACTCGGCGTCGCGTTCGAGGCGCTTTTCGTCGGCGGTCTGGCTCACGAGCCAGTTAAGTCTGACAGCGCCCTCTGCCGTCAGGCGCTCTTACCCGCGACGGCGCGCAGCTGCGGCGCCCAGACTTCTTCGAGGAAGTCGCTCAGCTCGTCGTTCAAGCGGTCGGGGCTGAGCCGCCACTCGAAGATCGAGTTCGCTTCGACGAGGCGCGAGTTCGGCAGCTCTTCGAGCAGCATCCCGGAGTCGCTGAAGGGGTGCAGCGGGTCGCGCGGGTGGCCGACGACGAGGGTCTTGTGCTCGATCTTCACCCGCTCCTCGCGGTGCGGCGCCGTCTCCCCCAGCAGCAGCCCCTCGAACACGGCTTGGGAGGGGCCGGGGCGCTGCCGCACCCAGTCGAGGCCGATGTCGACCAGGTAGTTGGTCCGCGGGATCGCCCTCGTCACCAGCGAGAGGCCCTCGAAGAAGGGACGGCCGAACTTCAGGCCCAGCAGCACGGGCGCGAAGAGGCCGGCGACGGCGGAGAGGGCGTTGTCCAGCACCGGCATCTCGATGAAGAGCGCCCGCGCCCGGTCGGGGTAGCGAACCGCCAGCTCCAGGGCGATGTTCGATCCCAGCGAGGTGCCGCCGACGACGGCGCTCTCCTCCTCGAGGTGGTCCAGGAGGGCGACGACCTGGCGGGCGAAGAGCGGCATCGAGTAGAGCCGCAGGTCCTCGGGCCGGTCCGAGCGCCCGTGGCCGAGCATGTCGACGGTGACGACCCGGTTCCCGCGCTCGGCCAGCTCGGGCCCGAGCCGGTCGAACATGTGGCGGTTCATCAGCAGGCCGTGGACGAGGACGATCAGCCGGTTGCCCGACCCGTACTCGTCGTAACTGATCCGGTGCCCCTCGTAGCGGAACTCTCCCATCGCCAGATCTTAGTCCCGGGCCGGGAATCCTGGCCGGGTGGCCAGCTCCCTAGGAGGGATCGAGCGCGGTCTTGGGGAGCTCGCGCAGGTGCGGCATCGGCGAGGGGATCAGCCAGAGGAGGCAGAGGAGCGCCCCGGCCGCCGTCACCCACATCGTCGTCTGCAGCCCGATCGCAGCGGCGAGCAGGCCGCCGCCGAGGGCGCCGATCGGGCGCACGCCGTAGTTGACGAGGAGGAAGGCGCCCGAGACGCGCGCCCGCAGGGCGTCCGGGACCGCCGCCGCGTAGAGAGCGCCGAGCCCGACGTCGAGCAGCATCAGGCCGACGCCGTTGAAGAACTCGGCGACGGCGAGCAGCGGCAGCGCCGAGCCGGGGACGCCCGCCGCGGCGGGGACGAGTAGGAGCGGCGCCGGCGTGAGGACGAAGCCGACGACCAGCGCCGGGCCGAGCCCGATCCGGCGGTTGAGGCGGCCGGTGAGGAGGATCCCGAGCAGCGCCCCGAGGCCGCCGACCGCCATCACGATCCCCAGCGCGCCCGGCGAGACGCCGAGGCTGCGGGTCGCGTAGAGGACGAACAGCCCGTAGAAGCCGAAGTTGAAGAGGTTGAGGGTCGCGGCGGCGAGGATCGAGGCGCGGATCAGCGGCGTGCGGGCGATGTAGCGGGCGCCGGCGGCGAGGCCGCCCTGCCCCTGGTCGCGGTCCGGCTCGGCCTCCTCCCCCTCCGCCCGGCCGACGAAGAAGGCGGAGGCGAGGTAGGAGCAGGCGTCAACGAAGAGCGCGAAGGGCGCCGTCAGCAGCTGGACCAGGAGGCCGCCGAGGCCGCTGCCGCCAGTGATCGCGACGGCGCGGCTGCCGTTGATCAACGTGCTCGCCTCGACGTAGTCCTCGCGCTCGACCAGGGAGACGAAGACGACGTTGTAGGCGACGGCGAAGAGGACGCCGAGCGAGCCGCCGGCGAAGGCGACGACGTAGAGCTGGGCGAGGGTGAGGGCGCCGAGCAGCGCCGCCAGCGGGATCGTCAGCAACAGCGCCGCCCGGCCGAGGTCGGCGAAGACCATCAGCGCCCGGCGGCGGTCGCGGCGGTCGGCCCAGGCACCGAGGTGGATCGAGAAGAGCAGGTTCGGCGCCAGCGCCGCCGCGCTGAGGAGGCCGACCTCGGCGGGACCGGCGTCGAGCTCGAGGACCGCCAGCAGGGGCAGCGCCAGGAGCGTGATCTCGTCGCCGAAGACGGAGATCGTCTGCCCGGTCCAGAAGTCGCGGAAGGACCGGTTGGACCGCAGGAGCGGCGGCAGCCTCCGCCGCACGGTCAGTCCCCCCCTGGCTCGGCGAGCGGGAAGGCGAGGGCGATGACGCTGACTGGCCGCGAGCCCTCCTCGCGCGGGGCCCGGTCTTCGAGGCGCTGCAGGAAAGGCTCGAAGAGCTCGCGGATCCGGGCCTCGACCTCGCGCATCTCCTCGACGGTCATGTAGACGAGCGCGTCGCCGAAGAGCGCCGCCTCGGCCCACTCCGGCGGTTCGGAGGGCTGGCGCTCGAGCCACTCGATCGCGCTCTCGAAGTAGCGCTCGACGACGACCCGCGAGAGCATCTCCCCAGCCGCCCTCGTCTCCTCGCTCTCGCCGAGGACCGGCCACTCGGTGGAGATCGCGGTCGCCCGCCAGGGGCGTTCGCGGCCACGGCCGCCGCCCGCCTCCTCGACCAGCCCGTACTTCGCCAGCTGGCGCAGGTGGAAGGAACAGCTGGAGGGGCTCTCGCCGATCCGCTCCGCCGCCTGGGTCGCGGTCAGCGGCCCGCCCCGACGCAGCAGCCCGATCAGCTCGAGCCGGGTCGGGTGCGCCATCGCCCGCAGCGCCCGCGGGTCGGTCAGCTCGATCGTGCGCTTCTCGACGTCTTTCCCAGCCATCCTCGAAAGATAGCTTTCGAAAGACTTCTTTTCAAGAAAATCAGGGCGGGGTCATCAGCGCGACCGGGACGGAGAGCCCGGCCTCCCGGCGCAGGGTCGCGATCCGGCGGCCTGGTTGGACCGCGTCGCGGATCTCGCTGACGCGGTCGCCGAGGAAAGCGACGGTCTCCTCCAGGTCCGGCGCGAGGAAGGCGAGCCCCCAGAAGAACGCCGGCCGGTCCCCCCCGGCCCGGGCGGTCGCCTCCGGCGGCTCCTGCACCACCTCGAGGATCACCGGGCCGAGCCGGAAGAACGCCTGCCGCGGCGCCCCCGCCGGCGTCGGCTCCTCGCGGACCCGGCGCAGGTCGAGCCCGGCGGACTCGAGCGCCGCCACGGTGCGGTCGAGGTCGGAGGAGATCGCGACGACGTGGTCGAGCCCGGCGACGCCGTTCGGGTGCGCCGGCACTCCGGTCGGCGCGGCGGCGTCGCTTCGGCTCGTCGCCAGCCCGTCGAGGTCGAGCGACCCGGCCCCGCGCAGCGACCACCCTGCGAGCCCGCGCCCCTCTCCCTCGCCCACGAAGCGAACCCGCGTATCCCCGACGACGCAGACGCCGTCCTCGACCGCGAACCCACAGGCTTCCCAGGCCTCCGGCGAATCCGCCACCCTCAGCTCGTCAATCGTCACCGCCACGCCCACACCCTAGGGGCGTGTCGACTTTGTGGTCCTATGGGGACACAAAAGCGACACTGGGAACCTTGTCCATGAGCGGCAGCGGCTTCAGCGCTTCGTCGAAGCTCAAGATCAAGGCGACGCGGCAACCTCGGGCTGGCTCTGATCCAGAGTCGGCACCACCTTCTCGGCGAAGGTCTTGACCAGCTCGGGGTCGAACTGGGTGCCGGCGCCGCGGCGCAGCTCCTCGACCGCTTCGGAGCTGCTCATCGGCTGCCGGTACGGGCGGCCTTCTGTCATCGCGTTGTAGGCGTCGCAGATGAGGATCGCGCGTGCGCCGAGGGGGATGTCGCGGCCGGCGAGCCCGTCGGGGTATCCCTTGCCGTCCCAGCGCTCGTGGGTCGAGCGGACCAGCTTCGCCACCGGCCCCAGGGCCGGGGCAGCTTCCAGCACCCGCTCGCCGATCTTCGGGTGCTTGCGCATCAGCGCCCACTCCTCCTCGGTCAGCTCGCCGTTCTTGTGGAGGATCTCGTCGGGGATCGCGATCTTGCCGACGTCGTGCAGCTCGGCGGCGCGGCCGAGGACGTCGACCTCCTCCGCGTCGAGGGCGATCTGTCGCCCGAACAGCGAGGCCAGCCGCGCGACCCCGTCGAGGTGGCGCTCCAGCTCCGGCTCGCGCTCGTGGAGGACGCGCAGGAGGACGCCGCGGGTCTGGCTGCGGGCTGAATCGGCCCGGCGACCCTTTTTCGCGTACATGCGGCGGTCGGCGAGGCGCAGCGCGTCGGTCGGGGTGACGACCTCGACCGGGATCAGCACCTTGCCCCAGGAGGCGCCGATCGAGAAGCCGGTGCCGCGGTCGGAGAGCGCCTCCTCGGCCGCCTCGCAGATCGCGTCCGCGGGCAGCCCCCGGGTCGGGGCGAGGACGCAGAACTCGTCGCCGCCGAGCCGGTAGCCGCGCCCGTGCGGGGCCACCGAGGCGGCCAGCTGCTTGCCGAGGCGCCGCAGCAGGTCGTCGCCGGCGGGGTGGCCGAAGGTGTCGTTGTAGGCCTTGAAGCCGTCGAGGTCGTAGAGCGCGAGCACCGTCGCTTCCGGTGGACTGGCGGCGGCGACGCGCTCGAGATCGGCCATCAGCGCCCGGCGGTTGGCGAGCCCGGTGAGGTCGTCGGTCAGCGCCTCCTCTTCGCTCGCCTCCAGCATGCCCGTGTTCTGGTTGAAGGTGAAGAGGAGGCGGGCCAGAACGGCGACGAGGCAGGCGGCGCTGAGGACGACGGCGGTGGTGTCGATCGCGGTGAAGCTGCCCGCCACCAGCAGCGAGATCCCGACCGCCGCCATCGCCAGCGGGACGGCGATGCGGCGGCGGCCGACGGCGGCCGAAGTGGGCTCGGACTCGGTCGCCGGCAGCCAGGAGGCGAGCGCGAGCAGGAGGAAGGCGAGCGGCCAGCCGACGCTCGCCGCGTTGAGGCCGGTGGTCGACTGGCCGGCGGCGGAGAGGTAGACGACGTCGCAGGCGGCGAAGAGCAGCAGCGCGACGGCGATCAGCAGCAGGGTCCCGGAGGAGCGCCCGCGCGAGAGCACGAAGGCGCCGCTCAGCAGCCCGAGCAGGACGAGGTCCATGCAGGGGTAGGCGAGGCTGACGGCGACGCCCAGCGGGCTGCCGCCGAGCGCTTCGGAGACGGTCGGGAAGACCAGGGCGGCGGCGACCGCGGCGACGGCCAGGGCGCCGATCAGCGCGTCGACCCAGGCGAGCGGGTCAAGGCCGGCGACGCGCGCCCGCAGCAGCAGGGCGAGGGCGACGAAGCTGGCCGGGTAGAAGGCGAGGAAGAGGACGTCGGCGGGCGAGGGGAACGGCGCCGGTTCGGCATAGTAGAGGACGACCGAGTAGTAGGTCTGGCCCAGCGCCCAGACCAGCATCCCCGCCCCCAGCGCCAGCCAGGCCCGCCGCTCGGCCGGCATCGCCAGCGCCCGCCAGAGGACGACCGCCGCCGCCCCGAGGACGATCGCGTCATAGACCCAGCGCCCGGCGAAAGTCTGCAGGCCTTCGCCGCCCCGTTCTCCGACCACGACGACGCCGTAGAAGACGAGCAGCGCCGCGAGCAGAACGAGCGCGCCGAAGGCGGCTAACCGCGAGCGATCAGACCACTTAGACGATTTGTCCACCCTGGAGACATCGGCGGTTCCCGGCTGCGACTTGAGCCATACGATGCGCCGCCATGCCGTTCCTCTTCTTCGCCGGCGTAGCCCTCCTCGGCGCCGCCGTCCAGCTCCACCGCGAGCGGCCCGATGACCGCGCCCGGGCGCTGGAAATCCTCCTCGTCTGGCGGTCGGGATCCTCGGCCTCCTCTGCGCTCGCTTCCGCGACGGCTTCCTGCTCGCAGCCGTAATCGCGGTCTCCGTCTGTTACCTCGGCGACGCCTACGGCCACCTCCACCAGGCGGCGGTCCACGACAACCATGACCCCGACAACACCGGCCTCCTCCTCTGGGCCGACTTCATCGTGCCGCTGGTCGCGATCGGCCTCTACGCGGCGAGCCGGTCGCGCCGGCTCAGAGCGGCTCCCCGCTGATCACCGAGCGCGGCGCTTCGGCGACGACGTCGCTGCCGGGACGGGCGAGCTCGTCCTTGCGCTTGATCAGGAGCCACTGGGGCTTCTCGCCGCCGCGGGTGCGCTGCAGGGCGAAGCCGCCCTTGAGCTTCTCGCCGTGGAGGACGAAGACGGCGTGCCCCCGCTCCAGCGCCTCGGGCCAGGGCACCCGCCCGCCCTGCTCATAGCCGCCGCGGTCCCAGACGATCACCTTGCCGCCGTCGACCTCGCCCTCGAAGTCGTTGTAGGAGAGCGAGTGGTCCTCGACCTCGATCGCCAGCCGCTTCACGGCCGGATCCATCGACGGGCCCTTCGGCACCGCCCAGGAGCGCATCGCGCCGTCGACCTCTAGCCGCAGGTCGAAGTGGTGCGCGGTCGCCCGGTGCTCCTGGACGACGAAGGCGCCGGCGCTGACGCCGCGGACCGCGAACTGCTCGTGGCCCTCGACCTTGACCGCCTCGGTCTCGACCGCCTCCACTGCGGCGCCGGGCGGGCCTTCGCCGAGGAACCCGACCAGCCCCTCGACCGCGGCGGCCGGCCCCTCGACATGGGCGAGCACGGACCCGTCGTCGGCGTTGCGCACCCAGCCCACCGCGCCCAGCTCGGTCGCCCTGCGGACCGTCGCTTCGCGAAACCCGACTCCCTGCACGCGTCCCTCGACGCGCACCCTCGTCGCGGCCTTCTCCTCGCTCACGCGTCGAGCCCGTCGCTCGCGGTTAAGCCGCGGCAGCCGGGGGTTGCCTGCGGGCACATTGAGCCATTGAACCACCGGCGCATGCCAGGGAAATTCCCGATCGTTCGACTAGCCCGTCCAGTACCTCGACTCTTCGCGCTACTCGACGAATTCCTCGCCCTCAGCCATGCCGGGAAGATAGTGTGGTCCAATCGAAGGATTGGACGCCAGTCAGGCGATCGATAGCGCCGCCGAGCGGCTGCGATCGGCCCCACGCGAGCAGTGGCTCGAGATCTTCGCCGAGGCGGCGCGCCATCTCGACCGGGAAGAGCGCGACCAGTACGAGCTCCACGCCACCAGTCTCGCGACGGCCCATGACGACGTCCCGGAGTTCGCCCGTTCGGTCCTGGCCCGGCCTGACGAGGCGGACGAGGACACCCGCTTCCTGGTCTTCGCCGCCGGCGCGATCGCCTGCCGCCGGGCCGAACACCGGCGGGCGGGCGAGGAGCTGCTGGGCATGGTCAGGGGACAGTTCGAGCGCCTGCCCCTCTTCAAGCACTTCGACGCGCTCGCGCTCGAGGGCGGGAGCAAGCGCCAGCTGAGACGGGGCCTCGCCCTCGAGCGCGAGGTGGTGAGCCAGGGCGAAGGCCGGCTCCACGCCGGCGGGGCGCACCTGATCGCGCGCTTCATCCTGCAGCTGAGCGAATGTGACGAAACCATCGGCGAAACCGAGTTCGAGGAAGCGCTCGACTGGGTGAACGACGCGATCGAGTGCCGCGGCCCCTACGCCAAGTTCTTTGCCACCCGCGCCGGCGTCTACATGCACCTGGGCCGTTTCGACGAGGCTCGGGACGATCTGGTGGAAGCGATCCGCCTCGAGGACCGGGTGTCGGTGGACGCCCGGGAACGGATCGCCGAATACAAGTTCGAACGCCGGATGATCGAGATGCACCGCACCCTTCGCTCGGTGACCAGACAGGCAAAGTCCCTCGAGGCCCGCTCCCAGAAGACGGCCGAGCGGCTGCGCGGAGCCGAACTCTCGGTGCTCAGCGCGGTCGCCTTTATCGCCGCGATCCTCTCCCTGATCCAGATCACCCTGAACAACATCGACGGCCGCCCGCTCGGCGAGAGTCTGATCGTCGTGGGAAGCTTCGCGCTGATCCTCTTCGGAGCAGTCGCCTTCGGGTCCTGGCTGCTGCGCAGGCCCTGGGATCAGATCTCCGAATCCGCACCGAGTGAGCCACCCGCAGACACCCGCCGACGTTGACGCCGACCTCGGCGGCATCCACTTCCAGGGCGAGCTGCTGCGCCTCCCGGCTGAGGGCAAGGACCAGGATGCCGCCCTGGTCGGCGACGGCTTCGTCGGCCTCGCCGACGGCTCCACGCCCCTGCTGGAGTCGGGCGAGATCGACGCCCTCGCCTACGCCCAGGGAGCGCTCGAGCGCCTGCGCCGACACAGCGCGCTGACGCCCGAGGGGATGTTCCGGGAGGCTCTGGCGGCAGCCGAGCCCCCGCGGGAGCCGATCGCCCACCGTCCCTCCTGCACCGTCGTCGCCCTCACCGCCGGCCGGGAGTACCTGCTCTGCTCCTTGCTCGGGGACTGCCTCGCCGTGGTCCGGCGCCGCGACGGTCGCTGCGTGGTCGCCTGGGACCGCCGGCTCGAGCGCTTCGACGGCCCCGTCGCCGAGAAAATGGCGGGCGACGTCGCCGCGGGGATGTCGCTCGAGGCCGCTCGCGAGGCCGCCGGGCCGCAACTGATCGCCAACCGCAACGAAGCCAACGCAGAGGGCACCTACTGGCTCTTCGCGGACGATCCCGCCGCCGCCGACCACCTCTTGGTCACCTCGGTGCCACTGGGGGAGGTGGAGTCGATCCTCCTCTGCACCGACGGGTTCACCCGCCTGATCGAGCCGCTCGGGATCGCCCGCGACCCGGAGGAGCTGATCCGCCGCGCCGCCGAGGAGGGGCTCGCCGGCCTGGGCTCGGAGTTGCGCAGCGCCGAGACGGCCCCCGAGAGCTTCACCCGCTATCCGCGCCTCGACGTCTCCGACGACGCGACGGCGGTCCTGCTCCGTCCCTGAGGCGGGGGAGATTCGCATGGGAGCCGAGCCGATCGAAACGCTGTCGGGCGATCCGACGCTGGAGTTGCCCGAGTTCGAGGGCCCGCCGCCAGACCCGCTGCCGCTGCTCGAGCGCTGGCTGCGGGACGCCGACGCGCGCGGCGTGCGGGAGCCGCGGGCGCTCGCCCTGGCCACGGCGGACGGCGAGGGACGGCCGTCGACCCGCATCCTCCTCCTCAAGCAGCTCGTCCCCACCCTCGTCTTCGCCGGCAGCTACGACAGCCGCAAGGGCCGCGACCTGGCGGCGAACCCGCGGGCCGCGGGAACGCTCTACTGGCGCGAGACGCTGCAGCAGATCACGATCGAGGGGCCGGTCGAGAGGCTGAGCGAGGCGGAGTCCGACGCGCTGTTCGCGGAGCGGCCGCCGGCGGGCAGGGCGACGACGGTCGCCTCCGAGCAGGGACAGGCGCTCGCCGACCCTGAGGGCCTGCGCCACAGGGCCGACGAGCTGGGCGGCGAGACCCTGCGCCGTCCACCGAACTGGGGCGGCTGGCGCCTCGACCCCGACACGATCGAGTTCTGGCACGGCAGCCCGTCCCGCCTCCACCGCCGCCTGCTCTACGTCAAGAGCGGCGGCGCCTGGTCGCACCGCCGTCTCCAGCCCTAGCCCCGGGTGCCCCCGCCCGTCCCGTCCGGCGACCAGCCGGGGCCGCGGAAGAGGTAGCCGCAGCGCTCGCGCCAGCTCTTCGCGTGGCGGACGTCGTGGGCGATGGCGAGGAACTCGTGGAAGGCGACGCGGGTCGGCTTGAAGGTCCGGATGTTCTGCGTCAGCCCGTAGCGGACCTTCTCGGTCTCACCCTGGAAGGTGCCGAAGAGGCGGTCCCAGACGATCAGGATGCCGCCGTAGTTGCGGTCGAGGTAGACCTCGTTGGAGCCGTGGTGGACGCGGTGGTGCGAGGGCGTGTTGAAGAAGTACTCGAACCAGGCGGGCATCTTCTTCACCCGCTCGGTGTGGATCCAGAACTGGTAGATGAGGCTGATCGCCTGCTGGGTGAGGATCATCCAGGGCGGGAAGCCGAGCAGCGCCAGCGGGGCCCAGAACGGCAGCGCCGTCATCGGCGTCCAGGTCTGCCGCAGCGCGGTCGAGAGGTTGTAGTGCTCGGAGGAGTGGTGGACGACGTGGCTGGCCCAGAAGATCCGCATCTCGTGGTGGATGCGGTGGAACCAGTAGTAGGCGAAGTCGTCGGCGAGGAAGAGCAGCGCGTAGGTCCACCACATGTCGGCCGGCATCCGCAGCGGCGTCAGCTCGTAGAGGCCGGCGTAGATCGCGACCACGATCAGCTTCCAGACGGCGTTGATGACGACGTTGCCGCCGCCCATCGTCAGGCTGGTGCGAGTGTCCCGCGCCTCGTAGCCGACGAGGTCGTCGTCGCGCGCGTACTTGAACGAGAGCAGCTCGACAACGAGCAGCAGGACGAACGCGGGAATCGCGTAGAGGATCAGCTCCGCCACGTCTCAAATCTACAATCGTCATATGACCGGCGATCCTGAGCGGAAGATCACCGATGCGCTCGAGCGGCAACTGGTCGCTCCTCCCGACGTCCCCCTCGACGTGATCGTCGAGCTCGCCCCCGATCCGGTCGGAAGCTCGGCCACGGCAGCAGAGATGAAGGAGTCCTTCGAGAAGGCGGCCGCCCCGGTCAACGAGGCGATCGCTCGCAAGGGCGGCGAGGTCGTCGATTCGGTCTGGCTGAACCGCACCCTGCACGCGAAGGTCCCGGCGGCAAACGTGCGGGACCTGACCGGGCTCGAAGAGGTCGCGGCCCTCGACTCGCCACGCCCGATCGAGCCCGAGTAACTACAACGCGATCGGGTCGACCAGGCCCGCGCCCTGTTCGTCGACCGAGACGCCGGGAAGCTGTCGGCAGGTAGCGATGACTCGGTCACGGACCGCATCGGGAGTGAGCGCGGGTTCGCGCTCGAGCAGCAGCGCCACCAGGCCGGTGACGTGCGGCGCGGCGAAGCTCGTACCGACGTCGGCGAGGGCGCCGATGCCACCACCGAGCATGATCCCGTCGATCTCGGCGCCGAAATCGCCGCCCGGCGCGACGACGTGGGGGCGCTGGCGTCCGCCGGGCGCCGGGCCACGACTGCTGTAGTCGGGAATGGCGGTGCCATCGGTGCTGGTCGCGCCGACCACGAGGACGCCCTCGGCGTCGGCAGGGGTGGTCAGGGTGCTGGGGCCGGGTCCCTTATTGCCGGCGCTCTTGACCACGACCAGGCCCAGCCTCCAGGCGGCGTCGCAGGCGCGGGCCTCGCGGCTCGTCCCGTCGGTGGCGGGGCCGCTGCCCCAGGAGCAGTTGACGACCCGCACTCCGTCCTCGAGTGCGTGCTGGATCGCCAGCGCACCCTCGAAGTCGGTGCTGTTGAGCGCTCGCTGCGTGGCGAGCACCTTGTAGTTGTAGACATGCGCCGCCGGCGCCATGCCGTCGAAGCCCGTGCTCGAGGCGGCGATCAGTCCCGCCACCGTGGTCCCGTGCGGGCCGGGCGTCCCGAACGGCTCCTGGGTGTAGTTGCGGCGGTGCACGACCCGGCCTGCGAGAGCGGGATGGTCACGCTGGACCTCGCTGTCGATCACCCCGACGAGAATCCCGTCGCCGTCGATCCCCGCCTTCGCCCGGAACGCCGCAGCGCTTTCGACGGTGACGTCGACCGCCTCTCCTTCGAGCCGCCGCGGCAGGTCTATCCGTTCGACCGACTCGTGCTCGGCGACTTCGCCCAGCAGGGCGGCGTTCGTCTCGGCGCGAATCGTGCTGTTCAGCCAGCAGGCCTGCACCGGCGCTGCCGCGATTCCGATCCTGGGAGGCCTCCCGCTTCCGCTCGACAGCGTCGCCGTACCGCGCTCGACCTGATCGCGGAGGTCGCCGAGTTGGTGGTAGAAGCGGTCGCGTTCGACTCGGATCGCGCTCTGGCGGGAGGCGGCGGCGAGGGCATCCTCCGCCCAGCTCGCCGCCTCGCCGATCTCCTGCAGCGCCGCCGCGACCGACTCGGCGCCTGCGGGCTCGACGGCAGGCGGCGGCTCGGCCTCGACCGAAGGCGCTTCGAGCTCGATCACCGCGGGCATCTCCGGACCGGGCGCGGGACCAAGCGTCTCCAGTTGCGGCGCGGCGAGGGCCCGCATCAGCGGCGGCTGGGAAAGAGCGAGGCAGAGGGCGTCGGTCGCCTTCTCGGCAAGGGCGTGGCCGAGTCCCTGCCTGGCCGTCTCTCTCGCCCGCTCGACCTCCTCGCGCGGCAGTTCGCCTTCTTCCCGAGCCATCTCAGGAGCGACCCTCCCTAATGCATCAGGGAGTGTCAAGTACTCCAGAGTTCCTTGAAAGGCGCCTAGAGGTAGCCGAGCGGGTCGGTGGGGGCGCCGTTGATCCGCACCTCGAAGTGGAGGTGGGCGCCGTAGCTGTGGCCGGTGTTGCCGACGTAGCCGATCAGGTCGCCCTGGCCGACGCTGGCGCCGACCGAGGTGGCGAAGCTCGACTGGTGGGCGTAACAGGTGGAGAGACCGCCGCCGTGGTCGATGCAGGTGTAGTTGCCGTAGCCGCCGCTTTCGTGCTCGGACTGCATCAGGATCACGGTGCCGCTGGCGGCGGCGCGGATCGGCGTCCCTTCGGCGGCGGCGATGTCGACGCCCTCGTGCATCCGCCCCCAGCGGTAGCCGAAGCCCGAGGTGACGGTGCCTTCGATCGGCCAGATGAACCCGGCCGCGCTCGGCGAGGGCATAGGCCCGGCCGGCAGCGGATAGCCGCCGGTCGCTTCGGCGATTTCCGCGGCGATCTGGGAGCGAAGGTCGGCGGCCACCTCCTCGTGCTCGTGGCGCTCGCCTTCGATCCCCTTCAGCGTCTGCCGCCGCTCCGCCCGCGCCGCCAGCAGCGCCCCCTCGCGCGACTCGAGCGTCGAGCGGGTCGCTTCCAGCCGCTGCTCCTTGGCGGCGATCTCGTCGCGGGCCTTTTCGATCGTCAATTTCGAGATCTTCCGCACCCGCACCAGCTGCTTCGCTTCGTCGCGCAGTTCCCGGACCCGTCCGGCCAGCTTCTCGTCGCTTTCCTGGATCGCGTCGAAGTACTCGGTGCGGGCGACCAGGTCGCCGAAATCTTCGGAGCTGAGGATGACCGCGGTGAGGTCGGTCGAGCCGTAGGTGTAGATCGCGACCAGCCGCTCGCGCAGGTTGACCAGCGCCCGCTTCAGCCGACCCCGCAGGGTCGTCAGGCGGTCCAGGGCCTCGCGCAGCTCGGCTTCGGCCCGGTCGAGCTCGGCCTGCTTGGCCGCCAGCTCTTCTTCGGCCGCCGCCTCCTGGTTGCGCAGGCTCGAGACCTGGCCTTCCAGGGCGGAGATTTCGTCCCCCATCGCGTCGATGTCGGAGGTCAGCACGCCTTCGCGCTCTTCGACCGCGCCGATCTTCTCTTCGACCGCTTCCAGCTTCTCGGAGTTCGACTTCGCCGGCGCGGTGGCGACCGCCACCGTGCAGGAGGCGAGCAGGGCAAGGCACATCGCCAGGAGCGAGGGCAGCCAACGCCGGCGCGGTTTTGCGGTCGGATCAGGCATGGAGTAAGAGAAAAGCCGGCATAGGTGCCGGCCTTAGACAAACCGTAGGCGGGCGAAAAGGCTCGCGCCCGCCGCAAAGGCGCGCTGCAACCTCAGTTGCGCAGGTACTCGCAGTGGCGCGCCCGGTCGCCGCCGCGGCCGCCGATGCAGCGATCCGGCCCGCCGCGCCCGTCGAGCTCGTCGCCGCCGCCGCGGCCGAGCAGCGTGTTCGGCCCGGCCGAGCCGGTCAGCCGGTCGGGCCCGGTCGAGCCCTCGATCTTCTCGGTGCTGCGGGCGATCCACCCGGGCGCGCATTCCCCCGCCTCCGGGTCCAGCACCTCGCCGCCGATCCGCGCTTCCACGTATATGCCTTCGTTGCGAACCCGCGCGAAGGAGGCGCTGTCGGTCGCGCCGGGACCGCCGCGGAAGACGTCCCCCTCGCACGGCTGGCCGCCGATCAGGAGGTCGTCGCCGCCGCCGCCGAACATCGCCGCGGCGCCGCTGCCCCGTCGCGGGTGGAGGATGTTGACGCCGAAGAGCGCATCGTCGCCGCCGCCGCCTTCGAGGCGATCGGGGTCGGCGTCGTCGCCCGCGTAAAGAGTGTCGCCGCCCGGCCCCCCCAGCAGCCAGTCGCTCCCCGGGCCGCCGTCGACCGTGACCGCGATTCCCGGCGGCAGCGAGCGCTCGAGGTCGACGAGGTCCGCCCCCGGCCCGAGGGAGACGAGGATCGAGCTGACCTGATCGGCGCAGAAGGCGGTGGAGCCTTCGAGCCCGCAGTCGCGGGCGTAGCGCGGATCGCCCAGCCGAACCGGGTTGCCGGCTTCGGCGCTGACGAGGAAGCGGCCCTGGCGGAAGCCGACGGAGATCTCGTCGACGCCGGCGTCGCCGGCGATCGCCAGGGTGGCGGCTCCGGTGAGGCTGTCATAGAGCTCGACCCGCGTTCCGGCGCCGCTGGCCGCCCCGCAGGACTCGACCACCGAGAAGGACCCGAAGCACTCGTCGCTGCCGGGGCCGCCGAAGGCCTCGTCCTCGCTATGGGAGCCGAGCAGGCGATCGTCGCCAGGCCCACCCTCGACCCGGTTGGCGGTAGCGTCGGAGGTGGCGAGGAGATCGTCGCCCGAGCCGCCGACGACGTCCTCGACGGCGACCAGGTGCTCCTCCTCGGCGCCGCTGACCGAGCCGCTCGCGAGGTCGACCTCGATCGGCCCGCCGGCGCTGCGGTAGGAGACGATGTCGTGGCCTCCCGGCCCGCCGTCGATGCGGTCGCTGCCGATGCCGCCGCTGAGGGTGTCGAAGCTGCCCCGTCCGCCGTCTACTGCATCGTCGCCGAGGCCGCCCTCGACGTCGTCGCGCTCGGGACCGCCGCGGGCGGTGTCGTTGCCGCTGTCGCCCCGGACCCGGTCGCGGCCGGCGCCGCCGTCGAGCTCGTCCGAGCCGCGACCACCGCGGACGTAGTCCCTGCCCGTCTTGCCGTCGATCGTGTCCTTGCCCTTGCCGCCCTCGATCCGGTCGCGGCCGGGGCCGCCGCAGATGGTGTCGTTGCCACGGGCGCCGTAGATCCTGTTCGGGCCCGGACCGCCGAGGATCACGTCGGGGCCACGGGTGCCGTGGATGACGCGGTCGTTGGAAGCGATGGTGCCGTGGCGTCCCCCGCACAGCGCCTGCAGCGCGTCGGGAGAGTCGGCGAAGACGAGCATCAGGGCGAAGGAGGCGAGGACGACGGCTGCCAAGGCCAAGCCGGCGCGACGACCCCCCGCAGCTGCTCGCAGCATCCCGATCCTCCCCTCGCCTGGTCCCTCTCCTGAAACAAGTCTTCTTGTCCAATACCCGCTTGGGCGGGCGGCGAACCGGCGGGCCGGGCGTGGGCCGGGGGACGCTAGGCCGACTGCCGCGCCGCCAGCTCCCCCGCCGGGTCCTCGTAGGCGAAGGTGCTGTAGCCGAGCCAGTCGGGCAGGCTGCGGACCAGGTGGTCGGGGCCGGTGACGCGGACCCGGTTCGAGCGCATCGCGGCCCCCAGCTCGATCTGCCCCAGCCAGACTTCCGCCATCGCCCGCGCCTCGGCGTCGACCTGGAGGTCGATTCCGAAGCCGGGGTCGGTGAAGCAGAGGTCGGCGTTCGCCTTCTCGGCGACCAGCCACCAGGCCCGTTTGCCCTCCTCCGCGTCGCGGTAGCGGAAGAAGACGACGACCTGGTCGCCGGGCAGCCGGTCCAGCTTGACGCTGCGCCGCATGTCCCACATCAGCAGCGCCGGGTCGGCCTCTTCCTCGCTGATCTCCCGCTTCAGCCACTCCCGGCTCCAGTTGCCGAGCTGGACGACCAGCGGGCCCAAGGCCTCCCCCGCCGGCGTCAGTCGGTAGGCGTGCCCGCGCTCCCCCTGCAGCGGCTCCCGCGTGATCAGCCCCGAGCGCTCCATCTCCCGCAGCCGTTTGCTCAGCAGCGAGGAGGACATCCGCGGGACCCCGCGCTGGAGCTCGTTGAAGCGGGTGCTTCCCATCAGCAGCTCGCGCAGCACCAGCAGGGTCCAGCGCTCGGTCAGGACCTCCGCCGCTTGGGCGACCGGGCAGAACTGTCCGTAGCTCTCGGGCATCCTCGGGGCCGAGTGTACGCCCACGGTCCCTCCCTAACTGCAGATTTTGAAGTTGAACCCTTGATCGCCCCGGCGTAGAAAAGGATCATCAAGCGATCCAAAAGGAGAAATCAGCAGTGAACCCCAGCACCGACACCCCAAGCCCCAGCCCCGAGCTGAGGGAGAAACACCGGAAAATGTGGGCCTCCGGCGACTACCCCTCGATGGTCGAGACCTTCCTGCTGCCGCTCGGTCCGCGCCTCGTCGCGGCCTGCGAGATCGGTCCCGGCGACCGCGTCCTCGACGTCGCCGCCGGCACCGGCAACGCCTCGATCCCCGCCGCCAAGACGGGCGCCGAGGTGGTCGCCAGCGACCTCACCCCGGAGCTCTTCGACGCCGGCCGCGCCCGCGCCGAGGCCGAGGGGGTCGAGCTGGAGTGGGTCGAGGCCGACGCCCACGACCTCCCCTTCGAGGACGACAGCTTCGACGTCGTCATCTCCTCGATCGGGGTGATGTTCGCGCCCTTCCACGAGAAGGCCGCCGCCGAGCTGGTCCGCGTCTGCAAGCCGGGCGGCAGGATCGGCCTGCTGAGCTGGACCCCGGAGGGGATAATCGGCGCCCTCTTCCGCGCCATGGGCCAGTTCATGCCTCCCCCTCCCGCCGGCGCGCAGCCGCCGCCGCTGTGGGGCGGCGAGGAGCACCTCCGCGGCCTGCTGGGCGAGGCGGTCGAGCTGGAGCGGGTCGAGAAAGGCCTCCTCGAGGTGACCGCCTTCCAGCGCCCCGACGACTACGGCGAGCACTTCAAGCAGCGCTACGGGCCGACGATCGCCGCCCGCGCCAACGCCGAGAAAGAGGGCCGCGCCGAGGAGTTCGACCGCACCCTGAGCGAGTTCTGCGCCGAGTGGAACCGCGGCGACGAGGAGCAGGCCCACTTCGGCATGGAGTACCTGCTGACCGTCGGGCGGAAGCGGGGCTGATCGCGATGGGCCGCCAGAGCTACGACGCGGTCGTCGTCGGCGCCCGCGTCGCCGGGACGCCGGTGGCGGCGCGGTTGGCGGAGCAGGGCTGGAAGGTCCTGCTCCTCGACCGCGAGCCGCCGCCCGCCGACACCCTCTCGACCCACACCCTGTTCCCGAACACGCTGGCGCGGCTGGCGGAGCTCGGGGCGCTGGAGCGGATCGAACGGGAGCACCGCGTCAACCTGGTCGAGTACGCGATCCGCACCCTCGGCTACGAGGTGGCGGGGGCCTTCACCCCGGTCGGCGGCTTCGACCGGATGGCAGCGATCACCCGGCCGGTCCTCGACCCGGCGCTGCTGGAGGTGGCGGTCGACGCTGGCGCCGAGACCCGCTTCGGCGAGAAGGTGACCGGCCTACTCGGCAGCGGCACCGCCGAGGACCCGGCGCGCGGCGTCGTCCTCGAGAGCGGCGAGGAGATCGCGGCGCGCTGGGTGCTCGGCGCCGACGGTCGCGTCTCCACCGTCGCCCGGCTGCTCGGGCTCGAGAAGGAGTACCCGCTGGCCGGCGAGATGGCCTTCATGTTCGGCTACTGGCGTGGGCTGCCGCCGACCGACCAGTTCAAAATCGACGTGATCGAGGAGGGCTCGCTGGTCTGGACCCCCTGCGAGGACGACCTCTCGATGCTGATCCTCGGCGTCGACCCGGCGGCGACCCGCGGGGGCCCGGCCGAGAAGCAGCGGACCTTCGTCGAGACCCTGCACCAGTACAGCGACTGGTTCGACCCGGCGTGGCTGGAGCGGGGCGAGCAGGTCGGCGGCATCCGCGTCGCCCCGGAGACGATGCTGCGCGGCTTCTTCCGCCAGGGCACCGGCCCGGGCTGGGCGCTGATCGGCGACGCCGGCCACTTCAAGAACCCCTCCACCGCGCAGGGGATCTCCGACGCGATCGAGCAGTCCCTCCACGTCGCCGCCGAACTGACCGGCCCGCAGGAGAGCCTCGCCGGCTACGAGGCCTGGCGCGCCGACCGGGCCCGCGAGCACTACGAGTGGTCCTTCGACTTCGCCCGCTTCGCCAAGCCGGAGACCTCCGCCCCGATCTTCGCCGGCCTCGTCGAGGACCCCGGTGCGGGCCAGAACCTCCGCGACGCCCTAAGTCGTCAGCTGCGGCCGAAAAGCGACGTCTTCACCAAGGAGCGCCTGGGGAAGTGGTTCTCGGCGGTGCCGAGCGGGCGTTAGAAGAGAATGCATTTAGACGATTAATCGTTTAATCGTCTAATCTGAGGCGATGATCTTCCGCCTCCCCCGCCTGAGCAAACAGCTACTGGACCGACTCAGCGAGCTCGAGGAACTGCGTCGGACTCTCGATCGAGGGGTGCAGACCCGCAGCCGCTGGATGGGATCGCTGCGGCGTCAGGTCAGAGCCACCTCGGTTGAAAGCTCGACCTCGATCGAGGGTTTCAGCGTCTCTCCCGAGGAAGCTTTGGCTCTCACCAGCGGTCGCTTGACGGCCGAGCCGGCCGACCAAGACCGGCAGGCGGTCTCCTGCTACTCGCGGGCGATGGACCACGTCGGCGCCCTGGCGATCGACCCCGGGTTCCGGTGGCTCGACCGGGTCATCCTCGATCTTCACTTCGACGCGTGCTCTTTCCAGCGGGACAAGGATCCCGGCCTCTGGAGGACCGGCCCGATCGGCGTCACCGGGACCGACGGCTCGCTCGAGTACACCGGCCCCGACGCGCCTGACGTGCCCGGGCTGATGGACGAGGTGGTGAGCTGGCTGGCGGACGGCGACCTCGATGCGGACGTCTTCGTGCGGGCGGCGCTGGCGCACCTCAACGTCATCTCGGTCCATCCCTTTCGCGACGGCAACGGTCGCATCGCCCGCATCGTCCAGTCGTTGGTCCTGGCTCGCGGAGGTCTCGGATCGCCGGAGCTCTTCTCGATCGAGGAATACCTTCGCGATCACACCGGCGAGTACTACGCCGCCCTGCGCGAGACCCAAGGTGGCAGCTACCAGCCGGAGCGCGACGCATCGGGCTGGATCGGGTTCTGCCTCGACGCCCACGTCGCCCAGGCGCGGCGGCGGGTCACCCAGGTCGAGCAGGCGGCGGCTCGCTGGCAGCGTCTTGAAGACTTGGTCTCGGGTCGGGGCTGGCCCGAACGGATGGTGATCGCACTGGAGCAGAGCCTCCTCGGCGGGACGGAGCGGAGCCGCTACGCGGAGGAGGCTGACGTCTCCCCCGCTACCGCCAGCGCCGATCTCCGCCGTCTTCTCGACGCCGGCCTCGTCGAGCAGCGCGGGCGCGGCCGCAGCAGCTCCTACGAGGCGAGCGCCGAGCTGCGGAGCGCCGTCACTCCGGCCGCCGCGGCCTGAACCCGCGCAGCCGCAGCGAGTTCGTCACCACGAAGACGCTGGAGAAGGCCATCGCAGCGCCGGCGACGATCGGGTTGAGGAAGCCGGCGGCGGCGAGGGGCAGGGCGGCGACGTTGTAGGCGAAGGCCCAGAAGAGGTTGCCCTTGATCGTCGCCAGGGTGCGGCGGGAGAGGCGGATCGCATCGGCGACGGCGCGGGGGTCGCCGGAGATCAAGGTGATGTCGGAGGCCTCGATCGCGACGTCGGTGCCGGTGCCGATCGCGAGGCCGAGGTCGGCCTGGGCGAGCGCCGGGGCGTCGTTGACGCCGTCGCCGACCATCGCCACCGTCCGCCCTTCGCCCTGCAGGCGCTCGACCACCGCCGCCTTGTCGGCCGGCAGGACTTCGGCGATCACCTCGTCGATCCCGATCTCGGCGGCGACCGCCTTCGCGGTCGCCTCGTTGTCGCCGGTCAGCAGGACCGGCCGCAGCTCCAGCTCCCGCAATGCGTCGATCGCCTCGCGACTGGTCGGCTTGACGGTGTCGGCGACGACGACGAGGCCACGGACCTCGCCGTCCCACTCGACGGCGATCACGGTCTCGGCCTGTCGAGTTTGTGAACCAGGAGGCGACAAACTCGACATCGCGGCGGCGGAGGCGCGACCGACGGTGACGGTCCGGCCGCCGACCTCCCCCCGCACGCCGACGCCGGCCTCGCTCGCGAACTCGTGGACCGCGGGCAGCAGCGTGAACTGTTCCTTGGCGCGGGCGGCGATCGCCTGGGCGATCGGGTGCTCGGAGGCGTCCTCGACCGCGCCGGCCAGGCGCAGCACCTCGGCCTCGTCCTCGCCGGGAGCGGCGTGGACGGCGACCACCGCCATCTCGCCGCTGGTCACGGTGCCGGTCTTGTCAAGGACCACCGTGTCGATCCGGCGCGTCGACTCCAGCACCTCCGGCCCCTTGATCAGCAGCCCCAGCTGGGCGCCGCGGCCGGTCCCGACCAGGAGCGCCGTCGGCGTCGCCAGGCCGAGGGCGCAGGGGCAGGCGATGATCAGAACCGCGACCGCGGCGGTGAAGGCGAAGGTGGCGCCGGCGCCGTTGCCGAGCCAGAAGCCGAGGGTCGCCACCGCCAGCGCGATCACGACCGGGACGAAGACGGCGCTGACCCGGTCGGCGAGCCGCTCCACCGGCGCCTTCCCGGACTGCGCCTCGGTGACGAGGCGGGCGATCTGGGCCAGCGCGGTGTCCTCGCCGACCCGGGTCGCGCGGACGACGAGGCGGCCGCCGACGTTGATCGTCGCCCCGACCACCTCGTCCCCAGGACCGACCTCGACCGGGACCGGCTCGCCGGTCACCAGCGACTGGTCGACCGCCGAGGAGCCGTCCTCGACGACGCCGTCGGTCGCCACCTTCTCGCCGGGGCGGACGACGAAGCGGTCGCCGGCCGCGAGCTCCTCCACCGGCAACCGCCGCTCGCCGCCGTCCGGGTCGAGCACGGCGACGTCCTTGGCCCCGAGGTCGAGCAGCGCCTCCAGCGCCGCCCCGGCACGGCGCTTCGCCCGCGCCTCGAAGTAGCGGCCGGCGAGGATGAAGGTGGTGACCACGGCGGCGACCTCGAGGTAGATCTCGTCGGCGCCGCCGCCGCGCTCGGGGACGAGGTCGAAGGGCATCTTCATCCCGTTCATCCCGGCGTCCCCGACGAACAGCGCATAAAGCGACCAGCCGAGGGCGGCGAGGGTCCCGATCGAGATCAGGGTGTCCATCGTCACCGCGCCGTGGCGCAGGTTCTGCCAGGCGGCCCGGTGGAAGGGCCATCCGGCCCAGAGCACGACCGGCACCGCCAGTTGCAGCGAGAGCCACTGCCAGTTCTCGAACTGCAGCGCCTCGACCATCGAGAGCAGCAGCACCGGCAGCGAGAGCACGGCGGCGAAGACCAGCCGCCGCCGCAGGTCGGCGGTCGGGTCCGGCTCCTCCGCCCCGTCCTCCCCCTCGGGGGCGGCCGAGGGCAGGGTCGCCCAGTAGCCGACGCTCTCCACCGCCCCGACCAGCTCCTCGGGCTCGACCAGGGCGGGATCGAAGTTGACGCTGGCCCGCTCGGTGGCGAAGTTGACGCTCGCCTCCACCCCCTCGATCCGGTTCAGGCTCTTCTCGACCCGGCCGGCGCACGAGGAGCAGGTCATCCCCTCGATCGGGAACTCGAGCCGCTCCTCGCGCCCGTCCTTCACCGCCTGGCTCATCGCGGCACCACCACCGTGAACTCGGCCGTCCGCACGACGTCGTCGTGCCGGAACTGCAGGTAGAGGCGGTAGCGCCCGGCGGTCGGGAACTCGGCCTCGAAGACGATCTCGTTCGGGGCGCCGTGCTCCTCCTCGGGGTGGACGTGGAGGAAGGCGAGGTCGCCCTCGCGCAGGGCGACGAGGTGGCCGTCGGCCCCGAGGTAGGGCTGCAGCCCCTCAACCGGGCGGCCGTCCCTGCTCACCGCGAACTCGAGCGCGGTCGGCTCGCCGGCGACCGGCTCCCCGGTCGCGAGCTCGACCTCGTAGCCGTCGGTCTCGTCGACCGGCCGCGGCGCCGGGAACGGCCGCGCCTCGAACTCGCCACCGGAGACGAAGAGGTCCGCGGCCAGGGTCCGCTGCTCGCCCCCGACCGAGAAGTCGGCGAAGACCCGGTAGACCCCGGCCTCCGCGAAGGCGATCGGCACGCTCCAGCTCCCGGCGGCGTCCATCTCCGGGTGCAGGTGGCGGAACCCGGTGCCGTCGCGGCGGACGACGATCAGGTGCATGCGCCGCTCGTGCAGCTCGTCGAACCCGGTCACGGGCTCCCCCCCGGACTCGATCGAGAACCGCAGCTGGCGCTCCTCCCCCCGCTCCAGTTGCTTCGGGTGGAGCCGCAGCGTGTAGCCGTCGGCCGAGACCCCCAGCCCGGCGGGCTCATGGGTTGCCATCGCGGTCGTCTCGTCGGTGCCGTGCGCGTCCATGGTCTCCTCCATCTCGCTGCTCTCGCTCTTCGTCTCGACCGGGTCGACAGCCGCTCCGACCGCGACCGAGGCGGCGAACAGAGCGGCGAGACCGACGAGGAAGAGACCGATCTTCAAATAGGGACGGGGGGTATTCATGCGATCACTGTAACACATACCCAGAGGGGGTATACTCCCTCCCGGCGTTCGTCCTTTCATGCGGATATCCGCGGAAAGGACGAACGCCGCCCTCAATTGGCACCGAAAGGAACAGAGATGGCGCAAACGCCCAGCGACCCCGGCTACATCGACAACAAGGAGAAGGTGAAGAACCGGCTGCGCCGGATCAGCGGCCAGATCGGCGGCATCGAGCGGATGGTCGACGAGGAGCGCTACTGCATCGACATCCTCACCCAGATCTCGGCCGTGCAGGCGGCGATCGACAAGGTCGCCCTCGCCCTCCTCGACGAACACACCCGCCACTGCGTGGTCGGCGCCGAGAGCCCCGAGGCGCGCGAGGCGAAGACCGAGGAGATGATGGAGGCGGTCGGCCGCCTGCTGAAGAGCCGCTGAGACCTGCGAGCCTGCCGTCGATGAGCGAGAGGCCCCCCAACCGGCTCGCCGCCGCGGTGCGCCGGTTCAACCGCGACCCGCGGCTGGTCGGGTTCGCGCGGCGGGCGCGCGAGCGCACCCTCGGCGACGACGAGCGCATCGACCACCTCTCCACCGCCCGCGGCCGCCCCTCCGACCTTGCTGCCCGCCAGCTCGTCGAGCTGCGCGGCGAGGAGCCGGGCTTCGCCGGCGAGCTCGGCCTGACGGCGCTGCAGGCGTGGCAGCGGCTCGCCGAGTCCCAGGACCGCGGCCGCGGCAAGGTCGACGTCGCGATCCTCTTCACCGACCTGGTCGGCTTCTCAAGCTGGGCGCTCCGCGCCGGCGACGCCGCGTCCGTGCAGTTGCTGCGCGAGGTCGGCGCGGCGATCGAGCCGCCGGTGCTGGAGCGGCAGGGAGAGGTGGTGAAGCGGCTCGGCGACGGACTGATGGCAGCCTTCTGGAGCGCCCCGGACGCGGTCGAGGCCGCCTTCGCGGCGAGCGAGCGGGTGGCGCCGATCGAGGTCGACGGCTACCGCCCCGTGCTGCGAACCGGCATCCACCTCGGCCGCCCCCGCAAGCTCGGCGGCGACTACTTCGGCGTCGACGTCAACGTCGCCGCCCGCCTCGCCGAGGCAGCGAAGCCGGGCGAGGTCCTGGTCTCCGACCGCGCCCTCGAGCAGCTCGCCCCCGGCACCGCCGAGGCGAGGCGCCGGCGCTTCAGCGCCAAGGGCGCCCCGAAGGACCTCGACGTCTACGCCGTCCGGCGCAGCCAGGCGCCACGGTCGATCGAGTAGACGACGACCGCGTCGCCCTGCAGCTCGTCGTCGCGCAGCGGCGCCATCCCGAGCCGCTCGGCGACGGCGGTCGAGGCGCTGTTGTCCGGCCGGATCATCGCCGTCACGTAGGCCGGGTCGAATTCCTCGAAGCCCCAGTCGAGCACAGCTCTCGCGGCCTCGGTCGCGAAGCCCTGGCCGCGGGCCTCCGGGCGCAGCACCCACCCCAGCTCGGTCTCGCCGAACTCGGGCCAGTATTTGAGGCCGGTACGGCCGAGGAAGCGACCTGAGGTGGCGTCGAGGATGGCGACGAAACCGTGCCCGCGCTCGGACCATTCCTCATGGCCGACACCGACCCGCCACTCGTACCAGTCGCGGTCCCGCGCCCCCATGTAGCGGGCGACCAGCGGGTCGTCGTGGAGGCGGACCAGCTCCTCGACGTCGCCCACCTCGACCGGCCGCAGGCGCAGGCGCTCAGTCTCGAGCGAGAACATCGATCGCCTCCGGCAGCTCCGCGTGGTCGTCGAGGACGAATTCGGCCTCCGGGCCCGAGTCGGCATCGCCCTCGTCGTTCATCCCCCGGTAGCGGACGGTCTTCATCCCCAGCGCCGCGGCGCCGCTGACGTCGGTGCGCCGCAGGTCGCCGACATGGACCGCCTCCCCCGGCCCCGCCCGAAGCGCTCCCAGCGCCGCCTCGAAGATCTGCGGCGCCGGCTTGTAGTGGCCGACCTCGTCCGAGAAGCCCCAGCCGCCGAAGTACTTCAGCAGGCCCTCGGCTTCGAGCAGCTCCCGCAGCAGCTCACCGCCGCTGAAGCCGACGTCGCAGACGATGCCGAGGCGCAGCCCCCGCTCGCGCAGCGCCTCCAGGCAGGGACGGATCCCCGGCGCAAACTCCAGCTCCACCTCGCGCCCGGCGCCGAGAAACGCCTCCGCCACCATCTCCCGCGCCGCCCCCTCGACGCCGAGAGCGCGCACCAGCGTCTGCGCCGCCTCGCGCGGGGGCAAATGCCTGCCCTCCGCCCACGACCGCTCCCAGTGCAGCCCGACCTCCTCCAGGGCCTCGACCAGTAGCTCCGCCTCGACCTCGACGTCGTGGCTGGCACAGGCAGCCGCCACCCCGCGCTCGCGCGCCGCCGACATCGCCCCCGGCGGCACCGTCGCGATCGTGTTCCAGAAGTCGAAAGTGACGGCTTCGATCATCCCCGCGACGTTATCGACCCCCGACCGCCGCCTCCCTCTCTGCTTCTGGACGGGCCTGGCGACCGGGTGTACCTTCGTACGATGTCGCACAAGGCTGCAGATCGGATTCGCAACGTCGCTCTGATCGGCCATCGCGGCAGCGGCAAGACGAGCCTGCACGAGGCGATGCTCTACGAGGCCGGGGCGATCCCCCGACTCGGCAGCGTCGAGGCCGGCTCGACGGTCTCCGACCACGCGCCCGACGAGCAGCGGCGGGGGCTCTCGATCGACGCCTCCGTCACCTGCTTCCAGCACGCCGACCGGGAGATCAACCTGATCGACACCCCCGGCGACCCCAGCTTCGTCGCCGACGCCGCGGCGGCGCTGCGGGCGGCCGACTCCGCGGTCGTCGCCGTCAACGGCGTCGCCGGGGTCGAGGTCCAGACCGAACGGCTCTGGCAGCGCGCCGACGAGGAGGGGCTGGCCCGCCTCGTCTTCGTCAACATGCTCGACCGCGAGCGGGCGGACTTCTTCGCCGCCCTCGACTCGCTGAAGGCCGCCTTCGGCCCCCACGTCGTCGCCACCGAGATCCCGATCGGCGCCGAGCATGAGATCCGCGGCGTCGTCGACCTGATCGACATGGAGGCGTTCGTCTACCCGGGCCCCGAGCGCGGCAGCGCCGAGCCGATGCCGATCCCCGACGAGCTCCTCCCCCGGGCCGAGGAGTACCGCGAGAAGCTGATGGACGAGGTCGCCGAGAACTCCGACGAGCTGATGGAGCGCTACCTCGAGGGCGAGGAGATCGCCCACGAGGAGATCGTCACCGCGCTCAAGCGCGGGGTCACCGAGGGCCACCTCTTCCCTGTCACCTGCGGCGTCGCGACCAGGAACCTGGGGACGAGCCGGCTGCTCGACGCGCTCGTCGAGGACCTGCCCTCGCCGGCGATGCGCGGCCCGCTGACGGCGCTCGACGGCGACGGCGGGGAGGTTGAGGTCGCCCCCGACGAGGACGGCCCGCTCGTCGCCTACGTCTTCAAGACCACCGCCGACCCCTACGCGGGCCGGATCAACATCTTCCGCGTCTACAGCGGCACGATCCGCTCCGACTCCCAGGCCGTCAACGTCAGCCGCCACCAGAAGGAGCGCATCGGGCCGATCGGCCAGCCGCTGGGAAAAGACCTGAGGCCGGTCTCCGACCTGGGGGCCGGCGACATCGGCGCGGTGGCGAAGCTGAAGGAGACGCGGGCCGGCGACGTCCTCTGCGACGAGCAGCGTGACCTCGCCGTCCCCCCGCTCGACCTGCCGGCGCCGGTGATGGCGTTCTCCTACGAGGCGAAGACGAAGGGAGACGAGGACAAGGCGGCGACGGCAGTGCGGCGGCTGAGCGAGGAGGACCCGACCCTCGACGTCCACCGCGACCCCCAGACCGGCGAGCAGATCATCGCCGGGCTCACCCAGGTCCACGTCGAAGTCCTGGTCGAGCGGATGAAGGAGCGCTTCGGCGCCGAGATCGAGCTGCACCCGCCGCGGGTCCCCTACCAGGAGACGATCCGCCGGCCCGCCTCCGCCCAAGCCCGCTACAAGAAGCAGACCGGCGGCAAAGGCCAGTTCGCCGACTGCACGATCGAGATCGAGCCGGGCGAGGACGGCGGCGGCCTCGAGTTCGTCAACCAGATCAAGGGGGCGGCGATACCCGGCGGCTTCATCCCGGCGGTCGAGAAGGGCGTCGCCGAAGCGATGCGGCACGGCACCGTCGCCGGCTACCCGGTCAAGGACGTCCGCGTCCGCCTGGTCGACGGCAAGCACCACGACACCGACTCCTCCGAGCTCGCCTTCAAACTGGCCGGCGCGATGGCCTTCAAGGAGGCGATGGCGGAGGCGGACCCGGCGCTACTGGAGCCGATCGTGAAGCTGACGATCAGCTGCCCCGACGAGGTCGTCGGCGACATCATCGGCGACCTCAACTCCCGCCGCGGCCACCCCCTCGGGATGGAGGCAAAAGGGTCCCTGACCGAGGTCCGCGCCGAGGTGCCGATGGCCGAGGTGCTCGACTTCGCCCCCGACCTACGCTCGATCAGCGGCGGCCGCGCCGACTTCACGATGGAGTTCGAGCGCTACGAAGAGGTCCCGGCCCACCTGGCCGAGAAGGTGATCGCGACGGCAGGCGGAGCGGCGGTCGGCGCCCCAACCTAATCCCGCTTGTGCCGGTTCCTTTTCCACTCATATATGTCCTCGAGGTTGTAGAGGTAAACGAGGGGAACACCGAGTGCCTTGGCCAGACGCTCGACCGTGCTGCGGGTGGGGTTCCCTCTTCCCTGCTCGAGTTCAGAGATATGGGTGGCGTGCAGGCCGCTTCTATGGGCCACTTCGTCCTGGGACATCTTCGCGGTGACCCGGAAGAACCTGACCGCTTCCCCAAAAGAGGGGCTTGGAATTTCTAGAGATGAACTCAAAATTACCGGAGCGCGCATCGTTTCCGGGCTGGGCTCAAATAGCCATAGCGATGAATCCAAGTTTGGAAATGAGCCGGCGCGAGCTGCTTGGGGCGGTGATTGCCGCTTCACAAGCGGGACTGGCGAGCGATCTCGCAGACGCAGCGCACTTCGAGAAGGGTCAATCGACTGCGTTTTCACGCCTAGGGGCAGGACAGAACCGAAGTCATCAAGGCGGTAGTCGAAGCCTGCCGTTCGACACCGAGTCCGCAATTACCCGTGTAGAGCACGGGTTTTCGCGGACTCGCAGGAATCCACCCTTCCCTGCCCAGCGGGGGTTAGCCCTTTTGGCGGATTACCTTGAAGTTGGCGGTCGCCGGGGTGGCGTCAATGCCGCCGGGGCCGATGGCGCGGACCGAGAGCTTGTGCTTGCCCGGTTTGACCTTGAAGGTCTTCGGTGAGCGACAGGGCTTGTAGGGGCCCTTGTCGAGCTTGCATTCGAAGGTGGCGCCGGCGACGGTGGAGGAGAAGGTGAACTTCACCTTCAGCTTTGCCTTTTTGGTGACGACCTTGGCGCCCGGGTGGACGCCGATCTTGGTGTCTGGGACGGGCGGCGGCGACGGGGATGGCGGGTTCGAGTTGCCGCCACCACCGCTCGGGCAGGGGTTGCCGGCGGCGACGGTCGCCTTCAGCGCTTTGGCGCCTTCGTCGAGACTGGTGGCGAAGACCTTGCCGCATGGGAGCTCTGGGTTCACGGTGGCCTGAGCGAACTGGCCGGTGGCGCTGCCGCCGTAGGTAAGGAAGGGAACGCTGTCGCCGATCGCGGCAGAGGCGGCGAAGGCATTGGTGGGGGCTAGCGCCAAGGTGCCGTCGAGGTTGGCGCTGCCGCCGAGGGCGAGGGTGTCGTGCTGGCCCGCCCCGGTCCCGGCCACCTCGATCTCGAGCCGGCCGCCGGCGGCCTGGACGTAGCTGCCGGTGATGCTCAGCGTTCCCGGGCTTTCGCCTGGTGCGACGACGCCGCTGTTTTCGACCGAGCCGTTGATCGTGCCGCTGCCGGTGATGCGGCCGGCGTTGGTAAAGGTCCCGGAGTTGACCGAGCCGATGACGCGGAGCGTCTGGCCGGCGGCGAGGTTGCCGGTCATCGGCGTTCCGACGCCATCCACCTGAACAATGCCGGCGCCGGTTCCGGTGTAGCTGAGATCGCCGCAAGGGATCCGCACCGGTGCGCTGCCGCTGGTAGTGCCGGCGCCCTGCTCGTAGTGGCGTACCTCCAGATGACCGCTACCGGTTCCGGTGATCGAGCCGCCGGTGTCGTTCTTGACCCGGGCCGCCGCATCTGCGCAGGAATCGCCGGCTGACGTCACCTTCTTTTCGTCGGCGATGTTGATCGCGCCTTTGTTGGCTACCGGCCCCTTGAGGGCGGCGCTCTGGTTGAAGCTCATGGTCCCGGTGTTGACGAGGGTACCGTCGGAATTGGGGCCCAGCGACGCCCCGGTCCCCGAGGAGGCGGCGACGGTGAAGGTGCCGGCGTTGACGAAGTCCTTGTCGTTGACGTTGAAGCCCGCGCCCCCGCCCCCGCTCATGTCGCCGTTGCAGCCGAAGGCCGGGCAGGTGAGGGTGATCGAGCCGTTGTTCGTGAAGTTGCTCTGCAGGGCCGCGTTGGTGTTGTTGCTCTCGTGGCTGATCGTCAGGCTCTGGCCCGCCTGCATTTCGCCGGTCAGGTTGAAGCCGCCGGTGGCGCGGATCTCGCTGGCGCCGTCGCCGACGTAGCTGAGGGTGCCGCCGCAGGGGATCTGGACGTCTTTGGTGACCCCGTCCCCCTGCACGAAGTTGCGGACGCTGAGGACGCCGGTCGAGGCGCCGTCGATGAGGCCGTCAGTGTCGTTTTTGACCGAGGCGCCGGGGTCGCCGCAGGAGGCACCGCTGTTGGTGGCGGTGGCGCCGTCGACGATGCTGATGGTGCCCTGGTTCACCACCGTCCCGCCGAGGCTGCCGCTCTGTTCGAAGGCGATCGTCCCGGTGTTGGTGATCGCGCCGCCGACCACGGCCCCGCCGCCGGTGTTGGCGTCGACCTTGACCGTCCCCGCGTTGGCGAAGGGGCTGGCGCCGCTGTAGATGTCGGGGCCACCATTGGGGCAGCCGCCCGGCAGGCAGGTGAGCGTCACCGAGGCGCCGGCGGCGATCGTGATCCCGGCGGGCTGCGCGTCGAGGTTCGTGTTCGGGCTCTGATCGGAGATGACGAGCTGTGGCGTCGAGAGGGCGCCGCCGAGCTGGAGCGACTTCACGTTGATGCCGCCGGTCATGGTGATGACGTCGCTGCCCGCGGAGGCGATCGTTACGTCGCAGGCTCCGGTCGGCGTCCCGTTGCTCCAGTTTTCCGCCCCCATGTTGCCGCTGCCGCCGAGCCAGGCCGTAGCGAAGACCCCGGGGGTGACCGGGCATGAAGCCGCCGAGGCGCTCGAGGGAAGGGCCGCTGCCGCCGCGATCGCGACCAACCCCGTCAAGAGGGCAAGGCGCAGAATCGCTCGGCGGGCCTTGAATTGACTGGTAAAAGGCCTCACCAGGCGGCGACCGTATCACCGGAAGAAGCCGGCAAAGAATCGACTGTGCCGCTCTCGTCCTTTTTTCAGCCGTCGCCAGCGCGGTCCGCGGTCTGGCTGGCCGCCGCCGAGGGCTCCCAGAAGTCCTCGACCTTCTCCGAGTCGGAGGTCTCGATCTTCCGCGAGACCGCCCACAGCTCGACCGGCTCGTCGCCGAGGTTGCGGTGCGAACGGACGGTTCCCGGAGCGACGCGCACGACCGAGCCGGCGGGCACCTCCCGGACGTCGTCTCCGAAGCGCATCGTCAGCGTCCCGCGGCCGACTACGTAGAGCTCCTCCTGCTGCTCGTGCCGGTGCCCGGTGCCCTGCTCGAAGTCCGCGTGCGGCGGGACCCGGATCAGGGTCACCGCGACCTGCTCCGCGCCCAAGGCGTCGGTCAGCGCCCGGAACTCACCCGGCACGTCGGCGTCGGCATAGGCGTCTTCGATCGCGTCCGCGTCGACGATCGAGTAGTCGCTCATGCGGCTCCCCCTACCCGGTCCGTGCGCTTTCTCACTGTCGCGGCGAAAATCGTCCGAGTACGTTGGAACAGGAACTCGAGCGAGGAGGCAGCATGAGGTCAGGCACCGCCCTACCCCCCGGCCCGTCGATGCCGGCGGCGCTGCAGATGGTCGGCTTCTGGACCCGGCCCCTCGCCTTCCTCGAGCGCTGCCGCGAGCGCTACGGCAGGCGCTTCACCCTGCGGCTGCCCGCCTCTCCCCCGTTCGTGATGATCGCCGACCCGGAGGAGATCAAAGCGGTCTTCACGGCCCCGCCCGACGTGCTTCGTCCGGGCGAAGGGGCGCGGGTGCTGGAACCGATCGTCGGCCGCAACTCGGTCCTGCTGCTCGACGAGGACGCCCACATGGAGCAGCGCAAGCTGATGCTGCCGGCCTTCCACGGTGAGCGGATGGAGCGGCTGACCGGGCTGATGGAGGAGGTGACGGCGGCGGAGGTGGCGACGATCCCCCGCGGCGTCCCGCTGGCGCTCCACCCCCACACCCAGGACCTGACCCTGCGGATCATCCTCCGCGCCGTCTTCGGCGTCGACCCAGGCGCCCGCTTCGACGCCCTGCGGGAGCGCCTGCAGGCGATGCTCGAGTTCGGCGACCGCCCGATCAGCCTGATGCCGCCGCCGGCCGAGAGCCTGGCGGCGCGGGTGGCCGAACGGGTCGGCCCCTTCGCCGGGTTCGTGCGCATGCAGGAAGAGGTGGACGAGCTGATCTTCGCCCTGGTCGCCGAGCGGCGGGCGAGCGAGGAGGACCGCGACGACGTCCTCGCGATGCTGTTGGAAGCGACCCACGAGGACGGCTCGCCGATGAGCGAGGAAGAGATCCGCGACGAGCTGATGACGCTGCTGATCGCCGGCCACGAGACGACCGCCTCGACCCTCGCCTGGGCCTTCGAGCGGCTGGTCCGCGAGCCGGCGGTACTGGAGCGCCTGGTCGCCGCGGTTGACGCCGACGACGACGCCTACCTCACCGCGACCATCCAGGAGACCCTGCGCGACCGGCCGGTGCTCCCCAACGCGGCGCCGCGCCTGGTCGCGAAGACGGTGACGGTCGGCGACTGGACCTACGAGCCAGGGGCCGCCCTCGTCGCCAACAGTTACCTGGTCCACCATGACCCCGAGATCTACCCCGACCCCCACGCCTTCCGCCCCGAGCGCTTCCTCGACACCTCACCCGGCACCTACACCTGGATCCCCTTCGGCGGCGGCCGCCGCCGCTGCCTCGGCGCCAGCTTCGCGATGCTGGAGATGAAGGTGGTCCTCCGCGCCCTCTTGACCACCTGCGAGCTGCGCGACACCGGCGACGGCGTCGAGGTGGCCCAGCGCCGCAACATCACCGTGCGGCCCGCGCGCGGTGGACGGGTCATGGTCGCCGAGCGCGAGCGAGTCCCGGCGCGCGGCCACTAGGCGCTAACTGCCTGATCAATCGGTCCCGGCAACAGACACGTTGCTGTTTCACCTAGTACTGCTGCGTACCTCTTTGTCTGTGGTTCGCTCAAATGGGACTGCGTAAATAGCGAGCGGGCTCCGCCCACCGCCATAACGCGATCCGGCGCGCAGGCGCCATTGAAGGAGCAACCATGAAACATGCAAGGACCCTCGGCCTCGTCGCTCTGGCGATCACGGCCCTCACCGCCTTTGCCGGCGTCTCGTCGGCCTCGGCAGCACAGTTCAAAGCAAATGGCTCGCCAGTGATGCTCTTCGGCCAGGATGATCACCAAGACACGTTCACCATCGACGGGGAACCGATCTCCTGCCTAGCACAGTTCGAAAACAGCTCGCTGGCCATGCCTACCAATACCCTTACTGTCTCCGCCGTCTATTCCAAATGTGGCAACGCCTTTTTTGGTTGGAATATCAATATGGGCAATTGCGTATTCGAATTCCTTCAGCCCAACGCCGAACTCAGGGGCAACCTGGCAATTCGCTGTAGCGGAGCCGCCAAAATGACGATGAAAACGTCCATATTCGGTGGGGAATGCGAAGTGTCAATCGGTGAAACCGGCAACACCAACTTGCCGTCGATCGGTTACAGCAATAACAACGGCCGGATCTCCATGTCGATCGGAGTGAGTGAAATTACTGCTAACAAACTGAAAGACAATCCAATTTGCCTTTTGAACGGTACCGGTGAAACCAAAAGTTTGTCCTACTATGGTCCGCTCGTCCTGGAAGGCACAAGCGGCATCGGCATCTCGGTCGGCTAGGACCGCACCGAAGATCCACCTCGAGGCACGCGACGACGAAGGGCCGGGAAACCGGCCCTTCGTCGTCACCCACGCGGAGCACCGCAGCAGTCGCCGTGGGATAGTGAGCGTGGGAACGATCGAGGAGGGAAAATGTCGCTCGAAGCAGCAGACCGTGGAACCAGGCCAAAGGCGCTCGAGGCGCCGACTGTCGCCGCCGCCTTTCAGGTGACCGCCGCCGATAACGCCGAGGCTAACGCGCTCCGCACCAAGGGCGACGAGGTCACGGTCAGCTGGGGCGAGTACGCGGAGCGGGTGCGGGGCGTCGCCGCCGGCCTCGCGGCGCTCGGGGTCGGACGCGGCGACACGGTCGGGATCATGCTCACCAACCGGCCCGAGTTCCATTTCGCCGACACCGGGGCGATGCATCTAGGGGCGACGCCCTTCTCCGTCTACAACACCTCAAGCCGGGAGCAGATCGAGTTCCTCCTCGGCGACGCCGCCAGCCGGGTCGTCTTCACCGAGGCGGAGTTCCTCGAGACGGTCCTGGCGGCGCGCGACGCCGTCGGCGCACTCGAGCACGTGGTCGTCGTCGACGGCGAGGCGAGCGGCGGGGCGATCTCCCTCGCCGAGCTGGAGGCCATGGGCGACCCCGGGTTCGACTTCGAGGCCGCCTGGCGGGCGGTCCAGCCCACGGACCTGGCGACCCTGATCTACACCTCGGGCACCACCGGCCCGCCGAAGGGCGTGCAGCTGACCCACGCCAACGTGATGGCAGCCTTCAACTCCTTCGACGAGGTGCTGCGGCTCGATAGCTCCTCGCGGCTGATCTCATGGCTGCCGATGGCCCACATCGCCGAGCGCAACGCCACCCACTACGCGCCGATCGCCTTCGGCGCCAGCGTCACCTGCTGCCCGGACCCGCGCCAGGTCGTCGCCTACCTGACCGAAGTGCGCCCGGCCTGGTTCTTCGCCGTGCCGCGGGTGTGGGAAAAGATGAAGGCGGCGCTGGAAATCGGGATCGCCGCCGACCCCGACCCCGAGCGCCAGAAAGCGGTCGACCAGGCGCTGGAGATCGGGCGGCGGCGGGTCGAGATCGAACAGGCCGGCGAGGAGATGCCGGCGGACCTCGCCGAGGAGCACGCTCGCGCCGACGAGCAGGTCCTCTCCGAGCTGCGGGCCCGCGTCGGCCTCGACGAGGTCGAGGTGGCGAACGTCGGCGCGGCGCCGACCCCGCGCGAGGTGATCGAGTTCTTCCTCGCGATCGGGGTGCCGCTGGCGGAGCTCTGGGGCCTCTCGGAGACGACCGGCGTCGGCGCCTGCAACCTCCCCGGCGCGATCCGGGTCGGCACCGTCGGCCCGGCCGCCCCGGGGGTGGAGCTGAAGCTCGCCGACGACGGCGAGGTCCTGATGCGGGGCGGCACCGTGATGGCCGGCTACCGCAACGACCCCGAGAAGTCGGCCGAGGCGATCGACTCTGAGGGCTGGCTCCACACCGGCGACGTCGGCGAGATCGACGCCGAGGGCTACCTGCGGATCGTCGACCGCAAGAAGGAGCTGATCATCAACGCGGCGGGCAAGAACATGTCCCCGGCCAACATCGAGGCGAAGATCAAGGCGCAGAGCCCGCTGATCGGCCAGGTCTGCGCGGTCGGCGACAACCGGCCCTACAACGTCGCGCTGATCGTCCTCGACCCAGACGTAGCCCCTGTCTTTGCCCAGCAGAACGGCATCGAGAACGCCTCGCTCGACGAGCTGGCCTCCGAGCCCGCGATCCGCACCGAGATCGAGGCCGCAGTCGAGCGCGGCAACGCCGGCCTCTCGCGGGTCGAGCAGGTGAAGCGCTTCGAGCTGCTGGCGGGCGAGTGGACGCCCGGGGGCGACGAGCTGACGCCGACGATGAAGCTGAAACGGCGGCCGATCGAGCGCAAGTACGAGGCCGAGATCGAGCGCCTGTACTCCTAAGAGAGGAAGGAGCGAAGGTGCCGAACATCTACGAGCCGGAGTTCGAGGAGGGAAAGCGGCCCGAGGGCTTCAAATCGAGGCGGGCGCGCATCGGCGACGAGCTGGGGACGGAGCTGATCGGCTGCAGCTTTTGGGAGATCCCACCGGGCCAGGCCGCCTATCCGTACCACTACCACCACGCTGACGAGGAGTTGCTGATCGTCCTCGAGGGCGAGCCCAGCCTCCGCACCCCGGAGGGGACGCGGGCCCTCTCCCCCGGCGAGGCGGTCGCCTTCCCGCTCGGCGAGGAGGGCGCGCACCAGATCTCCAACCCCACCGAGCAGACCGTCACCCTGCTCGCGATCTCGAGCAGCGGCCGGCCCGACGTCATCGTCTACCCCGACACGGACAAGATCGGCTTCCGCGGTGGCGATCTGCGCGCCTTCTTCAGGCGCGGCGACAGGACCGACTACTGGGAGGGAGAGCGGTTCCCTCCGGCGGAGGAGTAGCCACTTGCGCGAAGACGCCGTCGTCCTCTCCTGGAGCGGCGGCAAGGACTCCTCGCTCGCCCTCTGGGTCATGCGCGAGCAGCTCGGGATCGAGCCGGCGGCGCTGCTGACCACCCTCACGGAAGACTTCGACCGGATCAGCATGCACGCCGTGCGCGGCGAGCTCCTCCGCGCCCAGGCGCAGGCGACCGGCGTGGAGCTGGTGGAGATCGGCATCCCGGCGAAGTGCTCGAACGAGACCTACGAAGCGCGGATGCGCGAGGCGCTCGCCCGACCGCCCCTGGACGAAGCCCGGACGATCGCCTTCGCCGACCTCTACCTGGCCGACGTCCGCGCCTACCGGGAGGAGCGTCTGGCAGCCGCCGGCCGCGAGGCGCTCTTCCCCCTCTGGGGCCGCGACACCACCGCCCTCGCCCACGAGTTCATCGAGGCGGGCTTCGAGGCGACGCTCGTCTCCGTCGACCCGTCCCACCTGGACCCGTCATTCGTCGGCCGTCCCTATGACGAGTCCCTCCTGGCCGACCTCCCGCCCACCGCCGATCCCTGCGGCGAGAACGGCGAGTTCCACACCTTCGTCCACGCCGGGCCGATCTTCGACTCACCCCTCGCCGTGAAGCTGGGTGAGGTGGTGACGCGGGACGGCTTCGTCTTCCAGGACCTGCTCCCGGGCGACTAGGTCCGGCCCTCTAGCTCGACCGCCTCCTCCTCGTCGATGCGGAAGCCCTTTCCCGTCGCGGGGCCGGAGGACGTGACGCAGGTGATCCCGTCGGGAGCCGACGTGCAGCGGAATCCGTACAGCTCGCTCGACTGACCGTAGGCAAGAACCGGGACGTTGGGAGCCCATTGCACGAAGCAGGTTTCGTAGACGCTGGGAGTCGCGACCTCGCAGAGCCTCACCGCTCCGGCGTGGGAGAGATGGGCGCTGTGCTGGGGGCCCCCGTTACGAGGCATGGAGTTGCAGCCCGCGTCGGACTCGCCGAGAAGGCACTGGACCTGTTTGTCCGGAGATGTGAACCATTCCGGGTTGAGGTAGTGGTAGGCCCAGCCATCGGCGACGAACCGGCTGCCGTTCCAGTGCCAGACCCTCGATTTCGTGCCTCCCGTCGGCACGCAGCGGGGGTCCGAGGGCCGGAGGATGTTCACCGTTTCCTCGATCTCGGACCCGACCTTGGCGAGTGACCGCTGGCCATTGCGCTGGTGGAAGACCATGTTCCAGCGGCCCGCGTGGCGCCGGAACACGGCCCAACCGGCCGTGCCCCCACAAGTGGCCGCCTTGAATGAGACCACCATCGCGTTGCTGCCCGGACCGAGGAACGAGCCGCAGAGCACCGGTCCTACTTGGGTGAACAGAGGGGCGAACGATGAAGCCGCGGATGTTCGCGAAGGACCGCCTTGGCGGCGGCGCGCGAGCACTGCGCGGCTCCCTTCCCGGCGCTCTTCTGGGGCGCGCTCAACCCCACTCCCACCAGCAACGAGAGCATGAGCACCGCCACCGGGAAACACCTTCCGACCCACAGCATCGCTCGATGCTCTCAGAGCCGGAGACCTACAGTGCGGTTTTCAGTCCGGGTCGTTTTCAGTGCGCTCGGCGCGGCGCTTGACGGCGGCGAGCAGGCGCATCGTCACGAGGACGTGCATGCGGGTGCCGATCACGGCCCCGCGGTAGAGCCGGCCGGCGGCGCCGGGGAAGCGGGCCCACGTCTCCGCCCGCAGCCGCGTCGCCCCGCCGTCTCCGCTCAACCGGAAGACGAGCGCGTATTCCGAGTATCGGTGCCGCCCCACCAGCGCCAACTCGGACCCCGGCGCCGCGCGCGCCACGACGAAGCCGGGGATGGCCGATCCCGCGGCCAGCGGTCGCGGCCCGGAATCTTCGGTCGACTCGCAACCGACCAGGCGGGCGAATCGGGACGCAAGCGGCGAGGAAAACGACCCCGCGACGACCTGGCAGAGCGACTCCCAGACGACCTCGGCCGGTGCTTCGACGTCCACCCCGTGCTCGTCGACGAACGGCAGGGAGTCGGGGCCGGACCGCATCGGCGCGATCGTACCCTCATGATCCCTGCCGATGAGGCGGTGGGGACTGATCGCGGCCGGGTTGGCGACCCTCCTGCTCCTCTGGGCGATGTCGCCGATGGAGGACCGGATGCAGGCCAATGGGCCGGGCATGGTGACCTTCGAGCTGAGCGGCGGCCAGGAGCGCGCCGACGAGATCCTCGCCGAATGGGGCGAGGACGGACGCGACGCCGCCCGCGAGCAGCTCTGGATCGACTACGCCTTCATGCTCGCCTACGGCACCTTCCTGGCCCTGGCGGCCGCCGCCGTCCGCGACCTCTGTCGCCGCCGCGACCTCCAGCGCCTTACCGTCATCGGCAACAAGGCGATCTGGTTCGGCCCGCTCGCCGCAGCCTTCGACGCCCTCGAGAACGCCTGCCTCCTCCTCACCGTCGACGAAACCGGGGCGGCCTTCCCCCTCCTGGCGACGATCTTCGCCTCGATCAAGTTCGCGCTACTGGCGGCAGCGATCGCCTACCTGCTCGCCGGCGGCGCAGGGCTGCTGCGGAACCGCGCCCCCAGCCGCTAGGGTCGGCCCACAGATGCCCGGACCAAGACGCGCCACTCAACGCAAAGAGCCTCAGGACTTCGGCTGGGTGATCTCCTTCGGCTGCAAGACCACGGGCACCCTCCGCCGCCTCAAGGTCGACACCGACCCCTCTTCCGACACCAGCCCGATCGAGGTCCCCTGCCCCTGCGGCGAAACCCACCGCGTCACCGTCTCCCCTTACCGACGGCGACGTGCAGCCGACGAGCCCTTCGACCTCGAGGTCAAATCGCTCGACGAGCTTCGCTGACCTGGACCGCCGCCCACGGCTTGCCGAAGACCAAGTAGGAAACCTTGACTAATCGACTTCCGAATGGTAGGGCTGAGTCAAGCAGTCAACTTTGGAGGGCCCGGTGCCGTTACGCAAGCTCCTCATCCCTGTCCTCGCCCTGACGTCCCTGCTTGCCTTTGCGAGCGCGGCACGGGCGACGACCTTCTTCGACGCCGGGTACTACCCGGCCGAACTCAAAGGTGCGCAGACGACCACCCTCGTCTTCAAAGTCGATGGCCAGGCCGCCCAGTGCAATAGCGCCACCTTCAGCGGCACGCAGAATGAACCCTTGGATGCGATCGAACTCGAAGCATCCTTTTCCAATTGCACCGCGTTCGGGTTCTCGGGTGCGACCGTGACGATGAACACCTGCAAGTTCAAACCCAACGCGGACACCTCAACCAACGGCTTCATTTGCGGCGAAACCCCAATCAAGATCAAATCCTCCGCCTTCGGCAGCACCTGCGAAGTCCAGATCGGGGAATCCGGCAACACGAAACTCTCGAAATTCTCAGCCAGCACCGTCAATTCGTCCCCGAAAACCGTCTCCGGCAAATTCGAACTGACGGGGATGGCCGCCAACAAAACGGCCGATACCGGGCTCTGCCCACTCTCCGGGGCCGGCAATACCAATAATGCGACGTTGAATGGCACGATCGCCCTCGAAGCGATCGGCGCCGGAGCCAAAGTGAAATTCGTGGTCGAAGCGTTCGCCCCGCCGGTGCTCTGCAAAGTGAACACCGCCCCCTGCGCGGCCGAAGACACCTATCCCGTCAACACGTCCATGCGCGCCCAGGTGACGGGCGCCGAACGACCGACCTTCAAATTCGATTACGACAAAGTCGCTATATCCGTCAAATGTGAAGAATCCGAACTGCAGCCGACAACCGACGCAAATGGCGTTGCCACCTTGAACGCTGTGGTGAATATTTTTTCCTTCAGCAAATGCAATGGCAAAGAAGAAAAATGCACCGTCGCGACGTCCCCCAAATACAAGATGATGATGCTGAGGAGCGAACAGGCGCAGGGCAACGGCCGAGTCGAGATAGTCAAAGGTGGGGGCGGAGCGGACCCGACGTTCACCATCAATTGCGAACATAAAGACCCTTGTGCCTACGTTGCCCCGGTTCTTGCGGGGAATTTCAAAGGGGGAAACCAGAACGCGGAGCTGAAGTTGGACAAACGAGAAGGCATCAATCCCGCGCCAGGCAACGCGGCCAAATGCGGTCCCAGCCTGACGTTTGAAAATGACCTCTACAATCTGCTTGAACCGCAAGAAGGCGAACCTGAAAATGCCATAAAAGGCATAGCCTTTTTGATCTCCTCCTGAGCGACCGATCGACACCGACGCTGATCACGATCCCGATCAGCCACTACTGCGAGAAGGCTCGCTGGGCGCTGGATCGGGCGGGGATCGCTTATGAAGAGCGGGCGCACCTCCAGATCCTTCACTGGATTCCCGTCGCTCGTGCCGGGGGAGGGAAAACGGCGCCCGTGCTCGTCTGGGGCGATCGGGTCTTCGCCGAGTCGGCTGACATCGTCGAGGAGGCAAGCGCGCGGGCGCGATCCGACCGTGCCCTGTTCCCCGACGAGCCGGCCGCCGCGGCCGAGGTCCGGGCGCTGCAGCGCGACTTCGACGAGGTGCTCGGGCCCGAGGGTCGCAGGTGGATGTACTTCAACATCCGCGGCCGGCGCGACATCGCGGTCGCCTATGCCTGCACCGGCGTCCCTGCTTGGCAGCGCCGAGCGCTGCCGCTGGCCTACCCACTCGTGTCCCGGATCATCGACCGCTACCTCGACGTCACCCCGGCCGGCGCCGAACGAGCGGAGTTGGCGGTACGCGGGACCTTCGACCAGGTCGCCGAGCGGCTCGCCGACGGCCGTCCCTACCTCTGCGGCGAGCGCTTCAGCGCCGCAGACCTCACCTTCGCCTCCCTGGCGGCGTCGCTGCTGATGCCGCCCGAGTACGGCGTGCCCCTCCCGCAGCCGGACGAGCTACCGCCCGCCATGGCCACGAAGGTCCGCGAGCTCCGCGCTCACCCGGCCGGCGAGCACGCCCTGAAGATGTTTCGTGAAGAGCGGCGCTAGGCGAACTCGATGACGCTGCGGATCCCGTCCTGGGCCTCCATCAGCTCGAAGCCCCGGTTGACCTCGTCGAGGGCGATCCGGTGGGAGACGAACGGGTCGAGGTCGATCTCGCCCGCCAGGTAGCGGTCGATCAGGACCGGAACCTGGTCGCGGCCCTTGACGCCGCCGAAGGAGGAGCCGGCGATGCGGCGGCCGGTGATCAGCAGGCGCGGGACGACGTCGAGGGTCTCCCCCTTGCCGGCGACTCCCGCGACCGTGCATAACCCCCAGGCCATCCGCGCCGCTTCGACCGCCTGGCGCATCACCGCGACGTTGCCGGTCGCCTCGAAGGTGTAGTCGGCACCGAAGCCGTCGGTCATCTCGAGGATCCGCTCGACCGCCCCCTCCCCGCCCTCGATGAGGTCGGTCGCGCCCTGGCCGCGGGCCAGCTCCAGCCGCTGCGGCGAGAGGTCGACGCAGATGATCCGCTCGGCCCCCTGCAGGCGGCAGCCGGCGACCGCCCCGAGCCCGACCATGCCGGCGCCGAAGACGGCGCAGGTGCTGCCGGGCCGCACGGCGGCGGTGTTGATCGCGGCGCCGAGCCCGGTCGAGAGCCCGCAGGCGAAGAGGCAGGCGTGCTCGAACGGGGCCTCCGGGCTGACCTTCGCCAGCGCGATCTCCGGCATCACCGTGTACTCGGCGAAGGTCGAGCAGCCCATGAAGCTGCGGATCTCCTCGCCGTCGCGGGAGATCCGCGTCGTCCCGTCAGGAAGGTGCCCCTTGTTCTGCTCCTCGCGGATCGCCAGGCAGAGGTTGGTGCGCGGGTCGAGGCAGTGGACGCACTCGCGGCACTGGGGCGAGAAGAGCGTGACCACATGGTCGCCCACCGCCAGCGAGCCGACGTCCGGCCCGACCGCCTCGACGACGCCGGCGCCCTCGTGGCCGAGCACGGTCGGCGCATACCCGGACGGGTCGGCCCCGGAGGCGGTGTAGAGGTCGGTGTGGCAGACGCCGCAGGCGTGCAGGCGGACCAGGACCTCCCCGGCCCGCGGCTCCGCCAGCTCGACCTCCTGCACGGCGAGCGGCTCCCCGAACTCCTCCAACACGGCGGCGCGCATCTTCATACCGGCACCACCGTACACCCGGCCCAGCCCCCCTGCCCCCGCTCAGACCTCGACCAGCGAGCCCATGATCACCGTGCGCTCGCGCGGCAGGGCGAAGTAGTCGGCGGCGTCGGCGCTGACGTGGGAGCTGGCGAGGAAAAGGCGCTTGCGCCATCGCGCCATGCCCGGGGCGTCACCGGGGCGCAGCTCGATCGTCGAGAGGTAGTAGGAGGCGTCCTCGACCTCGACTCCGAACGCCAGCGGGCCGGCGGCGGCCTGGCGGAGCGCGGCCGGGACGTCGGGCTGCTCCATGTAGCCGAAGCGGGCGGTGAGGTGGCTGATGCCGTCGTCGCCGTAGCCGAGGTCGTCGACCGAGAAGCGCTCGTCGTCGGCGACCGCGGGAACCGGGAGCGTCTCGATCGAGAGGATCACGACGCGCTCGTGGAGGGTCTGGTTGTGCTCGACCGTGGCCCGCATCGCCAGCGGCGTCGTCGCCTCGTTGCGGTTGAGGAAGACGGCGGTCCCGGGGGAGCGCCACAGCGGCGGCCGGCGGCGGTGGAGCTCGTCGACGAAGGTCCGCAGGCAGCCTTCCTGGCGCTCGCGCCGCTCGGAGACCAGCCGGCGACCGCGCTGCCAGGTCGTCAGCAGCGCGAAGACCGCCACCCCGACCAGGAGCGGGAACCAGGCGCCGTGGACGAACTTGGTCAGGTTCGCGGCGAGGAAGAGCAGGTCGACGGCGAGGAAGGCGCCCGCCCCGGCAACCACCAGCCAGAGCGGCTTCCCCCACCGGTGGCGGACGATGTAGAAGAACAGCAGGGTGGTGATCGTGATCGTCCCGGTCACCGCCATCCCGTAGGCGAAGGCGAGCGCCCCCGAGGTGCGGAAGGCGAAGACCAGCGCCAGGACCGCCGCCATCAGCAGCCAGTTGATCCAGGGCATGTAGATCTGCCCCATCGTCTTCGCCGAGGTGTAGACGACCCGCAGGCGCGGTAGGTAGCCGAGCTGCACAGCCTGGTGGGCGACCGAGTAGGCGCCGGTGATGACCGCCTGGGAGGCGATCACCGTGGCCACGGTCGCGAAGAAGATCATCGGCACCCGGCCCCATTCGGGGACCAGCAGGAAGAAGGTGCCGCTGGAGTTGGCCCCCGGCTGGTCGAGGAGGATCGCCCCCTGGCCCATGTAGTTGAGGATCAGCGCCGGGAAGACCAGCGCCAGCCAGGCGGCGGCGATCGGCAACCGGCCGAAGTGGCCCATGTCGGCGTAGACGGCCTCGGACCCGGTGATCACCAGCACCACCGCGGCGAGCGCAAAGAACGCGGTGCCGAAGTTGCCGAAGAGGAACTCGAGCGCGTAGGTGGGTGAGAGCGCGGCGAGGATCTCCGGGTGCGCGGCGATGCCCGACAGCCCGCAGGCGGCGAGGACCAGGAACCAGAGGACCATCACCGGGCCGAAGAGGCGGCCGACCGCCGCCGTCCCGTAACGCTGGGAGGCGAAGAGGACGACGACGATCGCCGCCGTCAGCGGCACCACCAGGCTCGCCAGCGAGGGCTCGACCACCTTCAGCCCTTCGACCGCGGAGAGGACCGAGATCGCCGGGGTGATCATGCTGTCGCCGAAGAAGAGCGCGGCGCCGAAGACACCGAGCGCCGCGAGCACGACCTTGGTCCGCCGCCCGCCCGGCAGCCCGTCGCGCTGGATCAGCGTGATCAGGGCCATGATGCCGCCCTCGCCCTCGTTGTCGGCCCGCATCACCAGGAGCACGTACTTGAGCGTGACGACGATCGTCACCGCCCAGAAGATCAGCGAGATGACGCCGTAGACGCTGGCCCGCGTCTCCGCCACCGGGTGTGGATCGGCCGGGTTGAAGACCGTCTGCACCGCGTAGAGGGGGCTGGTTCCGATGTCGCCGAAGACGACGCCGACGGCGCCGAGCGCCAGAGCCGCCTGGGCGCCGCCGCGGTCGCGGAGGCGGCCGAGCGCGCCGCGCCTGCCCGGCGGGGCGGCGAGACCGGGGTGCTCCTCGGCGGTGGAGACGGACACGCTCCGATCATGCGCCCGCCCCCGTCAAGCCCGCGTGAAGACGAGCCGCCTCCGCATACAGATTTCGTGAAGATCGCCGCTCAGACGGCGAAGCGGTAGCCGACGCCCGGGTCGGTGCGGATGTAGCGCGGGCCGTCGGGCGGCTCGATCTTGCGGCGCAGGTTGGCGACGTGGGCGCGGAGCACCTGCAGGTCGTCTTCGTACTCCACCCCCCAGACCTCGACCAGCAGCGCCCGGTGAGTCATCAGGCGGCCGCGGTTGCGGACGAGCACGCGGAGCAGCTCGAACTCGGTCGGCGTCAGGTGGACCTCCTCGCCCTCGCGGCGCACGCGGCGGGCGGCGAGGTCGACCTCGAGCCCCTCGACCGCGATCGCCGGCTCCTCGGTCTCGGGGCGGGCGCGGCGCAGCGCCGCTTCCAGCCGCGCCACCAGCTCGCGCGGGCCGAACGGCTTGGTCACGTAGTCGTCGGCGCCGGCGGCCAGCGCCTCCACCTTCCTGTCCTCCTCGCCGACCGCCGAGAGGACGACGATCGGCATCTCGCTCCACTCGCGAATCCGCCGCGTCACCTCCACCCCGTCGAGGTCGGGCAGCATCAGGTCGAGGACGGCGGCCTGCGGCGGGCGCACCGCGACCAGGTCGAGCGCCTCCTCGCCGCTGGCGGCGGGCACCGCCTCGAAGCCGGCGTCGCGGAGGATCACCCGCAGCGCCCGGACGATCTGCGGCTCGTCGTCGCAGACGAGGATGCGGCGCCGCTCGTTCATCCCTGCCCCTCGAGCGGGAAGGAGACGACGAAGGTGCTGCCCTGGCCGGGCACGCTCTCGACCGCGATCCTGCCGCCGTTGGCCTCGACGAACCCCCGCGCGATCGGCAAGCCGAGCCCGGAGCCGCCGCCGCCTTCGCGCCGATAGAAGGGTTCGAAGATCCGCTCCCGCTCCGGTTCCGGGATCCCCGGCCCCTGGTCGACGACTCGCACGACCAGCTCGCCGCCGACCGTGCCCCAGCGCACCAGGACCGGCTCACCGCCGCCGTGGCGAACCGCGTTGGCGAGGAGGTTGGCGAAGGCGCGTTCCAGTTGGACCGGGTCGGCGGTCAGCGCCGGGGTCTCGCCGCCGATCCGCAGCTTCACGGCGCCGGCGGCGTCGTCGCCGAGCGACTCCCGCGCCGCCTCCAGGACCCCCGGCAGGTCGACGGGCTCCAGCCGCGGCTCGGCGGAGCCGGACTCCAGCCGCGAGACGTCGAGCAGGTTCTCGACCAGCCGCGAGAGCCTCTCCCCTTCCGCGACCACCCCCTCGCTCAGCTCCTGCCGCTCGCCCTCGGTCAGGGTCGGCGAGGCGAGCGCCGTGCCGGCGGCGATGATCGAGGTCAGCGGGGTCCGCAGGTCATGGGAGACCGAGCGCAGCAGCGCCGTCTTCAGCTCGTCGCTGCGACGCAGGGCGCCGGCCTCGATCGCCTCCGCCTCCATCCGGTCACGCTCCGCCGCCAGCTCCCGCGACCGCGCCAGCACCCGCTCCGTCTCCTCCCGTCGCCGCTCCGCCTCCGCGGCCCGAGCCCGCGCGACCTCGGCCAGCGAGCTGCTGGCAAGGGCGACGATCACGAAGACCACCAGGGCGACCGCGTCCTTGTCGGCGGCGATCTCGAGCTCCCCAGTCGGCGGCAGGTGGGACCAGTTGAAGGCGAGCGCGCTGAGGACCGCCGCCAGCAGCCCCAGCCGCCACCCCCAAAAGCTCGAGACCAGCAGGACCCCCGGGATGTAGACGATCCCCAGCGACACCGCGGGAGCCACCGACCTCAGGGGGTAGATCAGCAGCGTCGAGGCGGCGACGACGCCCAGCGTCGCCACCCACCCCCAGCGAGAGGCGGGTTGCTCGGCACCTATTCCCGGCGACAGGCGATGCGGCACGCCGTCAGCGTAGTCCTCAGCGGGCCGACGCCGACCGCGTAGGCGTGGTCGCTCAGGCGGCGCTGAGATTGATCGACATCAGAGCCAGCGTTTCGCCGGCCTGGAACGTCCCCGGGGCGGAGAGGCGCTCGTTCAGCTGGTCGGCCATGAACTGGGTGGAGACCGCGCGGACGCCCATCACTTCGAGCGCCCCGATCCGGGCGCGGAACTGGATGCGAGCGGTGCCGAAATCGAGCGTCGCGATCGTGCCCGTCACCGCACCTTCGGTGGACAGAGGGCTAAGGGTCGCGTCGAGCGCGCGAGTGGCCAAGTCGATGCGGGGATGGAGCAGCAGCATCTCCCGCGGAGACGACTCGTATTTCTGCATCGTCACGCCGCTCCTCTGGCCCCCGTCGATGACGCCCGCCGAGAGGTCGGAGGCGATACGCGCCGGTTCGATCGGGAACAGGAACGACTTTTCGGCCCCTTCCCCCCAGGCTTCCGAGCTTCCCCAGAGCCCCATTTCGACGCCCATCGATCGCAGCCGCGAGAAGGTCGTGTCCGGGCCGCCAAGGGAGAACTTCCCGAAGCCGGGTTCGAGTTCCGAGGTCTCGGCAAGCGTTTCGGCCAAGCCGAGCAGACGGCCGGAGCGGAACATCCGCGGCCCGAAAACGCGGTTCAGCGCCCCCGCCCCCGCGCCGGTCAGCCGCAGGCTCCTGACCTCGAGCCGGGCGTCGAACCCTTCGCGTTCGAGCTCGGCGCCGACGAGGGCGGCGAAGCGGATGCGCCTGCCGGCGACGACCGCGCTCAAGCTCTTGGCCTCGGGGTCGAGCCGGAGCTTTCTCACCGCCACGGCGCCGTCCGGTCCTACGAGCTTGAAGCCGCCCCCGTGCGCGAAGACCGCCTCCTCGGCCCAGCGGTCATACGAGCCGGAGGTGACCGGCAAGGTCAGCTGCCGCCCTTTCACTGCAGCCGGCCCGAGCGATTTGACGAAGATCCCGTCCCGTCGCAGCGCGTCCCTGAACGCAGACGTGAAGAGAACCCGCGTCGTCCCGGAGCCTAGCGGCAGGCTCGCCGCCTGCGCCACCGGCGCGTAGACGAGCAGCGCCATCAGGAACGCAGCGGCCAGCGTCGTGGCTGCCGCACGAGCGGCCGTCTGCCCCATCCCCCATCTCATTGACGCAGCTTAGTAATCGAACCGAAGGAGCTTTCGCACCGGCGGTAGTCATCTCCTTCCCTGTCTCCACCCCTGACCAGCCAGGCAGCCCGCCTGCCGCAAGCGTCGCAGCGACCTTCCGGGACCGATCCCGCTTCGTCGGAATCTCAGTAGCCGGTCCCCCAGAGATCGCCCAGGTTCATCGAGAGCTGCGTCAGATGGGCAGCTCCACCAGCGAGGAAGCGGGCTCGTCAGCTTCACCACCGCCGGCCGGTAGGCCACCTCGTCGACCAGGAGACAGGCCCGGTTCAGGACTCGCACGAGGCCGAGCTGTATTCGCTGCCGCATTGCTCCCAATCTCGCGTAAGCGGCGAGACCCGGTTCCTGAGCAGCGATTTCGGAGGGGTGGCAGACGGAATTCGAACCCGCGACCGCCAGCACCACAATTCGGCTGCCGCACGGCGTGCCGATAGCGAATCCCGCATGGCAAGCGGCTTTGCGCCCGCCTTCATTTGTTCCCGCCGATCCTCTATATGCGGGGATATTCGGCGATTGTCGGGGTGTACTGGCAGAAATGCGGGTTTCTGCCTGATCGGGACCTACCGCGGTTTAAAACGGGATAGCCGGTTCCTCTTATAGAAGAGGGCTGTGACTTGGAAGACCAAAGCACGCCTCTTGGCGGGGGAAGCGGTTCTCGGGTATTTCGAGATAGCCGGCTCGGATGAACCACTCTCGGGGCACCTGCACTGGACGGTGGAGTCGGGGGCGATGATCGAGCTAGTTGATGCGCATTGGCAGCGGCCAATCAACACGGAACATCTGACGGTGCATGGACTGCTTGAAGAATCGGACCCCATCACTCTTCTGAACGGCATCGTCCGACGGACGACGGTCGACCACCGCGTAAAGAGAATCGGGTCCTACACCCTCGCCTTCGGTGAGCACATCAAATCGGACTCGACCTGGGACAGGGCTATATACGTCTCCCGCAATCTCGCGGAGTGGCGTGGAGTTACCGGCCTAGATCACTCGTTGCCTGACGGTCCCGGCAATCGATTTCGATATCGCATCGACTGGGAGCCCCCGGCGACGGATGAGGTATCGGTCAAGGGCGCTCGGCTGAAGTTCGCCACTGGCGTGGAGTCGGATGTGGGGCTGATGCCCGCATACACCCTGCGGTCAAAACAGCACGTCATTGTCGAGGCTCGCCGGCCACAGCGGCTGGAAGCGTTGTCGCGCAGCTACGCCATGCCCCTGCTGGCACTAACCGCCTTCGCCGCTGACCGACCCGACTCCATCATTGAGGAGCACTACAGCCACGGAAAGCGAAAGCAACGCATCGAAGTCTGGCGAGCCGGCACCTCGATGGAGCCCCCGGAATGGCGACACAACGCTCTCCTTTTCTACGCGGGCGAGCTTCCCGACTTTCGACTGTCGATCGTCCGATGGTGGCGCCTGTACGAGAAGACGCGCCCCGCACTTGGCATTTTCGGCGATTACATCAACGAGGGTCTCACCTTCTCGCGCCCACGCCTGATCACGCTCCATACCGCGATCTGCGGGTACACGGATGCTCGCCACGGTCATCGAGATCCGCGCAAGCTTCGTGCCTACTCGGGAGTGTCCAACGAGATCACGGGATGCTCAAACACCGTTCTCGGTCTGTTCGGCGCAGCCAGGGATTACTTTGCTCATTTGGGAAGCCCCGGCCAAAAATATTCTGTGACTGAAATTGAAGAAGGCACTCTAAAAGTGACCCGGCGAGCAGCGGCCCTCATGCAAGCGACCCTCTTAGCGGAGCTTGGATTCACGAAGACGCGAACGTCAGCTCTCCTTCGGCGTCATTACACGAATTGGGCACTCTGAGCCCAGTCCCGCTCGCATCGAGCTGCCGCCTTCCAGCAACCAGCGAGTTTCGTCGCGCTCGGGCCGAACGGTTCGCGTGAGGGTTCGCAATGCTTGGACCGATGGGAAAGCATCGCGACAAAAAGCCAAAACAGCAGGCGCCACTTAGCGGTGCTGAGATCGCCGCGCTCAACAGGGCCTTTTACGGCACCGATCCGGCGGAGCACTTCAGCCGTCGTCTGCATCTGCTTCTGGCGCAGGCGAGCCAAAGCGACGCAGAGCTTCGAGCCGAAGCGAAGGAGTACAAGTTCGGAAAGATTTCGATGACCGTCCCATCGGTCGCCGAGAGCGAGGCTGACGAAGACGCTCATAAGCGTTTTGTGCTTGTAGAGGCTGAGCTATTTATTCATCACGTAGCCGAGACCTTGATGCGCCTCTATTTTGCCCACTCGGGCAACGCCCCGGCACCTTGGGTAGAGATGGCCAAGCTTCGGGGACCGGGTGAGTTCACGCGACGACTGAAGGCTTTCCGTAAGGAGCGACAGAAGGAGAGCGTGTTGAGTCAGATACGGCTCGTCTTCTTTGGTTATAAAGAATTCCCGCCGGAGTGGAGTAAAGAGAAGGTCGCCGAGAACGAAGCCGCTGTTGGGAGAATCGCAGACTACCTCGACTATTTCTCGGAACTGCTCCTTGAGCGTGGGCAAACCTACAACGCCGTGAAGCACGGGCTGGCCGTCGAAGCGGGAGAGTCTGCGATTGCAGTCGGCGAGATCAAGGAGCTGTCAGCCAGTGGGCCTTCGATCGCCTACCTCGACCGCGGACGTGATGATGAAAAGAAAAGCTTTTGGGCTGTAAGGACCCGTTGGATCCCGCTTGAGTTCGACATCACCCTGGCCCACGTTGGCACCCAACTCCTAAATGCACTCTGGACGGTGGCGCGCATCCGCTATGTGAAATGGCCCATCCCGAAAAATGGTCAGCGCCTGTCGATTCCAACGACGTCGTTAGGAGATGTCAGAAAGGCGGCGACTATGCCGGACATCCAGATTGGCGAGGTCGCGTTTCCAGCGGAGATGCATTGTCCCCCCGGTGCCGGCGCCGACGCCAAAATTGCACGCCTGAACGAGGAAGCCATGAAGGGCACGGACGGCTAGACCCGAGCATCGTTCGGGTGACCACAGCTCGGCCTTGCTGCTGCGCCACCTCGAAAAGGGTGGGGGTCTCTCAGGTCCCGGAGACTCGCATCGTCCGTGGTGGCGTTTGCCGTGGGCGCGGTCTCGGAGGCGCTCCGCGACCTTCCAGCTGATCTGCTCGTCGAGAGGAGCTTCACGCCAAGGCTGCCTGTTGGCGCTGCCAGGCCGCTTCGGCTTCATCGGCGTCTGCGGTGTCGAGGATGATGCGCCGGTCGATCTCGTCGGGGAAGGCGCCGTAGTAACGGGCCGCAGTCCGCACCTGACAGTCGGTGAGGTTGAGAAGCTCGCCGGTGGCAGCGATCGCCTCCTCCCCCCGCGCCTTGCCGCTCTTGAGCGTGGCCATGACCTCCCATATGTCTGGCCCGCCGACCAAGGCCGCGCGGCAGCCAGTGGGTCCGTCCCGGAAGACGATGCCGCGGAAACCCTCCATGCGTTCACCGTAGCCAATGACATTTCATGTCACGGAAATCGGCACCTATCGCCGCACATCCCCGCCTATCCATCCCCATCAGGCAGAAACTGCCTGATGGGAAGCGGAAATTGGGCCCGGTTTAAACCAACTCGGCCAACCCGACATACCCATTCGCAGCAGATTCGATTAGGGGTGGCAGACGGGATTCGAACCCGCGACCGCCGGCACCACAAGCCGGAGCTCTACCAGCTGAGCTACTGCCACCTCGCGGCTTCTCAATCTACCGGGCCTGACGGGAGTCGGGCCGCGCGAGGGCTGGCCGCCGTCAGGCGTCCAGGGGGTGCAGCTCGCCCTTGGTCAGCGCCTCGGTGCGCAGGTGGGCGATCGCCTGGTACTCGGGCGACTGGATCATCTCCAGGAAGGCTCGCCGGGTCGGGTACTCGACGAGGAGGACCAGGTCCCAGGAGTCGCCGCCGAGGACTGCCGGGGCGGCCTCGCCCTGGAAGACCAGGCGACCTCCCGCCTGCTCCAGTAGCGGCAGCACGGCCGCCCCGTATTCGGCGTAGCGCTCGCGCCCGCCGTCGGGCTTGAAGGCGAGCAGGTTCAGCATCGTCACCGGGCCCTCGTCGGCCCGCTTCGTCAGGTCGGCGAAGCCCTGCTCGCTCGGAACCTCCGGCAGCGCCTGGTCGCTCATCTTCAGGCGACGGGCTCGGCGACCGGGGCGTCGGCGCTCCGCGCAGCGACCGGCCCACGCGAGAAGGTGATCTCGTCGTCGATCGGCCCGTGCTTGAAGAGGCGGATGTCGCGCGCATAGTTCTGGTGCAGACGCCAGGGCTGGCTCATCCCCTGCATCGGCAGCTGGTCGAGGGAGCGCAGGACGTAACCGGACTTGAGGTCGATGAAGGGTTCGCGGGGCAGCTCGGGGCCCGGGACCCGCGGCGTCGCCACCTTGTAGCCGCGCGCGTCCATGTGGTTGAGCAGGCGGCAGACGTACTGGGAGACGAGGTCGCACTTGAGGGTGAAGGAGGCGTTGGTGTAGCCGAGGGCGAGGGCCATGTTGGGGACGCCGCCGAACATCGCGCCCTTGTAGCCGACGAGGTCGGAGAACTGCTGCCGCTCACCGTCGACCTTGACCTCGATCCCGCCCAGCACCAGCAGGTTGAGCCCGGTCGCGGTGACGATGATGTCGGCCTCGAGCTCGCGCCCGGAGGCCAGCTTGACCCCCTTCTCGGTGAAGGTCTCGATCTGGTCGGTGACGACCTCGGCCTTGCCCGAGCGGAGCGCCTCGAAGAGGTCGCCGCCCGGCACCAGGCAGACGCGCTCGTCCCAGGGGTTGTAGCGCGGTTCGAAGTTGCCGTCGACGTCGTAGCCCGCCGGCAGCTGGCGCTCCACCCCGCGCCGGATCAGCTTCCGCGCGAAGCGGGGCGCCCGGCGCGAGAGCTGGTAGAAGGCCATCTGGGTGAGGACGTTCTTCCAGCGGACCACCGCGTAGCGGGTCTTTTCCGGCAGCACCCGGCGCAGCGCCTTCGCGATCGGGTCCTGGGCCGGCAGGGTGACGACGTAGCCCGGCGAGCGCTGCAGCATCGTGATGTGCTCGGTCTCCGGCGCCATCGCCGGGATCAGCGTCACCGCGGTGGCGCCGCTGCCGATCACGACGACCCGCTTGCCGCGGTAGTCGAGGTCCTCGGGCCAGTGCTGGGGGTGGACGATCTCCCCTTCGAAGCGCTCGCGGCCAGGGAACTCCGGCGTGTAGCCCTCGTCGTAGCGGTAGTAGCCGGTGCAGCCGTAGAAGAAGTTGCAGGTCAGCTCGACCGTCTCGCCCCCGTGCTCGGCGCGCACCGTCCACAGCGCCTCGTCGCTCGACCACTCCGCCGAGACGACCTTGTGGCCGAAGCGGATCTTCTCCTCGACCCGGTGCTCCCGCGCCGTCTCGCGGATGTAGTTGCGGATCTTCTCGCCGGCGGCGATCGAGTCTTCGTCGCTCCAGGGCTTGAACGAGTACCCGAGCGTGTACATGTCGGAGTCCGAGCGGATGCCAGGGTAGCGGAAGAGGTCCCAGGTGCCGCCGATCGCCTCGCGGGACTCGAGGATCGCGTAGCTCTTGCCGGGGCAGTTCCGCTGCAGGTGGACGCCGGCGCCGACGCCGGAGAGGCCGGCCCCGACGATGACGACGTCGACGTGCTCGCGATGGTTCGACATTGGGGACCCTCCTGCTATCGGTTGAGGCGAGCGATCAGGTCGCTCGTCATCGGGGTTGACTCGAAGAGACCGCGCTTGGCGCCGGTGCGCATCTGGCGGCGGATCGCCCACTCGACCCAGCCTTTGGGGAGGATCCGGAGCGCCGCGTAGGCGCGGGCGCCGCGCCTGGTCGTCGCCAGGTCGCGGGCGGGCTTGCCGTAGATGGCGCGGACGATCGTGGCGACGGCCGCCCCGAGGGGCTCGGCGGGGACCATGCCCTCGAGGCCGACGCCGGCGCTGCGGCTGGCGTCGTGGATCGGGGTGCGGATGTAGCCGGGGTAGACGGTCGTGACTGTGACCTCGTCGCCGACCTCCGCCCGCAGCTGCTCGGAGTAGCCGACGACGCCGCGCTTGCTGGCGCCGTAGGCGGTGGCGAAGGGGACGGCGAGGTGGGCGAGGCCGGAGGAGATGTTGACGACGCGGCCGTGGGAGGCGCGCAGGGCCGGCAGGGCGGCGGCGGTAACGCGCCAGGTGCCGAGCAGGTTGACGTCGAGGACGCGGAGCGCGTCGGGGCCCGGGGTCTCGGTCGCGCTCTGGGGCAGGCCGATGCCGGCGCAATTGACGAGGGCGTCGACGCGACCGCCGAGCTGCTTGGTGGCCTGGGCGATCGCGCAGTCGACCGATTCCTGGTCGGTGACGTCGCAGGCGATCAGGTCCTCGCCGGGGTTGAGGTCGAGGCCGACGACCTCCGCCCCGCGCCCGCGCAGGGCGGTCGCGGTCGCCTCGCCGATCCCGCTGGCGGCGCCGGTGATGATCACGTGCTTCGTCTCGCTCACGGGAGGGACTGTATCAACACTGTGTCGAGAAGTTCAACAACTTGTCGAATCTGTCGACGCGCTGTAAGGTGAGAGCGATGGAGGCAGCCTCCAAACCCCGTCCCGGCGCCAACGGCCGCGGTCGCCGGGCCACCCGCGTCAGCGGCGACGACCGCGAGCGGGCGATCCTGGAGACGGCGGGACGGCTGCTCGAGGAGAAGCCGCTGAGCGAGATCTCCGTCGACGACCTCGCCAAAGGCGCGGGCATCTCCCGCCCCACCTTCTACTTCTACTTCCCCTCCAAGGACGCGGTCGTGATGACGATCGTCGAACGGCTCGTCGAGGCGGCGACCGGCAGCCGCGACGAGGTCCTCGCGACGCTGGCCGAGGCCGGGCCGCGGGCGGGCCTGGAGAAAGCGCTCGAGAACCTCTACGCCGCCTTCCGCTCCCGCCCCGGCGTGGTCCGGGCCGGAGCCGACCTGCGCGCGACCAACCACCGGGAAGCCCAGGAGCTGTGGACGCAGGTGATGGAGGGCTGGGTCGACGACGTCACCGCGATGATCGAGTTCGAGCGCGACCGCGGCGCCGCCCCGGCGGGCCAGCCGGCGCGCGAGCTCGCGATCGCCCTCGTCCAGATGAACGAGCGCGTCCAGTACGCGACGCTCCTCGGCGAGACCCCCTCGCTCGAGGGCGACCGGGTCCTCGACGTCCTCATCGACGTCTGGCTGCGCGCCATCTACGGCTCGGCTGAGTAGCCGAAACCGCAAAATTCCTTCTCGAGGAAGGGTTTTTGCGGTCTCGCGGTTAGGCGGCGAGCGCCGGGGCGATCTCCCGGCCCATCAGCGCGACCGCGTCGAGGTCGCGGTGGAGCAGGTGCTGTCCCATGATCCGGGTCAGCCCCGCCGCCTCCAGCTCGCGCAGCTGCTCGATCGCCTCCTCGCGCGTGCCGACGATCGTGCTCTCGCGCAGTTCGGCGATGAACGCCTCGCCGTCGCCGTCGCCGCCTTTCCACTCGGAGAGGCGCGAGGCGCGGTCGACCAGTTCGGCGCGGTCGGCGCCGACCAGCCAGCCGGTCATCATCGAGAGCGGCAGGGTCGCGGGATCCCGGCCCTCCTTTTCGCAGGCCTCGTCAAGACGCCGCCGCAGGTCGGCGATCTCCGCCGCCGTCGCCATCACCGTGTTGTACTCGTCGGCCCAGCGGGCGCCGATCCGCAGGCTGCGCGGCCCGCCTTTGGCGCCGAGGATCAGCGGCAGCGGCCGCTGCACCGGCTTCGGCCGCGCGTCCAGCTCCCGCGCGCGGTAGCGCTTGCCCTCGAAGCTGAAGGGGCCCTCGCCCCAGTGGCCGCGGACGACCTGCATCTGCTCTTCCAGCGCCTCCATCCGCGGCCCGACCGGCGGCAGCTCGAAGCCGTAGAGCTCGTGCTCGCGCTCCCACCAGCCGGCGCCGATCCCGACTTCGACCCGGCCGCCGGAGACGTGGTCGGCGGTCACCGCCGCCTTCGCCAGCACGGCGGGATGGCGGAAGGTCGCCGGCGAGACCATCGTCCCCAGCCGCAGCTTCTTGGTGACGGCGCCGAGGGCGGTGATCGTCCCCCAGGCGTCGAGCGAGCCGCGCTCGCGCCGGTCGTCGACCGAGAGGTAGTGGTCGGAGCGGAACATCGTCCCCACCCCGTGCTCCTCGCAGGCCGCCGCCAGCGCCAGCCAGTCCTCCCAGGTGACGTCCTCCTGGCCCTCGATCATCAGGCAGACCTCCATCGTCCCCTCCCCTACCCGGCGGCGACGATTTCAGCGAAGGCCGCGAAGCCCGGCGCCGTCCGCTCGACCAGGCCCGCCTCCAGCTCGGCGGCGCGCCGCGGCAGCTCGTGCTCGCCGGCGTCGCCCAGCGCCGCGACCGCCTCGTCGATCATCTCCGGCACCGCCAGCCACGCCTCGACCAGGGCGAGGTCGGCCTCGGGGTGGAAGAGGACGCCCCAGGCGTTGGCGACGCGGAAGGCCTGGCAGGCGGTCCGCTGCGAGGAGGCGAGGTGCTCGCCGCCGTCTGGGAGGTCGAAGACGTCGCCGTGCCAGTGGAGGACCTCGGCGCGCGGCGCCAGGGCGCCGAGCAGCGGATCGTCGGGGGCGGCGATCTCGACCGGCGCGAAGCCGATCTCCGGCGCCTCCCCCGGCCGCACCTCCGCCCCCAGCGCCCGCGCCAGCAACTGGGCGCCGAGGCAGATGCCGAGCACCGGCATCCCCCGCTCGACCGCGGCGGCGAGCCACTCTCGCTCGGCGGCGAGCGCCGGGTAGCGCTCGACCTCGTCGACGTTCATCGGCCCGCCCATGACGACGGCGCCGGCGACCTCCTCGTGAGCGGGCAGCGGCTGGCCGGCGAGCGGTTTCACGGTCCGCACCCGCAGAGCGCCGCAGGCGTCGAGGATCCGGTGCGGCCCCTCCCAGGGCACGTGCTGGATCGCCAGCAGGGTCGGACGCTCGTCCAGGCTCATCGGGATGCCAGGCTAGCCTCAGCGGCATGAGAAAGACGAAGACGCCCGGGATCGGCCGCGGCGCCCTGGCGGTGGGAGCCGACGCGAGGGGAGCGCTCGCGATCGGCGCCCTCACCGTCGGCGCCGCCGCCGTCGGCGGCTTCGCGATCGGCCGCCTCAGCGTCGGCCGTCTCGCGATCGGCAAGGCGACCTTCGGGCGGCTATCGGTCAAGCGCCTCGAGATCGAGGAGCTGGAGATCGGCCGGCTGACCGTGCGCGAGCAACACGAATCGGGCGCCGAATGAACCCTGCGGTCGATCAGCGGTGTGCTTTATCCACCCTATGAGGGGGAAAAGGCACACCGCTGCGGTCTTGGGCTTGATCGGGACGCTCCTCGCGCTCGTCCTCGTCGTCTCCCACGCCGGCGCGGTCGGCCCCTATCCCGCCCTCTCGCCCTGCACCGTCTTCCCGGACCCGCCGGCGTCGCTCTCCCCGCGCGCGCCCTCGCTGCCGACCGAGGCCGCCTGGAACCAGGACGTCTCGAAGGCGCCGCGCGACCCGCGCTCGAACGCCTACATCGCCTACATCAACAGCCACGGAGGCGACAGCCTCCACCCCGACTTCGGCTCGCCGCGCGCCTATGGGTTCCCCTACTCGGTCGTCGGCGCCGGCCAGCCCGAGCTCCCGATCCACTACACCGCCTACGGGGACGAGAGCGACCCCGGCCCCTTCCCAGTCCCGTCCGTCGCGCCGGTTGAGGGCGGCAACGGCAGCGACGGCGACCGCCACGTCCTCGTCGTCGACCGCGACGGGTGCAGGCTCTACGAGCTCTACCGCGCTTTCTACGTCGCCAAGCCGCGCCCCCACTGGAACGCCGACTCAGGGACCGAATGGGACCTCCGCTCCCCCGCCCGCCGGCCCGAGGGCTGGACCTCCGCCGACGCCGCCGGACTGCCGATCTTCCCCGGTCTCGTCCGCTACGACGAGGCCGCCTCCGGCCACCTCGACCACGCGATCCGCGTCACCTTCGAGAGCACCCGCGACGCCTGGGTCCATCCCGCCACCCACTGCGCCGGCGACACCGCCGACCCGAGCGCGCCGCCGATGGGCCTGCGCCTGCGCCTGAAGGCGCGTTACGGCCTCGGCCGCTTCAACGGTGCCGCGCGGACGATCGCCGTGGCGATGAAGCGCTACGGCCTGATCGTCGCCGACAACGGCTCCAACTGGTTCTTCTCCGGCACCAGCGATCGCCGCTGGGACGACGAGAACCTGAACCAGCTAAAGCGGATCCCAGGCCGCGCCTTCGAGGTGGTCAAGAGCAGGGCAAACGTCCACCCCTGCTGATTTGCAGGCAATGGATTGGGTACTTGAGCCAATAGGGAACACCCTGAGGAGAGAGGACAATGGCTCAGACCAAAACCAAATCGACCCCGAAATCGAAACCGAAACCCAGGTCAAAATCATCGACTTCGAAATCGGCGAAACCAGCCACGAGATCCAAATCGTCGTCGAAACCGAAAGCCGTCAAAGCTAGGGCGAAATCGAAAATCAAATCGAGCAGCAAACCGCGCAGCTCGAGCAACGGCAACGGCGCCTCGCGCTCCAACGGCTCTTCGAGCAAACACTCGAACGTCGACGCCGTGCGTAACGCCGTCGGGGACATCGGCGGCAAAGTCGGCGGCAAAGCGAAAGACGCCGGCAAGACCGTCGGCAAAGCCGCGAGCAAAGCGAAGGTGCCGCTCGTCGCCGGTGGCGCGGCAATCGCCGGAGCGGCCGGGGGGATGGCGCTTGCCGCCTCCAAGAAAGGTCGCAAGGGCGGACTCGGCAAGGCGATAGCCAAAAGGCCGAAGATCAAGGCCCCAAAGGTCAAGGTCAACTCCAAGGACGTCGCCAAGGCGGCTCACGGAGTCGGGAACTTCAGCGCGCAGGTAAGCGAGATCGCCGGCGGTCTCGAGAGCGCTGCGTCGGGGAGGAACGGCAAGCACCGCTCCCCGATCGAGGTCGTTCTACAGGGACTCACCGCGAGGCGTTAGCGCCGGGCTGGCCCTGAGGACATGGCAGCGACCGCGCGTACGGGACGCGCGGTCGCGCGCCCCAAACCCGGCCCTAAAACCTACCCGCGCCCGCGCCCGCCGGAGACCAATCGCCAGGCGCCGCCGACGACGTAGATGACGGCGAAGGAGATCGCCAGGCCGATCGCGCCGAGGACCAGGAGGAAGAGGACGAAGGCGATAATCGCCAACGGAACCAGGAGCAGTTTCACGTCCCCGTAGTCTTGCAACGACAATGGGTTCGACGGCGGCAGTACTGCAGGTGACGATCGCCCTGATCGGGGTCGGCGGCGGCGACCACGCGGTCAACGCGATCGGCGACGGCCTCGCCCTGGTCGAAGCGCGCCGGCAGGTCGAATCCAGGCCCGCCCCCACCCCCCGGCGGGAGAAGGTCGAGCTTCCGAGCCCCGAGGAAATCGCCGCCGACCCGACGCTGCTGCCGCCGGCGTCGGCAGGCAGCAACGGCACCCATGTCCCCCACTCCTCGAACCTCAGCCGCGCGGAGATCTTCGCCCACCGCCGCGGCGGCGACCCGGACTCCACGGCGATCCTCCTCACCGGCGTCGCCCTGGCGCCGCCGAGCGCACCCGAACCCGTCCAGGGGGCGATCAACGCCGCCAACACGATCGTCGGCCGGCCCTACGTCTGGGGCGGCGGCCACGGCTCCTTCTACGACGACTCCTACGACTGCTCCGGCGCCGTCAGCTTCGCCCTCTTCGGCGGCGGCCTGATCCCACGCCCGCTCACCTCGGGCGACCTGATGCGCTGGGGGGCGCCGGGGCCCGGCAAGTGGATCACCGTCTACGCCAACCCCGGCCACACCTTCGTCGAGATCGCCGGGCTGCGCTTCGACACCGTCGGCGACGAGCAGGGCACCGGCCCCCGCTGGCACCTGGCGACCGCCGACACCGGCGGCTTCGTCGCCCGCCACCCCCCGGGGCTCTGACGCGCCGCCAAGGCGACTCAGGCGACGAGCGGGAACCGCATCCGCACCTCGGTGCCGTCGCCTTCCTGGACGATCCGCAGCTCGCCGGCGAGACGGGCGATGATCGAGAGCCCCAGCCCGAGGCCGTCGACCGACCCATTGCCGAAGCCCTCGCCGCGGTCGCGCACGGTTACCTCCAGCCACTCGTCGTCGCGGCAGGCGAGGAGCTCGACGACGCCCTCGGCCTCGGCGGCGTTCGCGTACTTGACCGCGTTCGTGACCGCCTCGGAGACCGCCAGGGCGACGTCGGCGACCAGGTCGGAGGTCAGCCCGTGCTCCTTGGCGAAGCGGGTGACCCGATGCCTCAGCTCTGGAACCGATGCCGGCTCGGCCGGGAGCACGAGTCTCATATTTGGACAGTTTGACCGCTACTTGAAGCGGAAGCTGGTCAGGTCCTGGTTGAAGGTGGGGTTGTAGACGACCTCGTCGAGGTCGATCTCCGAGGAGACGAAGGTCGGGATCGTGCCGGTGCCGTAGGGGGCCCAGGGCGCGAGGCGCATGAATTCCTTGTCGAGCGCCGCGTATTCGGCTTCAACCTCGGCGTCGAGCGGCTGTTCGGCGAGGCGCTCGATCTTCGCGCTCAGCTTCGGGTCGGCGATCCGCGCCAGGTTCGTGGTGTTGGTCGGGAAGATGCTCTCTTTGGAGAGCATCGGCTGGAAGTAGTCGTTCGGGTGCGGGTAGTCCTGGAACCAGCTGGCCCAGCCGGTGTCGAGGTTCGGGGTCGAGGCGTTGCCGATGACCGTGAAGTAGTTGTCCGCGTTCAGCACCTGCAGCTTCACGTCGAAGCCGATGTCTTCGAGGACCGCCGCGTAGTAGGTCCCCGCTTCTTCCTGGGTGCGTTCGTTGTCGGTCCAGACGGTGATCTGACGATCGGCGGGGTCGGCCGCGGCGATCATCCCCTTCGCGTTCTCGATGTCGTACGGGTAGAGCTCGTAGCGCTCGTAGCCCGGCATCCCCGGCGGCAGGATCTGCTGGGTCCCGACCAGCTGGCCGGCGTAGATCCGTTCCAGCGCCCGCGGGTCGACCGCGTAGTTGACGGCGCGGCGGACTTCGACGTCGTCGAACGGCGGCTGCGTCACGTTCATCCAGAAGAAGTAGGTGCTCTCGGTCCGCTCCTCGCGGAACTGGGTTCCCTCGTACTTCTGCTTCACCGCCGCGTACTGGTCGGGCGGGGGCGGATTCTCCATCCAGTCGAAGCGGCCGGCTTCGAGGTCGGCGACCTGGGTCGCCGGGTTGCGCAGCACCGTCACCTCGATCCGGTTGACGTGGCCGCTGGGGATCTCCGGCATCCGCTCGGCGTTGGCTTTCGCCCAGAACGGGTTGCGCTCATACGACCAGCCTTTGCCGGGCTTGGAGGAGACGATCTCGTAGGGGCCGGTCGCCGGCGGCGGATCGGCGGTCAGGTCCTCGTCGGGGGTCCCGGCCGGCAGCGGCGCCGCGAACGGCAGCGCCAGCTCCTGCACGAAGGTGCCCCGCGGGCGGACCAGGCGGATCGTGATCTCGCCGCTCTCGTCGTCGGTGACGATGCCGGGGATCCCGCCCTGCTTCGTCTTCGCGAACTGCTCGGCGCCGACGATGTCGGTGTAGAAAGGGGAGCCGCTGGAGTTGAGGACGAAGACCCTTTCCATCGCCCGCCGGAAATCAGACGCCTTGACCAAGGAGCCGTCCGAGTAGCGGAGCCCGCTGCGCAGCCGCAGGCGGTAGGTCTTGCCGTCGGCGCTGACCTCGGGGAGCGAGCGCGCCAGGCCCGGGACCACCTCGCTTCCTTCTTTGCCGGAGGCGTGCTTGTAGGTGAGCAGCGGGACGTAGGTGTCGTAGATCGCCGTCCAGCCTTCCTCCGAATGGGAGAGGGCGGGATCGAGGTAGTCCGGGAAGGAGCCGAAGGTGGCGCGCAGCGTGCCGCCTTCGCGTCCCTCGGAGCCGGACCCGCAGGCACCTAGGCCAAGGGCGGCGACAACGACGAGCAGCAGGGCGAGGCCCCGCCTGCACGTTTGCGCTGCTTTGAGTCGATCGCGAGGCACCGCGCCCCCCTTCGGCAGATCCGGGCGCGAGCTTGAGCCCGGAACGATCGTTGCCACGGCCGCGGGCGCAGATCGGACGCGGGGAAAAGGCCTTTAGGCCAGACCTAAAGTTCGTGGACGGATTGTCGATAAATGCGCATCCGGAGCGTCCAACGCTCGTCCATTCGAGATCGAAAGAGAAACGCATGAATCGCATAACCAGCAAGCGCGTTCTAGTCGCCTTCGGCTGCGTCGCCGCCCTCGCTGTCGCCGCCGTCGCCTACGCGTACTTCACGAGCACCGGCTCGGGCACGGCCACCGCCAAAGTCGGCACCAGCTCCCCCGTCACCCTGAAAGGGACCGTTACCGGGAACCTCTACCCGGGCGCCTCCTCGCAGGTCTCCTTCACCGTCGACAACCCCTCGAGCGGCGCCCAGCGGGTCGGCACGATCACCCTCACCGGGATCACGGTCGACGCCGGCCACTCGACCTGCAGCACGACGATCAGCGGCGGCAACCCGGACTTCTCGATGCCGGCGGTCGCGGTCAACGCCACCTTCCCCGCCGGCAACGGGCAGGCGGTGACGCCGAAAGGCACGCTGACGATGAACGACACGGGCGTCAACCAGAACGCCTGCCAGGGCGCCGAACTGACGCTCGCGCTCTCCAGCAACTAGGCGATCTCGAAGCAAGCCGATGATCGGCGCTCCGGATGGACGGCACCGCGCGGCCAGGGCGATCTTCGCCCTGGCCGTCGCTGTCGTCTGCCTCGGCAGCGTCGCCTTCGCCGCCACCCGCCCCGACCGCGACCGGCCACAGGGCCAGAAGAAGGGCCAGCGTCACCAGAGCCGCGGCGAGCGGCCGCCCCGGCCTCGCTTCATCGAAGTACCGCCGGTCGGGGGGGTCGATCCCGACGCCCAGTTCCGCTTCCACGTCGAGCCCAGGAACGTCGCCCCCGCTGAACCGGGCCCGAGCCGGGCCCCGGCGCCGCCCGCGGTCCGCTGGCGCCAGTTCCAGTGCCGGCTCGACGGCGGCGAGTGGAGTAGCTGCTCGTCTCCGCGCCGACTCACCGACCTCGAGCCCGGCGAGCACTCCTTTGCCGTGCGGGCGCTGAACCGCCGCGGCCTCGCCGGCCTCGCCGCCCACTACCGATGGTCGCAGCGTGAGCCGATGGAGTTCACCGTCGAGCTCCTGGGCTCGCTGCAGCCGCTGATGCCCGGCGACCCGCCGCAGCCGCTGCCGGTCCGGATCTCCAACCCCAACCCGGTGCCGATCGAAGTCGTCGGCCTGACCTTCAGCGTCGCGCCGGGGGCTCCTGGCTGCGTCGCCGACCCGAACTTCGCCATCTTCCCCTCGAGCCTGGCGCCGTCGGCCCCGCTGGGCGTCCCGGCCGGCGGCTCCGTCAGCCTGCCGAGCCCCGGCGCCACGGCGCCCGCCCTCGCGCTGCGCGAACTGGCGGCCGACCAGAACGCCTGCCAGGGCAGCAGCGTCCAGCTCCACTTCAGCGGTCAGGCGCGGGGATGAGGCGGCTGCGGCTCACCGGCATCGCCGGCTTCCTCTCAGCCCTGGCGATCGTCACCCTGGGCGGCAGCGCGATCGCCTACTTCACCGCCGACGGCACAGGCAACGCCGCGGCGGCGGTCTCGAAACTGAATGCGCCGACGATCTCCGCGGCGACCCCGGCCGTCGGAGGCAAAGTCACCCTCACCTGGGGCGCGGTCGTTCCCCCCGGCGAAGGGACGGTGAATTTCTTCGTCACCCGCGACGGCGGCCAGCCGGCGGGCACCTGCCCGACCGAAGCGGCGCCCACCACCGTGAAAACCTGCGTCGACGAAACGGTCCCGGTCGGCGAACACACCTACGAAGTCACCGCGGTCTGGCGCTCCTGGGAGGCGGCCAGCGTCAAAACGGCGACGGTGGCGATCGGCGCCGTGACGTCGTTCTCGATCTCCGTTACTGCGACCAGCATCGTCGCCGGCGGCTCCAGCAACCTCTCGATCACCGCCAAGGACGAAAAAGGCAGCACCGTCACCAGCTACACCGGCTCCCACTCGCTCGTCTTCTCCGGCGCCAACGCCTCCCCCGGCGGCACCAAACCGACGGTCTCCAACAGCTCCGGGACCGCGACCAACTTCGGCACCGCCACCGCGATTAGCTTCACTAGCGGCGTCTCCACCGTCAACACGACCAATAGGAACGGCGTCCTCAGGCTCTACCAGGCCGGGACCGCCAACATCGTCGCGACCGAGGGCGCGGTCACGACCCCGAGCCCGGTGGCGATCGCCGTCAGCCCCACCACCGCCTCCAAATTCGTCCTCGCGGCCGCCACGGCGACGCCCGCCGCGGGCGCCCTCGACGAGCTGACCACGACCGCGCAGGACACCTACGGCAACACCGCGACCTCCTACACCGGCGCCCACAGCCTCGTCTTCTCCGGCGCCAGCGCCAGCCCGGGCGGCAACGCCCCGACCGTGAGCGACTCCAGCGGCGCCGACGTCGCCTTCGGCGCCGCCACCACGCTCGAGTTCACCGCCGGCGTCGCCAAAGCCAGCGAAGCCGACGGCGGCGGGATGAAGCTCTACAAAAGCGGCTCCACCAGCGTCAAAGCAACCGAGGGAGTGACCACCACGCCGACCGCCGTCACCGTCACCGTCGCCCCCGGAACGGCGACGAAGCTCGTCCTCACCGCCGCGACGGCGACCCCGGTCGCGGCGACGGGCTTCAATCTGACCACCGCCGCCCAGGACGCCTACAGCAACACCGCGACGGCATACACCGGCTCGAAGAGCATCACCTTCGCCGGGGCCACCGCCAGCCCCAGCGGCGCCCAGCCGACGGTGGTCAGCAGCGCCAATGTCGCCGTCAACTTCGGCACCCCAACCGCGCTCAACTTCACCAGCGGGGTCGCCACCCCGGCCTCCTCCAAAAATGGCTTCACCAAACTGAATAAGGTCGAGGCCGCCAGCCTCACCGCGACCGACGGCACGATCTCGACGCCGGCGGCGCTGCCGCTCACGGTCTCCACCGGCGCCGCAGCCCGAGTCGCCCTCACCGGCCTCACCGCCAGCCCCGGCAGCGTCGGCTCCCCCTGCCTCTTCACCTGCACGATCACCGCGCTTACCAACGCAGGCACGGTTAAAGCCAAAGTCGCGATCACCGACTCCGTAGGCAACGTCGTCTCCAACCTCGCCGCGAAAACGGTCACCGTCACCGCCACCTCCGGCAGCACCGTCACCGGCTCCCCCCTCACCACCCCGGAATCCGGCCCAGCCATCACCGCCGCCGAATTCACCTACAAACCCCCGGCCAGCGGCAATTTCACCCACACGATCACCGCCGCCTCGACGGGCTACACGAGCGCTACGGCGACGGCCAGCAAATAACGAGGACTGCAAACCGAACTGTTCTTGCTCCCGGATCCTTTTCCTCTAGGATTCTTGTGCATTATGCACCCGGTCCGCTTCGTCTTCAGTCCCCCTCAGAAATCGACCGGACGACTGATCATTCCGATCGCCGAAGCCGCCTCTTCGACCGAATGCCTGGTCGACGATCACGGACAGCCGGTATGGCCGATCGCCAGCTCTGAGCACTACAAGACCCTCGAGAGGCTGGCCGAGATCTTCGGCGGAGAGCTCTCAGAAGCAGGGGATGCGAAACCAGGCACTCACCCCAGCCCAAGAGACGAGCTCGTGCTGGGCGTGGAGGAGCTCGCACCCGAGCTGCAGCTATACGCACATCTGACCGGCCGAAGCTTCCGGTCCGTCCCAGATCAAGAGGAGATCGGCGATTACGCCTCACCGGCAGTCGTGCTGAGTTGCAGTGACCCTCTTGACGCAGGGCTGATTGAACTACTGCACCTGTCGTTTGAACCGACCCAGCCCGTGGGGATCATCTGGGGGCGGACCCAGGAGGAGCTCCATCTACAGCTTCTGATCAAATCCGCCGCCGCCGTCCTCGACGGCCCCAACCAGCTGGAGCACGTCACCTTTCCGGATCCAGCTCACGGCGTGATCGACAGCGCCTCCGTCCAGCACCTTTGCCGGGACGGGGTAGGCGTCTTGACCATCAAGGCGCACAGCGATGGCATCGCGCAGCCACTGGGGGGCGAGGCGACCCTTTGCCCCCGGATGAGCGAACACACCGCTGATCTCGACGCCGAGAAGGGCCCACTGTGCGTCTCAACGGGCCACTGCCAACGTTTGAAGGTGCCGGTCGAGACCGCCGCCGATCTCGCGAGGCTCGTGCCGCCGGAGATGTTTGCCGCGCGCCTGATGGTGAGCATGGGATGCCAGCTGGTATTTCTCGGCAGCGACGCGATCGACTCCGCCTGGGGAGTCTTCACCGGGCTGGCAATGAACCCCGAGATCGGGGCCCTCGTCGCCAGCCCAGACCCCTCGGTGGGCACGTCCGACCTCTTCCAGCGGGAACTGGTACAGCATCTGCTCGACGGTCGCCCCATCGGCGATTCTCTCCGTCTCTTCCAGGAAAATCCGACCGTTCGGGAATGGGGTCATCATCTGACGCTGTTCGGCGACCCCATGGTCAAGGGAACTCGGGGAGGTAAACCCCGCCTCGCCACGCGGGACAACGGGTCTACCCAGCAGGCCGAAGCCCCTGCGCACACCCTTTCGGTCTCCGAGATCGATGCCGACATCGAATTGCTGAGAGGTCTGTCTCGGGTCATAAAACCCGAGACCAAGACCGTCGGAAAAGTCACTTCCAGCAACCTCCTCGAGGCCTTGCGGGCCTATGAGCAGGCGCCCAACGGCACCGATGAAGGGGAACAACGGGGCCGGGACCTCCGTGAGGCCGTGTTCGAGCACCTGGCGACGTCGAAAGTCCGCCTGTTCGAAGCCTGGGTCGCCGGCGCCACCCTGAGAGCGGCGGCCGAGGTGAGCGCGTGCCCGGTCTGTGGGTGGCGCACCTACGCGAAGATCGGCACCCTCCCATCGGGTGCACGACGCGAACTCTTCTTGTGCCCACGCTGTACCGATGCCGTCGATCGACCATTGGGCGCCCAAGCGTCGCGGTTATCGCTGACCAGCGATCAGGTGACCATCGAAGATCTCTCCACTGACACCTCGGCCGCGCTGTTCGCCGTCAGAGGAACCGCAGCGGAAACCGTGAGGCTCGACTGGCCCCGGAAGGGCAATGCGATGGCCCAGAACGTAGCCATTCACCCAGAGGAATTTCCAGGCGGGCCCATGCGAATCCACGCTGTCCTGATCACCGGTCTTTCGATTCAGTCGGCCTGCATGCCGCTCCGTGGGTCAGCCCCCGATACGGCAGACCCATGAAGCACTCCGTCACCTCTGCCCCTTCCAGCGGCCTTGAGTCAATGGCTTCCCCGAGCCCGACGGGATGGGAGTCGGAGGAGAAAGCCTTCAGTTGGATCCATGCCGGATTCAGCCGCCATCCCGTGGACGAGTGGGTAGCAGCCGCCCGGGATTCCGCGTTACCTGCCTTGCGCAGCGGTCACCTCGGAAACTGGGTCAACGTCGAGGACGGCTGCGCCGGAATCCTCGACTACAACCGGACGGTCTGCAGGGAGCTCGAAGCAGGCAGGCCCCTGATCTACTCCCTGAGCAGCACCGAGGCCTCCGGGCTCGACCGGGGAGACTGGATTTACCTGCCTGCCTCGAGAGTGAAGGGCGGACGTCGCCAGCAGCTCGACCTCTATGTCGGTGGCGACAGCGGCTTCGAAGCTGCCTCGCCCGGGGTCAGCATCTTCCTTCCCTTGGCCTTCACCAGATACGAAGGAGAGCTTTGCTCTTTGGTCCACCTCCATCACCGCCTGATGCTCGAGGAGACCAGGTTCGAGTTCGACACCTTCCCAGAGGTCCTCAACCGACGTCGTCGCGAGGCGGAGCAGATGCTGATCGCCCTTCTCGAGTCAGGGCGGGCCCGACCGAAACGCAAGAGCTGGATGCGTTACCTGCTCCGGGGAGCAGTCGACGCAACGGGCATCATCGACTACCAGGCGACCCTCGACTGGGACGATCAGTGGGTTCTCCGCTGGAGGGGCGAACCCATTCGGTATCGAGACTCCGTCGATCTCGCCGCTGCCTTCCTGGACCTGGTCTCCGTCGCCTACCGGCAGGAGACCGATCCCCTTGCCTGCTTCGAAGGCGAGGTTGCGCCGTTGATGCACAGCAACCTGCTTCTGATGCTCGCGATTCTCTGCCTCGACGTAGACCAGCGTGACGAGGGGTCCGGGGGGATCACCGAGCACCTGCACTGGGGGGCGATGCAGATGGCTGGGTTTCCCCCGAACACGAAGGGCTATTTCGCGAGGTCCGAAAGCAACTCGATGATCCGGAAGTGGTTCGAGGTACTCCGCGACGAATGTGGATTCTTCCGGCCTCTCCGGCTGGCCCTACTTCCCGTTGCGCCGTTTCTGCTTTGCCCAAGCAGCTCGCATGAAACAGACCTCGACCTCGTCGACCAACTACTCGAGGCCATCGATGAACGGACCCGTCAACGCGATGTCGGGCCCCAACAAGATCGTCATCTCAGCATCGAAAGGGAAGTGCGCTGGTGGCTGGACGAATGGGGCAACGAGCTCTCCCCCTACTTCCTGAACCGCTTCAGCGGCAACTGGTCCATCCTCAGCCCTCACGCAGACGAAGCAACAGGCCCGACCGCGATGCCCCCCCACCTCGGTTCACTCGAGATGCAAGACGCCTGCTCAGTGGCGTGCGCCTTGCAGGACGAGATCTCGCAGCGCTGAGGTAGCGGGTCAATTAACTTCGGGCAGGCCCGGTTCCATCTTGGCGGCGAACCCCGGGCCGGCCAGGCGCACGCGCCCGAGCCCCAGCAGCGGTGCGGTGAGGGAGCCCGTCCAGCGGGCGGGGCGACCAGGCCGGCGCGGGAAGCGAGCCGTCCCGCCGAAGGGTGCAGGCGGATCGACGGAGGCGGTGCGGCGACGGTGGTCGAACTCGAAGCCGGCGGAGCGGGTTCCGGCGAAGGTGTAGCGAGAGATCCCGATTCCTTCGGTGACCTCGCTGCTGGAGGCTAAGAAGTAGGTGTAGGCGCACTCCCACAGGGGATGCAGGACCCGAGCCACCTCGCCGCGAGCGAAGTAGGTGGTCTGCTGCCCCCGTTTGCCCACCGTCAACTGGACCTCGTCGTCGTCGGCTTCGAGCTTGACGGAGAGCCCGTGGTCGGCCTTCAGGGGAATCGCGAAGGTCACTTCCCTGTCGCCGTCCACGCGGAGCGCCACCGCCGGCCAGAGGAGAAAGGCGAGCACAGCAGCATCGTCCTCGGCGCCCGCCCCATGCGCCGCACGACACCGGCGCCGATACCCCCTATTTGATTGTCAGCCCGATCGCTTTGGGGTTCGAGGCCGTCAATGTGGTGATGCCGCTGTAGGTGCCGTTTTCGTATGTGCCCGAAGCCGGTTTCCCGAGGCACCCCGAGCTCGGGTTGAGGGTGTAGTGGATGCCGGTGACGGCTGTCGAGAGCTTAACCGATTTAGGCGAGGTCGCTGTGTTTTCCAGTTCCACGGAGCCGGTAAGCACCTGCGGCGGGATCTTCGCGGTGCAGTTGCCCGTCGAGGCATTCCAAACGATTTCTTTCCCGGCGGGACAGCTGATCTGGGCCGACCCCGAGTCAACGGTCGAAGGATCAGCGCCCCCGGCTGGATTCGAACCAGCGACCGTCGGATTAGAAGTCCGATGCTCTATCCGGGCTGAGCTACGGGGGCGGGAGGGTCAAGGTTAGGCGGTGTCTGGGCGGCTCGCTTAGGATCCGGCGATGCCGACGGTCGAGGTCCAGGGGCGGGAGTTCCATTACGAACGGGCGGGCTCGGGGGAGCCGCTGCTGCTGATCCAGGGGATGAGCGGGACTCACGTCTCCTGGGGCGAGCCGTTCAAAGGGGCGCTGGAGGAGAGCTTCGACGTCGTTGCCTTCGACAACCGGGGGATCGGGCTGTCGGGGCCGGTCGACGGGCCGTTCACGATCGCCGAGATGGCGCAGGACACGGCCGCGTTGCTCGGGGAGCTCGGCCTCGAGAGGGCGCACGTGGTCGGGATCTCGATGGGCGGGATGATCGCCCAGGAGCTAGCCCTGGCAGAGCCGGCGCTGCTGCGCTCGCTGACGCTCGGCTGCACCTACTGCGGCGGCCCCGGCTCGCAGCTGATGCCGGAGGAGAACGTTCAGAAGATCGTCGCGGGCATGAGCTCGGGCGACCGCGACGAGGCGATACGGGCCGGCTACGAAGTCAACATCTCCCCCGCCTTCCGCGCCGACGAGTCGACCTGGGACGCCTTCCACGAGATGGCGACCCGAGTCCCGGCGGCGAAAGCGACGATCGAACTGCAGGCGCAGGCGATCTTCGGCCACGACACCAGCGGTCGGCTCGGCGAGGTCGAGACGCCGACGCTGATCGTCCACGGCACCGTCGACGGCGTCCTTCCGTTCTCCAACGGCGAGTTGATCGCCTCGCTGATGCCGAATGCCCGCTTCGAGGTCCTCGAGGGCGTCGGCCACATGTTCTGGTGGGAGCAGCCGCAGCGCTCCGCCGAGCTGATCCGCGAGCATGCGCTCGCCGCGAGCAACGCCTAGTCGAGCCTGCGTTTCACCACCTCTGAGGTGGCAAAACGCAACCTCGCGGTCGCCTAGTAGCTATTCGACCGCTTCTTCGCCGGGGATCGTCGGCCGCTTTTCCGGCTTACACGCCGCCGGGTCGAGCCTGCCTTCGACCTTGAAGACGTAGTCGGGCTGCGGCGAGGCGTCATTGTCCTTCACCACCAGCTTTACCGCCGGGTCGCCCTTGACCCAGGCGTAGACCGGAAACTGGTACGGGTTCGGGACGCCGGAGTTGTAGGGGCCGGTGTCCTGGGTGTACTGGCTCATCACCAGATATTCGTAGCCGCCCTCGTTGATCAGGCTGCGCAGCTGCCGGCAGCTGGTCGGCAGGCGGTTCGCCCCGTGCGGGCCTTTGACGCCGATGAACTCGACATGGTTGGAGGCGTCGTTGCCGTAGAAGCCGTACTGGCCGAAGATGATCTGGCTCGAGCCGATGATCCCGATCTTCCGGTCCTTCAGCTTCTGGGTGTAGACGTAAGCCTCCTTCGGCCCGCCTTCGCCGAGGAACGGGTCCGGGTTGACGTAGTGCTGGTCGGCGTACTGGACCTGCTGGGCGCGCCCCAGCACCACCGCCAGCAGCAGCAGCGCCACCGCGCCGCCCGCGACCGCGGCGCGGCTGACGCTCCACCGCGTCCGCCCGAGCGAGAGCAGCGCCGGCGCCCAGACCAGGCACAGCGTCAGGAAGACGGTGCCGGCGATATAGGAGGTGAACCAGCGCGGCGTCGTCAGCACCGTGATCGCGAAGACCCCGGTGAGGAAGAGCAGCGTCTGCCAGGCCCGCTGGTCGGGCGCTCGCAGCGGCCGCGCCAGCGGCAGCATCGCCATCGCCAGCACCAGCCCCGGCACCAGGTAGCGGGTGTTGGTGAAGAACCCCGTCGGCGAGCCCTCCTGCCCGGCCGCCGTCAGCGGCGTGAACAGGTAAACGACGGCCGTCAGCAGCGAAGCGACCGCGATCACCCGCAGGATCTTGTTGCGCGATTTCCAGGCGATGTAGACGGCGGCGCTGACGGCCATGATCAGGATCAGCGGCCAGAGCGGCCCGAATGCGTTGTCGAGCTCGGGGAAGAACCAGCGCCGGTAGATGGTCGGGTCGGTGATGTAGTCGATGACGGCGAAGCGCGGGCGCGGGTCGAGCGGCATCTGGTCGGGCTTCGGCAGGTTGAGCGGCCCGAACTTGGTGATCGGGATCGGGTTGCCGCTGGTCTTGATCGCCGCCCGCAGGTACCAGTAGCCGCCGACGACGAGGAGCGGCAGGCCCATCACCCAGGCGGTGGTCCAGCGCCGCCCGCGGCCGCTGAAGATGACGACCCCGAGCGTGATCGCAACCACCGGGACGAGGAAGGTCGTCTTCACCGAGGCGGCGAGCCCGGCTGCGATCCCGGCCATCACCAGCGGCCCCTTGTCGAGCAGCGGCGCGTCGCGCTCGGGCGCGTCCTGAACCGCCCCGCTGGTGGGCGCTCTTCGCTGGTGGCCGTTGATCAGGAAGGCGGCGAAGGCGAGGAGGAAGGCCAGCCCCATGATGTCGTTGCGCGCCTCGCCGGGCTGGGTTTCGATCATCACCCCCGCGTCGAGGACGATCGCGGCGGCGACCAGCGTCGCCGGGCCGACCTTGTACGGGCGCCCCATGCACCAGGCCGCGAGCAGACCGATCGGCAGCCAGACGAGGTTCTGCAGCGGCGCCAGCCAGTCGCTCTTGAAGAGGACGATCGTGGCGGCGTTGACGAGCTCGGTCGAGGCCGGGTAGAACCAGGCGGCCAGCCGCAGCGGGTCCGTGTAGTGGAGGTGGACCGTCGAGTGTTCCTGGGCGATGAAGGCCGAGAACGGCATGTGGTACCAGGTCGTGTCGCCGCCGAACATGCCGAAGTCGAGGCTCGACTGGGCCGGGAAGGTCCACTCGGCGACCGTCCAGGAGGCGACGCCGAGGGCGATCATCAGGGCGATGTTCTCCACCCGCGGCGCCGCCACCTCGCGCCCGTGCCCACCGGCCTTCGAGCGCCCGAGCCAGGCGGCGCCGAGGCCGACGCCGACGCAGAAGACGACGATCCAGCCGAAGTAGAGAAGGCTGAGCGAGCCGAGGATCTCGAGGCAGACGACGAGCATCGCCACCGCGAGCGTGGCGTCGGCGAGCCGGGCCAGGGCGCCGGTGAATTCCGGCACGATCCAGCGCCGCAACCAGTAGGCGCCGAGGCCGAGGGCGGCGACGATCCCGATCAGGGCAAGGCAGCCGGCGATGTAGGAGCCGAAGGAGGGTGCCACGAAGGCGGAGATGCTATTCGGCGCGCCCCCCGGGCACCGCCGCGCCTACGCCGGGGCGGGGATAGTGCAGGCGACCCCGGTCCCTTTCAGGCCGCAGTAGCCGTTGGGGACCTTGTGCAGGTACTGCTGGTGGTAGTCCTCGGCGTAGTAGAAGGGGCCGGCCGGCTCCACCTCGGTCGTCACCGGGTCCTTGCCGGCGGCGCGCAACGACTGGTCGTAGGCCTCGCGCGCCATCTCCGCCGTCGCCTTCTGGGCGTCGTTGGTGAAGTAGATGCCCGAGCGGTACTGGGTGCCGACGTCGTTGCCCTGGCGCATCCCCTGGGTCGGGTCGTGCTCCTCGAAGAAGACCTTGAGCAGGTCGGCGTAGGAGATCTTCCGGGGATCGAAGGCGACCAGCACCGCCTCGGCGTGCCCGGTCTTTGCGGTGCAGACCTCCTCGTAGGTGGGGTTGGGGGTGATCCCGTTCTGGTAGCCGGCGGCCGTCGTGTAGACGCCGTCCAGTTCCCAGAACAGCCGCTCCGCGCCCCAGAAACAGCCGAGGGCGAAGTAGGCGACCTCGATCCCCTCCGGGAAGGGCGGCTCCAGCGGCGTCCCCAGCACCGCGTGCGCCTTCGGTACCTCGTACGGCCGCTCGCTGCGACCGGGCAGCGCCTCCTCGGCCGAGACCATGTCCGTCTTGCCCGGGTGCATCATCGCCATCAGCTTTCCAAGTCTGTCCATTGCGTTCCTCCTCAGTGAAACGTTACGCCAGCGCGACCGTCGGCTCGCCCGGATACCGTCCGAGCAATGAAGAGACGATCGATTGGCCTCGGCGCCCTCGTCCTGCTGGCGCTCGCCGCGCCCGCGCCGAGCGCCTCCGCCAAGCCCGTCGTCATCGGCAGCCCCCTCGAGGGCGAATTCCGCGGCGGCCAGGTGCGCGGCGCCGGCACCTACTTCAACACGACCTTCGCCGAGCCGCAGGCAATCCGGTCCTCACCCGTCGACGGCGCGATCATCCGCTTCTCGATCCTCGGCGGCAGCGGCGGGCCCTATCGCCTGCGGGTGCTGAGGCCGGCCGGGGGCGGCGCCTACCGGGCCGTCGCCTCGACCGCGGCGCTCACCTTCGATGGCGGCCCGGAACCCCACTTCCGCGCGGTGAGGATCCAAAAAGGCGACACGGTCGGCCTCGACCTCCCCGCCGAAGGAAAGATCGCCGCCCTGCGGACGCCGGAATCGGCCTACGCCGCCTGGGCCCCTCCCCTGCCGGGCGACACGCCGCTCGCCCCCACGGGAAGCTTCTCCGGCATCGAGCTCGGCTTCAACGCCGTGGTCCTGCCGCAGCCGACCGTCTCCATCGTCGCGCCGCTCTCGCTCCCCTTCGACAAGGGAGGCGAGGTGAGGATCCACGGCAAGGACTTCCGGCGGGTGAAGCAGGTCACCTTCGGCCGCACGAGCGTGCGATACCGGGTCGTCTCCGAAAGCCTGATCCTCGCCTTCCCTCGACCTCGGCCGCACCCGCAGGAGACCCAGGTCCGGGTCCTCACCGAAGCGGGCAAGAGCGTCGCCGGGCCGGGCTCCTCGATCGAATTCCGCCCGTCGCGGGGGTAACGTCTCCGCATGGCCTGCTTGGTGGTCCTGCTCGCCTTCATCTCGCCGCGGCTGGCGCTGTTCGCGATCTTCCTCTTCTCGGACCTGCTGAGCGACGCCTTCGACAGCTGGTTCGTGCCGCTCCTCGGCTTCTTCCTGCTGCCGTGGACGACGCTCGCCTACGCGGTGATGTGGGCGTCCAGCACCAACGAGGTCAGCGGCTTCGAGTGGTTCATCGTCATCCTCGCCTTCCTCGTCGACCTCGGCTCCTACGCGAGCCGCGGCCGGGCGCGGGAGGGTTAAGCAGCCGGCCTGCCGGCCGGAATTACTGTTCGACCGGGTAGGCGATCCGGATCGAGCGCTTGGCGAGGACGAGGAAGGAGATCTCGTTGACGGCGCCGTCGTGCAGGGAGGTGACTTTGACGTTGGTCAGGGGCACGAACTCGAACTCGCCGCGGTTGAGGGAGTCTGAGAAGCGGCTCTGGTAGCCGGCCGGAGGCAGGGTCAGGTCGCCCTCGATCAGCTGCCGGTCCGTTTCGAACACGGCGCGCTCGACCCGCCGCCGCTCACGCGTATCGGCCGGGTCCTCGACTTGGCTTCCGAATAGCTGCTCCATCAGGCTCTCCCTCCTTGTCGGCGCGGAAGGGGGAGAACTTGACGATCGCAAGCCTTGAAGAGGGGATGCCCGCACGCGTTCTTTCACTTTCCATCCGACTGGCCATTATTCTGGCTATATGCCCAAAACCGTGACCGCGACCGCAGCCAAGGCAAACATCCTGCGCCTCCTCGACGAGGCCGCAGCCGGCGAAGAGATCGAGATCACCCGCCACGGACGGCCAGTGGCGCGACTCGTCCCTCCCACCGGACCTCGGTCCATAGAGGGACGCTTCCTGGGGCGCTCCAGAACCGCGGTCGACGAGGAGTCCCTGCTCTCCACTGAAGAGATGTGGGATTTCTCTTAGATGGGTTCGGTCCTGTTGGATACCCACGCGATCCATTGGTGGTCGGCAGAGCCGGATCGGGTCAGTCGCCCCGCGCGCCGGGTCCTGGAGGCGGCGGATGAGCTCCTCATCTCTGCTTTCTCCTGGTACGAGCTCGGCTGGCTGGCAGATCGGCAGCGCATCGTTATCGACATCCCCATTCGCACCTGGCTGGAGGATCTCGCCGCACATGTGCGAACCGTCGGGATCACGCCGGCGATCGCCGACACGGCGGTGGCGCTACCCAGCTCTTTTCCCCGCGATCCCACGGACAGGATCATCTACGCGACCGCGATCGAGCATGGCGTGAAACTGGTGACGAAAGACCGCGCGATCACGGAGCACGATTCGCCCCGCTCGCTCGTCGTCTGGTAGCCGAGCCCCTGATCAGGGCGAGTGCTGGGCGGCTTTCTCCCGCGCTTCGCCCTTCTCCTCCAGGGTCATCGCGCCGGGGTGGCCATCGCCGGGCCACGGTGAGAGGACCATCAACAGCCGCGCGTCGGAGCGGGCGACGATCGTCCGCCGCTCCCCCGGGTCGAACTCGAACAGGTGGCCGGCGCCGGCGCTGGCGAAGTCCTCGCCGTCCCGGGTGGTGACGTCGACCTCGCCGTCGACCACGAACACCCGCGCCCGCTCGTGCACCTCGTGCTCCTGCAACTCCTCCCCGGCCGGCAGTTGCAGGAGGATCGACCGCGCATCGTCCCCCGAGGCGAGGATCCGCGGCTGGCGCGCCTCGACCTCCACCGTTTTCAGGTCCCAACTCTCCATCTGCGCTCCTTCCCGTAGACGTCCTGCAGCTTCCTCTACCCAGGCCACCAGCGCAACTCACCTACGTCGCGCGGACCAGCAGACAATCGTCCTGCATAGCCTCGGTTGCCAGGTCGAATCCAGCCCAAATCGCCGCAGCAGCCAACAGGGAGAAGGGCCTTTCCGTCTCTGCGGCGCTGGAGTCGCCCGGGTTGGGCAATTGATCGCAAAACGCCTGCACTCCGTTTCGGGCGTCCTGCTCATGAGTCGCACCCTTCGCCGCCCCACTGACGAACGCCTCCCAGAGAAGCAGACCACCCTGTTGTTCGGCAAATGGCGGCCACTGAACGTGCGCTTGGGCGCCGGGCACCTGTTCATGAATGAACTTCAAGGTCCATGGAATCTGCGCCATCGCCGTCGCAAGAACCGAAGCGCCCACGCTGCTGGACCAAGACGGCGAAGGAGCGTCGCACGGCCGCGCCTTTCCGAGCCGAGCTGGGCTCTCCGGCACTGGAAGGAATAGGGGTGCCTCGAAGCCCAAGGCCACCGGCTCGCCCTTGCGGAGGACGTCGACCACCGAACCGGCAAGCGACTCGATGCTCTCGGGCCGGTGAAGCTCCTCGACCTCTGAGCCCGAGATCCGGCGCGCCCAGGCGAAGCCGTCATTCGCGATCGACCCGATATCGGCGCAAAAGACTTGAAGCGTGTCGGTCCAGCCCATCTCCACCCCGGGTGTGTTCGCCAGATAGTCGGGGTGCCCGGATTCGAACCGGGGACCTCCGCCACCCAAAGGCGGCGCGCTACCAGGCTGCGCCACACCCCGACTGAGGCAAGTGTAGGTTCTGAGGCGATGGCGGAGGTGCTCCCGTTCAAGGCGTTGCACTACGACCTCGGGAAGGTCGGCTCGCTGGACGCGGTCGCGGCGCCGCCCTACGACGTCATCGACGCTCCCCAGCGCCGGGCGCTGCTCGACCGCTCTCCCTACAACGCGGTCGCGATCGACCTGCCGAAGCCCTTCGACCCGGCCGACCCCGACAGCGATCCCAGCGGCGACCCCTACGCGGAGGCGGCGGCGCGGATCGAGGCGTGGCGGTCGGAGGGGGCGCTGGTTCAGGACGAGGAGCCCTCGCTCTGGGCGCTGACCCAGGACTACGTCGCTCCCGACGGCAACCGCTACAGCCGCAACGGCATCCTCGCCCGGGTCCGGGTCGAGGACTACGAGAGTGGCACCGTCCGGCCCCACGAGCGCACCCACCCCGGCCCGCTGCTCGACCGCCTCGAGCTGACCCGCGCCACCGGCTACAACCTCTCGCCGATCTTCTCGCTCAGCACCGAGGACGCCTGGCCGCTGGTCGCGCCGGGGCTCGCCGAGGAGCCCTGGGGCGAGGCGCGCGACGAAGACGGCACCGTCAACCGACTCTGGAAGGTCGAGGACCCGGCGGTTCACGCAGCCGTGAGCGAGTGTCTGGCCGGAGCCCAGCTGCTGATCGCCGACGGTCACCACCGCTACGAGACCGCCCGCACCTTCCGCGACGAGGTCGGCGGCGAGGGACCGCACAACTACACGCTGATGTCGCTGACCGGGCTCGACGACCCGGGCCTCCTCGTCTTCCCCACCCACCGCCTTCTTTCGGGCTTCGCCGACGATCCCGAGCGTCAGCAGAAGCTCGGCAACGGACTGCGGGAGCTCTTCGACGTGGAGGAGGTCCCGCGCGAGGAGATCGACCCCGGCGGCGAGGAGGGCGTCGGCGTCTTCGGTCTCTACGACTCCTTTCACAAGAAGGCCTTCCGACTGCGACTCAAGGACCTGAGCGAGGTCGACCGCCGGCTCGAGGGGATGCCCGAGGCCTACCGCCGGCTCGACTCGGCGATCCTCGAGACCCTCGTCCTCAAGGGGCTCGCCGGGATGAGCGACCACGACATCGACGAGCGCGACGGGCTCGAATACGCCAAGAGCGTCGACGCCGCCCTGGAGATGGTCGACGACGGCGACTACGACGTCGCCTTCATCCAGCGGCCGGTCCCGGTCGAGCAGGTGAAGGACATCGCCAACACCGACGCGGTGATGCCGCCGAAGTCCACCTTCTTCTTCCCCAAGGTGATGACCGGCTTCGCCTTCAACCCGGTGCGCTGAACGTGGTCAAGATCTACACCAAGAAGGGCGACGACGGGACCACCTCCCTCTGGTACGGCGGCCGCGTCCCCAAGCACCACGGCCGCACCGACGCCTACGGCACCCTCGACGAGGCCTGCTCCCAGCTCGGTGTCGCCCGCGCCCTCTGCGGACCCGACCAGCAGCAGCTGGCCGCCGACATCCTCCGCCTCCAGGATGACGTCTTCGTCGCCGGGGCAGAGCTGGCGACGGCGCCCGAGGCGGCCCAACGACTCGAAGACGGCGTCAGCCGCACCACCGAGGCGATGGTCGCCGAGCTGGAGGGGCTGATCGACCGCTACATGGCCGAGGTCGAGCTGCCGCCGAAGTTCGTCATCCCCGGCGGCAACCAGCTCTCCGCCCAGCTCGACGTCGCCCGCACGACGATCCGCCGCGCCGAGCGGCGGATCTCGGAGCTGAACGAGGCCGGCGAGCTGGCGAGCGAGACCGTGATCCACTTCGTCAACCGCGCCTCCGACGCCGTCTACGCGATGGCCCGCTTCGCCGACGTCGACGATCCCGCCCTGTTCGAGGGCCGCGGCAAGGGCTGAGCGTGCGGATCGTCGCCCGCCGGGTCGAGGGCTACGCCCACGACGTCGATCTCGACGGTGCCCACGACCTGCGCCTGGACGAGCCCGCCCACCGCGGCGGCACCGACACCGGCCCGCGACCGACGGAGCTGCTCGGCGCCAGCCTCGCCGGCTGCACCGCGATCACGATCGAGATGTACGCCGACCGCAAAGGCTGGGACGTCGGCGACCTGGAGGTCGACGTCGAGGTGGGCTACGAGGGTCCGGTCCCGAACAGCTTCGAGGTCGGGGTGAAGCTACCGGCCCACCTCGACGAGGAGCAGCGACGCCGCCTGCTGGTGGTCGCGGCCAAATGCCCGGTCCACAAGGTGCTCGCCGGCGAAGGCGACGTCCGCGTGGTCGAGCGGCTGGAGGCGAGCTGATGGACCTCGGGCTCGCCGGACGCGGCTGCGTCGTCACCGGCGCCAGCAGCGGCATCGGCCGCGCGACGGCGCTGCAGCTCTGCGCCGAGGGCGCGAACGTGCTGCTGGTGGCGCGGGGCGAGGAGCGGCTCGCGGCCGTGACGGAGGAGGCGACGCGGGCGGCGGAGCCCGCCGGCGGCGCTGCCGCCTCGTTGTCCCTCGACGTCACCGCGGACGACGCCGGGGCGCGGACGCTCGCCGCCTGCGAGGAGCGCTTCGGCTCCCTCGACGTGCTCGTCAACAACGCCGGCGCCGCCCGGTGGCGCGACCTCGACGACGTCCCCGACGAGGACTGGCGGGCCCAGTACGAGCTCAACGTGATGGCGCCGCTGCGGGCGATGCGGGCGGCGATCCCACCGATGGTCGAGCGCGGCTGGGGCCGGGTCGTCAACGTCTGCTCGACCGCCGGCAAGCGGCCCTCGGCGGCGATGGCCGAGTACTCGGTTGCCAAGGCGGCGGAGCTCTCGCTCTCGCGCCTCTTCGCCGACCGCTACGCGAAGACCGGCGTCCTCGTCAACGCCGTCGCCCCCGGCCCGGTCGAAGCGGAGATGTGGATGGAGCCGGGCGGCCTGCTCGACCAATCACGCGATCTCAGCGGCGCCGGCAGCCGCGAGGAAGCGCTGGCCGAAGCCGGCTCGAAGCGCCCGATCGGCCGCCTCGCCCAGCCGGAGGAGATCGCCGCGGCGATCGTCTTCCTCTGCAGCGAGCGCGCCTCCTACGTCGCCGGCGCCGCCTGGTCCGTGGACGGCGGCACCGTCCAGGTCATCGTTTGATCGGCCGCGCGGTGGAGGCGGCGGTGCTGCTCCCCCTCTACGGCTGGCCGCAGGATCCCGGCCTCGTCTTCACCGAGCGCCGCGCCGACCTGCGGCGGCACGCCGGTGAGATCTCCTTCCCCGGCGGCCGCCGCGATGAGGGCGACGCCGACCTGGCGGCGACGGCGCTGCGCGAGGCCGAGGAGGAGATCGGCCTCGACCCAGCCCGGGTGGAGGTCGGCGAGGCGCTGCCGCCGACCCGCACCTTCGTCACCAACTACGTCGTCCACCCCTTCGTCGGCTACGTCCCCCACCCACGGGAGCTGGACCTGCAGCCGAACCCGAGCGAGGTCGAGACCGTCCTCACCTTCTCCCTCGAGCTGCTGCGCGAGGGCTACGAGATGCGCCGCCTGGTCCGCCGCGGCGTCCCCATCCACACCCCGACCTACGAGGTCGAGGGGCAGCTGATCTGGGGAGCGACCGCGCGGATCCTGGCGGACCTGCTGGACCGTCTCGACTAGCTCGAGGCCTTGTCGGGCTGAGGGACGATGCGGATGTAGGGCTTGGGCGACTCCCAGCCATCGGGGAAGAGCTCTTTCGCCTCGTCCTCTTTGACCGAGCCGGAGATGATCACGTCGTCGCCCTGCTCCCACTGCGCCGGGGTCGCGACTTTGTGGTTCGCGGTCAGCTGCAGCGAGTCGATCACCCGCAGGACCTCGTCGAAGTTGCGCCCGGTCGTCATCGGATAGACGAGGATGAGTTTGATTTTCTTGTCGGGGCCGACGACGAAGACGTTGCGGACGGTCTGGTTGTCGGCCGGGGTGCGGTCGGCAGGGTCGCCGGAGACGTCGGCCGCCAGCATCCCGTAGGCCTTCGCGATCTCGAAGTCGGCGTCGCTGATGATCGGGTAGCCGGGGCGCGCGCCCTGCGTCTCCTCGATGTCGTCGGCCCAGAGCTCGTGTTTGTCGAGCGGGTCGATCGAGAGGCCGGCGATCTTGACGCCCCGCTTCTCGAACTCCGGCTCGATCCGCGCCATGTAGCCGAGCTCGGTCGTGCACACGGGGGTGAAGTCCTTCGGGTGGGAGAACAGCACCGCCCAGGAGCCGTCGATCCAGTCGTGGAACTTGATCCGACCCTGGGTGGTGTCGGCCTCGAAATCCGGTGCTACGTCACCAAGCTGCAGAGCCATTCGATCCGTCCTCTCGCGTTCTTCTTCTAATTACCTAAATCCTTATCGGAGTTTAGCTCTTTGCCTTCACCGGCCAGCGAGGAGCGCCTGTACTTCGGCAGCGAGACCGTCTGCACCCGCGCCATGGGCGGGTTGAGACGGTTTCGGCGAGATGGTGACCGGAATTCGCCAGGTGCGACTCGCCTTGACAACCTCCTCGGCGCCCGCCTCGGTTCCCTCGTAGAGGACGCCGCGGACCGGAGTTTCGACCAGGTGTTCCAGCAGCCGCTCCAGGCGCGGGCCGTGGATCGCCGCCAGCTCCTCCTCGCTTCCCTCGACGCTGCCGAGCAGCAGCACCAGGACGGCGACATCGGCGACCAGCTCGAGGATCGTCCCCGGCCGGTCGGGATCGGCGAGCGCCGGCTCGATCCCGGCCGCCTCGATCGCCGCCAGCCCCTCCTCGCGGCGGCTGGTTCCGCGCACCGCCCAGCCGTCGGCCAGCAGGCGCCCACCGAGCTGCCGGCCGCGACAGCCGCAGCCGACGATCAGGGCCCGGGCCACCTACCCGGCCTCGAAGGGGCCGCGGCCGCGCAAGCGCAGGCGCTCGTCCTCGGCGACGCTCGCCTGCAGCTCCTCCTCGGTCATCTCCGGGACGCCGCGGCGGCGCCGCATCTCGTTCTGCGCCTCCATCATCTGCCGCACGTCGTCGATCTCGTTCTGCGCCTCGACCTCGGGCGAGCGGGTCGGGGCCCAGTCGACGAGGCTCGCCGAGCTGCCGGGGTAGAAGTGCCCGACGACGACCAGCACGCCGACCATGAAGGCCAGGATTCCCAGGGTCCCCAGAATGAAGAGCACCCGGGAAGGATACGGTTCGGACCGATGCCCGAGGCTTATGTAGTCGAGACCGCGCGTACCCCGATGGGCGCCTACCGCGGCGCCCTCTCCGGCGTCCGCCCCGACGACCTGGCCGCGCACGTGATCGCCGCCACGGTTGAGCGCAGCGGCGTCGATCCGGAGCGGATCGTCGACGTCTACCTCGGCGCCGCCAACCAGGCGGGGGAGGACAACCGCGACGTCGCCCGGATGGCGGCGCTGCTGGCCGGGCTGCCGCAGAGCGTTCCCGGTGCCACCGTCAACCGCCTCTGCGCCTCCGGCCTGGAGGCGCTGAACGGCGCCGCCCGGGCGATCAAGGCCGGCGAAGGCGACTTCTACCTCGCCGGTGGCGTCGAGTCGATGAGCCGGGCGCCCTGGGTGGTCGAGAAGCCCGAGCGCGGTCTCCCCCGCGGCCCGCAGACGATGCACGACACGACCCTCGGCTGGCGGATGATCAACCCGCGGATGGCCGGGCTCGGCGTCTCGACCGAGTCGATGGGCGAGACCGGCGAGAACGTCGCCGAGCGCTACGGAGTCAGCCGCGAGGACCAGGACGCGTTCGCCCTGCGCAGCCACCAGCGCGCCGTCGCCGCCGCCGAGGCGGGGAAGCTCGCCGAGGAGATCGTCCCGATCAAGGCCCGGCGCGGGCGCGAGACGGTTGTCGTCGAGGCCGATGAGGGCCCGCGCCCCGACGCTTCGCTGCAGAAGCTCGCCGAGCTGCGCCCCGTCTTCCGCGAGGGCGGCACCGTCACCGCCGGGAACGCCTCGACCCTCAACGACGGCGCCGCCTGTCTGCTCCTAGCCTCCGAGAAGGGCGTGGAAGAGCTCGGGGCCGAGCCGCTGGCGCGGGTGGTGGCCGCCGGGGTCGCCGGCGTCGACCCGGCCTATATGGGAATCGGCCCCGTCAAAGCCGTCCCCAAGGCACTCGAGAACGCCGGCCTCGCGATCGACCAGATCGACCTCTTCGAGCTGAACGAGGCCTTCGCCTCCCAGGTCCTCGCCAGCGCCCGCGAGCTGGGGATCGAGGAGGAGCGCCTCAACGTCAACGGCGGCGCGATCGCCCTCGGGCACCCGCTCGGCTGCTCCGGCGCCCGCCTCGGCGGCACCCTCGTCCGCGAGCTCCGCCGCCGCGGCGGCAGGTACGGCGTCGCCACCCTCTGCGTCGGCGTCGGCCAGGGGCTGGCGACCGTCCTCGAAGCAACCTGAGCGTTCGAAATCAATAGGCTGTGGGCGTGGTCGCGGGCAGCAAGATCGATCGCCGGCGGGCAGCTGTCCCGCTTGCCCTCCTCGTCCTGCTGCTCCTGCTCCCCACCGCGGCCAAGGGAGCCGCCCACGCCTCGATCGTCAACGGCCGCGGCACCACCGTCGAAGAGTTCCCGTCGCTCGCCTACATCGAGGCGCGCCAGGGGCAAAGCGGCTTCTCCTGCACCGGCACCGTGGTCGCGCCGCGGGTGATCCTCACCGCGGCCCACTGCATCGAGGACCTCGAGCGCGGCGGCCTCACGCCGGCCAAGGCGTTCGCCGTCGCCACCGGCACGACGACGCCTTCGCAGGCGCTGCGCCAGAACGTCTTCCGCGTCGCCGAGACCCATGTCTATCCCGGCTTCGACCCCGGCGGCCTGCTCGGCGACGCCGGCGTCCTCGTCCTCGACCGGCCGACCGCCGCACCGCCGATCGCCCTCGCCGGCAGCGACGACGCCGCGCTGTACGCAGGCGGGGCGTCGGTGCAGCTGGCCGGCTGGGGCGTGACCGGGGCGAACGCCAAGAATGCGCCGGAAAGCCTCCGGACGACGACGATGGTCGTGCAGAATCCCTCGCTCTGCGAGCGCAAGACCCGCGTCGACCGGCCCAACTACTCGCCCGCGATCCAGATGTGCACCCTCGACGTCCCGGCGAAGAGGAGCGGTGGCTGCTTCGGCGACAGCGGCGGCCCGGCGATCGGGCTGCGCCCCGACGGCACCCCGGTCGAGCTCGGCGTGATCAGTACCGGCGGCGCCTTCTGCGCGACCAAGCGCCCGAACGTGCTGACCCGGGTCGACGTCATCTCCACCTGGGTCTCGGAATGGATCGCGGCGGTCGAAAGCGGCGGCCCGCGCCCGCTCGTCGACCCCGGCAGCCCGTTCCCGCAGATGGCCAAGCCGGTGGCAGAAGAATTCGCGGTACTGACCCTGCAGAGCCACTTCGGCCCCCGCTTCAGCGGCCGCGTCTTCGGCAGCTGCCGCCGCGCCAGCCGCATCCGCTTCCGCTGCGAAGTCGGCTGGCGCTCGGGCCCCAACATCTACGCCGGAGTCGTCTCCCCGTTCTACCTGCGCCAGCAGGACGCGGTCGTCTGGAGGAGTCACTTCCGGATCGAATGGGCGCCGCTGAAGTGCCTGCGCAGCAACGCCCCCCGCTGCCCGATCCACGTCCGCCGCGGGTAGCGCGCGGTCAAGCGGTAGCCTCAGCCGCCGTGAGCGAGGGCTTCGAAAAGCTGGCGAGCGTCGACGGGACGATCACCCCGACCGCAGAGGCGAAGGTCGGCCTCGAGGACGACGGCCTCTACCGCGGCGACGGCGCCTTCGAGGTGATCCGGCTCTACCAGGGGAAGCCCTTCGCGCTCGTCGACCACCTCGACCGCCTCGGCCGCTCCGCCGGCGCGATCGAGCTCGGCTTCGACCGCGAGTCGCTGGAGCGGGAGATCGAGGCGCTGCTGACCGCGGCCGGCCCGGTCGAAGGCCAGATGCGCCTGATCGTCACCCGCGGCGGCCGCCGCATCGCCGCCACCGAGCCGATCCCGCCGCACCCCGAGGCGGTCGGCCTCGCCAGCGTGACCTACTGCCCGACGGTGATCCTCAACGGGGTCAAGTCCCTCTCCTACGCCGCCAACATGCAGGCGACCCGGATCGCCAAAGCCCAGGGCGCCGACGAGGCGGTCCTGATCCGGCCCGACGGCACCGTGCTGGAGCCGCCCACCTCCTCGGTCTTCTGGGTCTCGCCCGAAGGCGAGCTGCGGACCCCGGCGCTCGCCGACGGTGTCCTCGAGTCGATCACCCGGGACCGGCTGATCAAGGCGCTGCACGTCGAAACCGGCAGCTTCCACATCGACGACCTGCGAACGGCGCACGAGGCCTTCCTCGCCTCGACCACGCGCGAGATCCAGGCCGTCTCCTCGGTCGACGGCAGGGTCTTCCCAGCCGCGCCCGGACCGCGCACGCAGGAAGCGCAGCAGGCCTTCGCGGAGACGCTCGGCAAAGAGCTGCGGGGGCTCTGAGATGGACTTCACCTACAGCGACGAGCAGAAGCTGATCCGCGAGACGGCGCGCGAATTCGCCGAGCGCGAGATCCTCCCGAACGTCCGCGACAACGACCGCGAGGGCCGCTTCGACCGCGAGCTGGCGCGGAAGCTGGGTGAGGTCGGCTTCCTCGGCGCCCCGGTCGCCGAAGAGTACGGCGGCCGCAGCCTCGACTACGTCAGCTACGGCCTGATCGCCGAGGAGATCGGCCGCGCCGACTCCTCCGCCCGCACCGTCGTCTCCGTCATCACCTCCCTGGTCGCCGGCCCGATCGAGAAGTGGGGCGACGAGGAGCAGAAGCGGAAGTGGCTACCGAGGCTCTGCTCGGGCGAGGGTCTCGGCTGCTTCGGCCTGACCGAGCCCGACACCGGCTCCGACGCCGCCAACCTCCGCACCCGCGCGACCAAGACCGACGGCGGCTGGTCGATCAGCGGCCAGAAGATGTGGATCAGCCTCGGCAACCACTCCGAGTTCGCGCTGATCTTCGCCCAGACCGATCCGGCGCTGAAATACCGCGGCCTCGCCGCCTTCATCGTCCCCACCGACAGCCCCGGCTTTACGACGCAGGAGATCCACGGCAAGCTCGGCCTGCGCGCCTCCGACACCGCCGAAATCTCGCTCGACGAGGTCGAGGTCGGCGACGAGGCGCTGCTGGGCGAGGTCGGCGACGGCTTCAAGGTGGCGATGAGCGCGCTCGAAAACGGCCGCTACAGCGTCGCCGCCGGCTGCGTCGGCATCTGCGAAGGCTGCGTCCAGTCCTCCGTCGAGTACGCCAAGGGACGCAAGCAGTTCGGCGTCCCCCTCGCCCGCTTCCAGCTGGTCCAGGAGATGATCACGGACATGATCCTCAAGCGCGACGCCAGCCGGATGCTGGTCCTCCGCGCTGGGCTGCTGAAGGACGAAAAGAAGCCGAACGCGACCGAGACCTCGGTGGCGAAGCTGTTCGCGACCGAGTCGGCGGTCGAGTGCGCAAACCTGGCGATCCAGGTCCACGGCGGCTCCGGCTACGTCGACGACTACCCGGTCGAGCGCTACCTGCGCGACGCCCGCGTCACCACCCTCTACGAGGGCACCTCGCAGATCCAGAAGCTGATCATCGGCCGCGACGCGACCGGGATCAACGCGATGCTGCCGCTGCAGGAGTCCTGACCTTGGCCTTGGTCGAGGTCGCGATCGACGACTTCCACGTCGCCCTGCTGCGGCTGAACCGCCCGGAGGCGCGGAACGCCCTCTCGCCGGAGATGCGGGAGGAGATCGCGGTCAGCCTCGAGCGCCTCGACGCCGACCCGGAGGTGCGCTGCATCGTCATCGCCGGCGCCGACGACTTCTTCGCCGCCGGCGCCGACATCCGGGCGATGGCGGAGCGGCCGGTCGACGCGCCCCCCGACCCGAAGGGGATCGAGTTTTGGACGCGCCTGGCCGCGATCGGGACGCCGACGATCGCCGCCGTCTCCGGCTACGCCTTCGGCGGCGGCTGCGAGCTGGCGCTGGCCTGCGACATGATCGTCTGCGACGAGAAGGCCCGCTTCGGCCAGCCCGAGATCACCCTCGGGATCATCCCCGGCGGCGGCGGTACCCAGCGCCTCGCCCGCGCGGTCGGCAAGCAACGGGCGATGGAGTACGTGCTGACGGGCCGGCGCTGGGACGCGAAGACGGCGGAGCGCTGGGGCCTCGTCAACAAGGTCGTCGGCAAAGGCGCTTGGCTGACCGAGGCGATCGAGCTAGCGCGGGTGGTCGCCGAGCGGCCACCGGTGGCGCTGCGGCTGGCGAAGAAGGCGGTGTTGGAAGCCGAGGAGACGCACCTCGCCGCGGGGCTGCTGGCGGAGCGGGCGCTGTTCGACGAGGCGATGGCGACCGAGGACCGCGTCGAGGGGATGAACGCCTTCCTCGAGAAGCGCGAGCCCCGCTTCCAGGGCCGGTGAAGGTGACCCGCGTCGGCGTCGTCGGCGCCGGCACGATGGGACGCGGGATCGCCCAGCTGGCAGCCCTCGGCGGCTACGAGACGGTCCTCTACGACGTCTCCCTTGACCTCGCCGAGGGCGGCGCGGCCGGCTTGCGCGAGGCGCTGGAGAAGGGCGCGGCCCGCGGGCGCTGGAGCGAGGACGAGGCGCGGGCGGCGTCGGCGCGCGTCGAGACGACCTCGGAGTCGGGGGGCCTCGCGGGCTGCGAGCTCGTGATCGAGGCCGCCCCCGAGAAGCTGGAGCTGAAGCGACAGATCTTCCGCGGCCTCGCGGAGACGCTGGGACCGGAAGCGGTCTTCGCCAGCAACACCTCCTCGCTGCGGGTGACCGAGATCGCCGCCGGGGTCCCCCACCCCGAGCGAGTCGTCGGCATGCACTTCTTCAACCCGCCGCCGCTGATGAAGCTGGTCGAGGTCGTCGCCGCCGAGCGCTCCTCGGAGGAGGCGCTGGCGCGGACGACCGCGGTGGCCGAGCGGATGGGACGGACCCCGATCCGGGCCAAGGACAGCCCCGGCTTCGTCGCCAACCGGCTCGCCCGCCCGTTCTCGCTGGAGTCGCTGCGTATGCTCGGCGACGGCCTCGCCGACGCGCCGACGATCGACCGCGTCGTCCGCCTCGGCGGCGGCTTCCGGATGGGGCCGTTCGAGCTGCTCGACCTGATCGGGCTCGACGTCAACCTCGAGATCGCCCGCTCCTTCTTCGCCCAGGGGGGCGAGGTGGAGCGCTGGCGACCGAGCCCGATCCAGGAACGGCTCGTCGCCGCAGGCCGCTTCGGCCGCAAGAGCGGCCACGGGTACTACGACTACGACACCGAGCGCGAGCCGGATCCCGACCTCGGCATCGACGCCCCCACCCTCGACCCCGAGGCCCTCGCCCGGATCGACCCCGCCGCCGAGCAGGTCCTCACCCGCCTCTTCGCCCAGATCGCCAACGAGGCCGCTTTCGCGCTCGAAGAGGAGATCGCCTCGCCACAGGACATGGAGACGGCGATGCGGCTCGGCTTCAACTGGCCGCTCGGTCCGCTCGGCATCGCCGAGCTGATCGGGCCCGATCGCGCCGCCGACCTACTGGAACAGCTGCGCGCCGAAAAGGGCGAGGCCTACGCGCCGGCGCCGTCGCTGAGGCGCATCATCACCTCGTCGACGTAGCACCAGCTCCAGTCTTCGCCGGGCTCGGCGGAGCGGATGATCGGGTGGCCGGTGTCCTGATGGTGCGCGGTCGCGTGCTTGCCGATCGAGTTGTCGCAGCAGCCGACGTGGCCGCAGGTCTGGCACATCCGCAGGTGGACCCAGGTCATCCCCATCGCCAGGCACTCCTCGCAGCCCTCGACGTCGTCAGGCAGATCCACGTAGGTGACGGAGTCCAGATGGGAGCAGGCAGAGCTCACGCGGCCAAGATATACATGCGCCGGTTCCCCTTTCAGTTAAGAAGGATTCTTAATCCAAGAACTGGGGAGTAATCGGAGACCTTAAGAGCCGGTGGCGATCTCGGCCGGCTCGCCGCCCGGCATCCAGTGCGCCTCCACCGGAACGTCGGCGTCGCGCAGGAAGCGCTCGGCGTCGAGCGCGCCCATGCAGCCGGTGCCGGCGGCGGTCACGGCCTGGCGGTAGGTGTGGTCGACGACGTCGCCGACGGCGAAGACCCCCGCCAGATTGGTCCGGGTGGAGCCGGGCTCGGTGACGATGTAGCCGTCCTCGTCGGTCTCGACCTGGTCCTTGACGATCTCCGATTTCGGCACGTGGCCGATCGCGACGAAGGCGCCATCGGTCGCCAGCTCCTCCTCCTCGCCGGTCTCGGCGTTGCGAAGGCGGACCTTCTCGAGCTTGCCGCTCTCGCCGGCGACGAACTCCTCGGCGACGAACGGGGTCTTGAGGTCGATGTTCTGCTTTTCCTTGGCCCGCTCGAACATGATCTTCGAGGCGCGGAACTCGTCGCGGCGGTTGACGATCGTCAGCTTGCTGGCGAACTTGGAGATGAAAATCGAGTCCTCCATCGCCGAGTCGCCGCCGCCGACGACGATCACCTTCTGATCTTTGAAGAAAGCCCCGTCGCAGACGCCGCAGGTGGAGACGCCGCGGCCGCCGAGCTCCATCTCGCCGGGCACGCCGAGCCGTTTCGGCTCCGCCCCCATCGCCAGGATCACGGTCTTCGCCCGGTGCTCCTCGTCGCCGAGGAAGACCTTCTGGACGCCCCCGTCGGAGAGCTCGACCCTGTCGACGTCGTCGGTGACGAAGCGGGTCCCGAAGCGCTCGGCCTGGGCGCGGAACTGGGCCATCATCTCCGGACCCATGATCCCGTCCGGGTAGCCCGGGTAGTTCTCGACGTCGGTCGTGTTCTGCAGCTGGCCGCCCCACTGGAAGCCCTCGAAGACGAGCGGCTCGAGGTTGGCCCGCGCGGTGTAGAGCGCCGCCGTGTAGCCGGCGGGGCCACCGCCGACGATGATTACGTTCTCGACCTTCTTCTGTTCTGCCATATCTGCCGCCTGGAGTCTATTACTTTACTTTTTATAGTAGCTCTCTCCGCGGTCGAAGGCAATCGCCGCGACCTCCTCCACCGGGGAGTGGATCTCGCCGCCGCGCTCGACCGGCAGCCCCTCCTCTTCCCAGCGATGGACCGTGTGGCGGAGCTGGAAGAAGGCGAAGATCCCGGGTGGGATCGGCATCCAGAAGGCGACCAGGCGGAAGATCAGGACGGCCGGGAAGACCGTCTCCTCGGGGATGCCGAAAAGTACGAAGGCGCCGATCATGCCGGCGTCGACAGCGCCAACCCCGGCCGGCGCCAGCGGGAAGAGGTTGGCGACCATGCCGAGGAAGAACCCCTGCACCACCACCGCCAGCGGCACCTGCACCCCGAAGGCGTGGAACGAGGCCCAGAGGACGCCGATGCTGGCGGCCCAGAAGCCGGCGGCCCCGATCACCGCCAGCCCGCCGCGGCGGGGGTGGGCGAAGAGGCCGGCGGCGAAGCGGAACCCTTCCCCCAGGGTGGCCGGCACCTTGCCGGCGGTCTGCAGCCAGTGGCGCGAGCGCTCGCTGTGGGCGTAGCGGGCGAGGCGGTTCTCGGCGTCGGGCGGGATCAAGGTGATCAGGGCGCCGAGGATCAGCAGCAACCCGGCGACCCCGGCCGGGACGATCGTCAGCTCGACCGAGCTCTTGCCGTTGAGGACCCCGGTCCGCAGCAAGACCCCAAAGACGATTAGGGCAATCGGGTAGAAGGCGTAGTGGAGGGAGACGAAGGCGACCATCCGCCGGGCGACGTCGCGGCGCGGCATCCCGGCCTTGCGCAGCGCCCAGTAGGTGACGGCGATGCCGCCGGCGCCACCGGCGGAGAAGAGCAGCGTCCCGGCGACGCCGGCCATGTTGATCTCGTAGGTCTCCTTCCAATTCAGGCGCAGCGCGTCGCCGCCGACCACCGCCTTGAAGAGGGCGATGTAGGTGGCGTAGGCGACGACGTTGAACCCGATCGCGATCGCGATCCAGACCGGGTCGGCCTCGTCGAGCTTGCCCAGCGCGTCGCCGAGGCCGATCAGCTTCGGGAAGAGGAAGTAGATCGCCCCGAGCAGGATGAAGACGACGACGATGGTCTGGATCAGCCGCCGGGTCGTGAAAATCGGCATTTCGGCGAAGCGGTTGCTCCCGTTCGCCGAGTCTTCCGGAGACACGTCAGGCAAATTACCCGCTGGCGATCCTCTCCAGACGCTGCAGCGCTCCGTTTACCCCGCGTACGAGGGGTTCCGCCAGCGGCTCGCCCTTGCGAACGGCCGCCACCAGGGCGGCTCCCGCGAGCAGGTCGGTGACGTAATGCTCGCCGAGATAGACGAGGGCGAAGCCGAGCGTGCCCGCGTAGCCCCAGCCGACCGCCCCCTCGACCTTGCCCGCTTCGGAGAGCGAGAGGGCCGCCTGCAGCGACGTGGCGAAGTGGAGCGAGGGCATCGCCGCCCAGGGGTTGCCGCCGAGGGCGTCATAGAGGCGCTCCCAGGCCCGGCCCCAGGTCGGTTCGCCGACCTCGACCATGATCCGTCGCACCTCTTCGCCGGTCAGGCCCTGCTCCGCCGCCCACCACGGCGGCGCCGTCGGGACCGCGAAGTAGACGGCGCAGCCGAGGTCGAAGACTGCGGCCATCTGCCGGGCCGCGCGGGGGAAGCGCTCGTTGTGGCGGACCAGGATCAGGGCCAGCGAGAGGTAGGGCTCGATGAACCAGAGCCAGTGGGTCCAGGTGAGGACCCGGTTGACCACCCCCACCCCGGGCTTGCCGGCGAGGGCGCGCTGGAGGCGGGCGTTGGGCAGGCGGCCGGCGCCGATCGCGCGGTCGCTGCGGATCGGGTAGCGGGTGCGCAGCCGCGCCCGCAGGCGCTCGGGGTCGTCGTAGGGCAGCTCGTGGGCGACCGTGAAGGCCCACATCTGCAGCGCGAAGAGGGCGACGTCGCGCCGCTTCGAGCGCGGGTAGAGCACCGCCAGCGCCAGAGGAGCGGCGGCGACCGTGCCGACCGTGACCGGCGTCGGGATCCGCAGGCGGCGCCGCAGGACCGGGACCGCGAAGGCCGCGCCGATCGCTCCGACCGCCCCGGCGCGCACCGCGAGGCGAAGCGCGTTCGATGGCCGGGAGCGCCTCCTCATCAGCAGCGAATGTATAGGTCCGGCCGCGGAAGGCAGCGCGGGAGGCGCGGCGCCGCCGCACGTGAATAGAATGGCCGCGCTTTGGCGCCTCACTCCCCTGGCACTGACCAGATCGACACCCTGCTCTGGATTGGCTTCGTCGCCGCCGCGATTCTGATGATCGCGATCACCGGCGCGCTGCTCTACGTCGCCCGCCGCTACCGCAGCGAGCGCGGCGCCGAGCCGCGCCAGCTCCTCTCCGGACGCGGCCTGCAGGTCCGGGTCGCCGGCGTCCTCACGATCTTCGCGGCGCTGCTCTTCGTCCTCGGCGTCGTCTTCACCGACAACGCCCGCGAACGACCCAGCACCGGCGAGGCAGGCCTCGCCTCGCTGAAATCGGAGCCGCTGCAGATCAAGGCGACCGGCCAGCAGTGGCTGTGGCGCTACGACTACCCGAACGGCGCCTTCTCCTACTACAAGCTGGTGGTGCCGGTCGACACCGCGGTCGAGCTGGAAGTGCTCTCCACCGACGTCGTCCACACCTGGAACGTCGAAGAACTGGCCCGCAAGGCCGACGCGGTGCCCGGCAAGACCAACAAGGTCCTCTTCAGCGCCGACGAGGAAGGCGAATACCTGGGCGATTCCGCCACCCTCTCCGGCCAGGCCTACGCCGCGATGCGGACCGCGGTCGAGGTCGTCTCGCCCGAGGAATACGAAGACTTCGTCGAAACCCAGCTGGAAGAGATCGAAGCGGCCCAGGAACGGGTGGTCAGCCAGATCGAAAACGGAGAAACGCCATGAGCCCCAGCCCGCGCCCCGAGCTCGTCGCCGACGGGTACGCCCCGAGCCGCCCGCGCTGGGCGCAGCTGGCGACCAGCGCCGACCACAAGGACGTCGGCCGGATCCTGATCTGCGGCGCCCTCGGCTTCCTCTTCATCGCCCTTGTCGAGCTGGCGCTGATGCGGATCCAGCTGCTGGTCCCGGAGAACACCTTCCTCGACCCGGTCACCTTCAACCGCATGCTCTCGCTCTACGGCGCCACCGCGGTCTTCCTCTTCGCGCTGCCGCTGACGATCGGGCTCTTCTACTACGTGGCGCCGCTGCAGATCGGCGCCCGCGGCACGGCGCTGCCGCGGCTCGGCCAGGTCGGGCTCGGGCTCTGGGTCGCCGGCGCCACCGCCCTCTACGCGACCTTCCTCTTCACCCCTTCGGAGGCCGGCGTCAACCCGCTGCCGCCGCTGAGCGAGGTGGCCTTCCTCTCCAACAACGGGGTCGACGCCTGGGCGACCGCAACCGGACTGGCGACCTTGGGCTTCGTCCTCCTCGCGATCAACCTGGTGGCGACGATGCGGGTGATGCGGGCGCCGGGGATGGCCTGGCGCCGGGTTCCCGTCTTCGCCTGGGCGGCCACCGTGTCCTCGTGGCTGATGGTCGTGGTCGGGCCGGTCCTGCTGGCGGCGCTGACGATGCTGATGATCGACCGCAACTACGACGGGATCTTCTTCGCCGACGGCTCCGGCGGGGCGCCGCTGCTGTGGCAGCACCTGAGCTGGATCTTCTACACCGGCACCTACATGCTGATCCTCATCTTCGCCTTCGGCGCGATCGCCGAAATCGCCTCCGCCTTCTCCCGCAAACCGCTCTTCAACCGCAACGTGGTGATGGTCTCGCTGGCGGCGATCGCCGTCCTTGGGACCCTCGCCTGGATGCAGAACATGCTCACCGCGCCGATCGGGATCGGCTGGATGTACTACGCGATGCTGATGTCGCTGGCGCTGATCGTCCCCTTCGGCCTCGTCCTCTTCAACCTGATCGCCACCCTCGCCGGCGGCACCCTGCGGATGCGGGCACCGCTGCTGTTCGCGCTCGGCGCCCTCTTCGCGATCGGGATCGGCCTCGCCGCCGAGCTCTGCCACTCGCTGGTCGCCGCCGCCTGGCAGCTGAAGAACACGACCGACGCCACCGCGGCGACGCACTTCGCCCTCGTCGGCGGCTCCGTCTTCGGCGGCTTCGCCGCCCTCCACTACTGGTTCCCGAAGATGACCGGGCGGACGATGGGCGAGACCCTGGCCCGGATCTCCTTCTGGACGATCCTCGCCGGCCTCCTGCTCGGCTTCGTGCCGCTCTTCTTCGCCGGCGCCGGCGAGGGCCAGGTGATCGACGCTTACAAGTACTTCGCCGGCACCGGCGTCACCGCCTACAACGTGATCGCCTCGATCGGCGTCTTCGTCCTCTTCGTCGGCATCCTGCTGACGATCCTCAACGCGATCTTCAGCCGCGAGGGCGGCCCCGAGGCCGGGCACGATCCGTGGGGCGGCGACACGCTCGAGTGGTTCGCCCTCTCGCCGCCGGAGCCGCACAACTTCGACGTCCTCCCCGACGTCCGCAGCGCCCGCCCGCTGCGCGACATCCGTGAGGCGATCGGCCATCGCACCCGTCGCAGCGAGCAGGCCGCGGCACGCGAATCGCAGCCGGTAGCCTGAGCCCCATGCAATCCGGCGCCGGCGCGCAGACTGCGCCCAACCCGACGACGGCCACCCGCACGCTTCTTCCCACCGTCGTCCGCGACTACCTGACGCTGACGAAGCCGAAGGTGCAGTCGCTGCTGCTGTTCACGACGGTGACGACGATGTACGTGGCTGGGGACCCGTCCCTCGGCCTGATCCTCCTCACCTGCCTCGGCGGCGCCCTCTCGGCTGGCGGCGCCGGCGCGATCAACCACGTCGTCGACCGCGACGTCGACCGCACGATGGCCCGCACCGCCGACCGCCCGATCGCCGCCGGCCGCATCTCGCCGCAGGCGGGGACGATCTTCGGCCTGACCCTGGCCGCGTCTTCCTTCCTACTGCTGTCGCTGACCGTCAACCCCTTGGCGGCGACGCTCTCGCTCTCCGGCTTCGTCGGCTACGTCGGCGTCTACACGCTCTGGCTGAAGCGGCGGACCCCGCAGAACATCGTCATCGGCGGCGCCGCCGGCGCGGTTCCCCCCCTGGTCGCCTGGGCCGCCGTCACTGGCGAGCTCAGCGGCATGGCCTTCTACATGTTCGCGATCGTCTTCTTCTGGACCCCGCCTCACTTCTGGGCCCTCTCGCTGCTGATGAAGGACGAGTACGCGAAGGCCGGGATCCCAATGCTGCCGGTGGTCCGCGGCGAGGAGGAGACCCGCCGCCAGATCCTCCTCTACACCGTCCTCCTTTACGCGGTGACTCAGCTTCCGTTCTGTGCTGGGGGGCTTGGGGTTGTCTACGTGGTTCCTTCGATTTTGCTCGGGGCCGGGTTCATTTACTTCGCGGTTCGGTTGTTTCGGGCTCGGGACCGGCGTTGGGCGCTTCGGACTTACCTCTTCTCTCTGGGGTACCTCGCGTTGCTGTTCCTCTCGATGGCTATCGCGGCCAACGTCTGAGTCGAATTTCGGATCGTCTCAGGAGGGACAGGACACCCTCCCCCAAAGCCCGTCGCGCAGCTGGGGTGGACTTATGGGCGCCATCGTGACTTCTTGAGCCTTTGTGGGAGGGTGTCCTGTCCCTCCACCCGAGTCGGGATTTGGTTCGAGGTTCAACAGCTTTTCCCTAAAGAAGGCAGGGGCGCGGGGGCTTCTTTTTTTCTTGCTGTTCGCTCCTGGGCCGCGTCGTCGACTTGGGAGCAAATCGAGTCCTGCCCTGGCTTGGGTCGGAATTTATTTCGGACCGGTTGAGGGGCGGGTACCCCCTCTGACAAAGGCTCAAGAAGTCACGCTTGAGCCCTCAGGTTCGCTCAGCTGCGCGACGGGCTTTGGCAGAGGGGGTACCCGCCCCTCCCCCACCACCCCGTACCGATGCTCCGCCGTCGAGTCCTGATAGAAATCCGCCAATGGATCGCGAGACCGCACGTCGGAACATGGGCGCCGGGCTGGTGACCGGGGGCATCGCCGCCGGCATTTTCGCCCTCAGCTTCGTCGCAGCCTTCCTCTACATCGCCCAGTAAACGATGGCCGAGCACCGACAGATCCCCGAGCCCGGCGAGACGATCTACGCCTCGCGTCCCTCCTGGGGTCCGATCTTCTTCGCCATCGGCGCCCTGGGCCTCGTCTGCGGGACCTTCGCCTCCGGGTTCATCTTCGCGCCCAAGATCTGGGGGCTCCTCGGCGCGATCTTCGTCCTCGCCGCCTTCCGCAGCATCGTCCGCGGCTCGGTCCGCGACTACTACCGCCTCCCGCGCCGCCAGGAGACGCGTGGCGCCGCGTTGCCGGTAGAAACGATCAGCGCCCCCCCGAAGCCCTGAGATCGGCGCATATCGGCGTCCTCGGTCGCTTGCGTGCAGAGCACGCGGCGCTCACTGCGTCCTTGATCTGCTTGATCTCAGGCCGTCGGGCCAGGCAGAGGCATTTCTGAAGTTGCGCCGTCACTCGTCCAGCACCTGACGATGTCGCGCATCGAGAGGACGCCCACCGCCTCGCCGCCGTCGAAGACGACCAGGTGGCGGACGTTGCGGCGCGACATCTCCGCGGCAGCCCGCTCGAGGCTCCAGTCGGGGGCGGCGGTGATGACCCCCTCGCTCATGTGGTCGACGACCCGCTCCCCGGCGGGGTCCTGGCCCTGGGCGACGGAGATCAGCAGGTCCCGCTCGGTAACGATCGAGGGCGCCGGCAGCTCGGCGTCGATGACCAGCGCCGCGCCGGTCCCCCGCTCGACCATCATCGCGGCCGCCTCGCGCAGCGTGTGGGAGGGGCCCACGGTCAGCGTTATCTCCGACATCCCGTCCCTTACCTGCATCTGCGACCTCCCATCGCCGTGATTTCAGAGTTAGTGCGGATCGACTCAAAGACTACCTGCCGGCCCGGTTCGACGGCACGCTTCCCGGCAGCCTCGACATATAGACTCCGCCCCGCATTGCACCCCATGGCCCGCCGATCGAAACTCGTTTCCCCCCTGCTCGCACTCGTCGCCCTGGCAGCCCTCGTCATGGTCGCCTCCGGCTGCGGAACGACCGACGCGGACCCGCAGCGCGGGCGCACCCTCTTCATCCAGAAGTGCGGCACCTGCCACGCGCTGGCGCAGGCCGGGACCACCGCCCAAGTCGGCCCGAGCCTCGACCACGCCTTCGCCGCGGCGCGGGAAGAAGGGAACGACTCGGACACGATCGAGGGCGTCGTCAAGGCACAGGTCGAGTACCCGCGGGAGAGCAACGGCAACACCGCCGTCTCGATGCCGGCTGAGATCGTCACCGGGCAGGACCTCGACGACGTCGCCGCCTACGTCGGCGAATGGGCGGGAGTTCCCGGCGCCGAACCGCCCAAGGTCGAGGGCGGCCCCGGCGCCCAGGTCTTCGCCAACAACGGATGCGGCGGCTGCCACACGATGGAAGCGGCCAACGCGGGCGGCATGGTCGGGCCCAACCTCGAAGAAGTACTGGCGGGCGAGAGCTCGAGCGCGGTCGAAAACATGATCGTCGACCCCAACGCGGAAATCGCCAAGGGCTACCCCCCGAACGTGATGCCCCAGACCTACGAGCAGGACCTGACTCCGAAAGAACTCGAAGACCTGGTCAAATTCCTGCTCGAAAACGCCGGCGGCAGCGCCGGCAACTCCAAAGGCTGAGCGCCGGCGGCCGGCCGGCCGCTGCCATCATGGGTGCCAGATGCGAGACCGCTTAAAAGGCCGCCTCGAGATCTCTCCGCAGCGCTATGCGCAGGTGACGATGGTCGCTCTGATCGCCCTTGCGCTGATCGTCCTCACGGGGGCGGGAGTGCGCCTCACCGGGTCCGGGCTGGGTTGCCCCGACTGGCCGAAATGCTATGGCGGTACCACCCCGCCGCTCGAATTCCACGCGGTGATCGAGTACGGCAACCGCCTCATCACCGGCTTCGTCGGCTTCGCCGTGATCGCCGCCAGCGTCCTCGCCTGGTTCCGCCGGCCCTACCGCTGGCACCTCGCCCTCTTCGGCGCCCTCCTCCCCCTCGGCGTCATCGGCCAGGCGGTGCTCGGCGCCCTGGTCGTCAAGTACCACCTCGCCCCGGGCCTGGTGATGTCCCACTTCATCCTCTCGATGATGCTGCTGGACGCCGCCTTCGCGCTCGCCTGGTGCTCGCGCTACGAACCGTGGGAGCGCCGCCGCTCGAGCGACCGGCTCGGCGTCTGGGCGGTGCGGGCGCTGATCCCGCTCGGGCAGCTGACGATCCTGGCGGGAACGATCGCGACCGCCTCCGGGCCCCATGCCGGCGCTCACGAAGGCCAGCTCGTCCACCGCTTCGACTTCGAGGGGACCGGGACCCTGGAGTGGGTCGTGCAGCGCCACGCGACGATCGCCGCGATCTACGGAGTCGCCGCCGTGGCCGTCTGGTTCCTGCTGCGGCGTCCGGGCGGCGACGGGCGGGCCCTGAGGCCGCTGACCCTGGTCATCGCCCTCCTCGCCCTCCAGGGAGCGATCGGGGGCCTGCAGTGGGTCCTGGAGCTGCCGGCGGGGATCGTCTGGGTGCACGTCGCCGTCGCCACCGGCAACTGGCTGGCGATGCTCTGGACGGTGGCGGCAGCCGGCCGGCTGGAGCCTCGCGACCGTCCCGCTCCGGTCCGCTCCGAGGAGGCCGGAAACACCGCCGCGGCGGCCGCGGGCTCGCTCTAGGGCTTGCTTCCCTTCTGGCTCTCGATCGGCGTCCTCAGCCTCGCCCAGGCTGCCCTCGTCGCCGCGCCCAGGCCTCCCTCGCCGGTGCTGCTGCGCCGGCTGCGGAGCCGCTGGTGGGCGCTGGCGCTGCCGCTCTCGATCGTCGTCGTCATCTCGGCGATTGCGCTGGAGTCGGCCAGCGCCCGCTTTCTCACCTACCTGGCACTGGTGGCGGTGCCGCCCCTGGCCGCCGCGGCGCTGGGTTGGCTGGCGCGGGGGGCGCGCCCGCTACTGGCACTCCTCGTCGTCCCCCTCTTCGCGATCGCCTGGGCCCGCCAGGACGCCCTCAGCGGCGATACGGCGGCGCTGGCGCTCTCGGCCCTGGCCTGCGTCAGCCTCGGCTGGGCTGTTGCCTCCGTCGTCCCCGGGCGCTGGCTGAAGCTGGGGATTTACGCGATGGCGGCGATCGACGCCTGGCTGGTCTTCTCCAACCTCCTTGACAGCCCGAACGCCGTCCTCAACGCCGCCGCGCCGGCCGCCGACCTCCCCCGCCTCCAGTTCGCTTCCTTCGGCTCGGCGGTGATGGGCTTCGGCGACCTCTTCATCGCCGCCACCCTGGGCGCCCTCTTTGCCTCAGACCGACGCCTGCAGCTGCGGGGGGCCGCCCTTGCCGCGGTCATCTGCCCCGCCTGGGACCTACTCTTCTTCTTCGTCGACCAGACGCCGGCGACGGTCCCGATCGCGCTGACGCTGTTGACGCTGGAGCTGTGGCGGCCGACCAGACCTACGCTGAGATGAGCGCGAAGAGCGTCCCGAAACCGGCGATCATCGTCGAGCACATGCCGATGGTGGCGATCACCATCGTGCGGCCAATCGAGAACAGCCGGTCATCGATCCGCCCGAGCTTGTCCTCTACGCGCTCGAGCCGCTTGTCGACCTGCTTGAACTTCAGGTCAGCCTCGTCGAAGCGCCTGTCGACCGACTCGAAGCGCCTATCGACCGTCTCAAAGCGTTCGTCGACCCGATCGAAGCGTTCGTCGACCCGATCGAAGCGTTCGTCGATGCGCTTCTCGAAGTGGTCCGTGCGCCCCTGGTCGGCGCTGCTCTCCTTCACCATGACGTGCATACTGCCAGCCTACAGAGCAAAATGCAACATTTTGTCTACGAACGTAAATCCTTCGAGCCAAGTTCGCGCCACCTCTGCCTCATCCACCGGTAGCCGTGGACAGATGCGGCGATCACCAGAGCCAAGCCCAGCAGCGCCCCCACCAGCGGCCGCGTCAGCAACGTCACCGCAATCACCACAGCCGCCGCGGTCCCGACGATCACGACCCATTTGAAGACGGCGGCCTCGTTGAACTTCACCCAGGACAGCCCCAGACCCGGAGTTGCAGCCGCCTCAGAGGATGTACACCGTCACGTAGACGATGATCCACATGATGTCGACGAAGTGCCAGTAGATGCCTGGCACCTCGACGCCGAGGTGGTCCTTCGCGGCCGGGCCGAAGTGGCCGCGGAAGGCGCGGATCGTCGCGAACGAGAGCAGCATCAGGCCGACGAAGACGTGGGCTCCGTGGAGGCCGGTGAGGCTGTAGAAGATCGAGCCGAACGAGAGGTCGCGGGCGCTGAAGCCGATGTGCACGTACTCGTTGATCTGGATGAAGAGAAAGGTCGCGCCCAGCAGCCAGGTGGCGACCAGACCGAGTTTGAGGCCGGTGCGGTTGCCCCGCCGGATCGACTCCAGGGCGTAGTGGATCGTGAAGCTCGAGGAGACGAGGATCGCCGTGTTCATCCCCGCGACCGCGACCGGCAGCTCGTAGGGGTGCGGCGGCCAGCTCGGCGGGTCGACGACGACGCGGAGGAAGAAATAGGAGGCGAAGAAGGCCCCGAAAAGCATCACCTCGGAGACGATGAAGAGGAGGATGCCGAGCGTCTGACGGTCGATCCGCGAGCTCTCGTTGGCCTCGGGCGGGCCGTGATGGTGGTCGGCGTGGCCGTGACCGACGGCTACGGTTGCGCTCTCCATCAGCTCTCCCCTCCCTGGACCGCCTGAGGCTCTCCCTCAGCGACGGCGGCGGCGACGGCGGTCGCGGGCCGGCCGACCTCGATGTGCTCGACGGACTTCTCGGTGATCTCGCGCACCCGGCCGATCAGGTCATCCTCCAGCCACTGCGAGCGCTCGCCCGCGAAGGTGGAGATGAGGATGTCGTCGATCCGGTAGTGCTCGATGCCGTTCTTGACGGCGTAGAAGGGGTCCGGGCTCATCGGCTGGCCGGTGGCGTCGATGTCGGCGCGGTAGAGCTCCGCCAGCGTCGCGGCGAGGTCGCGGACGACCTGCGGCTCGCTGACGTCCTCGGCCCGCGGGCAGATGATCGTGAAGCGGTGAGGCCGGATCGCGGCGCGCTCCTGCATCCGGTTGACCAGGTCGGGGGCGGCGACGGTCTTCGTCGCCACGACCAGCGTGTGGTTGAGGTCCCAGCGGATCGCGTCGTCTTCGATCCGGACCGGGATGTGGGTCAGCTTCACCTCGGGTTCGAGGCGCTCGCGCACCCACTCGACGAGGTCGCGGCGCATGAAGCCGAAGCGACTGTCGGAGAGGCAGGAGAGCAGCACCTCGCCGGGGCGGTGCGCCCGCACGGCGTCGTCCAGAGCCAGCGCCGGCTCCGGGTCCATCACCTCGCCCACAGACTCGATCCCGAACTCGCTCAGCAGCGCCATCGTCACCTCGACGCGGGCGCGGGCCGCCTCGCGGACCTCGCTGGCGTCGATCAGCTGGCCGACCGAAGGCTGGTTCTGCGGCGCTGCGACGACGACGCCGGACACCTGGTCCTGGCGGTCCCGCACCGCCTGCAGCAGCTTGCGACCGCCGGCCACCTCGTTGAGGAAGACCAGCAGCGGCTTGCGATCCTCAGCCACCTCGGGACTCATGAGCCGGTTCCCACCGCGCTTTTCTCACCGGCGGGCACCTCGGCGCCCTCGGCCCCTTCGCCGGCCATGATCGCGTGTTTGGCGCCGGGGATCCCGAACTCGTAGGGACCGCCGACGACCCGCGGGATCTCGTCGAAGTTGAAGATCGGCGGCGGCGAGGAGACCTGCCACTCGATCGAGTTGGCGCGCCAGGGGTTGGCGCCGGCCTTCGGGCCGAACCGCCAGCTGACGACCATGTTGTAGACGAAGACGAGCTGGACGGCGCCGAGCATGAATGCGAAGGCGCTGATCATCAGGTTCCAGTTGCCGAACTGCTCGGCGTAGTCGGCGACGCGCCGCGGCATCCCGTCCATGCCGACCCAGTGCATCGGGATGAAGGTGCCCCAGGTGCCGACCAGGGTGCCCCAGAAGTGGACGCGCCCGAGTTTCTCGTCGTACATCCGCCCCGTCATCTTCGGGAACCAGTGGTAGACGCCGGCGAAGATCGTGAAGACCGAGCCGCCGAAGAGGACGAAGTGGATGTGGGCGACGATGAAATAGGTGTCGGAAACGTGGATGTCGATCGGCACCATGCCGAGCATCACGCCGGAGATGCCGCCGATCGTGAAGGTGACGATGAAGGCGAGCGCGAACAGCATCGCCGTCGAATAGGTGTGGATCTTCCCGAAGTAGAGCGTGCCCAGCCAGGAAAAGATCTTGATCCCGGTCGGCACCGCGATCAGCAGGGTGGTGATCATCATCGGCACCCGCAGCCAGGAGAACATCCCGGCGACGAACATGTGGTGCGCCCAGACCGAGTAGCTGAGGACGACGATCCCGATCAGCGCCAGCGCCATCAAGCGGTAGCCGAAGATCGGCTTACGGGCGTGGGTCGAGATCACCTCGGAGACGATCCCGAACCCGGGCAGCATCATGATGTAGACGGCCGGGTGGGAGTAGAACCAGAAGATGTGCTGGTAGCTGATCACATCGCCACCGGCGCCGAAGTCAAAGAAGTTGGTGTGCAGGGCGCGGTCGAAGAGGACCATGAACTGGACGCCGGCGATGAACGGGGTGGCGGCGACGACCAGCAGCGAGGTCGAGAGGTTCGCCCAGACCAGCAGCGGCATCCGCCAGAAGGTCATCCCGGGCGCACGCATGGTGATGATCGTGACCAGGAAGTTCAGCGCCGTCGCGATCGACGACGCACCCGCGAACTGGACGCCGAGGTTGAAGAACGACTGTCCCAGCGGGGCCCCGGTCGAGAGCGGCGCGTACCCGGTCCAGCCGGCGTCGAAGGCGCCGCCGGGGGCGAGGAAGCTGGAGATGAAGAGGAGGCCGGCCAGCGGCAGCATCCAGAAGCTGAGCGCGTTGAGGCGCGGGAAGGCCATGTCCGGGGCGCCGATCATCAGCGGCAGGACGTAGTTCGCGAGCCCGGCGAAGACCGGGATCACGAAGACGAAGATCATCAGCACCGCGTGGGTGGAGAAGAGGCTGTTGTAGGTCGCCGCTTCGACGATCTGGGTACCCGGCTGGGCGAGCTCGGCCCGAATCAGCATCGCCATCAGGCCGCCGAGGAAGAAGAAGATGAAGGTGGTGACGACGTACTGGACACCGATCACCTTGTGGTCGGTGTTGAATTTGAAGTAGTCCTTCCAGCTCTTGGCGCCGTGCTGGGAGTGGTCGTCGGGGATGGTCGGCATCCCGATCGCCCAACGCAGCCAGTAGTCGAAGCAGCCGAAGCCCCAGAGGAAGCCGAGCGGAGCGGTGATCGCGGGCACGATCACGTGCGGGTAGCCGGTCTGTTCGGTCTGGTAGAGCGGCAGGTCGGAGATCGCCCGCAGGGCGATCACGAGGCCGAAGCCGAAGGCGCCGAAGGCGACTGCTCCGAAGAGTCCTCGCCACCAGCCGGGGTTCTTGATCGCGGCAACCATCAGCTCACTCCATTATGCCTTTACGCCCCCCCGGCCCCCAGGGCCGGTGGGTTCTCGGTGGTGGTTTCCTTGAGCACATCCATGTACGGCTCCGGAAGCGTCTGTTCCAGGCCATCGACCCATTCCTTGAACTTGCTCGGCGACTCGACGACGACCTTCGCCCGCATCGTCGCGTGGCCGAATCCGCAGAGCTCGGTGCAGACCAGCTGGTAGGTGCCGACCTTGTCCGGGGTGACGATCGCCGTCGTCGTGATCCCCGGCACGTTGTCTTTCTTGATCCGCCACTCGGGCACCCAGAAGGAGTGGATCACGTCCATCGCGTGCATCTTGAAGACGATCTGCTTGTCGACCGGGACGTGCAGCTCGCCTTCGCTCCAGGCGTAGTCTTTGCCCGGGTAGGCGAAGCTCCAGGCGAACTGCTGGGAGAAGACCGAGACCGTCAGATGGTCCTTGGCCGGCTCTTCGATGTCGTCGAGGACCTTCCAGCTGTAGCCGCCGGCGAAGAGGACGATGATCGTCGGGATCAGGGTCCAGGCGATCTCGAGGCGGGTGTTGCCGTGAATCGGCTCGCCGTCGGACTCGTCGCCCGGCTTCGCTTTGAATTTCCAGAGCGCGTAGAAGAGCATCACCATCACCAGCGAGAAGACGAAGGACGAGAGGACGATCATCACGTTGAGCAGGTGATCGATCTTCGGCGCGGCCGTCGAGGCCTGCTGGCCATCCCAGTTGATGGGGACCATCACCGCCGAGATGACCACCGTCGCGGCGATCGTCACCAGCAGCATCTTCACTATGGGCAGGCGGCCGTACATTGGGGCGGCGGGCATTCTATTGAAGCGGCGGCGGGAGGCTTTGCGGCCCCCAGGTGACGCTTGGCACTAGCCCCCCGGCCGGGGGAGATCGTCCAGCTCCCCGGCCGCGGCGGCGAGGACGCCGCGGGCGACGCCCTCCCAGCTCCAGAGCCGGGCGACGGTCTCGACGAGCCCCCTGCGAGCGCGCTCCCGCTGCTCCTCCGGCAGCGCCAGCCAGGCGTCGAGGCGGGCCGCGATGGCTTCGACCGCGCCCGGTTCGACCGGGAACGAGGTCAGCCCCCCCACCTCCTCCGGCAGGTCTGCCTGCAGCTGCCGGGTGACCTCGAGCATCCCCGAGTGGGCCGCGGAGACCGGCAGCGTCCCGCAGGCGGCCGCCTCGACCGCGACCATGCCGAACGCCTCGGGGAAGGTGCTGGGCATGACCATCGCCTGCGCCCGCGGGAAGAAGGCGGCGACCTCGCTGTGCTCGAGGCGGCCGACGAAATCGACCGACCCCGCCGCCGCGCGCGCGGCCTCGGCATAGCCCGCGGGAGGGTCGGCGAGGAAGGCGGAGAGGATCGGCAGCGGCCTCTCCTCCCCACCCTCGAGGCCCCAGCCGAGCCGGGCGACCTCGCGGGCGTCGTCGAGGTCGCCCCGCTCCAGCGCCGCCAGCAGGCGCCGCAGACCGTCCTCGTAGGCACCGAAGCCGGCGACCTCGAGGCGCGCCCGCGGATGCTCGGCCCGGACCAGCGGCCAGGCCGCGAGCAGCAGGTCGACGCCCTTGGAGACGATCAGCTTGCCGACGAAGGCGACGAGCTCCTCGCGGACGCCGCCGGGACGGAACTCCTCGACGTCGACGCCGGGCGGCCCCAGCCGGGTCTTCTCCGGCAGCTCGGGGAGGTCGGCGAGGGTCGCCCAGAGCGATTCCGCCGTGTGGGCGGAGCCGATCAGCACCCCCCGGGCGGCGCCCATCCCCTCGCGGGCGTACGGCAGGAAGCGGGGGTGCGGCTTGACCGTGTACTCGAGGGCGGAGCCGTGGATCTTCGCCGCGAAGGGGGCGACGCCGGCCCGGGCGAGGATGGCAGGGCCCATAACCAGGTGGTTGGCGAGTGCGAGGTCGACGCCCCCCGCCCGCTCGGCGACCGCGCGCACGGCGGCGACGTTCGCCTCGAGGTAGCGGTCGAGCTCGGCCTCGGTCAGCTCCGGGAACGCCTTCACCTCGAAGCCCTCGTAGGGATCCTTGACGTAGACCGGGAGGAGGCCGCCGATCTCGGGGTTGTGGATCTGCACCCCCTCGATCCGGACCTCGCGGTCCTGGCAGAGCAGGTGGACCTCGTGCCCCAGCCGCGCCAGCGCCCGCGCCAGGTTGGCGTTGTAGATGTTGCTGCCGGTCCCCCGCAGCATGTACCCGTGGAAGATGAGGACGCGCATCGGAGCCGCCCAAGGTATTAGTCTCCCCGGCGATGAACGAGAAGCAGCTCTACCGCATGCGCTCCCGGGCTTCCGGCCGCGAGGCGATCGCCCACGCCGAACCGGGCTCGGTCTACGTCGACCGCGAGACCGGCGAGGAGATGGAGCCGGTCGCGATGGTCCTCCCCCTCGCCCCGTCGGACTCGGCGCTGCCGCGCAGCCCCGAGAACCTCCGCGCCTGCCGCCGCTGCGACCAGCTGATCGGGCTCGACGTCTCGGACTGCCCGTACTGCAGCCTCAGGCAAGAAGCGCTTTAGCGCCTAGCCGCGACCTGACCAAGCAGATCAAGGACGCAGGAAGCGCCGCGTGCTCTGCACGCAAGCGACCGAGGACGCCGAGATGCGCCGGTCAGGTCGCGGCTACTACGGTTTCTTCACCAGGGTCGCGGTGTAGAGCAACCGCGCTTCGGAGTAGTAGCAGCCGTAGGTCTTGACTTTGCCGACGCCCTGCTGGGGGTGGCCGCCCTGGATGTCTTCCCGGTTGATGCAGTGCTCGGGCAGGCGGCTGCCGCGCCAGGTGTTCTCCGGGGAGAGGTTGAGGGCGAAGGCCGGCGCCCAGGTCGGGATCGTCAGCGCGACGATCTGGCCCTTGAGGACCGTGAGCGGGTGCTCGAGGGCGAAGACAGGGGTGCTGCCGAAGTAGGGGTTGAGGATCTCGATCGGACTCTGCCGCACGAGTTTGTACTGCGGCGGCTTCGTGTCCTCGACCGGGCGCAGAATTCCAATCCGGGCCTGCGAGGGGGTGCCGAGGAAGTCGTTGAAGAAGCCCACCTCGTCGGTGGTGGTTTTCGTTTCCTGGGTGGAGGGCTTCGCGAGGGTGATCGACCAGGCGACGATCTTCCCTTCGAAGGGCGCCTCGAAAGGCCGCGGCACGCCGTCGGCGATCGACTGGAAGCCGGTGACGTGGCCCTCGACCCGGCAGGGCGTCAGCTCCTGGCCGTTGACGATTTTGCCCGGGCAGGAGGCCGCCGGGGTTTCCGAGGTCTGCCCGAGGACGACGACGCGCAGCGGCGCCGAGTCGGCGGCGCCCGGCGCGGCGACGGCGACGAGGCCGGCCAGCAGGCAGGCGGCGGCGAGGAGCGCCCAGAGGCGGCGGGTGGATTTGGCTTCTGCGAGCGGCATCGATCAGGCAACACCGGGTGACGTGCCCAGTTGCGGCGCCAATCTTGCCGTCCGCGCCCGTCGGATGCGCCGTTGCGGGGGCATTTGCACGATCCCGGCCAAGTGGCCAGGTAGGGTTCGGCGCGCCCGATGGAGCCAGCGAACGGTCAAGACGAGTTCATCGCCGCCGGCCTCGCGGCCCTCGGAGTCGAGGCGGACGAGATCGAGATGGCGGTCATCGGCGCCGCCCATCAACTGTTCTGGCCGCCGATCCTGGAGCTGCTCTCGCTCGACACCGGCGCGATCCCGGTCGAGCGGGATCCCGACCTCTCGCAGGCGCCGCCGAGCCGATGAGCGAGGCGCTCGACCTCCCGCTGCGCGAGCAGGCGGCCGCGATCGCCGGCGGCGAAGCCGACGCGGCGGAGCTGCTGGAGGCGACCCTGGCCCGGATCGAGGAGCGGAACCCGGCGCTGAACGCGATCGTCGCGACCTTTCCGGAGCGCTCGCGGGAGATGCTCGAGGCGGCTCCGCAGGGGCCGCTGCACGGGGTGCCGATCGTGATCAAGGACGAGTGGCCGCTGCCCTGGCGGGCGCAGCGCTTCGGCGCGGCCGAGATGCTCGCCCACCCCGAGCCGGGCGAGTCCGGGCCCTACCGCGCCCTCCGCGACGCCGGCGCGGTCGTCGTCGGGGTCGGCAACATGCACGAGCTCGGCGCCGGCAGCACCGGCAACGTCTCCGTCTACGGCCCCGCCCGCAACCCCTGGAGCCCGGAGCGCTGCCCCGGCGGCTCCTCCAGCGGCTCCGCCGCGGCGGTGGCGGCGCGACTGGTCGCGGGCGCCGTCGGCGCCGACGGGGTCGGCTCGATCCGCTACCCCGCCGCCTACTGCGGCCTCACCGGGCTGAAGCCCACCTTCGGGCGCTCGGCGATGGCCGGGCACCACCTGGCCGAGGTCTCGACCACGATCGTCTCCGGCGCGCTCTGCACCGACGCGGCCGACTGCCGCCTGCTCGACTCGGCCCTGTTCGGGGAGGAGCTGGAGGCGGGGCGGCCCCCGGCGCTGCGGATCGGCGTCGTCCGCGACGAGGTCTCCGAGGATGTCGCGCCCGCCGTGGGCGAGGCCTGCGAGGCGGCGATCGAGGACCTGCGCGCGGCGACCGGCGGCGAGGTGCGGGAGATCGAGCTGCCCGAACTGGCGGCGGCGACCCTGGCCACGGTGCTGATCGCCAACAGCGAGAGCCTCGGCAGCATCACCCCCCAAAGGCTCAACGACCTCGACCCGGAGCTGAGCCCGCTCGCGCGCGGCTTGCTCAAGTACCGCCTCCTCCTGCCGGCGGCCGCGACGATCAAGGCTGGACAGCTGCGGGCGCTGGCCCGCCGCACGGTCGCCGCGGTCTTCGAGGGGGTCGACGTGATCGCCTGGCCGACCGTGCCGGCGGTGGCGCCGCCGCTGGAGGCGCCGGTCGTCGAGCTGCCCTCCGGCACCCTCACCGCCGACGCGGCGAACGTCCGCGGCGGGGCGCTGGCGAACCTGACCGGGATCCCGGCGATCAGCGTCCCCGTCGGCTCCTCGGAGGGGCTCCCGGTCGCGCTGCAGCTGCAGGCTGCCTGGGGCCGCGACGAGCTGCTCCTAGACGCGGCCGAGGCGCTCGAGGAAGCGAACGGCCGCCGCTGGGTCGAGGCGGTTCCGCCGCCCGCGCGCGGCGCCGAGACCCTGGGGGCTTAGCGGTGCCGGCGATCGTCGTCGCGGGCCTCGAGCGCGCCTTCGGCGAGTTTCGGGCGGTACAGGGGATCGACCTCGAGGTCGGCGAGGGCGAGATCTACGGCTTCCTCGGCCCCAACGGCGCCGGCAAGACGACGACCGTGCGGATGCTGACGACGCTCCTCCTCCCCACCGGGGGGCGGGCGAGCGTCGCCGGCCACGACGTCGTCGACGAGGCGCGGCGGGTGCGGGCGACGATCGGCGTTGCCCTGCAGGAAGCCGCCCTCGACCCGCTGATGACCGGGCGGGAGCTGATCCGGCTGCAGGCGACGCTGCAGGGCCTGCCGCCGGCCGCCGGCCGCAAGCGCGCCGACGCGCTGCTCGAACGGGTCGACCTCGCCGCCGCCGCCGACCGCCGGGTCGGCACCTACTCGGGCGGGATGCAGCGCCGGCTCGACCTCGCCGCCGCCCTCGTCCACGAACCGCGGGTGCTCTTCCTCGACGAGCCGACCACCGGCCTCGACCCGGTCAGCCGCAAGACGATCTGGGAGGAGGTGCGGGCGCTGAACGACGACGGCACCACCGTCTTCCTCACCACCCAGTACCTGGAGGAGGCCGACCAACTGGCCGACCAGGTCGGGATCATCGACAGCGGCCGGATCGTCGCCGAGGGCACCCCCGAGGCGCTGAAGGGCGAGGTCGGCCACCCGCATGTCGAGCTGCTCGTCGGCGAGGGCGCGGTGGTCGAGGCCGAGCGGGTCCTTGGGGGGCTCGGGCGACTGCTGCCGCCGAAGGACGGCAAACGGGTCCTGGTCGAGGTCGAGCACGGCAGCGGCGACATCCCCCGCGTCGTCCGCGCCCTCGACGAGGCCGGGATCGAGGTTGAGTCGCTGGAGCTGGTGCGGCCGACCCTGGACGACGTCTTCGTCGCCAAGACCGGCCACCGCCTGGAAGCGGAGGAAGCCGCAGAGGGCGACGAGGAGCCGGCCCCGGCGTGAGCGACCTGGCGAGCACGGCGCGGGTCGTGCGGGCGCTCGGCGCGCGTTCGATCCGCCAGACCTTCCGCCGGCCGCAGCTGATCTCGCCGATCGTCGTCTTCCCGACCCTGCTGCTGGCGATCCAGACCGGCGGCGCCGGCGCCGGGGTGGAACTGCCCGGCTTTCCGCCGGTCCAGAGCTTCCTCCAGTTCATGCTCGCCGGCTCGATGATGCAGTCGATGATGCTGGCCGGCAACAGCGGCGGCATCGCCTTCGCGGTCGACATCGAGATGGGCTTCACCGATCGCCTCTTCGCCGCCCCGATCCCCCGCTTCGCGATCGTCCTCGGCCGCCTCGCGGGGACGGCGGCGCTGGGGCTCTTCGCGGCGATCTGGTTCCTCGCGATCGGCCTCGTCTTCGGGGTGCGGATCGAGGAGGGGGTCGTCGGGGCGCTGCTGATGATCGTGCTGGTGACGCTGGCCGCGCTCGCGTTCGGGACGCTCGGGGCGGCGCTGGCGCTGCGGAGCGGCAGCGCCTCGGTCGTCCAGGGCACCTTCCCGCTCGTCTTCGTGATCCTGTTCCTCTCGACGGCGTTCTTCCCCGCCGACCTGCTGCTCGAGCCGGCGCAGACGCTCGCCCGGATCAACCCGCTCAGTTTCATCGCCGAGGCGGTCCGCGACCCGGTCATCTCGGTCTTCTCGGGCCGCGAGCTGCTCGAGGGCTTCGCCGGGATCGTCCTCGTCGGCGCGATCGGCCTGACGCTCTGCTCGATGGCGTTGCGACGCCGGCTGCGGATGGGCTGATGGACGCGACTCTCGGCCGCGACTGGGAGACGATCCGGGCGCTCGTCCGGCGCTCCGCGAACGAGCTGATCCGGGTTCCCGGCGCGGCGGTCCCGGGGGTGCTGGCGCCGACGATCTTCTTCCTCGGCCTGACCGCCGTGTTCGGGAACCTGACGCTGTTGCCGGGCTTCACGACCGACAACTACGCCAGCTTCATGGTCCCGGTCAGCATGCTGCAGGGAGCCGGCTTCACGGGCGCGGCGATGGGCGTCAACCTCGCCCGCGACATCGAATTCGGCCTCTTCGACCGCTTCCTCGCCTCCCCCGCCCCGCGCTGGGTCCTGCTCACGGGCCTCGTCCTCTCAGCGGCGATCCGCTCGGTCATCCCCTCGACCTTCGTCTTTCTGATCGCGCTGGTCGTCGGCGCCCACTTCCCGGGCCCGGGCGGGCTCGTCGTCACCTACCTCTGCGTGATGGGCACGGCGACGATCGCCGCCTGCTGGTCGGCGCTGATCGCGCTCCGCTTCAAGACCCAGTCGGCGGCGCCGTTGATGCAGACCGTGATGCTCGCCGCCGTCCTCTGCACGACCGCCTACGCGCCACAGGCGCTGCTGACCGGCTGGCTGGCCACCGCCGCCGAGTACAACCCGTTCACCCAGGTCGTCGACGCGGCCCGCCAGGGCTTCGTCGGCGGCGTCAGCTGGGGCGGCACCTGGCCGGCGATCGTCGTGATCCTCGCGCTGACGGCCCTGCTGGGAACCCTCGCGCTGCGAGGGATGAGGCGCACGGCCTACTAGGGCCGG
>DASTZP010000005.1:0-11327 GCA_035764245.1 Solirubrobacterales bacterium
CGTCCTCGATCAGCTTCTTCGCGTTGTCCCACGCGCCGCCGCCGGCGGTCATGGACCGCGCCATGAACAACCCGACGACGATCACCCCGATCAGGAGGCCACCCCGCGCCTCGGCGCTGATCAGGCCCACGATCAACGGGACCACGATCGCGATCAGGGAGGGGACGATCATCTCGCGCTGCGCGGCCGCGGTGACAATGCCCACCGTGCCGCCGTACTCCGGCCGCTCGGTGCCCTCCATGATTCCCGGGTTCTCCCGGAACTGGCGCCGCACCTCCTCGACCACCTGTCCGCCGGCGCGGCCCACCGCCTCGATCGCGAGCGCCGCGAACAGATAGACCATCATGCCGCCGATCAGCAGGCCGATCAGGACCGCCGGCTCCGTCAGGTCGAAGTTCAGGACGTGGCCTGCCCCGGCCTCGGCCTGAAGCTCCTCTCGGAAGGCGGTGAAGAGCACGAGCGCCGCGAGCGCGGCGGATCCGATCGCGTACCCCTTCGTGACCGCCTTCGTCGTGTTCCCCACCGCGTCCAGCGGGTCGGTGACGTTGCGGACGTCCTCCGGCAGCTCCGCCATCTCGGCGATGCCGCCGGCGTTGTCGGTGATCGGCCCGAAGGCGTCCAGGGCGACGATCAGGCCGCAGAGCGAGAGCTGTGCCATCACGGCGACGCCGATGCCGTAGATACCGGCGAGCTCGTTGGCGGCGAGGATCGCCAGGGCGATGACGAGCGCCGGAGCGGCGGTCGACTGGAAGCCCTGGGCGAGCCCCTGGATGATGTTCGTCGCGTGCCCGGTCTCGGAGGCCTGGGCGATCGTCTTCACCGGCCGGAACCGGGTCGACGTATAAAATTCGGTAATCACGAACAGCAGCGCCGTGACCGCGACGCCGATCACCGCGCAGAGCCAGAGGTCGCCGACGCTGACCGCATCGGCCGCGGCGTTGGCGAAGCCGAGCTTGACCGGTTCGCTCATCAGCCAGTCGGTGACCGGGTAGAAGGCGGCGATCGAGATCAGTCCGGCGAGGATCACGCCCTGGTAGAGAGCGCCCTCGACGCGGTCGGTTTTCGTCCGTACCACCAGCGCCCCGATGATCGAGGCGATGATCGCGACGCCGCCGATGACCAGCGGGTAGATCGCGACCTCGCGGGCGAAGTCGGCGTTGAAGGTGAGGACGCCGAGCAGCATCACCGCGACCGAGGTGACCGCGTAGGTCTCGAACAGGTCGGCGGCCATACCGGCGCAGTCGCCGACGTTGTCGGCGATCACGGCCGGGTTGCGGGGATCGTCCTCGGGGATCCCCGCCTCGACCTTGCCGACCAGGTCGGCGCCGACGTCGGCGGCCTTGGTGAAGATGCCGCCGCCGAGTCGGGCGAAGACCGAGATCAGCGAGCCACCGAAGCCGAGGCCGATCAGCGCGTCGACGGCCTCCTTGTCGGTCTCACCGATCAGGAGCAGGAAGCCGTAGTAGCCGGCGACGCCGATCAGCGCCAGGCCGACGACGAGCAGGCCGGTGACCGAGCCGCCCTTGAAGGCGACGTCGAGCGCCGGCGGCACGCCGCCGCGGGCGGCCTCAGCGACGCGGGAGTTGGCCCGCACCGAGACGTTCATCCCGATGAATCCGGTGGCGCCCGAGAGGACGGCCCCGATCAGGAAGCCGACGGCGGTCTGCCAGTTCTGCAGCACCAGGAGCAGGACCGCGATCGGGATCGCCAGAGCGGCGATGATCGTGTACTGGCGGCTGAGGTAGGCCTGGGCCCCCTCCTGCACGGCGCCAGAGATTTCCCGCATGCGGTCGTTGCCGGCCGGCTTCGCGAGCAGGCGCTGGGTGACGATAAGTCCATAGGCGACGGCGGCGGCAGCGCAGACGAGCGCAACAACCACGCCGTAATCGGTCAGAAAGTCGGTCAAAGTCCTATTCCTCCGGTGGTTTTAGCGGCGCGGGAGTCTATAGACGACGGCGGCGCAAGCGCGTCGAGACCCGCATCAGGAGCGGATTGGCAAACCTGAGGGGTGAATCAGGCGCGCTCAGAGGCGTGGCCGGCGCCGGCGTAGGTGCGACGGGTCTCGGCGACGGCGTCGCGGTAGACGTCCTCGATCGAGACGCCGCTGTCGAGCGCTTCCCGCGCCCGCTCGGCCCCGTTTCGCTCCGGCAGCGCGAGGTCGATCCCGAGCTGCGCCCGCGCCGGCTCGGTCCAGGTCAGCACCCGCTCGAGCAGCGAGCGCGTCGGCAGCTCCTCCCCACGGCGGAAGTCGATCATCCGGCCGCCGGCGCCGTGGCGGATCGCCCGCCAGAGGTTCTCCTCGATCTCGCGGTCGGCAAGCGGCGCCCCCCGCCCTTCGTAGCCGCCCTCGTCGTAGTCGATCGCGGTCTGGGCGATACAGGCGGCGATCAAGCCGGCGAGCGCGAACGACTCGTCGCCGCGGGTCTGCGCGTCGCAGATCCGCACCTCGACGGTGCCGAAGCTGTGATGGGGGCGCACGCTCCACCACAGCTGCGTCGACTCGACCACGGACCCGTAGCGCTCGAGGTCGCCGACGAAGCCGGCGTAGGTCGCCCAGTCGCCGAACGGCGAGGGCACCCCGCAGCGCGGGAAGGTGCGGGTGAAGATCTCGCTGCGGACGCTGTGCAGGCCGGTGTCGTGGCGGTCGAGGAAGGGGGAGTTGGCCGAGACGGCGAGCAGCAGCGGCAGCAGCTCCCGCAGCCAGTCGCAGACGGCGATCGCCCGGTCGGCCCCCTGGACGCCCATGTGCAGGTGCAGGCTCCAGGTGTTGTTGCGCTGCGCAACCCAGCCGAGTTCGTGGCGGAGGCGGTTGTAGTGCGGGGTGTCGATGATCCGCTGGTCGAGGTAGTCGGCCCAGGGATGGGTGCCCATCGCCGCCAGCGTCAGCCCCATGCCGCCGACCAGCTCGAAGAGCCGGGCCCGGCGCTCGCGCTGGCGCAACACGGCTTCGCCAAAATTTTCTGCGCGCCCGGAGCGGATCTCGACCTCGGAGGCGATCAGCTCCCCCGCCGCCGACTCGGCCAGCACCTCGTCGCGCTGACAGGCGGCCATCACGTCCTCGAAGCGGTGCTCCAGCTCCAGCGTTCGCGGATCGACAATCGCGAACTCCTCCTCGAGCCCGATCGTGAAGTCCTGCGAGGCGTCGAACTTCTCGCGGGCGAGGTCGAGGTCCAGGGACAAAATCGCGGGCCGCTAGGCCAGATAGAAGTAGAGCGCGTAGAGCAGGTCGACGGCCGGGCTCGAGGTGTGGACCGTCACCTCCGGCGGCACCTGAAGCAGCTGCTCGGAGTAGTTGAAGATGATCTTGACGCCGGCCTTGACGAGGCGGTCGGCGACGTCCTGGGCGGCCTCGGCGGGCACCGCCAGCACGCCGACGACGATCTCCTCCTCGGCGACGACCGCGGGCAGGTCGCCGATGTCGCGCACCGTCAGCTCGCCGATCTCGTTGCCGACGACACCCGGGTCGCTGTCAAAGACAGCGACGACCTGGAAGCCGTGGTCGGCGAAGATCGAGGAGGTCGCGATCGCCTGGCCGAGGTTGCCGGCGCCGAAGAGGGCGATGTTGTGCTGCCCCGAGGTGCGGAGAATCTTGCGGATCTCCGAGACCAGGGAGTCGACGTTGTAGCCGACGCCGCGCTTGCCGAACTTGCCGAAGCCGGAGAGGTCGCGGCGGATCTGGGTCGGGTTGATGTGGGTGTACTCGGAGAGCTCCTGCGAGGAGATCGTCTCCCGCCCCATCTTGCGCGCCTGGGTCAGGACCTGCAGGTAGCGCGAGAGGCGGGCGGCGACGCCCAGCGAGAGCCGTTCGCCTTCGACCGGGAACGCCCCTGCGGCGTCGAACTCCTCGATCAACTCGACCATGCCCCCACAGTATCGAGCCTGGCCGCGAGGGCCGCGCGGTCGAGGACCAGCTCGGAGACCTCGACCCCGTCCACCTCGACCACGGGGATGCGCTCGAGGTAGCGCCGCAGCAGCAGGTCGTGGCTCTCGATGTCGACCTCGTGCAGCTCGAAGCGGTAGCCGTCGGCGTGCAGGGCGACGATCTGCTCCATCGCCTCCTCGCAGAGGTGACAGCCCGGACGGGAGTAGACGACGACGGTGGCCACCGGGCTCAGTGGGCGACCGCGGGTGCGGTTTCGCCGCTGGCGAAGGCGTCGTAGCCGAGGTAGTCGGGATAGGCGATCGGCTCGGCGTAGCGCGCGGCGGAGCCGATCATCGCGGCGTTGTCCGTGCAGAGGGCGATCGGGACCAGCTTCAGCCGCACCCCCATCTCCTCGCAGAGCGCCCCGACCGCCTCCCGCAGCGGCCCGTTGGCGGCGACGCCGCCGCCGAGCGCGACCGCCTCCCAGCCCTCCTTCTTCAGCGCCCGCTTCAGCTTCGCCGTCAGCTGCTCGACCACGGCCGCCTGGAAGGAGGCGGCGAGGTCCGCCCGGCGCTCCTCCACCCCCTCGGGGCCGAGCTCGCGGCAGCGGTAGAGGACCGCGGTCTTCAGCCCGCTGAAGCTGAAGTCGAGGCCGGGATTGCGGGACATCGCCACCGGCATCTCGAAGGCCTCCGGGTCGCCCCCCTCGGCCTCGCGCTGGACCACCGGCCCGCCCGGGTAGCCGAGCCCCAGCAGCCGCGCCGACTTGTCGAAGGCCTCCCCGGCGGCGTCGTCGAGCGTCTGGCCGAGCAGCTCGTAGCCCTCGTGGTCGCGGACCCCGGCGAGCAGGGTGTGGCCGCCGCTGGCGATCAGGCAGAGAAACGGGGGCTCCAGCGGCTCGGGCTCGAGGAAGTTGGCGGCGACGTGGCCCTGCAGGTGGTCGACCGGAATCAGCGGCAGCCGCCGCGCGGCGGCGATCCCCTTGGCGGCGCTGATCCCGACGAGGAGGGCCCCGATCAGGCCCGGGCCGGCGGTCACGGCGACCGCCTCGACGTCGTCCAGCGTCACCCCCGCCTCCCGCAGCGCCGCTTCCACGACCGGCTCGACCAGCTCGAGGTGGTGGCGCGCCGCCACCTCGGGGACGACGCCGCCGAAACCCTCGTGGGCCTTCGCCTGCGAGGAGATCACGTTGCTGAGGATCCGCGGCCCGTCGAGGACGGCGGCGCAGGTGTCGTCGCAGGAGGTCTCGATCGCCAGCAGCATCTTCAGCGCCTCACCGGCCCCGTCAGTCCAGCCACTTCAGTCCAGCCACTTCAGTCCAGCCACATGATCAGGGCGTCCTCGCCGTTGTCGTGGTAGTAGCGAGGACGGACCCCGGCCGAGCGGAACCCGAAGCGTTCGTACATCCCGATCGCCCGGTGGTTGGAGACTCGCACCTCGAGCGTGAACGGCAGGCCGCCCTGGGAGTCGGAGATCAGGCGCCGCAGCAACTGGCCGGCGATGCCGCTGCCCCGATGCTCGGGGGCGACGGCGATGTTCATCAGGTGCCAGACCTGGTCGTAGCGGGAGCAGATCACGTAGCCCAGCAATTCGTCGCCGGCGTGGGCCGCGAGGCAGATGCCGGAGGGCTTGGAGAGCTCGAGGACGAACATCGCCAGCGACCACGGGGTCGGGAACGACCGCCGCTCGATCGAGATCACCGCCGGCAGGTCGCTGTAGGCGAGCCTGCGGACCCCCACCTCCTGGGTCAGCTCATCCGTCTCTTTGTGAAGCGTCTCGCTCACGCCACCGCTCCGCATCCGGGGGTCTGAGGTAGATCGGGGCGAGCCCCTCGGGGTCCTCCCCCGCCGCCGCGGCCGCCAGCGCGCAGACGTGGCGCCCGGCGACCCGGTGGACGGGATTGGAGTCGTCCGCTATGCGGACGCCGTCACGGGCCAGCTCTTGACGAAATCGTACCGCTCCCGAACCGGCGAGCACTGGGGGTCGGTCGAGCTCGCCCACCCGCTCGGCCAGATCCTCCGGTCGCTGCACGGCCGGCTCCCAGATCCGCTCACCGGCCTCCGAGTAGAGCGCGGCGAAGACCTCGCCGCGCCAGCCGTCGAGGACCGCCAGCCGCTCTCCCTCCGCCCCGCTCTCGCCGATCCCGGCGGCGAGAGCATCGAGCGTGCAGACGCCGCGTGCCGGCAGGCCGAGGCTGAGCGCCAGGCCGCGGGCGGTGGAGATCCCGACCCGCAGGCCGGTGAAGGTGCCCGGGCCGACCCCGACCGCGATCAGGTCGACCTCGCCCCAGCCGCCGGCGGCCGTCGCCGCCCGCTCGACCTCCTGCAGAAGCCGGGTCGCGTGCAGGGGCCTCCCCTGCGAGGAGGGCCCCAGCTGCGACTCGTGGAGGACCTCGCCGTCGCGCCAGGAGCAGGCGACGGTGTCCACCGTCGCGGTGTCGAAGCCGACGACGATCAGGGCAGCGCTACCCGGTGACGGTGAAAGCCCAGGACCCGACTTTTTTGCCTTTGACGAACCAGCTGACGACGTGCCGGCCGATGATCGTCGAGGTGATCTTGTTCACGTAGAGGGTCCCCTGCTCGGCTTCCTGGGCCTGGGCGCAGAGGTTTTTCCCGCTGGGGAACTTGACGCAGACGCTGTAGACGACGTTGCCGTTGAGGCTTTTGAAGAAGGCGCCCTTTTTCGCTTTCTTCGGGCAGGAGTGGTCGGGTTTGGCGTTACGGGAGACCCCGCAGCCGACGTAGTGCTTGTAGGCCGCCGCGTCGGCGGAGGCAGGTACCGCCGTGATCAGCAATCCGCTCACCAGCATTACCGCCGCAAGCACCTTGAGTCCCTTCATCCCGTCCTAGCCTTTCTCGATCGAGTTCCAGCGCCGATGCTACAAGCTGGGCGCGCCTACCCCTCAACACGGCCAACGGCGCATCGGTGCGCTATTTCGCCGCACCGCTACCCCCGCCAGTCGAGTTCTACCCGCCGCCGCTCCTCACCCAGGTGGGAGAGGCGGACCTCGAGCGCCGGCTGCTCGAGGAGACCCGAGCCCGCGCCCGGCCACTCGACGAAGGCGACCCCCTCGGGCCGGAGGTAGTCGTCGAGCAGAGCCGGGTCCTCCCCCTCCAGCGTCTGCAGGCGGTAGAGGTCGAGGTGGGAGACCGGCAGCCGGCCGCCGGCGTACCGCTGGCCGATCGTGAAGGTGGGCGAGGTGACCGGCCCGGGAACCCCGAGCACGCGGCAGGCGCCGCGGACCAGGGTCGTCTTCCCGGTCCCCAGCTCCCCCGAGAGGAGGACGACGTCCCCCGCCCCGAGGCGCTCGGCGACGCCGGCGCCGACGGCTTCGGTCTCGGCGGCGCTGCTCGTCTCGACGACCTCCATGCCCCGGCCCGCCCGCTACCCGAAGAAGCCGAGCTGGTCGCTGGGGGGAGGCGGGGTCGAGCCCCCGTCTTCCTCCAGCTCCTCCAGCTTCGTCGCCGTGGGGACGGGGCCCGGCAGCGGTCGCTGCAACAGCTCCGGGATCGTCGCGAAGTCGGCCCGCAGGACCTCCTTCACCGACGGCGTCCGCAGCGCCGCCGCGGGGTGGAAGAGCGGCAGCAGGAAGACGGTGCGCTCTCCGAGCGTGTGGACCTGCGGCGTCCCTCGCACCTTGGTGATCCCGGTCGGGCTGCCGCTGAGCAGCTTCGTCGCGAAGTTGCCGAGGGTGCAGACGACGCGGGGCTCGATCAGCCGCACCTGCTCGAAGAGGTAGGGCTCGCAGGCCTCGATCTCGTCCGGCTGGGGGTCGCGGTTGCCGGGCGGGCGGGACTTGAGGACGTTGGCGATGAAGACGTCGTCGCGGGCGAGGCCGATCTCCTCCAGCATCTGGTTCAGCAGCTGGCCGGCGCGGCCGACGAAGGGCAGTCCCTGGCGATCCTCTTCAGCCCCCGGCGCCTCGCCGACGAACATCAGGTCGGCGTCGGCGTTGCCGGCCCCGAAGACCGCTTTCGTCCGCGTCTCGTGGAGTGGGCACCTGGTGCAGCGCTTGACCTCCTCGAAGAGCTCGACCAACTGCTCGCGCCGCTCGGCCGCCCCGGCGCTCACGGCGTCTCCCCCGCGGCGCGACGCTTCTTCGCGGCGGCGAGGCGCTCCTGCCGCGCCGCCTCCCGCTCGCTACGGCGCGATTCGTCGGAGCGGACGGCGGCGCCGCGCGGCTGCCGGGAGGGCGGCGCGACGCCGGAGTAGAGCCGGCGGACGCGCTCGGCCCCGCAGGCCGGACAGGCGGCGCTGCTCCCGGCGGCGACCAGCTCCTCGAAGCGGACCCCGCACTCCTCGCACTCGAACTCGTAGACCGGCATCCGGGGCCAATCGTAGTTCTCCGCGAGGCAGGTAGGAGACCGGCGGGAAAACGCGAAGTTTCCAAAGCTATGGACGGATCGGTGCGTCTGCGGCGCCTCGGGCGCGCTGGTAACTGGGCGGCGGCAGCCGCACTGGTCGGCGCGCTGGCGCTCCCCTGCAGCGCAGCCGCCCGCCCCGGCGACGAAGTCCGGCCCCGCACCCTGCACCTGACCACCTCCTCGCTGGCGACCCGCGGCTACACGGTCAGCGTCGAAACCTTCGGACACCACCGGGTGATCCTCACCGCCCGGAAAAACGGGCAGGTGGCCAACTACACCGTCCGCGGCAAGGTCAGCCGCCACCGGATCAAGGCCGACTTCGGTCGCTTCGGACGGGTCAACCTTCACTTCCGCGGCAAGCGGCGTCCCTTCGAGACCAAGCCGGGAGCGGCGACGCCCCGCGACAAGCGGCGCCGCTGTCGCGGGCGCAAGCCCGAACGCGAAGTCGGCCGCTTCCGCGGGGCGATCGAATTCGACGGCCAGCGGCTCTTCACCCGGCTCGCGGTCGGCGGCCTGAGGGGCGAACTCCGGCGCACCTACCGGCAGGTCTGCCGGTTGCGCCGCGCCCGTCCGCAGGCGCGCGCCCACGTCAGCAGCAGCACCCCCGTGGTGCGACGGGCCGGGATCCCTAGCATCGGCTTCACCATCGCCGTCCTCAGCGCCCGCGCCCGCGTCGACGGCTCGCTCACCCACTTCAGCGCGATCAACCTGGAATCGCCGTTCGGGATCCCGATCCCCCGCAGCCAGCGCTTCTCGCTCGTCAGCGCCTACCGGCAGGAACGCGTCGGCCGCATCCGCGTCTTCCGCTCCACCTTCATCAGCGCCGCGCCCGAGCAGGTGCGGATCAGCCGCCGCGGCGGTGGCCCCGCCAAGGCGCGCGTCGCCCTCGGGCCGCCGTTCAGCGGCAGCGCCCGGTTCACCGACGGAACGTCGAAGTCACCGACCTCCTGGAAGGGCGACCTGGTGGTGCGACTGCCGGGGACCGGCGCCCTCCCCCTGACCGGGCCTCACTTCCACGCGAGCCTCTGCCGGGCCAGCGCCTTCCGCCCCCAGAGCGCCTGCTTCCGGGAGGCCGAAGCGAGAGTGCTGGCCGCTAAGGGAGCGGCTCCCACTCCCATCCCTTCGCGCTCGCCAGGCTCTCCTCGCTGAGGTAGCGGCGGAACTCGTCGAGCTCGGCCGGCTCGACCCCGTAGACGTGCTCGGGCTCGGGGAAGTGCCGCCTACGCACCTCCTGGCCGTAGCGCCGGACCGCCTCGACCATCGTCTCGTGGACGTCGGCGTAGCGCTTGACGAATTTCGCCATGTGGCCGGTGGTGATGCCAAGGAGATCGTGGAAGACGAGGACTTGGCCGTCGGTGCCGCCACCGGCGCCGATCCCGATCGTCGGCACCTCGAGCTTCTTGACGATCTCGTCGGTGATCGCCGAGGGGACCGCCTCGATCACGATCGCGAAGCAGCCGACGGACTGCAGCGCGAGGGCGTCCTCGAGCTGCTTGATCGCGCTCTTGGCGCTCTTGCCCTGGGCTTTGTAGCCGCCGAGTGCGGTCGCGGTCTGCGGGGTGAGGCCGACGTGTCCCATCACCGGGATCCCGGAGTTGACGATCGCCCGGGCGCGCTCGACGATGACGCCGCCGGCCTCGAGCTTGACCGCCTGGCAGCCGGTCTCCTTAACCAGCCGCTGGGCGCTGCGGATCGCTTCCTCGTTGCTCGCCTCATAGCTGCCCATCGGCATGTCGCCGACCATCAGCGGCGTCTTCAGGGCGCGGCGGACGGCCTTGCCGAGCATCACCATCTCGTCCATCGAGACCATCTCGGTGCCGGGATAGCCGAGGACGACGTTGGCGGCGGAGTCGCCGACGAGGACGACGTCGACGCCGGCCGCCTCGGCGACGGTCGCCGAGGGGTAGTCGTAGGCGGTGACCATCACGATCGGCTCGCCGTTGGCCTGCATTTCGGCGAGGCGGGGCAGGCTGACCGGTTTGCGGTCAGAAGTCGGGGCGGTGTGGGAACGGCCTCCTGAGCTCATTTGAGCAGCACCTCCGGGTGGCTGTCGATTGCGATCGCTTCGTTGTCGTCGTTGACGTGGACGACGACCGGGTCGTAGTGCTCGAGGTCCTTCTCGTCGTAGGAGCCGAAGGTGGCGACGATGATCTTGTGGCCGGGCTCGACCAGGTGGGCGGCGGCGCCGTTCACCTGCATCGCGCCTGAGCCGGGCTCGCCGTCGATTACGTAGGTGACGAAGCGGGCGCCGTTGTCGACGTCCCAGACGTAGACCTGCTCGTTGGTGATCATGTCGGCGCCGGCCATCAGCTCGGTGTCGATCGTGATGCTGCCGATGTAGTCGACGTCGCAGTCGGTCACGGTCGCCCGGTGGATCTTCGACTTCAGCATCTGCCTCTGCATTAACTCCTCGTTTCGCTCGTGCTGTTCAAGTTCTTGGTGGGTCGCCCGGGGCGGGTCTCGCCCGGCACGATCAGGACGTTGTCGATCAGGCGGGCACCGCCGACCCTGGCGGCGACGGCGAGCAGGACGGGCCGCCCGTTGAGCTCCGCCACGGGGGTGAGCTCGTCGGGATCGCGCGCCTCGACGTACTCGGGCTCGATGCCGGCATCCTCGAGCGCAGCGCGGGCCGCCTCGATCCCGGCCGCCAGCGAGTCCTCGAGTGCGAGTCGCTCGCCGGTGGCGAGGGCGCGGGAGATCGCGACCGCGCGCTCGCGGTCGGCGGGCTCCAGGTAGGCGTTGCGCGAGCTCATCGCCAGGCCGTCCTCCTCGCGCACGGTCGGCAATCCCTCGATCCGCACCGGGAAGTCGAGGTCGCGTGCCATGCGGCGGATGACGACCGCCTGCTGGGCGTCCTTCTGGCCGAAGTAGGCGACGTCGGGCTGGACGCTGTTGAAGAGCTTGGCGACGACGGTGGTGACGCCGCGGAAGTGGCCCGGCCCGCGGCGGGCGGGATCGCCGTCGAGCACCTCGGTCAGGCCCTCGACCTCGACCGCGGTCGCGAAACCATCCGGATAGACCTCCCCGACCGGGGGCGCGTAGACGTAGTCGACGCCCGCGTCGGCTGCGAGCCGCGCGTCGCGCTCCTCGTCGCGCGGGTA
>DASTZP010000006.1:0-5696 GCA_035764245.1 Solirubrobacterales bacterium
GATGCGGTCGCCGCCGAAGGCGACGAGCTGGTCGAGGGTGCCGAGCGCGTCGCGGAAGCTGCCGGTGGCCGAGCGGGCGATCATCGAGGTGGCGCCGGAGTCGAGCTCGAGTCCCTCGGCGACGGCGACGCGGTCGAGGACCTCGGAGATCTGCTCGATCGTCGGGCGCTGGAAGTCGAAGCGCTGGCAGCGGTCGGCGATCGTCGCCATCACCTTGTGCGACTCGGTGGTGGCGAGGACGAAGACGGTGTTCGGCGGCGGCTCCTCGAGGGTCTTGAGGAAGGCGTTCCAGGCCTCTTTGGTCAGCATGTGCGCCTCGTCGAGGATGTAGACCTTCCAGTGGCCGCCGGCGGGCGCGTAGGCGACCCGCTCGCGGAGGTCGCGGACGTCGTCGACCGAGCGGTTCGAGGCGGCGTCCATCTCGATCACGTCGACCGAGGTGCCGGCGGCGATCGTCACGCACGACTCGCATTCGCCGCAGGGGGTGACGGTCGGCCCCCCGCGCTCGCAGTTCAGCGAGCGGGCGAGGATCTTCGCCATCGAGGTCTTGCCGGTGCCGCGGGAGCCGACGAAGAGGTAGGCGTGGTGGACCTTGCCCTGCTCGACCGCGTTGCGCAGGGTGCGGACGACGTGGGCCTGCCCCACGACCTCGTCGAAGGACCCGGGGCGGTGGCGGCGGTAGAGGGAAGTCGACTCGCTCACTTGAAGCCAGTGTATCCACGGCCACCATGCGCCCCGCGGGGCGCCCCGATACCGTGCCGCCCGTGCCGAAGGGGGCCCGCAACTGGCTGACGCCCGCCGCCTGGGTCGCCGCGGTGAGCGGCGTGCTGCTGCTCCTCTTCCCCTACGGGTTCCCCAACTACGACACGATCTACGCCCTCGTCTGGGGGCGCGAACTGGCCCACCTGGAAAGCCCGGACATGGGCGCGGCGCTGCCGCCGACGCCGCACCCGCTGACCGAGCTGTGGGGGCTGGCGACGACCCCGCTGGGCGACGCGATGATCACGCTGACGATGGTCGGCGCCTACGTCTCGCTGGGGCTGATCGGATTCTTCGTCTACCGCCTGGGGACGATCTGGTTCGACCGCTGGATCGGCGCCGTCGCCGCCGCGATCGTCCTCACCCGCGCCCCCTTCCTCTCCAACGGCCTCCGCGCCTACATCGATCTCCCCTACATCGCCCTCTGCCTCGGTGCCCTGCTGATCGAGGCCAAGCGCCCGCGCGCCGGCTGGCCCGTCCTCGCCCTCCTCGCCCTCGCCGGCCTCCTCCGCCCTGAGGCCTGGCTCTTCGCCGGCGTCTACTGGCTCTATCTCGCCTACACGGCCGATCGCAGCGACCCTTCGCGGGTGAAGCGCGAGCTCGCGCCCCTCGCGATCCTGGCCCTGGCGGGGCCGGTGCTGTGGGCGCTCTTCGACTGGATCACCGCCGGCAGCCCGACCTACTCCTGGACCGGAACCAAAGAAACCGTCGAGACGCTGGAACGGCAGACCGGCCCGGTCGACCTCGTCCTCTACGGGCCGCGCCGGCTCGGCGAGGTGCTGCAGTGGCCGGGGATGATCGGCGCCTTCGGCGGCGTCGTCCTCGGGCTCGCCTTCCTCCGCCGCCGCTCGCTCCTCGGCGTCGCCGCCGCGGCGCTGGCGCTAGGCGCCTTCGCGCTGCTGGCCTGCGGCGGCCTCGCGATCCTCCCCCGCTACACGATGCTCGCCGCCGCGATCCTGGCGATCTTCGCCGCGGTCGGGCTGCTCGGCTGGCGGCTGCTGGAGCCAGACGATCCCTGGCGGCGCCGCTGGCAGGTCTTCGCCGCGATCGTCCTGGCGATGTTCCTGGTCTGGGTGCCCAACCAGTGGGACCTCGACGCCAAGGTCGACACCGACCTCAGCAACCAGGCGCGGATCGAGCGCGACCTCTCGGACCTGGTCGACGACGGCGCCTTCGAGCCGCTCTGCGGCGAGGTCGCCGTCCCCAACCACCGCGCCGTCCCCCGACTCGCCTTCGGCCTCGACGTGAAGCCGACGCAGATTGTCAGCGCCAGCGAGGAAGGCATCCCCGCGCGGGGCTACTTCGTCGCCCCCGCGAGCCCCTTCGTCATCCACAACTTCATCCTCGACCCCAACGACCCGACCGACTTCTCGCTGCCGGCGCCGAAGGGCTTCAGCGAGGTCGCGCGCAACGACTCTTGGGTCGTCTACCGGCGCTGCTGAGCTAGCCGCGCTCGACCGCCTCGACCGCGGCGTGGGTGTCGGCGGCGAGGTCGGGATCCTCCAGCTCGACCTCCGGCGGCAGCTCGACATGGAGGTCGTTCGAGGGATCGAGGCGGGCCCGTAGGCCCCGCGAGCGCGAGCCGAGCACATGGCCGCCGCGGCTGCGGTCGGCGCTGGCGAAATGCAGGTGATAGCCCGCCACCTCGATCCCCTCCGCGTAGGCGGGGAAACGGAAGCCGACCATCGTCCCCTCCGCGTCCTCGAGCTCGAAGACGCGCTGGTCCGCAACGACCTCGGTCAGCGGCCGATAGGGCGGCTCCTGGCGGGGCACCGAGCGGGCGCGGACGAGCTCGAAGCGACCGTCGAGGCGGACGGCGCAGGAGGAGGCGGCGTCGGGAAGGAGCGCGTCGAGGAGCCCGAGCAGCTCCTCGTGGTCGAGCTCGTCGTCGGCGAGCCGGACGTCGACGGTGGGCTCGAACCGGGTGACGACGGCGAACGGCGTTCGCTCCTCGGCGGCGATCCGGGTCAGCTTCCCCTCGACGTCGGCGCGGAGGAACTCGCCGTCGAGGGCGATCATCTCGCCGTCGAGGTGGTTGAGGGTGCCGAGGCCGAGATCGCCGCGCTCGGCCAGCTCGGCGAAGGTGAGGTCGCCGTCGAATGCACCGTCGAGGAGCGCGCCGATCGTCGAGGCCTGGAAGAGGACGTGGGGCTCGCGCTCGCGGTGCAGGTCGGCCCTCCGCATCGACTCGACGTGCAGGGACCTGATCCAGCGCTCGTCCAGCATCGGCGCCAGTCTGCCAGCCGGCCGGGATAGGCTGCCGCGCGTGTTTTCGGGAGGCTTCAAGCGCTCGTCGCGGTTCGGGCTGATCGGCGTCTTCGTCGTCGCCGCGCTGGCGGCGGTGATCGGGCTGACGATGGGCGAAGGGGAAGCCGATCCGAAGCTGGCGATGGCGTTGATCTTCGCCGTGATCGCGATCTTCGTCATCGTCCTGCTGCTGCTCCAGCGCGGTGACCTCGAGCGCGCCGCCGGCGGCGACGCCGCAACCCGGTCCCGGGCCGCGGCCGCAGGCCCGCCCGTCGTCGAGGACCCGACGGCCGCGAGCGAAGCCGAGCTCTGGGCGGCGCTGGCGATCACCCCGATCGACGGCGACGCGCTCCAGGCCCAGAGCGAGATGTGGGACGCCGGCCGGCGCAGCCTCAGGCTCGGCGCCGTCGTCTTCGCCCTGATCTTCCTCACCGTCCCCCCCGCCTACCTGCTCGAATCCTTCCTGCCGCTGCTGGTCGGGGTACCGCTGATCGTGATCGCCGCCCTCTACGGCTCCTTCCGCGCGATCGGCCCAGGCGGCGAGCTCGACCGGGGCTACGCCCGCATGGACCGGGCGATGGAGCCGCTCGGGCTGCGGCTGACGGCGCGGCCCAAGGGCGGCTTCGAGCCGCGCGGGCCGATGATGCCGGGCTTCGACTACCGCCTGCGCGGCATCACCGAGCTGAGCGGCGAGCGCCACGGCCGCTCCGTCGCCGTGCGCTTCGGCGGCCACGAAGAGGCCGGCCTCAGCGAGGTCGCGATCGCCGTCCCCTGCCGCGAGTTCGAAGCGGCGTCGAAGCGGGTGGCGGTGCGCAGCGGCCCCGAGGGGCTCCTCGTATCCCGCCGCAAAGGGGCGCAGGGCGACTGGCTCTGCGACCTCTGGGTGGCCGAGCGACTCCTCGCCGACTGACCGCACCGGACCAAAAGGTCCGCTCATGAAACCATCAGGTCATGGCGGCAATCGAGCTACGAAACGTGGTCAAGACCTTCGGCCCGATCACGGCGGTCGACGGGCTCGACCTTGAGGTGCCGGAAGGCATCTGCCTCGGCTTGCTGGGACCGAACGGGGCCGGCAAGTCGACGACGATGCGGCTGCTGACCGGGCAGGCGGTCGCCGATTCCGGCGAGCTGCGCGTGCTCGGCTACGAGCTGCCGGCCCAGTCGAAGCCCGCCCGGGCGGAAATGGGCGTCGTCCCGCAGCTCGACAACCTCGACGTCGACGTCACGGTCGAGGACAACCTCGCCGTCTACGCCCGCCTCTACCGGGTCCCGGACGTCGGCGCCGCCGTCGACCGCTGCCTCGACCTCGCCCGGCTGCAGGATCGCCGGCGCGACGCCGTCGACAAACTCTCCGGCGGCATGCGGCGGCGCCTGCTGCTCGCCCGCGGCCTCGTCCATGAACCGCGCCTGGTCCTGCTCGACGAGCCGACGGTCGGCCTCGACCCGCAGATCCGGACCGAGCTGTGGACGCTGATCGGTGACCTCAAAGCGCGCGGGACGACGATCCTGATGTCGACCCACTACATCGAGGAGGCCGAACGCCTCGCCGACGAGGTGGCGGTCATGCACCGCGGCAAGATCATCAGCCGCGGCCGCCCCGCCGACCTGATCTCCCAACACGCCGGCCGCCAGACCGCCGAGGTCTACGCGGCGCCGCAGCGGCTGACCGAGCTGCGCGCGAGCGCCGAGGCCGCGGGGCTGCGGGTGCGGCCGGCGGGGCCGGCGATCGCGATCGTCGGCTCCGAGCAGGCGGACGACGGCGCCGTGCCCGAGGACGCGGTGGTGCGGGCGGCGACGCTCGAGGACGTCTTCGTGCTGCTGACCGGCGAGGAGGCCGAGTGATGGAGGCATCCGCCCAGGCCCGGCCGCGGCAGCGGACGATGCGGCGCCTGGAACCCGCCGCGATCGCCGGGGTGATGAGCCGCGAGGTCGCCAACTTCCGCACCTACTGGCGCGGGACCACCTTCTCCAGCGTGCTCGAACCGCTGGTCTACCTACTCGCCTTCGGGCTCGGCCTCAGCGCCACCCTGGTCGACGAAGTCGAAGGCGTCCCCTACATCCAGTTCGTCGGCACCGGGATGGTGGCGACGGCGGTGATCTTCTCCAGCGCCCTGCCGGCGATGTTCGGCACCTTCGTCAAGCACCGGTTCCAGAACACCTACGAAGCGATCCTCGCGGCGCCGGTCGACGTCGAAGAGCTGGTCACCGCCGAGATGCTCTGGATCGGCACCCGCTCGGCCGTCTACGGCTGCGTGCCGCTGGTCGTCACCTTCTTCTGGGGGCTCGACCCCGAGCCGGGAATGCTGCTGGTCCCCCTCTTCGCCTTCGTCACCGCGCTCGGCTTCGCCGGCTTCGGCGTGGCGATGGCGGCGACCGTCGCCAAGATCGACCAGTTCAACTACGTGACGGCGCTGTTCGTGACGCCTCTCTTCCTCGTCGCCGGCACCTTCTTCCCGATCGACGGGCTGCCCGAGGGGGTGCAGGTCGTGGCCCAGTTCAACCCCCTGCACCAGCTGGTCGAACTGGTCCGCGGCGGGGCCTTCGGGTTCGAGTGGGAGGACCTGCTGCGCTTCGCCTTCCTCGTCGCCTTCGCGGTTGCGACGTGGCGCGTCGCGATCCACCAGATGCGCAAGCGCCTGATCGACTAAAGGCGGCGTTCGTCCTTTGTCGCCCTGTGGGCTACAAAGGAC
>DASTZP010000007.1:0-4207 GCA_035764245.1 Solirubrobacterales bacterium
AGACCCTCCCCCGACGCCCCCCAACGGCCGGGCCAGGCAGCCCCTTCCCGCGCTTGGTCCGTCTCGCCAACGGCCCACCGACCTTCAGCGCCCAACGCGACGCCTTCTCGACCGTCCCCCACCGCTTCGCCGCCGCCAGCGCCGTCTTTTCGGCCCGCTCCCCGTGCTGCGCCGTCCGCAGCTCCTTCACCATCCGCCCGGTGTCGATTCCCAACGGGCAGGCGAGCTGGCAGGAGCCGTCCGTCGCGCAGGTCTTCAGCGCGTCGTAGTCGTACTCCGCCAGCAGCGCCCGCTGCACCGGCGAGCCCTCGGGCTGGCGGGCCATCTCCCGCCGCAGGACGATCCGCTGCCGCGGCGTCGTCGTCAGGTTGCGGCTAGGACAGACCGGCTCGCAGAAGCCGCACTCGACGCAGGTCGTCGCCCCGCCCCAGTCCTCGATCGCCGGCGTCGTTTTCAGGTCGCGCAGGTGGACGCCGGGGTCGCGGCTGAGGAGGACGTCGGGCGAGAGGACGCCGTCGGGGTCGGCCAGCCGCTTCAGCCGCCACATCAGCTCGGTCGCCTTCTCCCCCCACTCGCGCTCCACATAAGGGGCCATGTTGACCCCGGTCCCGTGCTCGGCCTTCAGCGAGCCGTCGTACTTGCCGACGATCAGCTCGGCCAGGCCGCCCATGAAGGCCTCGTAGCGCTCGAGGTCCTCCTGTTTGGCGAAGTCCGGGGTCAGCATGAAGTGGAGGTTCCCGGCCGAGGCGTGGCCGGCGACCCCGGGCAGGAAGCCGTGCTCGCCGAGCAGCGCCTGCAGGTCCTTGGCGCCTTCGGCGATCCGCGCCGGCGGCACGCAGACGTCCTCGACGATCAGCGCCGTCCCCTCCGGCCGCACCCGGCCGATCAGCCCGTGCAGCCCCTCGCGCACCCGCCAGGCGAGCTCGATCGCCTCCGGCTCGCGGGTGAAGTCGAGTGGGCGGATCGTCTCGTGGGAGCCGAGGATCGCTTCGGCCCGCAGCACCTGCGCGGCCAGCTCGCCCTCGTCGGCGCCGCCGAACTCGACCAGCAGCACCGCCGACTCGGGCGGCAGCTCTTTCCACTCCTGCGGCGCCCCGACCATGTTCCAGGCAGCGGTGATCAGCGCCGGCGCGACCATCAGCTCGACCGCGGTGGCGCCGGAGGCGACCAGATCCGGAACCGGGGCGATCGCCTCGTCAATGCCGGGGAAGTGGACCCAGGCGGTGGTCGTCGCCGCCGGCTGCGGCACCGTCTCGAAGACGACCTCGGCGAGGAAGGCGAGGGTGCCCTCGGAGCCGACCAGGAGGCGACGGAAGATCTCCAACGGCTCGTCGGCGTCGAGGAAGGCGCAGAGGCGGTAGCCGGTGGTGTTCTTGATCTCGAACTTGCGGCGGATCCGCTCGGCCAGCTCGGCGTCGGCGCGGACCTCGTCGCGGATCGCCTCCAGGCCGGCGACCAGCTCCGGCTCGGCGGCGGCGAAGCGCTCGGCGGCGCCGGGCGCGCCGGTGTCGATCACCGTTCCCGAGGGGAGGACGAAGGTCAGCTCCCGCACCGTCGAGTAGGAGTCCTTGGTGACCCCGCAGCGCATCCCGCCGGAGTTGTTGGCGACGACGCCGCCGACGGTGCAGACGTCGGTGCTGGCCGGGTCGGGGCCGAGCTTGCGCCCGTGCGGGGCGAGGACGCGGTTGGCGTGGCCGAGGATCGTCCCCGGCTTGACCCGGGCGCGGGCGCCGTCGTCCTCGACCCGCACCCCGCCCCAGTGCTTGCGGACGTCGACGAGGATGCCGTCGCTCTGCCCCTGGCCGTTGAGGCTGGTGCCACCGGCGCGGAAGGTGACGGGGATCGAGCGCTGGCGGCCGAAGCGCAGCACCTTGGCGACGTCGTCGGCCGTGCGCGCCTCGACCACCGCTCGCGGGAAGCGGCGGTAGGGGCTGGCGTCGGAGGCGTAGGCGACGAGGTCGCTGACCCGGTGCAGGACCCGGTCGGCGCCGAGCAGCTCCTCCAGCTCGCGGCGCAGCGAAGGATCGACCCCGCCCGCCAGCTCGTCCGGCGCCCGGTCGGCGACCAGCTGGCTCGGCGGCGGCGGGACCTCGGCGCGGGTTCGCTGCAGCAGAGCCATCCTCACCCCAGGCCTAGAACAAGGACATGCCCGGCTGGACCGGGACTTCGACCAGCTCCGGCCGCGAGGAGGCGAGGGCGCTCGACAGCGCGCCGGCGACCTCGTCGCGGTCATTCGCCCGCTGCGACTTCACCCCGTAGCCCTCGGCGACGGCGGCGACGTTCAGCTTCGGCAGGTCGAGGCCGGGCGCGCCCGTCACCTGCTCGACGTCGGCGAACCACTTGAGGATCGCGTACTCGGCGTTCTGGAGGACGAGGAAGGTGACCGGCGCCTGGTAGGCGACGGCGCTCCAGAAGGCGGTGATCGCGTACTGCGCCGATCCCTCGCCGAGCACGCAGACGACGGGCCGATTCGGCTGGGCGAGCTGGACCCCCACCGCCGCCGCGAGGCCGAAGCCGAGGCCGCCGCCGGCGCTGAAGTAGTAGCTGCCCGGGCGCGAGATCCGCAGCTGGTTGCGCAGGGCCAGGGTGCTGGACGGGGACTCGAGGACGACGATCGCGTCTTCCGGCATCGCTTCGGCGAGGGCGGTGTGGACGGTCGAGGCGTTGAGCGGCTCCTCCGCCGGGATTTCCCCCGGGCCGGGGTTCGGCTCCGGCGCCGGACGCGAGGACTCCGGCACCGCCTCGACCAGCGCCGCCAGGGTGAGGCCGACGTCGGCGACGATCGCGTCGCCCATCGGCGCCCGCACCGCCTCGTCGTGGTCGCTGGTGATCGCGACCAGCTCCGCCCCCTCGGGCAGCAGCGGCCCGGGGATGTGCGGGTAGTACGGGAAGACGGAGCTGCCGACGACGAGGATCAGGTCGTGGCCCTCGAGCGTCTGCCCGACCGGGCCGATCGCGGGCGGCAGGACGCCGCGGAAGTTGGGGTGGTTCTCGGGGAAGCCGAGGCGGTGGCCGCCGGTCGCGGGCGAGGCCCAGACCGGCAGGCGCTGGCGCTCGGCGAGGGCGACGGCGGTGTCCCAGGCGCCGGCCGTGTCGACGTCGGGGCCGGCGACGAGGACCGGGTTCGAGGCGGCGTCGAGGCGCGCGGCCAGCGCCCGCACCGCCTCGGGGTCGGCGACCGCACGGCCGTCGACCTTGCGCGCGATCGCGGCGGCGGCGTCGGCCTCGTCGACCTCGGCGTACCAGTCGTCCATCGGCAGCGAGACGAAGACCGGGCCGCGCGGTGCCAGCCCGGCGAGGTGGGTGCCGTGGGCGAGCGCCAGCGGCACGTCCTCAGCCCGCGGCGGCTCGAAGCTCCACTTGACCAGCGGGTGCGGCATCCGCGTCGCGTCGCGGTTGGTGAGGTTGGCCTGGAGGGTGATCTGGGCGCGGGCCTGCTGGCCGGCGGTGATCAGCAGTGGCGAGTGGTTGGCCTGGGCGTTGAAGATCGCCCCCATCGCGTTGCCGACCCCCGGCGCCGTGTGGAGGTTGACGACCGTCGTCTTGCCGGAGGCCTGGGCGTAGCCGTCGGCCATCCCGACCACCACCGCCTCCTGTAAGCCCAGCACGTAGCGGAAGTCCGAGGGGAACTCGGCGAGCATCGGCAGCTCGGTCGAGCCCGGGTTGCCGAAGATCGTCGTCATCCCCCGCGCCCGCAGAAGCTCGAAGGTGGCTTCCCGAACCGTGCTCATCTCATCCTCTCTGTCGCCGCCGCCTCGGCCGCTGACCCTATCGCGCGTGAGTTGGCACGGGTATGGCACCAGACGTCACTTTCAGGCTGTCACACGCGCGACCGGTGCTGTCAGCGTCGTTGGATGACCGTCTCGAGCCGCCCGGCCGTCCTCCTGAACCCGATCGCCTCCCGGATTCGGGAGGAATCGACCACAGCAGCGAGGGTTGCGGCGATTGCAGAGCGCCAGCACGGCGTTGTTGCCAGACAGCAGCTGCTCAGCGCCGGCGTCAGTAGCTCGACCGCCGCGCGTTGGCTGCAGGCAGGACATTTGCACCGGCTCCACCGCGGCGTCTACGCGGTCGGTCACCGCAGCGTCACCCGCTGGGGGCGGTGGCTCGCGGCGGTGCTCGCCTGCGGACCGGCGGCCGCGCTGGCGGGGACCAGCGCTACTCACTTGCTGGGGCTCGTTCGCCCCTGGCGGATCGACCCCGTCCA
>DASTZP010000008.1:0-59431 GCA_035764245.1 Solirubrobacterales bacterium
GGGGGCCCCCCCACCCCCGCCCCCGACGCGACCAATTCGGAATACCTAAGTGACGAAAGTCACTCCGTAGTAACAGCCTGACGGCGAACCTCCCAATTCTTGGCTCTCTGCGCTGAAACCCGGCATTTAGTGGCAGTCGCGACCTGACGATCTAAAGTGTCATTTGTGACGCAGAGACCCCTGGAGCTGATCCTCGCCCGCAACCTGATGTCGGCCCTCTCGACGCCGGCGTTCCTGGTCGACGAGGGCGGCCTGCTGGTCTTCTACAACGAGGCCGCCGGGATGCTGCTCGGAAAGCGCTTCGAGGAGCTGGGCACCGTCGGGCCACAGGAGTGGGGCTCGCTCTTCGGCCCCTTCGACGAGAACGGCGAGCCGATCCCCTACGACGAGCTGCCGCTGGTGACCGCGGTCCGCGGTGGCCGGCCCGCCCACGCCGAGCTGACCGTGCGCTCGACCGACGGCACCCAGCACGACGTCGAGGTCTCGGCTTTCCCGATCCAGACGCCCCACGGGTCCCAGGGCGCGATCGCCGTCTTCTGGCCGGCGGCGGCGACCGAAAACGGAGCGAAGCCGGCGTGAAGGTCAAGCTCTGGGGAACGCGGGGGTCGATCCCGGCCCCGGGGCCGGAAACGATCCGCTACGGCGGCAACACCAGCTGCGTCGGCGTCACCCTCTCCGACGGCTCGATGCTCGCACTCGACGCCGGCACCGGGATCCGCTGCCTCGGCCTCGCGCTGCCCGACGAGCCGACCCGCCTCCACATCCTTCTCACCCACCTCCACCTCGACCACATCCAGGGCCTCGTCTTCTTCGCCCCCGCGTTCCGCCCCCAGACCGAGATCGTGATCTGGGGCCCGGCCTCGCCCGAGGCCTCGCTGCGCGACCGCATCGCCCGCTACATCTCGGCGCCGCTCTCTCCGGTCGAGGTGCGGGAGCTGCCCTGCGACGTCTCCTTCCGCCACTGCCCGGAGAGCGAGTGGGAGATCGGCTCGGCCCGCATCCGCGCCGCCTCGGTGACCCACCGCGGTCCCACTCTCGGCTACCGGATCGACGACGGCGACTCCTCCTTCACCTACATCCCGGACCACGAGCCGGCCCTCGGCGCCGACCTCGACCAGCTCGAGGACGACTGGATCTCCGGCTTCGCCCTCGCCCGCGACACCTCGCTGCTGATCCACGACGGCCAGTACACCGACGCCGAGTACCCCGACCACCTCGGCTGGGGCCACTCGGCCACCTCCCACGCTCTCGAGTTCGCCCGCCGCACCGGCGCCGAGCGGACGGTGCTCTTCCACCACGACCCGCTCCACTCCGACGACGACCTCGACCGGCTCGGGGCCGCCGCGCAGCAGCGGTGGGTTGAGTTGGGAGGCGACCCCGGGACGCTCGAGCTGGGCGCGGAGCGGAACGAGTTCGAGCTACCGGCGCGGGCGGCCAAAGCCGTCGCGACCGCCTGACCCCCCGCCTCTTTAGATCGTTTCCAGACTTTTGGCCCCTATAGGGGCCTCGATTCTGGAAACGATCATCTAGGCTGGCCGCGTGTCCCCGGCCGAGAGGATCGAGGCAGCCGCCGAGCGTTCGCCCCTGGTGCGGAGCGCACTCGAGCAGGCGCGCGCCGACCACGCCGGCCAGGTGCGCAACGGCAGCGGCGGCATGCCCTACGTCGAACACCCGGTGACAGTGGCGGCCCGCCTCGACGAACAGGGCGTCCGCGACGAGGTCCTGGCGGCGGCGCTGCTGCACGACGTCATCGAGGACTCGGGGACGACCCTCGACGAGCTGCGCGAGAAGTTCGGCGAAGAGGTGGCCGGCATGGTCGGCGCCCTCACCGACGACCAGTCGATCGACTCCTACCGCGAGCGCAAGGCCGAGCACCGCGAACGCGTCGCCGCCGCCGCCGGCGAGGCGATGGCGATCTACGGCGCCGACAAGCTGACCAACGTCACCACCCTGCGCGCCGCCTACGAAGCCGAAGGCGACGCGGTCCGCGACGAATTCAAGGTCCCGGTCGAGCTGAAGACCGAGATTTGGGAAGCCGACCTGGCGCTGCTGCGGGAGAAGGCGCCGGAGCTGCCCTTCCTCGACGACCTCGAGGAGGAGCTCAGTCGCTTTCGGGCTTGCCTAGAGGCTCCTGCCCGGCCTGCAGGCTGAGCCGGCGCCACAGCGGCATCGCGAACCAGAAGAAGGCGAAGGCGAGGGCGGCGAGGGCGGTGGTGACGATCGTCGCCGCGGTGCCGAAGAGGAAGTCGGTGACCAGGGTGATGGCGCCCGTCATCGCCAGCGCCAGGAAGACCAGCCCGGCGATCGAGAACTGGTTCGCGTAGAAGATCAGTTTGCGCTTCTGCTGGTAGCGGAAGGTGACGCGGTGGTAGGCCGAGGGCGAGATCAGCATCACGGCGGCGATCGCGGTGCAGATCAGGGTCCCGAAGTAGACGTCCTTCTGGAAGCTGGTGATCTTTTCGAAGCCCTGCTGGAACGGGACCGCGAGCAGGAAGGCGAAGAGCACTTGGACGCCGGGCAGCGCGACCCGCAGCTCCTGCAGGAGCTCGCTGAGGTTGCGGTCGAGGCGTTCCTCTTCGGTCTCGTCCCGCCCCGAATCCGGATGGCGCTGATCCTTCTCCCCGGCGGACCCGTTCTCCATTGCAGCACCATATGCCAATCGAGACCTCCGTCTTGCTCTTCAACCGGGACCTCCGCGTCCACGACCATCCGGCGCTGGCCGCGGCGGCCGCGGCGGACCGGATGGTGCCTCTGTTCGTCCTCGACGAGAGCCTGTTGGGGTCGCGGTTCGCGGCGCCGAACCGCGTCGCCTTCATGCTCGAGGCGCTGCACGACCTCGACGCCTCGCTGCGCAAGGCGGGGGCACGGCTCGTCGTCCGCCGGGGGGACCCGGTGCGGGAGGCGACCGCGGTGGCGCGCGAGTGCGGGGCGGGCTCGCTGCACGTCAGCGCCGACTGGAGCGCCTACGCGAAGCGGCGCGAGGAGCGCCTGGCGCGGGCCTGCGAGGAGGAGCGGATCGCCTTCCACGCCCACCCCGGGGTGACGGTGGTCGACCCCGGCGCGGTGACGCCCGCGAGCGGCGACCACTTCAAGGTCTTCACCCCCTACCACCGCGCCTGGAGCCAGGTCCCGTGGCGCCAGGGCCACCGCGCGCCGCGCAAGCTCGCCGTGCCGGCCGACCTGCGGGCCGGGCGGCTGCCGGCGCTGGAGTCGCTAACCGACGGGCGGCCCTCGCCGAGGCGGCTGCCCGGCGGCGAGGCCGAGGGTCGCAAGCAAATGCGGGCCTTCCTGCGCGACGGCGTCGGCGGCTACGAGGAAGGCCACGACGACCTCGCCGGCGACCGCACCTCCCGCCTCAGCGCCTACATCCGCTGGGGCTGCGTCTCGCCGCTGGAGCTGGCGCGGGAAGCGGGCGATCGGCGGGGCGGGGCGGCCTTCGTCCGCCAGCTCTGCTGGCGCGACTTCCACCACCAGGTGCTGGCGGCGACGCCGTCCCTCCCCCACCGCGACTACCGCCGCCGCGGCGATCGCTGGTCGCGCTCGCAGCGGGCCCTGGAGGCGTGGCGGGAAGGCCGGACCGGCTACCCGCTCGTCGACGCGGCGATGCGCCAGCTCGCCGAGGAGGGGTTCATGCACAACCGGGCGCGAATGACCGTCGCCTCCTTCCTCTGCAAGGACCTCTACGTCGACTGGCGCCCCGGCGCCTGGCACTTCTGGGACCTGCTGACCGACGGCGAGATCGCCAACAACGCCGGCAACTGGCAGTGGGTTGCGGGAACGGGAAACGACACGCGGCCGAACCGCGTCCTCAACCCCGTCCGCCAGGCCGAGCGCTTCGACCCCGAAGGCCACTACGTGCGCCGCTACCTGCCCGAGCTGGAGTCCGTCCGCGGCAAGGCGATCTTCCGCCCCTGGCGGATGGAAGGGTTCGAGCGCCTCGACTACCCGGAGCCGCTGGTCGACCACGACGAGGCCGCGGCGGCCTTCAAGGCGCACCGCGAAGGCTGAGCGCGGCGTAGGATCGCGCGATGGGACGACTGGCGGTGATCCTCGGCAGCAACGCCCTCGGCCCGGGCGGGGAGGAGATCGCGGCTGCGGCGGCGGCGCAGGGGGCGGCGATCGTCCAGCGCCACCGCGCCCCCGAGGGCACCTTCGTCCTCCCCCACGCGATCGACCACGAGGCGAACCTGCGGCCGCTGCTCGAGCAGGGCTGCGACCGGGTCCTGGCGATCGGGTCGGTCGGCTCGCTGCGGCCCGGGGAGCTCGGCGTCGGCGACCTCGTCTGCCCCGACGACTTCATCGCCCTCAACCTCGGCGACTCGGCCTTCGGCGACGAGCGCGCCCACGCCGCGGCCGGGTTCGACCGCCGCTGGCGCGAGGAAGTGATCGCCGCCTGGAGCGAAGGCGGGCAGGCGCCGCGCGACGGCGGCGTCTACTGGCAGGCGCGCGGGCCGCGCTTCGAGACGCCGGCGGAGATCCGGCTGATGGCCGCACACGCCGACGTGGTCGGGATGACGATCGCCTCCGAGTGCGTCGTCGCCGGCGAGCTCGGCCTCGAATACGCCGCGCTCTGCGTCGTCGACAACCTCGCCAACGGGCTCGGCCAAGGGGAGGTCAGCACCTCGGCGATGGAGGCCGACCGCCTCGTCAACACCGAGCGCCTGCGCGAGGGCCTGGCGGCGGTCCTGCCGCGACTCGGGGCGGTCGGCCGATGACGCTGGCGATCGAGAACGCGCTGCTGGACGGGGAGCGGGTCGGGGTCCGCTGCGAGGACGGCGCGATCGCGGCGATCGGCGCCGGCGTCGTCGCCGAGCCCGGCGACGAGCGGCTCGACGCCGCCGGCGCGCACCTGGTGCCGCCGCTGGTCAACGGCCACACGCACGCAGCGATGACCCTCTTCCGCGGCAGCGGCGGCGACCTGCCGCTGATGCCGTGGCTGGAAGAGAAGATCTGGCCGGTCGAGGCGAAGCTCGACGCCGACGACGTCTACTGGGGCGCTCGCCTCGCCTGTGCGGAGATGCTGCGCACCGGCACGACCCGCTTCTGGGACATGTACTGGCACCCGGCCGCAACCGCTCGCGCCGTCGCCGACGCCGGCATGCGGGCGACGATCGGCGCCCCGCTCTTCGACCTCGGCGGCAGCCCGCTGCAGCTGCGCGAGATGGCCCACCGCGGGCTCGAGGCGCTGGCCGACTGCGGCCCCGACGTCTCCCCCGCCCTCGCCCCGCACGCGATCTACACCGTCAGCGAGGAGTCCCTGCGCTGGATCGGCGAGCTCAGCGCCGAGCGCGGCCTGCCGGTCCAGATCCACCTCTCCGAGACTGAGAAAGAGGTCCAGGACTGTCTCGCCGAGCACGGCGAGCGGCCGGCCTTCTACCTCGACCGGCTGGGGATGCTGAGCGAGCGCACCGTCCTCGCCCACGGCGTCTGGCTCGACCCCGACGAGCTGGCGCTGATCGCCGAGCGCGGCGCCACCGTCGTCACCAACCCGGTGGCGAACATGAAGCTCGCGGTCGGCGGCGTCTTCCCCCACCCCGAGGCGCGGGCCGCCGGCGTCGCCGTCGGCCTCGGGACCGACGGCGCCGGCTCCAACGACTCGCTCGACCTGCTCGCCGACCTCAAGGCCTTCGCCCTCGTCCAGAAGCACGCCGCCGCCGACCCGACCGCGATCGAGGCCGCCGAGGCCTGGGCGGTCGCGACCGGCGCCCGCGCCCCGCTCCTCGGCGCCACCGGTCTCGAGCCCGGCGCCCCGGCCGACTTCCTCCTCATGCGTGCCAATTCGCCCGAACTGGGTATCGGCGAGCTGATGGCCGACCTCGTCTACGCCGCCTCGGGCGCCGCCATCGCCCACGTCGTGGTCGCCGGCGAGATTCGGGTGCGCGACGGCGAGGTCCCGGAGCTGGACGAGATCGTCGTCCGCGCCGCCGAGCGGGCTGGGAGGCTGGGGCTGTGAGCGACGGCCAGGCCTCCTCGGTCCGCTACGACGAAACGACGAAGCGCTACCGCGGCGCCTCCGAGCCGGCGGTCGACCGGCTCTCCCTCGAAGTCCCGGCGGGCGAGATCTGCGTCCTCGTCGGCCCCTCCGGCTGCGGCAAGACGACGGCGATGCGGATGGTCAACCGTACGGTCGAGATCACCGAGGGCGACGTCCTGATCGGCGAGCGCTCGGTCCGCGACCGCGAGCCCGCCCAACTGCGGCGGGAGATCGGCTACGTGATCCAGCAGATCGGCCTCTTCCCCCACCGCACGATCAGCGAGAACATCGGCGCCGTGCCCCAGCTGCTGGGCTGGAAGAAGGACCGGATCCGGGAGCGGAGCGCCGAGCTGCTGGAGCTGATCGGGCTCGACCCTGAGCTTGGCGACCGCTACCCGACCCAGCTCTCCGGCGGCCAGCAGCAGCGCGTCGGCGTCGCCCGGGCGCTGGCGGCGGATCCGCTGGTGATGCTGATGGACGAGCCCTTCGGCGCGATCGACCCGATCAACCGCGAGCGCCTGCAGAACGAGTTTCTCCGCCTGCAGGCGGAGATCCGCAAGACCGTCCTCTTCGTCACCCACGACATCGACGAGGCGATCAAGATGGGCGACCGGATCGCGGTCATGCGCGAGGGCGGCCGGGTCGAGCAGTACGCGACCCCGGCGGAGCTGCTGATGGCGCCGGCGAACGAGTTCGTCGAGGACTTCGTCGGCGCCGACCGGGCGCTGAAGCGGCTGGCGCTGATGCGGGTGCGGGACATCAATCTCTGGGAGGCGCCGCTGGCGCACGTCGGCCAGGCGACCGCCGAGGTGCGGGCGAAGCTGGCCTCCCCCGACGTCGAAGTCCCCTATCCCCTGCTGGTCGACGGCGAGCGGCGGCCGCTCGGCTGGCTCAGCGAGCGTGACCTCGCCGCCGAGATCGTCCCCGGCCGGCCCGACTCGCCGTTGGGGCCGGTGCTGGAGCTCGACGACGTGATGCGCGACGCTCTCGCCGACCTGCTCCAGGGCGAGGCCCAGTACGCGCCGGTGGTCGACCACGAGCGGCGGATCGTCGGCGTCCTCTCGGTCGAGATCATCTCCGAGTTCCTCGCCTCTCCCGACGCGAAGAGCGACGAGCACCCGGCGGTCGAGAGGCCGCATGGCTAGCGTCACGGTGTTGGCCGCGGCGGGCGAAGTCGGCGGTGACTTCTTCAAAGAACGCGACGTCGGCGACCTCTGCCAGGCGCAGCCGGACCACGTCTTCTGCTTCGACTGGGCGCGGGAAAACCTCGACCGCTTCGAGACGCCGACCGTGCAGCACCTCCAGATCGTCATCCCGGCGCTCCTGATCGGCTTCGTCCTCGCCTTTGCCCTCGCCCTGCTCGCCCACCGCAACCGCTGGCTGCAGCCACCGCTGCTCGCCGCCACCGGCATCCTCTACACGATCCCCAGCATCGCCTTCTTCTTCCTGCTCCTGCCGGTGACCGGGCTGGGCCGCGATACGGCGATCATCGTCCTCGCCGCCTACACCCTGCAGATCATCTTCCGCAACACCGTCCTCGGCCTCGACAACGTCCCGGACTCGGTCAAGGACGCGGCCCTCGGCATGGGCCTGACGCAGCGTCAGATCCTCTGGAGGGTGGAGCTGCCGCTGGCGATCCCCGAGATCATCGCCGGCCTGCGCGTCGCCGTCGTCAGCACGATCGCGATCGCGACCCTGGCGGTCCTGATCAGCGCCGGCGGACTGGGAACGCAGATGTACGGGGCGAACCTCACCTTCCCGACCAGCATCATCATCGCCGCCGCGATCGTGATGCTGATGGCGCTCGCCTTCGACGCGGTCCTGCTCCTCATACAACGGCTCACCACCCCGTGGCGAAAGGCGACCCAGCCATGATCTCCCAACTACCCGTGGCCTCGTTCATCGGCGCGATCGAATTCATCTTCAGCCCACAGGAATCGAACGTGACCGGTGGTGAGAAGGTCGGCGGCTTCGACAAGTCGATGGAACTGCTGGTCAAGCACCTGGAGGTGACCGTTCTCGCGCTCGCAATCGCGATCGTCGTCGCCCTGCCGCTGGGCCTGTACCTCGGTCATCGCGGCAAAGGCGAGCAGATCGCGGTCGGGCTCGGCAACGCCGGCCGGGCGATTCCAGAGTTGGCGGTGATCGCCCTAGTCGCGGTGCTGGTCGGCGTCGGCATCCAGAACGTGGCGCCGGTTCTGGCGATCCTCGGCGTCCCGCCGATCCTCAACAACTCCTACGTCGGCGTCCGCCAGGTCGATCGGGCCACCGTCGACGCCGCCCGCGGCATCGGGATGGGCGAGCTGTCCATCATCCGCAAGGTCGAGCTGCCGATCGCCATCCCAACCGTGATGGGCGGCGTTCGCAGCGCCGCGATCGCGATCCTTGCCACCGCGACCATCGCGCCTCTCGCGGGTGTGGAATCGCTCGGCGACTTCATCCTCAACCGCAACGTCTACGGCGAAAACGGCCTGCTCGCGGGCGCGATCCTGGTCGCTCTGCTCGCCCTCGCGCTCGAGGGCCTGCTCGCGCTTTTGCAGCGGCGGCTTACTTCCGACGGGCTGAAGGTAAAGACTGCGTGAACGTGACTCATCCAATCCACCCCAAGAGGAGGCATCAGTGAGGACCGACCAGACGAGAGTGCGGGTGCTGCTTGCGGCACTGGCAGCGCTCGCGCTGACGCTCGGCATCGCCGCCTGCGGCGACAGCGACGACAGCACCACTTCCGGCTCGACCGACGGTGGCGAAGCAGGGGCGATCCAGTCCAACCCCGACAACGGCAAAGTCACCCTGACGATCGGCTCGAAGAACTTCCCCGAACAGGAAATCCTCGGCGAAATCTACGCGCAGGCGCTGACCGCGGCCGGCTACAAGGTGAAGAGCGCGCTCAACCTCGGCTCCGAAACCGTGGCCCTGAAAGCGGTGAAGACGGGGCAGATCTCCGGCTACCCGGAGTACGCCAGCACGGCCCTCACCTCGTTCTTCGGCCTCGAACCCGAAGAAGTCCCCGCTGATGCGAACGAAGCGTGGGAGAAGGCGAACGAAGAATTCGAAAAGGAAGGCCTCGAGGCCTTCGAACCGACCCCGTTCGCCAGCGCCAACGCCGTCGGGACGACGAAAGAGACCGCCGACAAGTACGAACTGGAGACGGTCTCCGACCTCGAAGGCGTCTCCGAAGAACTGTCCCTCTACGGCTCACCCGAGTGCCGCCAGCGGATCGACTGCCTGGCCGGGCTGGAAAATCTGTACGGGCTGAAGTTCAAGTCGTTCACGCCGGTCGACATCGGCCTCCGCTACACGGTGCTGGAAAAGGGTCAAGCGGATCTCTCGATCCTCTTCACCACCGACCCGCAGCTCTCGGCCGAGAGCGACAAGTTCGTCATCCTCGAAGACGACAAGGAAGTCTTCCCCGCCGGGAACGTCATTTTCGTGACGACGAAGAAGGTCGCCGAAGAAGCCGGGCCGGACTACGAAGAGACGATCCTGCAGGTGCAGGAAGGGCTCAATCTGGACGTGGTCCAGGAGCTCGACGCCCGCGTCGAACTCGAAAAGGAAACGCCGAAGCAGGCCGCTAATGCGTACCTCGAATCGGCTGGTTACGTCGGTTCGTAGGTAGTTGTTCGGAGGGTCGTTCCGGAGGGGGAGGGTGTGGGTGTCCCTCTCCGGAATTGACCTCCCCTCCGCTTCCGCTCCGGGGAGAACCTGGTGCGCGCTTCGCGCGCAAACACCAGATTGCATATCGCCGAACATTCCTCCGAGGGACACCCACACCCTCCCCTACCGGCGAGCGTCGGCAGCTCATCCCCCGCGAGACCGCAAAATTGGTTCCTGGAGAGCCATTTCTGCGGTCTCGCGAGCTAGCTGTCCCTAGCTGCGTGTGGCTTGAGGGTCCGGGCACCCTCCGCGGGAATGTGCGCGAAGCGGCGATATGCAATCTCGTTCTTGCCCGCCATAGGCGGGCAGCAGTTTCGGGAGCCAGCCCCGTAGGGGCGCGACTAATTCACGCGGAGGGTGCCCGGACCCTCCTACCGCAACGCCACGCGTCCTTGCATCCGCGCAAGGCTGTGGTGAGCGATCCAGGCGGCGAGCAAGCCTGACGCGCCCGCCAGGCAGAGGGCGACCCTCGGGTCGTAGCTCTGGGCCAGCCAGCCGGCGATCGGGCCCCCGATCGGGGTCGAGCCGAGGAAGACGACCGAGTAGAGGGCCATCACCCGGCCTCGCATCTCCGGCGTCACCGCCAGCTGCAGGGTGGAGTTGATCGTCGCCGCGAAGGTGACCGAGGCGGCGCCGAGGATCGCCAGCATCACGATCTCCAGGGCCAGGCTCGGCATCGCCGCCGCCAGCAGCGCCGAGACGCCGAAGGCGAGCGCGCCACCGGCGATCAGCCGCGGGCCGGTGCGGCCGCGGTGGCCGTTGACGAGGGCGCCGGCGATCGAGCCGACCGCCATCGCCGAGACGAGGGCGGCGTAGGTGATCGCCCCGGACTCGAAGCTGAATTTGGCGAGCAGCGGCAGCACCACCTGGAAGTTGAAGCCGAGCGTCCCGACCAGGCCCATCAGCGCCAGCGGCACCAGCAGCTCGGGGGTGGCGAGGACGTAGCGCAGGCCGGCGCGGATCGCCCCCGGCGCGCGCTCGGCGACCGGCTCCGCGTGCAGCCGGCCGGGATCCATCCCCCGCAGCGCCAGGATCATCGCCACGAAGGTGAGGGCGTTGAGCGCGAAGACGGGGGCGACGCCGACGGTGGCGATAAGTACGCCGGCGATTGCCGGGCCGACGATCCGCGCCGCCTGGACGATGACGCTGTTGAGGCTGACCGCGTTGACGAGCCGGTCGGGGCCGACCATCTCGTAGACGAAGCTCTGCCGGGTCGGGTTGTCGACCGCGTTGACCGATCCCATCGCGAAGACCGCGAGGTAGACCATCCAGGGCGTCACCACGCCGGTGGCGGTGACGGCGAAGAGGCCGACGGCGGGGATCGCCATCAGCGCCTGCGTGGCGATCAGCAGCCGCCGTTTCGGGAAGCGGTCGGCGAGCAGGCCGCCCCAGGCGCCGATCAGCAGCATCGGCAGGAACTGCAACGCGGTGGTCAGGCCGACCGCGACGCCGCTGTCGGTCAGGGTCAGGATCACCCAGATCGCGGCGACCGTCTGCATCCAGGTCCCCGAGAGGGAGATCAGCTGGCCGGCGAAGTAGCGGCGGTAGTTGGCGACCTCCAGCGAGTTGAACGAGTGGCGGATCGCGGCCGTCACAGCGACCGCTCTCCCTCCCGCATCCGCTCAAGGATCTCAGCCGCCCGCTCGAGCGTCTCGACTTCGGAGGCGGAGAGGTCGCGCATGCGCCGCGCCAGGTAGGCGTTCTTGCGACTCCGCAGCCGTCGCAGCCGCTCGCGGCCGGCGCCGTTGACGCTGACCAGGGCGCTGCGCCGGTCGGCGGGGTCGGGCGCGCGGTCGATCAGGCCCTCGCGTTCGAGACAGCCGAGGGTGCGGGTGATCGTCGGCCGCTTGACCCGCTCGATCGCGGCGATCTCGCTCGGGGTCAGCGGCCCGTGCCGCTCGATCGTCGCCAGCGCCGCGACCGAGGTCGGAGTGAGGCCGCTGGTCTCGGCCGCCGCCTCCTGGCGCAGGCGCCTGGCGGTACGGACGATCGCGGTGCGCAGGTGCGCGGCGCGCTCGGCAAGTGGGATCTCGGTCGGGTTCATCATCATGATTAGCGTTGATAATTAGTTTAGCAAACTAGTTGCGTGACCAAGCCCCCACACCGCGGCCGCCTGCCGCCGTACCCTTCTCCATATGGCCTCCAAGGCCGACTTCGACGTAGCGATCGTCGGCGCCAGCCTCGCCGGCTGCACCGCGGCGATCTTGCTGGGCCGGGCGGGAGCCCGGGTGGCGCTGGTCGAGAAGAGTCCCGACCCGAGCGCCTTCAAGCGGATGTGCTCCCACCTCGTCCAGCCCTCGGCGGTGCCGACGGTCGAACGAATCGGGCTCTACGAGCCGATCCTCGCCGCCGGCGGCAAGCGCTCCCGGCTCCATACCTGGACCCGCTGGGGCTGGGTCGAACCGACCGCGCGGCGCGAGGCCTACTGCCTCAACCTGCGCCGCGAGCTGCTCGACCCGATGCTGCGGGAGCAGGCCGCCGCCCAGCCGGGCGTCGAGCTGATGCTCGGGCAGAGCGCCACGCGGCTGCTGCGGGACGGGGAGCGCGTGGCCGGCGTCGTCGTCCGCGACCGCGACGGGCACGAGAGCGAGATCGCGGCCCGGCTGACCGTCGGCGCCGACGGCCGCGACTCCCGCGTGGCGCAGATGTCCGGCGTCGAGGACAAGACCCTCCCCCACGGCCGGATCGCCTACGGCGGCTACTTCGAGGGCCCGAAGACGAGGTTCTGGCCCGACGGGGCGACCTGGTTCCTCGATCCCGACTTCGCCGCCGCCTTCCCCACCGACGGCGACGAGATCTTCTACATCGCGATGGTCGCCAAGGACCGTGCCCCCGAATTCAAGGAGAACCCCGAGCGGGCGCTGGTCGAGCACGTCGCCGCCGTCCCCGACCCGCCGCCGATTCGGGAGAGCCGACTGGCAGAGCCGGTGCTGGGCAAGGTCGAGATGCCCAACCGCGTCCGCGGCCCCGTCGCGCCGGGGCTCGCCCTCGTCGGCGATGCCGCGCTTGCCACCGACCCGCTGTTCGGGGTCGGCTGCGGGTTCGCCTTCCAGTCCGGCGAATGGCTCGCCGACAGCGTCTCCCCGAGCCTACGAGGCGCCGAGTCCCTGGAAAACGGGCTGCGCCGCTACCGCAGCCGGCACCGCAAGCAGCTGGGGATGCACGCCTTCGCCATCCACGACTTCGCCACCGGCCGCAAGCTCTCGCCCGTCGAGCGGGTGATGTTCGCCACCGCCGCCCGCGACCGGAAGGCGGCGGCGCTGTTCGAGGAGATCGGCACCCGGCACAAGACGCCGCCGCAGCTGTTGCTGCCGATGGCCGGGCGGGTGCTGGCCGCGAACGCGCGGCGCCTGGTCGGCTCTGGCTCGGCCTAGGCCTAAGCCGCGAAGCGCGCTTCCGAGCGGGCCTTCGCCTTGGCCGCCTCGACCTCGCGGTTCTTCGGCGGCGCATTGGTGACGAGGTGGTCGAGCAGCTCGCGAGTGGCGGCGGCCACCGCCTCGACGGCCTCCTCGAACGCCTCGGCGTTGGCCTGCGAGGGCTTGGTCGAGCCGCTGATCTTGCGCACGTACTGTAGGGCCGAAGCCTGGATCTCCTCGTCGGTCGCGGGTGGGTCGAAGTTGTGGAGGGTTCTGATGTTTCTGCACATGCGCCGATGATAGGCCGGGACAGCACGATTCGAGAAGAGCCGGCGAGGCCGTTGTGAAATCCTCAGCGGCGATGGAGCTGCCGCGATGACCGACGCCGCCGAGGCCCGCGACAAGCGCTGGATCGCCCTGATCCTGCTCTGCTCGGCCCAGTTCGTGGTCGTCCTCGACGCCTCGATCGTCAACGTCGCCCTGCCGACGATCGGCGAAGCGCTCGACTTCACCGAGAGCAGCCTGCCCTGGGTCGTCAACGCCTACGTCCTCACCTTCGGCGGCTTCCTCCTGCTGGGAGGACGGCTGGCCGACCTGCTCGGGCGGCGCCGCGTCTTCATGTTCGGCCTCGTCCTCTTCGCGATCGCCTCGCTCTTCGGCGGCCTCGCGACCACCTCCGGGCAGCTGGTCGCCGCGCGGGCCGTGCAGGGGCTGGGCGCCGCGATCCTCTCGCCCGCCGCGCTCTCGATCGTCGCCACCACCTTCAAAGACGGCGCCGAGCGCAACAAAGCGCTGGGGATCTGGGGGGCGGTCGCGGGCTCGGGAGGCGCCGCCGGCGTCCTCCTCGGCGGCGTCCTCACCGAATACCTCGGCTGGGAGTGGGTGCTGTGGGTCAACGTCCCGATCGGGATCGCCGCCGCCACGCTGGCGCCGCGCCTGATCGCCGAATCCCGCGCCGAGCAGGAGGTGCGCACCTTCGACGTCGCCGGCGCGACGACGATCACCCTCGGGCTCTCCGCCCTCGTCTTCGCCCTGCTCGACGCCGAAGACGCCGGCTGGGGCTCGGCGCAGACGATCGGCGTCCTCGCCGCCAGCGCGATCCTGCTGATCGCCTTCGTCGCGATCGAGCGCCGCTCGCGGGCCCCGCTCGTCCCCTTCTCGATCTTCCGCCTGCGCACGATCACCGGCGCCAACGTCGTCGGCGTCCTCGTCGGCGCCTCGCTCTTCTCGATGTTCTTCTTCATCTCGCTCTACATGCAGCAGGTGCTCGACTACAGCGCGATCAAGGCCGGCCTCTCCTACCTGCCGCTGGCGGTCTCGATCATCCTCTCGGCCGGGATCGCCTCGAGCCTGGTGACGAAGGTCGGCTTCAAGCCGATCCTCGCCACCGGCATGGTCCTGATCGCGGCCGGGCTCCTCTGGTTCTCCCGGATCAGCCCCGACGGCACCTTCCTCGCCGACGTCCTCGGGCCCTCGCTGCTGGCGGCGGTCGGCCTCGGCTTCGCCTTCGTCCCGGTCACGATCGCCGCCGTCTCCGGCGTCGAGGACCGCGAGCAGGGCTTGGCCAGCGGCCTGATCAACACCTCCCAGCAGGTCGGCGGCGCCCTCGGCCTCGCCGTCCTCGCCGCGATCGCCAACTCGGAGATCGGCACCTCGCGCGACCCCGCCGTCCTCACCGACGGCTTCTCCTCCGCCTTCCTCGTCGGCGCCGGCTTCGCCGTCCTCGGCCTGCTGGCGACGCTCTTCCTGATCCGCACCGCGGACAGCAAGGCGCACGTGGAGCTGGGGGCGGAGCCGGCGACGGAAACGAGCTCCTAGGGCCTTCTGCGCCCAAAGTGACACAGGTGTGTCGTTTCTTTGAATCAATTCAGTAACGCCTATTGACGGCTGGAATTGCGCTCCTAGGATCGGCCGCCGGAGGGTTGAAGGAGACAGGTGTGCTCCACCCAGCTGATACCTGGTGTGCCCGGTCAACTCCGGGTCCGGTTCGAGTCCGGCGCCCTCCGCAGACATAGACCGCCGTGAGCGGGTCGAGCGGAAGTGCGATTAACTCGTGCTACCTTGGGTGCAGGTATCAGCTGGCTGCGGGGTGGTTCCCCGCTTCAACTCAGACTCGACCCGCCTCGCGGCGGGTCTTGTCGTTTCAGGGGCCGACAAGGGCCGTCCGGGCCGCCGTCGAATCAGTCGCGGTGGAGCCCAGAGCCGAGGTGCAGCCCGTTCGCTACGAGCCGGGGATGGACGCCCGCAGCACCCGCGTCGCCGAACGGCTGAAGACGCCGATGCTGATCGCGGCGGCGCTGACGCTGCCGACGGTGGCGATCACCGAGTCCGAGCCCGGGGGGTTGCTGGAGGACATCGCCGTCGTCCTCAACTGGGTCACCTGGACCGCCTTCCTGATCGAGTTCGTGGTGATGCTCTCGGTCGTCCCCGACCGCCGCCGCTGGCTGCGACACCACCCGCTCGACTTCGTCATCGTCTTCTTCACGCCGCCGGTCCTGCCCGCCGGCCTGCAGAGCCTGCGGGTCCTGCGCCTGCTGCGGCTGTTGCGCCTGCTCCGCCTCGCCCAGCTCTCCCGCGAGGTCTTCTCGCTGGAGGGGGTCCGCTACGCGGCGCTTCTGGCGCTCCTCTCGGTGATCGGCGGCGCCGCCCTCTTCGACGCCTTCGAGCAACGCCAGGACCTCGACTTCTGGGACGACATCTACTGGGCGATCACGACGATGACCACCCTCGGCTCGAACATCGAGCCGACCACCACCGGCGGCGAGGTCGTCTCCGTCTTCGTCCTCCTAATCGGGATCGGCTTCGTCGCCCTCCTCACCGGCTCCTTCGCCCAGCGCTTCCTCGCTCCCGAAATCGCCGAGATCGAGGAGGAGCTGGAGGAGGAGCAACTGAGCGCCGAGGCGCTGGCCCTGCGCGAACTGCACAGCGTTCAGCAGCAGATCCAGGCGCTCGAGGTCGCGATCGAGCGGATCGCGAAAGAGCCGGCCGGCGGCCCTTAGCCCTCCTTCGCCTGCTCCTCGGCGATCTTCGCCTCCAGCTCCCCCATCACGTCGGGGTCGCGCAGGGTGGTGACGTCGCCCAGCGCCCGGCCCTCGGCGATGTCGCGGAGGAGGCGGCGCATGATCTTGCCGGAGCGGGTCTTCGGCAGGTCGTCGGCCCAGACGATCCGCTTCGGGCGGGCGAATTTGCCGATCCGCTCGGCGACGGTGGCGCGGATGCCCTCGACCAGCTCGTCGCTCTCCTCGACGTCGCCGCGGAGCGTGACGAAGGCGCAGATCGCCTGGCCGGTGTCCTCGTCGGACGGGCCGATCACGGCGGCCTCGGCGACGTCGGGGTGGGCGACGATCGCCGACTCGACCTCGGCGGTGGAGAGCCGGTGGCCGGAGACGTTGACGACGTCGTCGATCCGGCCGATCACCCAGAAGTAGCCGTCGGAGTCGCGGCGGGCGGCGTCGCCGACCAGGTAGCGCTCGCGGCCGAACTTCGCGAAGTAGGTCTCGACGAAGCGCTCGTCCTCTTTGTAGAGGCCGCGCAGCATCGAGGGCCACGGCCGCTCCAGCACCAGCAGCCCCTGCCCCTCGGAGACCGGCTCGCCCTCGCGCTCGTCGACCACCGAGGCCTCGACCCCCGGGAACGGCGTCGTCGCCGAGCCGGGCTTGGTCGCGGTGATCCCCGGCAGCGGCGTGATCATGATCGCGCCGGTCTCGGTCTGCCACCAAGTGTCGACGATCGGGCAGCGCCCGCCCCCGATCACCTCGTGGTACCAGAGCCAGGCCTTGGGGTTGATCGGCTCCCCGACCGAGCCCAGCAGCCGCAGCGAGGAGAGGTCGTGCTTTTCGGGCAGCTCGGCGCCCCACTTGATGAAGGTGCGAATCGCCGTCGGCGCCGCGTAGAGGATCGTCGCCTTGTAGCGCTCGATGTTCTCCCACCAGATCCCCTTGTGCGGGTAGTCGGGCGCCCCCTCCCACATCACCGAGGTGGCGCCGTTGGAGAGCGGGCCGTAAACGATGTAGGAGTGGCCGGTGACCCAGCCGACGTCGGCGGCGCACCAGTAGACGTCGGACTCCGGCTTCAGGTCGAAGACGTAGCGGTGGGTGGCGGTGACGCCGGTCATGTAGCCGCCGGTCGTGTGGAGGATCCCCTTCGGCTTCGCGGTCGAGCCCGAGGTGTAGAGGATGTAGAGCGGGTGCTCGGCCTCCATCGGTTCGGCGGGGCACTCGGGGTCGGCCGCGGCCATCGCCTCGTCATAGAAGACGTCGCGGCCCTCGGTCATCGGGCACTCGATCCCGGTGTGGCGGACGACGATGATCGTCTCCAGCGCATGATGGTTCGCCATGTGCTCGTCGACCTGCGGCTTGATCGGCGCCGTCTTGCCTTTGCGGCGGGCGCCGTCGACGGTGACCAGCGCCTTCGCCTCGGAGAAGTCCATCCGCTCGGCCACTGCCTCGGCCGAGAAGCCGCCGAAGACGACGTTGTGGGGGGCGCCGATGCGGGCGCAGGCGAGCATCGCAACGACGACCTCGGGGATCATCGGCAGGTAGATCCCAACCACGTCGCCCTTCTCGACGCCGAGGTCCCTGAGCGCGTTGGCGAAGCGCTGGACGTCGCGGTGCAGGTCGGCGTAGGTGACGTCGCGCTCCTCCCCCTCCTCGCCGCGCCAGTGGAAGGCGACGCGCTCGCCGTTGCCGGCCTCGACGTGGCGGTCGAGGCAGTTGTAGCTGGCGTTGAGGCGCCCGTCGGCGAACCACTTGTAGAAGGGCGGGTTGGAGGCGTCCAATCCCTCGCTCGGCTCGACGTCCCAGTCGAGCACCTCCTTCGCCTGCGCCAGCCACCAGGCCTCGGGGTCGGCGGCGGCCTCCTCGTAGATCGCCGGGTCCGACCAAAGCGCGTTCGCCCGGAACTCCTCCGGCGGGTCGAATTTCTCGACCCCGAGCATCTCCTCCAACTGCTGCTCAAGATCCATGGCGCAAACCTACCCGAGCGCGCCCCGTTGGAACGTCGTTTCCAGCATTGGTGCCCCCATAGGGGCCAAAAGGCTGGAAACGATCGCTAGAGGCCCGCGGGATGCCTTGCTACGAAACCTTCGGGGGAAGAGGCCCAGGGGTCGTGCCACCTCGGGCCGGCGCCGCCGCTGGTGTCGAAGGAGATGCCGGCGACGACCATCCAGGCGTGGCCGGCGTTCGCGTAGACGGTGATCCAGCGGCCGGGGCCGGGTTCGCCCCAGGTCGAGAGGCCGGTCGAGTCGAGCGGGCTTTCCAGCAGGCCGCCACCGTGCAGCGCGAAGCTGACCGCGCCCGAGCAGTCGTATCCCGAGGATTCGAAGGAGCCGTGGCCACCGCCCCAGATGTAGGGGGTGGTGGCGATCGAGTTGGCGGCGGAAACCACTTCCTTGACCGCCTGCGGGGCCGAGGCCGGTGCGCTCGCTTCGCTTTCGGTGATCAGCTGCGCTTCCTGGCCCGGGTTGAGCGGCGCCGGCATCAGACCGGTGGTCGCGTCGCCGCCTTCGGAGGCGAGCTGTTCGGAGATCACCGAAAGGTTCTCGCTGAGCTGCGCTTCCCGCGACTGCAGGGCGTCGAGCGCTTCCTGGCGGGCGGCCTGTTCGGACTTCAGTTCCTGGAACCGGGCCTGCGCCTCTTCGCTGGCGGCGGCGACTTCGCGCTCCTTGGCGGCGACTTCGTCGCGCACCGCTTCGATCTCCGCCCGCTTGCGCTCCAGCCGTTCGACGGCGGTGCGGACTTCGTCGCGCAGGTCCTTGACCCGCTCGACCACGGCGTCGTCGTAAGCCTGGATCTGGCGCAGGTATTCGGTCTGAGCGGCCATCTCCGACCAGTCTTCGGATTCGAGGATCGCGTCGACGACGTCGGGGGAGCCGGACTCGTAGATCGCGACGAGGCGGTCGCCGAGCAGGTCGAGCGCCTTCTTCAGCTTCGCCCGCACCCGTTCCAGGTGCTGTTCTTCGGCTTCGAGCGCCGCGGTCGCCCGCTCCAGCTCCGCTTCCTTCTCGGCCAGTTCGGCCTCGACCGCCTCCTGTTCCTGCCGCAGGGCGGAGACTTCGCCGAGCTTGGCGTCGATCGCCCGGTTCTGTTCGGCGATCGTCGCGGTCAGGTCGCTGCTCTCGGCGCGGACCCCTTCGAGCTTGTCGCGCGTGTCTTCCAGTTTCTCCTGCGGATCGGCCGGGGCCGGTTCCGCCCAGGACCCGGCCAGCACGCATAGCGCGGCGAGGAGAAGCGCGGCGAGGACCAGGATCCGCTGCCGCGCCGGGCGCGTAGAAGAGGCAAACAGCACGGCGGCGCAGGCTAGCGGAGCGCCTGCGCCGCCTTACAGGTAGTCGATAACGCGCAACTTACCTTGCAAATTGCGGCTTTTGCAGGAGTTCGGGGGTCGTCGCCGACCCCCGGCTCCCGTCGTAGCTAGGCCAGCAGCTTTGCCTTGGCCTGGTCGAACTCCTCCTGGCTGAGGTCGCCTTTCGCCTTCAGCTCGGACAGCTTGTGCAGCTCGTCGGCGGAGGTGCCGGCGCCGGCCTGCTGGCGGACGTATTCGTCGAAGTGCTTTTTCGCGTCCGCCTGGGCTTTGACGGTCCGGTCCCGCATCCCCTCCCCGCGCGCGATCAGGTAGATCAACGCCGTCAAGAACGGGATGAAGACGAGGAAGAGCACCCAGGCGGCCTTGCCCCACCCCGATAGCTCGTGGTCGCGGAAGAGGTCGCTGAGGATGGTGATCAGGATCCAGATCCAGATCACGAAGAAGAAGACCTCCAAGGCGATGAGGAGCAGTTCCCCAAAGCTGATGTCGGCAAGTAGGACTGGCACGTCGGTTCCTTTCGTTTGCAGGCGTGGCCAAGTCTGGCCGCGTACCTATATTCCGGACGCTATCCGTTGCTCCTGCCCGATGCATCGGCAGTAATCGCCGTCACTGCGACTGAGCGCTCAGCTTCGCCGCGAAGAGGACGATCGCGACCGAGGTGGCGAGGTTGAGACTGGAGACCCCCTCGCGCATCGGGATCGAGACCCGGCCCGCGGCGCGCTCGAAGACCTCGCCGCTGAGCCCGTGGCGCTCGGTCCCGAAGGCGAGTACCGCCCGCGGCGGCAGGCTCCCGGGCGCCAGCTCCTCCCCCTCGGGGTCGACCGCCAGCAGCGGCCGGTCGCTCTCCGGCAGCGCCTCGACCGAGGCCACCGGGAGCGCGAACTGGAGGCCGGCGGCGCCGCGGACGGCGTCGGGGTGCCAGGGGTCGTTCTCGCCGGTGGTGAGGAGGGCGGCGGCGCCGGCGGCGGCGGCGACGCGGATGCAGGCACCGATGTTGCCCATGTTGCGCGGCTGCTCGAGCAGCACCGCCGGGGCGGGCGCGGGGTCGGCGAGCGCCGCGCTCGGGTCGATCCGGGGGCGGCGGGCGATCGCGACGACACCGGTGTGCGGGACCAGCGGCACCAGGTCGGCGAGGGTCGCCTTGTCGACGGCTTCGACGCGCTCGGCCAGCCGACCGGCGAGGTCGGGCGCGAGGTCGGCGGCCATCGTCTCCAGCGCCTCGGGCTCCACCGCCACCGCCTCGACCAGCTCGGCGCCGAAGCGGAGCGCGTGCTTGAGGGCGTGGAAGCCCTCGAGGACGGTCAGCTCGGGGTCGCGGCGCGCGGTGCGGAAGCGCACCGCGCGTTCGTGCTCGATGCGGCCCATCCGCGCATCATGACTGGGTCAGCTGCGCCTGCGCCAGCTGGTCGCGGCCGCTCGCCTTCGCCAGGTACAGCGCGTCGTCGGCCCGCCGCAGCAGGTCGTCGATGCTCTCGCCGTGGTCCCAGAGGGCGAGCCCGGCCGAGCAGGTCTGCCCCATCGGCGTCTTCGCCCGCAGCCGCTCGACGATCTCTGTCGCCTGCTCGGGCTCGGTGTCCGGCAGCAGGACGAGGAACTCCTCGCCGCCGAAGCGGACCAGGGTGTCCTCCCCCCGCAGCGCCTCGTCCCATTCGCGGGCGCAGGCGCGCAGCACCTCGTCGCCGGCGAGGTGGCCGTGGCTGTCGTTGTACTGCTTGAAGTGGTCGATGTCGATGATCGCCAGGCAGAGCGGCGACTCGGCCCGGCGGGCGCGGGCCATCTCCCGCGGCAGCAGCTCCTGCAGGACGCGCCGGTTGGGCAGCCCGGTGAGGGCGTCGTGGCGGGCCAGGTCCTGGACCTCCCCCAGCAGCTTCTCGCGCTCGGCCTCGATCAGCTTCAGCTGGGTGACGTCGGTCGAGCGGGCGTAGACGAGACCCTCGTCCTTGGCCAGGGTCGAGCTGGTGCGCAGCCAGTGCCAGCTGCCGTCCTTCGCCCGCACCCGCGTCTCCAGGCTCGACGAGGAGCCTGTCTTGAACAGGCTCAGGGCCTCGGCCATGGCCTGCTCGTGGTCGTCGGGGTGGGTGAGGTCGAGCAGGCGCGTGCCCCGCAGCTCTTCGGCCGAGTAGCCGAGGTGCCGGGTCCAGGCGCCGTTGACCTCGCGGCAGCGGCCTTCCCCGTCCATCGTGCAGAGCATGTCGTGCGAGAGCTCGAAGAAGCGGCGGGCGCGCTTGTCGGCGCGGGCCTGGGCGCTGACGACGGAGGTGATCAGCAGCATCACCACCGAGAGGGAGATGAGCGTGAACAGCCAGCGGGTCAGCGGCGAGTAGCCGGCGGTGTTCTCGACGAAGAGCAGCGCCACCGCGTAGACGGCGAGCAGCCAGGCGAGGTGGACAACGGCGACGCGGCGGGGGAAGAAGTAGGACGAGATCAGCGTCGCCCAGACCCAGATCGTCCCGTACTGGCCGACCGCCGCGCCGGCCTCGTAGATCAGCAGGCCGGTGACGGCGACGGTGGCGGCGATCAGCGCGTGGACGACGGGGCGGGGAAGGCGGCCGACGAAGGCCATCGCGACGATCCCGACGAACGCCATCGCCGCGGCGGTGAGGAGGAGGGCGGTTTCGTCGCCGCCGCTGGGATGGGGAAGCAGCAGCGAGAGGGCGACGAGGCCGGCGCCCGCGATCGGCAGGACCGCGGCGGCACGGGCCTCCCAGTTGGAAAAGGATTTCTTCCCTACCCGATTTTCATTAGCCGCCATGCCCGGGGCATCGGCAAACGCAGCTGTTTCCTTTAGATCGGACTGGCCGAAATCACTAGTGGGCTCCTCAGTCCCGGATGACCTGGAACTGGCTCATCAGGCCGTGGTCCTCGTGATCGAGCATGTGGCAGTGGATCACGAACTTGCCGGTGTAGTCGGAGAAGTGGCCGGCGAGGAGGATCGTTTCGTTCGGGTAGACGAAGAAGGTCTCCTTGAGGCAGTCTTCCCAGGGCGGCGGCGGCTTGCCGTTGCGCTCGAGCAGGTACCAGTCCGTGTGGTGCAGGTGCATGACGTGGGCGACGTTGGTCTTGTTGACGATCTCCCAGGTCTCGGTCGTGTTCAGCTTCGGAAAGGCCTCGGCGTGGGCCGGGTTGAAGGTGCGGCCGTTGATTCGCCAGGTCGTCTTGAAGAAGCCGCCGATCGTGATCTCCCAGCGCTTGTCCGGCTTGCGACTGGCCTTGCGGGTCCAGGCCGGCAGCGGTCGCAGGTGACGGGGGACGTGGACCCGGTCCGGGGTGCGCTCGCCGCCGACCCGGAACTGCATCAGCGCCCCGCCGTAGGTGCGGGCGCCGACCGGGTTGCGCCCGGCGTGCCGCTTGCTGCTGCGCAGCTCGACCGTCTCCCCCGCCATCCGCGAGAAGTCGACGATCACCTCGACCCGTTCGGCCGGGCCGAGCAGGATCTCGCGGCGGCGCACCGGCTTCGGCATCAGCCCGCTCTCGGTCGCGATCTGGAGCATCGGGGCGCCGCCCGTGAGCTGCAGGTTGTAGCTGCGGAAGGAGGAGACGTTGAGCAGGCGCAGCCGGTAGCGGCAGGGGCTGACCGGGTGGTGTGGCATGTAGGCGCCGTTGACGAGGACCGTCTCGCCGAGGATGCCGTCGGCGGGCGGGCGGCGGTCGCTGAAGGGGTCGGTGAGCTGGTTGCGGCGGTCGAAGGTGCGGTCGCAGATCATCAGCGGCAGGTCGCGGTCGCCGGCGGGGAGGTCCAGCGCCTCCTCGAAGGCGTCGTCGACGATGAACATCCCCGCCAGCCCCTTCCAGGTGTGGGGGGCGGTGCGGTCGAGGCGATGGTCGTGGTACCACTGGAACGAGGCGCGTTCGGGCCGCCCGTCCTCGACCAGGTCGTAGACGTAGGTTTTGCGGCCGCCCGGCTCGAGCAGGAGGTCGTTGCCCTGCGCCCGGGCGGAGAGCCCGCGCGGGATGTCGCAGAAGAAGGAGGTGGGCTGGCGGGAGGTGAGGCCGCCGGGCTGGCCGTCGAACTGGGTCCGGGTGTGGGCGCCGTGGAGGTGGATCGAGAGCTCCCCCGCCTGCTCCGGCAGCTCGTGGTGGAAGGTGACCCGGGTCCGCTCGCCGGCGCGGCGACGGATCGTCGGGCCGGGGAAGCTGCCGCCGAAGGTCCAGAGCTTCGTCTTGCGGCCGGGGAGGATCTGCTGCTCGGCCTCGCGGATCCCGATCCGGACGTGGTCGTCGCGCAGGACCGGGGGGATCGGCAGCCGGGCGCGGAAGGGCGTCGCCGCCAGCGCCGGCGGCGGCTCCGCCGTCAGCGGCAGCAGGCCGCCGCCCCCGCCCCGGAGGGGCAGGAGCGCGGCCAGCGTGCCTCCGCCGAGGGCGCCGAGCAGGGCTCGGCGCCCGAAGCGGGGCGTGCTTGAGAGCTGCCCAGACGTGTCGCTAGACCGCCGGCAGCGGCACGATCGGAGCGGTGACGTTCACCTTGCCCTGCATCCACGGGTGGACGGCGCAGAGGTAGTAGAGCGTCGTGTCCGCCGCGGCGGTCACTTCCTGGCTGAAGGCGTCGCCCTTCTTTTCGGTGAACCAGGAGTCGCCCTTCTTGCTATTGCTGCCCGCCGTGCTCCAGCCCGCGGGGCCGGCTTTGGCCGGGTTCTTCGTGATCTGTTCGGTTTTCGGGTTGAAGCCGTGCCAGATCGCGATCGAGAGGCAGATGTGTTTCGGCGCGAAGCAGCCCTTGCGCGCTTTCGGGGTCTTCGGCAGCGAGCCTTTGGTGACCAGCGAGAAGGTGTGCGGACCGACCTGTTTCGGGTTCGTCTCGTTGACGATTTCCAGCTTGTCGCCGACGGTGACCGCTTCCGGCCCGACGAATTTCAGCTTGCCTTTGGTCAGCTCGATATTCACCTGCTGGGTGACGCCGGTCGGCGTCGCGGCGGTGGCGAGGCCGGGGGCTACGAGGACGAGAGCAAGAGCGGCCGTCGAGACCGCGAGAGCCGTGGCCCGCAGACGGGCGCGGCGTGAAAGCTTGTGCAAAGCAATCCTTTCTCGAGTGAGATTTGAACGGCCAGAGGCGTCTCCCCGCCCGGCCGCCGAAGCACGGTAGTACTCCGGTCGGGGGAGTTCAAACCGCGGATCGAGGCGCTACCCGCTTTTGGGCCAATTCCGCCCTCGGTAACCTTGAGCGGCAGCGGTGCCAACCTTCCTCCACACCTGTTACCGAATCGGCGACATCGATCGCTCCGTCGGCTTCTACGAGAAGCTCGGGTTCGAGGAGGTGCGGCGGATGCCGATCGGCGACGAGGCGATCAACGTCTTCATGGCGATGCCCGGCGAGGACCCGCGCCTGGAGCTGACCTACAACCACGGCGTCGCCGAGTACGACCACGGCACCGGCTACAACCACATCGCCCTCGGGGTCGAGGACCTCGACGGCACCCTCGAGCGCCTCTCCTCCCTCGGCATCGAGCCCGAAAAGCCGCCCTACCGACCCGGCGGCCGCACCGAGGGCCACCGCATCTGCTTCGTCAGGGATCCGGACGGCTACCGGATCGAGCTGATCGGGGAGTAGCTCGGCCTTTGTCTTAAGGCAGTGCGTCGCTGGCTAGGGTTGAGTGGCCGCTGCTGCTTTGGCCTCGCGCCGCTTGAACTCGGCGGTCACCCGCGCGAGGTTTGCCGGACCCCAGTAGAGGAAGTCCAGAAACGACTCCACGAAGCGCCTGAGTTCGGCGTTATTCGGTCTTTGGATGGACCCCTTGGTCGGCGCACATCGCCTTCAGTAGTCGGCCGGTCGCATAGCAAAGGCGCCCGGCGCGTGCTGAAGCTCCAGCATCCGCTCGTACCGATCTCGGACACGCTGCGGCAGATCCGTGAAGCTCCGCTCCTGTGGATAGAGCTGGTGCAGCGTCACGTCATCCGGCTCCATCATCTCGGGAACCCAGATATAGGTCTCCCACGTCAGACCCTTGCAGCCGGTGCAGCGACCGAAGTGGCCGCACCGTTTGCCTGTGCGGCGCTACCCGACGGCGGAAGGGGCGGGGGCTGGCATGTCCCCAACCCGCCTACGCGCGCAGGCGATTCGCCGGCGTCCCTCCCTGTCTACCTGGCCGGTTTTCCTCCGCCTGGCGTCGCCCCGCTGGCCGCCTTGCGTGGGTCTTATTTGTATGCCTTCGACACGCCGTATTCCGCTTGGGACGGCGTGAACCCTTCGGACTTGAGTTGGCCCACCAGACCCGATTCCGAGAACGACGTGTATTCGAGGTAGCTTTCTGCAGACTTGACCGCCTGTTCGTTCCAGTCTGCTCCTGCGTGGCTCGCGCCGTACTGAGCGTCTGCCGTGCTGAAGCCTTCGGACTTCAACTGTCCCACGAGGCCTGATTCTGAGAAAGCGGTGTATTCGAGGTAGCTTTCCGCCGATTCCAGCGCGTTTTCCTGCGACGGCGTCGCGCTCGGTTCAGCGGATTCCGTGGCCTCGGCGGGTTCCGAGGACTTGGACTTCCCGGATTCAACTTCGGCGGACTTTGGCGTTGACGGCTCCGTCACGGTGACCGTCGATGCCGTTTCTTCTCCGGCCCCACACCCAGCCGCGATCACGATGACGATGATCGCTCCCACGGCCATGATCGACTTCCTTTGACACCTCATCGCGACGCCTCCCGGGTCGGCTTTCCTCAATACCGGTGAGGTTTATATACGAAACTTGCGGTCCCCTTTAGATCGGGTACTCGATCCGGGGGCCGAGAGGAAGTGAAATAACCGGCCCTAGGAGACGCCTAAGCCGGGCTTGCACGCTGACCCGCACCGTCTTCGGCGGCTCGCTACAGGAGGCGATGCTTCACAACCTCTTTGCTGACAGCCAGGTATGGCGAGACGACAGACTGGAGAGAAGCAGCGCCGAGTGGTTCCGGCTACTCCGTTACTGGTGAAACTGGCCAAGGGCGAGGAGGTCCTGAAAAAGGATGCGGTCCGGGCTTTGTTCGCGCAGTTCTGGCGGGAGCGCCATCCAGATGGCTGTCAGATGCTTGTACCAGCGAAGCGCTCACCGACTGAGGAGATACAACGACTCCGAGATTTGGTGCCCTGTAGGCGGCACCCAAAGTTCGGAGAGGCTGATCGGGCCGGTACTCCTCCGAGGTTTTCCTCGCCATGACGAGGACAAGTTCGGAGAGGGCGATCAGCCGGCGCTGATACCGCCGCCGCTGGGGCCTGAAGGCGCCGGGGTGGGTTCGGGCGCCGGGGCCGGTTCTGGTTCGGGAGTCGGTTCGGGCTCGGGCGTGTTTTCTTCGCCGCCCCCGTCGCCGCCTTTGCCTTTGCCCTCGTCTTCGGATTCTTCTTCGCCTTCGTAGGTTTCTTCTTCTTCGTAGCTGTTGTAGTCGCTCGAAGAGGTGTGGTCGCTGTCGAGGCCTTCGAGCTCGGGCGCCGAGCCGGTCTCGAATTCGGGGCAGTCGCCGGCGACCGCTTCGGACATGTAGTTGGCCCAGATCGGGCCCGCGGTGGGCCCGCCGAAGCCGGTGTATTCGCGCGTGGTCGGGTGACCGACCCAGACCGCGGTCGAGAAGAGCGGCGTGTAGCCGACGAACCAGGCGTCGGAGAGCTCCTCCGAGGTACCGGTCTTGCCGGCGGCGTCGGAGCAGCCCATCGTGGTGTAGCCGGCGCCGGTGCCCTGGGTGATCACGCCCTCGAGGATGCGGGTCACTTCGTAGGCCTGGCCCTCGGTGAGGACGCGTTCGCCGGAGTCCTTCTCGAAGTCGTCGACCTTGCCGTCGGGGAACTCGACTTTGCTGACCGCGGTCGGGTCGTGGTGGACGCCGCCGTTGGCGAGGGTCGCGTAGGCGTCGGCCATTTCCAGCGGGGTGACGCCGATCCCGAGACCGCCGATCCCCTCCGCGGGCACCGACTGCAGCGGCGATTCGATCCCCATTTCCTGCGCCATCCGGGTCACGTTTTCGGGCCCGACGTCGAGGTCGAGCTGGGCGTAGACGACGTTGACGGAGTGCCAGGTCGCGCTTTCGAGGTCGTAGGTGCCGCCGCCCTCGCCCTCGGAGTTGTTCACCGTCCAGGTGCCGCCGCCGGGGATCTCCAGAGTCATCGGCGAGCTGCCGCTGTAGTAGGTGCTGCCGGGGTCGATCCCCTCCTTGACGGCGGCGGTGAGGACGATGGTCTTGAACGACGACCCCGGCTGGCGCCGCGCCTGCCAGGCGTAGTTGAACTGGCTTTCGTCGGCGTAGCCTTCGGTCGAGGCGAGGGCGACGATGGCGCCGGTGTCCGGCTCGACCGAGGCGAGGCCGGCGACCGGACCGCCTTCGGGGTAGCAGACGGAGCAGTAGTTGTCGACCGCGTATTCGGCCTTCGACTGCAGGTCGGGGTCGATCGTCGTGTAGGCCTTCAGCCCGCCTTTGCGGACGGTGTTGATCCCGTACTCCTCGATCAGTTCGTTCTGGACGAGGTCGAAGAGGAACGGGTCCTTGATCACCTGGTACTTGTCCCCCGCGTTGAGGCCGAGGCCCTTGGTCCGCGCCTCGCGGTATTCGTCGCCGTCGATGTAGCCCTGCTCGTGCATCACCTGCAGGACCTCGTTGCGCCGCTTCAGCGCCGCCTTCGGGTCGAGGAAGGGGTTGTATTCGGAGGGTGCCTGCGGCAGGCCGGCGAGCAGCGCCGCCTCGGTCAGGTTGAGGTTTTTGGCGGGCTTGGAGAAGTAGGTCTGGGCGGCGGCCTCGGCGCCGACCGCGGTCTGCCCTTCGACCGTCCCGTACGGGGCGCTGTTGAGGTACTGGGTGAGGATCCAGTTCTTGTCGTGGGCTTCCTCGAGCTCGACCGCGAGCGAGGCTTCGATCAGCTTTCGCTTGATCGTGTTTTCCGGGTTGTGGATGTAGAGGTTGCGGACCAGCTGCTGGGTGATCGTCGAGGCCCCCTGCACCGCGGCGCCGGCCTGCAGGTCCTTCCAGGCGGCGCGGGCGATGCCTTCGTAGTCGAGGGCGCCGTGCTCGTAGAAGTTCTTGTCCTCGATCGCGATCGTCGCGTCGCGCAGGACCTGCGGCTGCGACTTTTCCGGCAACGGCTGGCGCACGTTTTCGGAGCGGATGAAGCCGATCAGGCTGCCGTCGGCGGCGTAGATCGCCGAGGAGCGCCCCTTCTGCACCGGCTTGAGGCTGGAGAGCGGCGGCGCCGAGTTGTAGATGTTGATCGCCCAGGCGGCCGCGATCCCACCGGCGATCGCCACAAGCGCGGCGAGGATCCCCAGCGGGATCGCGATCTTGTGCCAGATGGGATGGTGCGGCTTGCGTCGCCGCCTGCGGACCCGCGTCGCCATTCGCCCCGGATTGTAGGGAGGGTCGGGCCTCGGCCGAGGTGGTTACGGCGTGGCCGCAATCCCGCTTGCCATCCCGATAGGCTCGCGCCCGGCAGGTTCTTGTTCTAGGGGAGAGGAAGGAAAAGTGAAACTTGTAATCGGGATCGTCCGCCCCGAGCGGGCGAACCAGGTCCTCGAGGCGCTGCACCGGGCCGAGGTCCGGGGCTTCTCGATCAGCCGGGTCCAAGGCCACGGCGGCGAGATGGACCGGGTCGAGACCTACCGCGGGACGACCGTGCAGATGGGCCTCTCGGAGAAGGTCCGGTTCGAGGTCGCCGTCTCCGACGGCTTCGTCGACCAGACCGTGAACGCGCTCTGCGAAGGCGGCCGCACCGGCGAAGTCGGCGACGGCAAGATCTTCGTGGTGCCCCTGGACCACGCGGTGCGGATCCGCACCGGGGACAGCGACGAGGGCGCCGTGACGCCGGTGAGCAAATGAGCGGCGTCGACACGGGAGATACCGCCTGGATGCTGATCGCCACCGCGCTGGTGCTGCTGATGACGCCGGCGCTGGGGCTCTTCTACGCCGGGCTGGTGCGCTCCAAGAACACCCTCAACACCTTCATGATGAGCATCGCCGCGATCGCGGTCGCGACGGTGACTTGGGCGGCGGTCGGCTACTCGCTCGCCTTCGACGGCGACGGGGCGATCATCGGCGGCCTCGGCAACGCCTTCATGAGCGGCGTCGACTTCGCCCCGCGGGAAGGGACGAATATCCCCGAGCTCGTCTTCTTCGCCTTCCAGGCGACCTTCTGCATCATCACCACGGCGCTGATCTCCGGCGCGGTGGTCGAGCGGATGCGGTTCGGGCCCTTCCTCGTCTTCTCGGCGCTGTGGTCGGTGCTGGTCTACGCCGTCCTCGCCCACTGGGCCTTCGGCGGCGGCTGGCTGATCGCCGGCGGCACGCTGGACTTCGCCGGCGGCGTCCCGGTCGAGATGGCCTCGGGCTTCTCGGCCCTGGCAGCGGCCCTGGTCGTCGGCGCGCGGAAGGACTACGGGCGCCAGGCGCTCCTCCCCCACAACGCCGTCTACGTCCTGCTCGGCGCCGGCCTGCTGTGGTTCGGCTGGTTCGGGTTCAACGGCGGCAGCGGCTTCTCGACCGGCGAAGGCAGCGTCCTCGCCTTCACCAACACGCTGCTCTGCCCGGCGGCGACGCTGGTCGTCTGGTTCGCCCTCGACCTGATGCGAGGGCGCAAGGTGACGGCGATCGGGGCGGCCACCGCGATCATCGTCGGCTGCGTCCTGATTACCCCGGCGGGCGGCTACGTCAGTCCCGGCTGGGCGATGCTGCTCGGCGCCCTCGGCGCGATCCCCAGCTATGGGCTGATCGTCTGGCGGACGCGGACCCGGGTCGACGAGACCCTCGACGTCCTCGCCGCCCACGGCACGGCGGGCTTCTTCGGGATCCTCTTCATCGGCTTCTTCGCGCAGGAGACCTGGAACGGGGTCTCCGACGGGCTGCTCTACGGCAACGCGGAGCAGCTGCTCGACCAGGTGCTGGCGGCGCTGGCGGCGCCGGTCTACGCCTTCGTGATGACCTTCGTCCTGCTGAAGGTGATCGGCGCGGTGATGCCGCTGCGGGCGACGGACAAAGAAGAGGCGATGGGCATGGACATCAACCAGCACGGCGAGGAGGCCTACGTCACCGGCGAGGGGGCGATCCTGCTTTTGCCGGACGACCACGACAAAGTCGCGGTGCCGGTCGCCGATCCTGGTTGATCGTGGTCGGGTGATCGGGGTACCCCCTCCAGACACATCTCGCTATGGCTCGATGTTGAGTGTCTGGAGGGGGTACCCCGATCACCCCTCCGACAGGATTTGCGAGTTGGGTGATTGCGCGTGAGCGGCTGCGTGCAGGTTTTGACTACGGCGGGGTCCGAGGAGGAGGCGGGGCGGATCGCTGAGCTGTTGGTCGAGCGGCGGTTGGCGGCTTGTGTGCAGGTCGTGGGCCCGATCGTCAGTCGCTACCGGTGGCAGGGGGCGGTCGAGGAGGAGCGGGAGTGGCAGTGCCTGGCGAAGACGACGCGGGCGGGTTATGAGGCGGTCGAGGCAGCGATCCGCGAGGTCCACTCCTACGACGAGCCGGAGATCATTGCTACCCCGATCGTCGCCGGCTCCGCCGGCTACCTCGCCTGGATCGAGGGCAACGTCGGCTAGCTACGCGCGCAGCCGGTAGCCGCGGCTGAAGAGGCGGAGGTTGACGAGGAAGAGGGCCGCGGTCGCTCCGGTCAGGGCCAGCAGGGAGAGCCAGATATTGACTTCGGTGAAGCCGACGAAGCCGTAGCGGACGAGGTTGATCATGTAGAAGATCGGGTCGAAGCGGGTCAGCGTCTCCCATGGCTGCGGCAGCAGCGAGGCCGAGTAGAAGACGCCGCCGAGGAAGATCAGCGGCTGCAGGACGAAGGTCTGGGCGAAGGCGACGTCGTCGAACTGTTCGGCGCGGACGCCGATCAGGACCCCGAGCTGGCTGAAGAAGAAGCCGACGAGGAAGAGCGAGGGGACGAGGACGAGGACGTGCTCGACCGGGAGGCCGACGAGGACGACGGAGACGAGGAAGGTCAGCGTCGCGACGATCAGGCCGCGCATGAAGCCGCCGAGCGAGAAGGCGAGCAGCAGCTCGGCCGGCGAGGCGGGCGAGGAGAGCTGGTCCTGGATCGCCCCCTGGAACTTCTGCTGGAGGATCGAGGAGGAGTTGTTGGTGAAGGCGTTGATCGCCCAGGCCATCATGATCAGGCCGGGGATGACGAAGAGGACGTAGTCGATCCCGTGCAGCTCCTTGATCCGGGAGCCGAGGGCGGCGCCGAAGATCGTGATGTAGAGGAAGGTTTCCAGCAGCGGCGCGCCGATCGTCTGCTTCTTGATCTTCATGAAGCGGTTGACCTCGCGCCGCCAGAGCGTCGCCAGCCGGATCTGCGCCGTGCTCACGCCTCCACCTCCGGCGCCGTCTCGATGTGCGAGCGGGAGAGCTCTTTGCGGCCGACGAGGGCGAGGTAGGCGTCCTCGAGGTTGGCGACGTCGAAGCGCTCGGCGAGCTCCTCGCTGCTCCCCTCGGCGACGATCTGCCCTTCGGCGATGAAGGCGATCCGGTCGCAGAGCTGCTCGGCCTCCTCGAGGTAGTGCGTGGTCAGCAGGATCGTCGTCCCTTCCTGGTTGATTTTCTGGACGTAGTGCCAGAGCTCGAGGCGGAGCTCGACGTCGACCCCGGCGGTCGGCTCGTCGAGGATCAGCAGGCGCGGCCGGTGCATCACCGCCCGGGCGAGGATCAGCCGCCGTTTCATCCCCCCCGAGAGGGTGCGGGTGCGTTCGTCGCGCTTCTCGGTCAGGGAGAAGGTCTCGAGCAGCTCCTTGGTCCGCTCGCGGCGCTCGCGGCGCGGCATCCCGAAGTAGCCGGCGTGGTAGTCGAGCGTCTCCTCGACAGTCAGGAACCAGTCGAGGTTGGGCTCCTGCGGCGCCAGCCCGACCGCCTGCCGCGCCTCGGCGTAGTTGTCGATCGCGTCGTGGCCGAAGACCGAGATCGAGCCCCCGGTCGGCTGCGCCAGCCCGGTCGTGCAGTGGATCAGCGTCGACTTGCCCGCCCCGTTGGGCCCGAGCAGGCCGAACAGCTCCCCCGGCTCGATCGCCAGCGAGACGCCGCGCAGCGCCTCCACCCCGGTCGGGTACCGCTTCTCCAGGTCGGTGATGTCGAGCGCCTTCATGCCGCGCACGACTCTAGCCACCCGCGGCGGCCGGGTCAGCGATGCCAGAACCAGCGGACCAGGCGGCGGCCGTCGGCAAACCAGACGACCTTGTGCCAACCGACGACCGAGGTGGTGATCCTGTTGACGTAGGTGGTTTCGGCTTCGGCGGCTTGGTTTCGCGCGCAGAGCCGCCGCTTGCTCGGGAAGGTGATGCAGACGGTGTAGGTCAACGACTGCGAAGTCCGGAAGAAGGCGCCGACCCTGCCGCGGTGCGAGCATTCGCGAGCCGGTGGCGCCGCTTGACTCAACCCGCAGGCCACGTACACCCTCAACCGCGGGCGTTCTCCCGGTGGTTCCGCAGGAGGGGGTTCCTGAGGAGGCGGTGGTGGCGGGGCTGCGCTCGAGCAGGGACACGGGAGGTCCTCGCAGGCGACTCCGTCGTCATCACCGTCGAGGTTGTAGGGATCTCCGGGGAGGAGATATTCCTGGGCTTCCGCCTGACTCGAGAAGTCCGCGCAGTCGTAGTCGAGCGCCTGCGCCTCCGGCGCCGAGGTAAAAGCGAGAGCCGCGACCGCAAACCCGATGAGAAAGAGCAGGCGCTTGATCGAGCGATCTTAAGCAATAAACCGGCGTTCGTCCTTTGTTGTCCTATAGGGGTACAAAGGACGAACGCCGACGGGCGGGGTGTCATATAAGTGCAACGTGTCCGTGCCCGCGCCGCTACTTGCCGTCGACGCCCCCTCGATGCTGTTCCGCGCCTTCTACGCGCTACCGAAGAAGATCACCGGGCCCGACGGGAGGCCGGTCAACGCGCTGCTCGGGACCGCGAACCTGATCCTGCGCGAGGTCGAACTGCACCAGCCGCGCGCCGTCGTCCTCTGCTTCGGCCCCGACGCCGCCGCCTACCGGACCGAGCTCTATCCCGCCTACCACGCCGAGCGCGAGGAGGCGATGCCGGAGGAGTTGCCCCACCAGTTCGCCGACTCGCGCGAGTTCTTCGAGGCGTTCGGGTGGACGGTGGCGGTCGCCGAGGACCTCGAGGCCGACGACCTGCTCGGCACCTACGGGCGACTCGAGGCCGAGGCCGGAGGCCGGGCGCTGCTGCTGACCGGCGACCGCGACATGTACCAGTGCGCGGACGAGGACGTGACCGTCCTCTACGTCCGCACCGGCGGCAAAGCGGGCGCCGAAGAGGTGGGTCCGGCGGAGGTGCGGGAGCGCTACGGGATCGGCCCCGAGCTGGTGCCGGACTTCATCGCCCTCCGCGGCGACCCCTCCGACGGGCTGCCGGGCGCCAAGGGGGTTGGGCCGAAGACGGCCGCCGAGCTGCTGCGAGCGCACGGCTCCCTGGAGGCGATCCTCGACAACGCGATCCGGGAGCGGCGGCCGGCGCTGCGCGGCGCCCTGATCGAGGGTCGCGAGGACCTGCTCAAGTTCAAGGACATCGCGACCCTGCGCGACGCCGGCGTCAAGCGGCCCAAGGACAGGCCGACCGACTGGGCGGGCGGCGCCGAGGCCGCGCGCGAGCGCGGGATGAAACGGCTCGCGGCGCGGCTGGAGGCGAACGCGGGCTAGGCGTGTGGCGCTTTTGGCGCCCTGGGGGGACCAAAAAGCGCCACCCACAGGCCCCAGGCGCTGACGATCGCCCAGACTCCCTCGAGCAGGAGGAAGCCCCACTGGGATTCGACCCAGGCGAGCACGGCGAGGATCGCGGAGCCGACGAGGTTGAGGGCGAGGTAGAGGCGGGAGTCCGGTCGCATGCGCTCGAACTGGACCGCGGCGAAGCCGGCGAGGATCAGCAGGGCGCCGACGATCTGGATCAACTGGTCCACGGAGCCAGCCTAGACGTGTACCTTCGCGCGGTGGACCCCGCCTCCCTCCCCCTCTTCGAGCAGCGGCAGCTGCGCAAGCGCTGGCGCTACGTCGGCCTCTTCGCCGAGGAGGTGATGCTGTGCGCGGCGCGGGCAGAGGTCGGGCCGCTGACGCAGTCGTTCTGGGTTCTCCTCGACCGCGAGAGCGGCCGGCAGTGGTCGCATACCGCCCTCCGCCCCGGCAGCAGGGAGGTGACGCTGGAGGGGCCGCGGCTGCAGATCGACGGCCCCGGCCTCCGCGCCGACCTCCGGCTCGGGGAGATCGCGCCGATCGAGGTCACCTGCCCGAGCGGCCGCGCCACCGCCTGGACCCGCAAGCGGGTCGGGATGCCGGTCGAGGGCACGATCGAGGTGCCGGGCCGGCGCTGGGAGGTCGCGGGACGCGGCGTCGACGACGAGTCCGCCGGCCACCACCAGCGCCACACGAGCTGGCACTGGTCGGCGGGGGTCGGGACCGCCGCGGACGGTCGCGCCGTCGCCTGGAACCTGGTCACCGGGATCAACGACCCCGCGAGCGGCAGCGAGCGGGCGATCTGGATCGAGGGCGAGCCCGCCGAGCCGGCCCCGGTCAGCTTCAGCGACGAGGGAATCGATCTCGACGGCGACCGCCTCGACTTCCACGCCGAGTCAGAACATGTCCACAACGAGAACTACCTCCTGATCCGCTCCGACTACCGCCACCGCTTCGGCAGCTTTAGCGGCGCCCTCGGCGGCGTCGAGCTCGCCTCGGGCCTAGGCGTAATGGAGGAGCACGACGCCCGCTGGTGATCGTTTCCAACCTTTTCCCCGCCAGAACGGGGAAAAGGTTGGAAACGATGCTAGCTCCGGTGCTCCGGGTTCGGCGAGTCAAACCGGCAGCCCGCTTCCCACTCCTCCGGCTGGTTGCCGTGCGCCGGGATCCCGCCGGCGTCCTTGAGGATGCGGGCCATGTGCATCAGGTTCCAGGCGGCGAAGGTGGTGTTGCGGTTGGTGAAGTCGTTGTCGGGGCCGCCGGAGCCCTCGTCGAGGTAGGACGGGCCGGGGCCGGCCTCGCCGATCCAGCCGGAGTCGGCCTGCGGCGGGATCGTGTAGCCGAGGTGCTGCAGCGAGTAGAGGACGTTCATCGCGCAGTGCTTGATCCCGTCCTCGTTGCCGGTGACGATGCAGCCGCCGACCCGGCCGTAATAGGCCCACTGTCCCTGGTCGTTCAGCAGGTGGGAGTTGCCGTAGAGGCGCTCGATCACGTGGGTCGCGACCGATGACTTCTCCCCCAGCCAGATCGGCATCCCGAGGACGAGGATGTCGGCGGCCATCACCCGCTCGTAGATCTGCGGCCACTCGTCCCGCTCCCAGCCGTGTTCGGTCATGTCCGGCCAGACGCCGACCGCGATCTCGTGGTCGATCGCGCGGATCTGGTCGACCTCGACCCCCTGGGCGCGCATCACCGCGATCGACTTGTCCATCAGTCCCTGCGTGTTCGAGGTCTCGGGGCTGCGCTTCAGCGTGCAGTTGACGAAGAGCGCCTTCAGGTCGGAGTAGTCGGTGGTGTGGTCGGTCACGGCATGTCCTTTCGTTCACCAGGTATCGACGAAGCGGTGGGCGCCGGGGGGACGGGAGTCGCCGGCGGCAGTAAGGGTCGAGGCGATCAGGCTGCGGGTCTCGGCCGGGTCGACGACGTCGTCGAGCTCGAACAGCGCCGCCGCGTTCAGCGCCGCCGCGTTCTCTTCGGCCTGGGCGGTGAGGTCGCGCACGCGCTGCTCGCGCTCGGCCTCGTCGGGGATCGCCTCCAGCTCCTTGCGCAGCGCCAGCCGCACCGCCCCCTCCAGGCCCATCGGTCCGAGGTGGGCGCTCGGCCAGGCGACCGTCAGCAGCGGCTCGTGCAGGCTGCCGCCGACCATCGCCTGGGCGCCGAGGCCGTAGCCGCGCCGCAGGACGACGGCGATCAACGGCACCCGCAGCGCCGCGCCCGCAACCAGCAGGCGCGAGGCGTGGCGGACGAGGCCGGTCGCCTCGGCCTCGGGCCCGACCATGTAGCCGGGGGTGTCGACGAGGGAGAGGACCGGCAGCCCGAAGGCGTCGCAGAGCTGCAGCAGCCGCGCCGCCTTGTCCGACGCCTCGCTCGTCACCGCGCCGGCCATGTGGCGGGTGTCGTTGGCGATCAGCCCCAGCGGCCGCCCCTCGATCCGCGCCAGCGCCGTCACCATCTCCGGCGCGAAGCGCTCGCGCAGGAAGGTGACCGAGCCCTCGTCGCAGAGCGTCTCGACGATCGGCCGCGGGTCGTAGGCGCGGCGCTTGCGCTCGGGCACGAGCTCGCGGAGCCGGGCCTGGTCGGGTTCGGGACCGGGCGCGGTCGCGCCCTGGAAGTAGGCGAGCAGCTGCTTCGCCGCCGCGGTCGCCTCGGCCTCGTCGGCGACGGCGACGTCGACCACCCCGTTCGCGGCCTGCGTCGCCAGCGGCCCGACCTCGTCGGGGTCGACGTCGCCGAGGCCGCCGCCGGCGATCATCGCCGGCCCGCCCATCCCCAGCGAGCTGCCCTCGGTGGCGACGATCAAGTCGGCGCAGCCGGCGATCACGGCGTTGCCGGCGAAGCAGCGGCCGTGGACGACCGCGATCCGCGGCACCAGCCCGGAGAGCTTCGCCCAGAGCGCGAAGGCGCGGGTGTCGAGGGCGGAGACGACCGGGTAGTCGGTGTCGCCCGGCCGCCCTCCCCCGCCCTCGGCGTAGAAGACGACGGGGAGACGCATCCGCTCGATCAGCTCGAAGAGGCGGTCCTTCTTGCGGTGGCCGAGCGCCCCCTGGGTGCCGGCCAGCACCGTGTAGTCGTAGGAGAGGACGGCGCAGGCGGCGCGCTCGGGCGCGAAGAGGTCGCCGTTGATGCGGGCGGTGCCGCCGAGGAGGCCGTCGGCGGGGGTGCGGGCGATCAGGTCGGCGACCTCGCGGCGGCCGCGCTGGGCGGCGATCGCGTAGCGGCCGTACTCGACGAAGGAGCCGGGGTCGACCAGGTCGGCGAGGTTCTCGCGCGCGGTCCGCCCCCCGGCCGCGTGGCGCTTCTCAACCGCGTCGGGACGGGCGGCGTCCTCGGTCAGGGCGCGCCGCGCCAGCAGCTCCGCCAGGTCGTCTCGCTCCCCCTCGGGCACCAGGGGATCTTCCCAGAGGAAGCGCCGTTTCAAGAAGACGCGATTTCGACGACCTCCGAGGCGACGTATACACGCGACCTACGGGAGTCATAAAGACCAGCCTCTTTCAAGATCTCGAGATCGACCAAGACGTTGATCGCGTTGATAGCTCCCTGCCCCGACAGCCCGTAGCGCTCCGCAACGTAGCTCCGGGATACGTATGGACGGCCAACCAAATCTGCAGCAAGGCGCTCCGCGGAGCCGCGCTTACCCGCAAGTTGCACCCGAGTTCGGAGCCGCTCCTGCAGCGCCACCAATGCCTCGACCTTACGTTGAGACTCAGTGGCCGAAGCAGCGACTCCCTCGGCAAAGAAGGCGATCCATCGATCCCAGTCCCCTCCACAACTCAACTCCAACAGGTGATCCTGGTAGGCCTCGCGTCGGCGCTCGAACCAGGGCGAGACAACTAGCAGCGGCTCCCGGATGAGCGCACCTCGCAGGAGCTGGACGATCACCAGCAGACGGCCCAGGCGGCCGTTGCCGTCGGAGTAGGGATGAAGCGTCTCGAACTGGTAATGCGCCATCGCCGCTTGCACAACCGTAGGTAGACCGCCCGGGGAGTTGATCCAGTCCAAAAGGTCTTCCACACCACTGCGGAGCTGATCGCCCGGAGGCGGCGGAATGAATCTCGCCTCGTCCATTCCTCGACCCGGGGAACCGATAACGACGATCCGGTCCCTGAGACCTCCAGCGTCGCTAAGTTCCCCCGGGGTCCCACGAACGAGCGTATGTTGCAGCTCACCCAGCATGTTCAGCGACAGCACCCTGTCCTCGGGCCAGGAGAAAGCCAGCTCGGCCATCTCCTCGAAGTTGAGGATCTCCCGCAACTCCGAGCTCATTCGCACCTGATCATCGCGGTCAGCGGCGAGCACGTCGGCAAAGGGAGCGTAGGTGCCCTCGAGGGCGCTCGTACTCTGAGCCTCTCGCCGAAGCGCGGGACGGCGCAGAAGAGCCGGGCTCGGAATGAGCCGAGCGGCTCCATCCAAGCGAGCCAGACCAGCCGTGGCAGCATTGACCTTGGTCCACGTCTCCGTTGAGAGCGTCAAGGTTTGAGGTAGAGGCTCGGGCAGAAAGGCTTGGCCCTCGACCAGCTCATGCGTTGCGGGGTCGGGGCCGGTAAAGGGAACAAGACGACCAATCGGACTGGCACCAAGGCGCTCTACATCCATGACGCAAATATAGCGGGGAAAACTTGCGTCACCACCTAGGCGGCACAAGTTGTCTTGCGAGAGCTACATAACCTCCTGCAAATAGCAAGTGCAGAAGGGTAAAAGCGGCCCCTCTCGGTCCACTCAGCCGCGGATGGCCTTGCCGACGAGGTGCTTCAGCCGGGTTTTGTCGCGCTTGGTGAGGTTGGCCGGCCGGCCCCCGGACTTCTTCAGCAGGTTCCAGAACTCGGTCTGCTCGCGGTTGGTGAGGTTGCCCTCGATCCGGTCGCGGCCCTTCTTCAGGAGCCAGAGGGTCACCACCCAGACTTTCGCCCAGGGGACCCGCTTCCAGACGTGGGGTGCGGCTTTTCGCGCTATCCAGAAGGGCATCGTCGGCGCGTGCAGGCTATTCGACCACTTCGACGGTGCCGTGCATCGTCGGGTGGATCTCGCAGAAGTAGGTGAAGGTGCCGGGTTCCTTGAAGGTCTCCGACCCGATCTTGCCTTTCTCGATCGTGCCGGTGTCGAAGCTGCCGTCGTCGGCGGTGGCGGTGTGGGGAGCGGTGTCCTGGTTCTGCCAGATCACCTTGCCGTCCATCTGCACCACGACGGGATCGGGCTGGTAGGTGAATTCGACGATGTCGACTTTTTCCGACTTCGAGGCCTCGCCGCTGGGGGCGGGTTCGCTTTCGGTCGATTCGGTTTCGGCGGCCGATTCTTCGCTCGCCGGCGGACTGGTTTCCGCTTCGGAGGTGGAATCGGAGCCGCTGTCCCCGCAAGCGGCAAGGCCGAGGGAGAGGGCGACCAAGGCAGCGAGGAACAGCGGCTTCAATCCCATGTAGTCGTTCTCTACCCATCCAGGCCGAGTCGAATCAGTCATTTGCCCTGGACCCCGTGAGAGGGGGTCCTAATACGCTGCCGCAGTGGCCACCGGATCACGAGGACGATGGCTCGCGGTCGCGATCTGGCTGCTGATCGGCGCCGCCGGTCTCCTCGCCCACGCCCACATCGACGACGTCACCGCCGCCGGGCAGAGCAGCTTCCTCCCCGAGGACTCGGAATCGACGCGGGCGCTCGCGGCGCTGCAGCACGCCTCCTCCGGCGGCGAAGACGTGCCGGTGGTGATCGTCTTCGAACGGCCCGGCGGGCTCGACAAGGGCGACGTCGGGGCGATCGGGCGGATCGGCGACGGGCTCGGCAGGCTCGAACTGGCCGGGGCGACGCCGATCGTCGACCCGTTCTCGGGCGAATACCGCAACGACCTGCTGCAGGTGGCGCGGCTCGCCAACGGCGTCGGACCGATCTCCAAGGACGGCGAAGCGGCGCTGCTGGCGCTGGCGATCGACGCCGCCGACCGCGGCGCCGTGGTCAGCGGCGTCGAGCAGATCCGCCGCTACCTGCGGGCCCATGAACGCCCCGGCCTGCGGGCGTTCGTCACCGGGCCGGGCGGGATCGCCGCCGACCTCGAGCGCGTCGCCGAAGATGCCGGTCGCACCCTGCTGGTCGCCACCCTCGGCCTCGTCCTCCTGCTGCTGCTGGCGGTCTACCGGGCGCCGATCCTCGCCGTACTCCCCCTCTTCGTCGTCGGCCTCGCCTACCTGGTCGCGATCGGCATCGCCTATCTGCTGATCGAGGCCGGCTGGATCGTCGTCAACGCCGAGGGGACGATGCTGCTCCTGGTCCTCGTCTTCGGCGCGGGCACGGACTACTCGCTGCTCCTGGTGCACCGCTATCGGGAAGAGCTATCTGCGCTCGAAGGGGGTCGGGGGGATCCCCGGAGGAGCCTCCCCAAATCTGCGACGGAGGGGATCCCCCCGACCCCCCTTCAAAACGCCGTCCGCGAGACCCGGCCGGCGATCGCCGCCTCGGGCGGCACCGTGATCGCGGCGATGCTGGTCCTCCTCGTCGCCGACCTCGAGTCCACCCGCTGGCTCGGCCCGGTCCTGGCGATCGGGATCGCGACGATGCTCGCCGCCGCCTTCACCCTCCTCCCCGCCTTACTGGCGATCCTCGGGGACCGGGCTTTCTGGCCCGCCACCCCCGCTCGAGTGGCGGAGCAGGGGGTCCCCGGAGGAGCCTCCCCAAATCTGCGACGGAGGGGACCCCCTGCTCCGCGCCCATCGATCTGGATTCGGGTCGCCGACCTGGTGCGCCGCCGTTCCGGCCGGATCGTCGTCGGCGTCCTCGCGCTGCTGGCCGTGCTCGCCCTCGGCAACCTGACCAGCCACGGAACGCTCGGGTTCGGCCAGGGGGTGACGAAGCCGACCGACTCCAGTCGCGGGACCGAAGCGCTCGAACGCCACTTCCCGGCCGGGCTGGGCTCGCCCCTGACCGCGGTGGTGCGGACGGCGGAGGCGCCGGCGGTGACGCGCGAGCTGGAACGCCTCGAGAGCGTCCAGCTGGTCCTGCCGACGCCGGTCCCGGCCGACGCGGCCGAGGCCGTGGTCGTCCTCGTCCTCCGCGGCAACCCCTACGGCAGCGAGGCCGAAGCCGCCGTAGAAGAAATTCGCGACCGCCTCCACGCGGTCGCCCCCGGCGGCCTGCTCGGCGGCGTCCCGGTCGAGAACCTCGACATCGAGCAGACCAACGCCCGCGACACGAAGCTGATCGTGCCCCTGGTCCTGTTCGTGATCGGCCTGATCCTGATCGCGGTGCTGCGGGCTCTGGTCGCTCCCGCCTACCTGATCGCGACCGTGCTGGCCTCGTTCGCCGCGACCCTCGGGCTCGCCACCTTCGCCTTCACCGAGGTCCTCGGAATGGACGGAACCGCCTTCAACCTCGAGCTGATGGCGTTCATCTTCCTCGTCGCGCTCGGGGTCGACTACAACATCTTCCTGATGACCCGGGCGCGCGAGGAGACGGCCGCGCGCGGGACCCGCGAGGGCACGCTCGCCGCCCTCGTCAGCACCGGCGGCGTCGTCACCGGCGCCGGTCTGATCCTCGCCGGCACCTTCGCCACCCTGACCCTGCTGCCGCTGGAGGAGCTGGTCCAGATCGGCGCCACGGTCGCCGTCGGCGTCCTCCTCGACACCTTCGTCGTCCGCGCCCTGCTGATCCCGGCGATCACCTACCGGCTCGGCGACCGCGCCTGGTGGCCGTGGGGGGCCGGCCCGCCCGGGGGCTAGCCCCGGCTACATCCCCGGGCTGCGCTTCATCTGCTTGCGCTCGCTCTCGTGGGCGCCGCCCTTCTTCTCCAGCGTCGCGCAGGCTTCTTCGATGTCGTTCGCGAGGCGGTCGACCTGCTGGCGGCCGAGGGTCTCCTTGACCAGCGCCCGCATGATCTTCACCTCTTCGGCGTCGGGCGGCATCGTGTAGGCGGGGAGCATCCAGCCGCGCTCGGCCGAAAGCTGCCAGGAGACGTCGAACTCGTCGTAGGGCTTCTCCCCCGCCAGCTTGAAGGCGACCAGCGGCAGCTGCTCCTTGTCGGCGCCGATCAGCTCGAAGTCCCCCATCGCTTCGAGCTTGCCGGCCAGCGCCTTCGCGTTCTGCTCCATCGCCTGCATCACGTGCGAGTAGCCCTCGCGGCCGAGGCGGACGAAGTTGTAGTACTGGGCCAGCACCATCGAGGCGCCGGTGGAGAAGTTGAGGGTGAAGGTGGCGTCGGTCTTGCCCAGGTAGTTCTCGTAGAAGACGAGGTCCTCGGCCAGGTCGCTCTTCTCGCGGAAGACGAGCCAGCCGATCCCCGGGTAGACGAGCCCGAACTTGTGGCCGGAGACGTTGATCGAGCGCACCTGCTCGAGCCGGAAGTCCCACTCCGAGTGCGGGTAGAGGAACGGCCAGACGAAGCCGCCGCTGGCGGCGTCGACGTGGAGCGGCACGTCGAGCTCGCGCTCCGTCTTCAGCCGCAGCAGCAGGTCGTTGATCCCCTGGATGTCGTCGGCGTGGCCGGTGAAGGTGGTGCCGAGGACGGCGGCGACGCCGATCGTGTTCTCGTCGACGTGGGGCTCGACGTCCTCGGGCCCGATCACGTACTTGTCCTCGCGCAGGCGGACGATCCGCGGTTCGACGTCGAAGTAGCGGCAGAACTTTTCCCAGACCACGTGGACGTCGCCGCCGAAGACGAGGTTCGGCTTGTCGACCGGCAGGCCCGCTGCTTCCCGCCGCTCCTTCCACTTCCACTTCAGCGAGAGGGCGCCGAGCATGATCGCCTCCGAGGAGCCCTGGGTCCGGCACCCGGTCGTCTCCCCCGGCGCGTTGAAGAGGTCGGCGAGCATGCGGACGCAGCGGGCCTCGATCTCCGCCGAGATCGGGTACTCGGCGTGGTCGATGAAGTTGCGGTGGAGGTTCTCGCTGACGATCCGCTGCGCCTCGGGCTCCATCCAGGTGGTGACGAAGGTGGCGAGGTTGCGCCACGGGTCCCCCTCCAGCACCAGTTCCTCGTCGACCATCCGCATCGCGTCGAGCGCCGACATGCCGTTGGCGGGGAACTCCTTGTCGGGCGCGTCTTCGACCAGGAAGCGGCTGCCGTAGCGCATCGGATCGACGTCGGGGTTCGGCGACTGGTTCATCTGCGGAGAGCTCCTCGTTCGGGGTCGCCGCGAGCCTAACCGCACGGAACGCCCCGCGGGCGCATAGGGTGGGCAGGTGGACGTGCGGATCACTCACATCGGCGGCCCGACGGTGCTGATTGAGGTCGGCGGCTGGCGGCTGCTGACCGACCCGACCTTCGACCCCGCCGGCGGCAAGTACCGCTTCGGCTGGGGCACCGGCTCGACCAAGCTGACCGATCCCGCGGTCTCCCCCGAGGAGCTGGGCGAGATCGACGCGGTCCTGCTCAGCCACGACCACCACGACGACAACCTCGACAAGGCCGGCCGGGCGCTGCTGCCGCGCGCCGGGACCGTGATCACGACCGAGGCCGGCGCCCGCCGGCTCGGCGGCAACGCCCGCGGGCTGGCGCCGTGGGCGACCACCGAGCTGAGCGCCGAGGGCAAGCCGACGATCGAGGTCACCGCCACCCCCTGCCGCCACGGCCCGCCGCTGAGCCGGCCGCTGGTCGGCGACGTCGTCGGGTTCGCCCTGCGCTGGGAGGGACAGGAGCACGGCGCGCTGTGGATCTCCGGCGACACCGTCCTCTACGACGGCGTCCGCGAGGTCGCCGACCGGGTCGACGTCGGCACCGCGCTGGTCCACCTCGGCGGCGTCCGCTTCCCGACCACCGGCCCGCTGCGCTACACCCTCGGCGCCTCCGAAGCGGTCGAGCTGCTCAGCCTGCTGCGTCCGCAGACGACGATCCCGATCCACTACGAGGGCTGGAAGCACTTCCGCCAGGGCCGCGAGGCCCTGGAGGCGGAGCTGGCCGAGGCGCCGGCCGAGGTCCGCGAACGGGTCCGCTGGCTGCCGATCGGCGGCGCCGCCGAGATCGGGGTATAGCGGCGCCCGCTCGGGTGCATCGCCTAGGGTTCACTGCCTAGATCAGATTTCTTTCCCAACAGGGAGGACGGCGATGGACGAGATTGAGATGGGCCCGATCGACTACCTGCTGGTCGAGTGGCCCGGGCGGCAACCGAAGGGCGAGGTGGCGCCGCATCTGGTCGACCTCGTCGACCGCGGCCTGATCAGGATCCTCGACCTCGCCTTCGTCGCCAAGGACGAGGACGGCACGGTCGCCGGCCTCGAGCTTTCCGACCTCGGCGACGGCGCGGCCGAGCTGGAGGTCTTCGCGGGCGCCTCCTCGGGCCTGCTCAGCGACGACGACCTGACCGAGGCCGCCGCCGCGCTGGAGCCCGGCACCGCGGCCGCGCTGCTGGTCTTCGAGAACACCTGGGCGGCCCCGTTCGCCGCCGCCGTCCGCCGCTCCGGCGGTCAGCTGGTCGCCAGCGGCCGCATCCCCGTCGACGACGTCCTCGCCGCCCTCGACGCGGCCGAGGCCTAAGAGAGAGGAAGGACCATGCCAGGACTGCTTCGAGGCGTCGCCCGCACCGCGGTCATCGCCGGCACCGCAACCTCCGTCAGCAACCGCGTCTCCAAACGCCAGGGCGAGCGCTGGGCCGCGCAGGAACAGCAGCAGTACGCCCAACAGGCCCCGCCTCCCCAGGCAGCTCCGCCCGCGGCGGCGCCGGCCGGCGAGAGCTCGGTGATCGACCAGCTGAAAGAACTGGGCGAGCTGAAAGCGCAGGGCATCCTCACCGAGGAGGAGTTCGCCGCCCAGAAGGCGAAGCTGCTCGGCTCCTAGCTACTCGTAGGAGAGCGAATAGAAAAGGTGGGCGACGCCGGGGGCCTCGACCACCCGCGTCTGCTCGAGCTTCACGCTCGGGGGGATGTCCTCGAGCAGGCGGACGCCGCCGCCGAGGATTATCGGCACCTGGTTGATCAGTAGCTCGTCGAGGAGGCCGGCGCGGATCGTCTCCTGGATCGTCTCGCCGCCGCCGCCGACCGAGACGTGGCCGTTGCCGGCCGCCTCGCGGGCCTGGGCGACGGCGCTCTCGATCCCGTCGGTGACGAAGTGGAAGGTGGTCTTGCCAAGGGTCAGCGGCTCGCGCTCGTAGTGGGTGAGGACGAAGACGGGGACCCCGAAGGGCGGCTCGTCCCCCCACCAGCCCTCCCACATCGGCTCGGTCCAGGAGCCGCGGACGGGGCCGAACATGTTGCGGCCCATGACGATCGCGTTGCTGTTGGCCGAGGCCTCGCGGACGACGTCGTCGCTGACACCGCCCTCGCCGCCCTCGCGGCCGTGGATTTCCTGGAAGAAGCGGGTCTTGAAGGCCCACTCGTGCAGCGCCTCGCCGCCTTCGCCGAGCCCGTGCTCCTCGCTCTGGTTGGGGCCGGCGAGGTAGCCGTCGGCCGAAATCGCTATCTGACATTTGACCTTGCTCATCGGCGACGCGCCTCCGCCTCCTCGAGGGTCAGCTCGGCGCAGGGGTTGGCGAGCAGACGTTTGTCCGGGATCGGATCGCCGCTCTGGACCGAAAGCCCGTAGGTGCCGGCGGCGAGCCGCTCTTCGGCGCGCTCGACCTCGACCAGGCGGTTCTTCAGTTGGGCGAGGATCCCGGAGTCGAGCTCGTCCTGGTAGAGCCCCTCCGAGGCGAAGTCGCCGGGCTCCTGGCGCTCGTCGCTCTCTTCGACGCCGCCGCGCTCGGCGGCCGCGATGTCGCCTTCCACCCGCTTGCGCTCCTCGGCGAGGAGGTTGCGTGCCTGCTCGGGATCCACCCGCCAACCGTACCCCTTGACGCGGAAACCACCAGCGCTATCCTGTTTGAGGACTAACTACAGAAAGTGGACTTGGTTATGACTTATCGGCTGATACCGCTCGACGAGGCGATCGTCTTCCCCACCGTGACCGCGACCCTGCCGATCGACGTCGGCGAGGACGAGCGCGTCTTCCTGATCCCGCGCCGCGACGGCGAGTTCGGCCGCGTCGGCGTCGTCGCCGAGGTGATCGAGACCGGGCTTTCGCGCCGCGGCAAGCCGGTCGCCACCGTCGTCGGCCTCCACCGCGGGCTGATCGCCGGCGGCGCCGAGCCCGCCGAGGGCGACTCGCTGCGGGTCGAGGTGCAGGAGATCCGCGACGGTCACCCCGACGACGAGCACACCCAAGAGCTGACGACCGAATACCGGGCCGTGGTTGAGGAGATCCTCGAGCACCGCGGCGACGACGGCCGCATCGCCGCCTTCCTGCGCTCGATCGACGAGCCGGGCGCGCTGGCCGACACCTCCGGCCTCTCCCCCGACATCTCCAACGAGGACAAGCTGCGCCTGCTGGAGGCGATCGACGTCACCGCCCGCCTCGAGCTGGCGGTCGAGCTGCAGCGCCAGCGCCTAACCGAGCTGCAGGTCCGCAGCAAGATCCGCGACGACGTCGAGTCCGGCGCTCAGAAACAACAGCGCGACTACTTCCTGCGCAAACAGATGGAGTCGATCCGCAAGGAGCTGGGCGAGGACGAGGCCGACCTAATCGCCGAGTACGAGCGCAAGATCGCCGAGGCGGAGATGCCGGAGGCGGTCGCCGAGCAGGCCGAGAAGGAGCTGCGGCGGCTCGAGCGCCAGGGCGAGCAGTCGCCGGAGAGCTCGATGATCCGCAGCTACCTCGACTGGCTGATCGCGGTGCCGTGGGCGAAGCGCTCCGAGGAGCGGCTCGACCCGGCCCACACCCGCGAGGTGCTCGACGCCGACCACGCCGGCCTCGAGGACGTGAAGAAACGGATCACCGAGTTCATCGCCGTGCGCAAGCTGCGCGAGGAGCGCGAGATCGAGGACGACTCGCGCGCCAACGGGGCGATCCTCACCCTGGTCGGCCCTCCCGGCACCGGCAAGACCTCGATCGGCGAGTCGATCGCGGGCGCGCTCGGGCGCGAGTTCGTCCGCATCAGCCTCGGCGGCATCCGCGACGAGGCGGAGATCCGCGGCCACCGCCGCACCTACATCGGCGCGATGCCGGGACGGATCGTCCGCGCCCTGCGCGACGCCAAGACGATGAACCCGGTGATCCTCCTCGACGAGGTCGACAAGGTCGGCGCCGACTGGCGCGGCGACCCCTCGGCGGCCCTGCTCGAGGTGCTCGACCCGGCCCAGAACGACACCTTCCGCGACCACTACCTCGACGTCGAGGTCGACCTCTCGGAGGTCGTCTTCATCGCCACCGCCAACCTGGTCGACACGATCCCGGCGCCGTTGCTGGACCGGATGGAGATCATCTCCTTCGACGGCTACACGACCGAGGAGAAGCTGGCGATCGCCCGCGGCTACCTGCTGCCGCGGCAGCTGAAGCGAAACGGGCTGAAGCCGGAGGAGGTCGAGGTCTCCGACGCGGTGCTGCGCGCGGTGATCTCCGAGTACACCCGCGAGGCGGGTGTGCGCCGGCTCGAGCGCGAGATCGGCAAGGTGATCCGCTCGGCGGCGACGAAGATCGCCGCCGGCGAGGTCGAGGGCACCGTGACCGTCGACGTCGAGGCGCTGCGCGAGGCGCTGGGCAGGCAGAAGTTCTTCCAGGAGTCGGTCGAGAGGACCGCGATCCCGGGGGTCTCCACCGGCCTCGCGGTGACCGGCGCCGGCGGCGACATCCTCTTCATCGAGGCGACCGCGATGGATGGGGACAAAGGCCTGGTCCTGACCGGCCAGCTCGGCGACGTGATGAAGGAGTCGGCGCGGATCGCCCTCTCCTACGTGCGGGCGCACCGCGAGGAGCTCGGCATCGAGGCCGATCGCTTCCAGCGCGAGTTCCACCTCCACGTCCCCGCCGGGGCGATCCCCAAGGACGGCCCCAGCGCCGGCACGGCGATGACCACGGCGCTCGTCTCCCTACTGACCGGGCGGCCGGTCAAGCACACGGTCGGGATGACCGGCGAGGTCACCCTGCAGGGCCGGGTGCTGCCGATCGGCGGCCTCAAGCAGAAGGTGCTCGCGGCCCACGCCGCCGGGCTGACCGAGGTGATCCTGCCCGAGCGCAACCGCGGCGACCTCGACGAGGTCCCCGAGGAGGTGCGCGGGCAGATGACCTTCCACCCGGTGATGAGCATCGACGAGGTGCTGGCGCTGGCGCTGGAGCCGGCCGAGAAGGGCCACGAGGTAGCGGCGGCGTAAGGAGCGGTCATGTCCCCTCGCTGCCGCAACTGCTCCCCGGTGCCGCCCGAGATGCGGGCGGCCGCCGGCCTGCTCGAGCGCCGCTGGACGATGGCGACGATCTACGCCTGCTCCAGCGGCGCCGCCCGCTTCAACGAGTTCCGCCAGTCCCTCCCCGGCGTCTCCCCGACGACCCTCTCCGACCGCCTCGAGCAGCTCGAGGCGGCGGGGATCGTCGAGCGGCGCCTCGTCCCCGGCCGCCCGCCCCACACCGAGTACGCGCTGACGCCGCGGGGTGAGCAGCTAGCCAACGCCGTCGCCGGACTCCTGCAGCACTGAGTCGGCGGGCGCCGCGTCAGCCTGGATCGCCAGCAGACGGAAGTAGAGGACCGAGGCGACGAGTGCCTCGATCGGTGCGGTGACGGTTTGGGCGAGAGCAGAGAGGACGACTTCCAGGATCAGCCCATCGGCGATGGCGGCAACCGCCAACAAGAGCCCGCCGCCGACGACGATGCCGATCAGGAAGGTCACGAGAACCACTCCAAAGACAGGCCAGCCGTTTCCGCGCACGAGGTCACGGGAGCGCCTGAGGGCGTCGAAGACGCGCCGGCGCTCGATCACGATCGCAGGGGCGGTCACGGCCCAGATCGTCATCAGGAAGAGGCCGGGCACGATCAAGAGCAGGAGCCCGAGCACGAGCCCGATCCCGACGACGAAACCGGCCCCGATCAACGGCAGTAGGACCGGCAGCGCCGCGCGCATCAGATCGCCCACGGAGGAGTCGCGGCGACCATCCTGCACATCTCGAACCAGACCCACCACCAACCCTTGATAGAGAAACGTGACGGCCAGGGCGAGAGGGATGACGAGGAGGAGGGCGACGCTGTCTTCGAGCAGGGTTTCGAGGATCGCGACTCCGAGGAAGAGCCAGAACGCCACCGGCAGCAGGACACCCGCCTGCTCGCGATAGATGGCGAAGATTTCGCCGACGGACTCGCCGACGCTCAGCTTGCGCTCAACCATGGCACGGCTTTCCATTCCTAGCCCGCCATTCCTCCCAAATCCTCCCGATTGGTGGGAGTATGCGGCCAGATGGAGGGATCTGACCAAACCCATCAGGTCGACGAAGAGCGCTTCCGGCGGCTGATCGACGTCGGCAGCAGCCTGCTCTCCGAGCTCGACCTCGAGGCGGTGCTGGAGTCGGTGGTGGAGGCGGCGCGGGAGCTGACCGGCGCCCGCTACGCCGCCCTCGGCGTGCTCGACCGCGAGCGGCGCGAACTCGAACGCTTCATCAACGTCGGCATCGACGAGGCGGCCCGGCGGGAGATCGGCAACCTGCCGCGCGGCCGGGGCGTCCTCGGCGAGCTGATCCGCGAGCCGGCGCCGCTGCGCCTGCGCGACGTCAACCAGCACCCCCACGCCTACGGCTTCCCCCCCGGGCACCCGCCGATGCACTCCTTCCTCGGGGTGCCGATCTCGGTCCGCGGCGAGACCTACGGCAACCTCTACATGACCGAGAAGCAGGGGGCCGAGGTGTTCGACGAGGCCGACGAGGAAGCGGCGCTGACCCTCGCCAGCTGGGCCGGGATCGCGATCGAGAACGCCCGCCTCTACACCAGCCTCAGCGAGCGCGAGGCCGAGGTCGAGCAGGCGCTGCGCCGGGCCGAGACCTCGGTCGACATCGCCCGCACCGTCGGCGGCGAGACCGACGTCGAGCGCGTCCTCGACCTGATCGTGAAGCGGGCGCGGGCGCTGGTCGACGCGCGGGCGCTGCTCGTCCTCCTGCGCCGCGACGACCACCTCTTCGTCGCCGCCCGCGCCGGCCGGCTCTCCGACGAGGCGGCGGACTTCACCGTCCCGCTCGACGACGCCGTCTTCGCGGCGGCGATGGAGGACCGGGTCTCGCAGCGGCTGGAGCGCAGCTCACCGCCCTCGAAGGCGCGCCTGCGCGAGCGCCTCGGGGCCGAAGCGGCGCTGGTGGTGCCGCTGCTCTTCCGCGGCCGCGCCGTCGGCACCCTCGTCGCCCTCGACCGCGAAGCCGGCGGGGTCGAGTTCGACCAGGAGGACCTGCGGCTGCTGCAGTCCTTCGCCGCCAGCGCCGCGACCGCGGTCGCCACCGCGCAGACGGTCGAGTCCGACCGCCTGCGCCAGCAGGTCGAGTCGGCCGAGAAGGAGCGGGAGCGCTGGGCCCGGGAGCTGCACGACGACGCCCTGCAGGGGCTGGCGGCGATCCGGATCCACCTCGCCACCGCCCTGCAGAGCCAGGGCGAGGACCGGGCAGCGCGGATCGAGAGCGCCGCCGAGGAGACCCTGGAGCGGCTCGAGGTCCAGATCAACGAGCTCAACCGGCTGATCAACGACCTGCGCCCGGCGGCGCTGGAGCGGCTCGGCCTCGCCGGCGCCCTGCAGGCGCTGACGGAAGAGACCTCCGCCCGCGGCGGGGTCGAGATCGAGACGAAGATCGAGATCGGCGAGGAGGCGGGCGGGGAGGAGACCGGCCGCGACCGCGAGCGGATGGTCTACCGGCTGGTCCAGGAGGCGCTGACGAACGTGGTCAAGCACGCCGGCGCCTCCCGCGCCGTGCTCGCGGTCGAGGAAGACGAGGGAGAGGTCCGGATCTCCGTTCGCGACGACGGCTGCGGCTTCGACCCGGAGGCGGCGGGCGGCGGGCGCGGCCTGACCGGGATGCGGGAGCGGATCGAGCTCTTCGGCGGCCGGATCGAGGTCGGCTCGAATCCCGGCGAGGGGACCGAGGTCGCGGCCTCCTTCCCGCTGGAACAGCGCTAAGGGGCGGGCCTTGGAGTCCTAGGACTCGCCGTCGCGCTTGACGTCGACGACGCCGTTGGCGATCGCGAAGCGGACCAGCTCCGGCCGCGTCTCCAGGCCGAGCTTCTCCAGCAGCTTGGCCCGGTTCACCTCCACCGCCCGCACGCTGAGGAAGAGCTTCTCCCCGATCTCGCGGTTGGTGTGGCCGAGGGCGAGCAGCCGCAGCAGCTCGCGCTCGCGCTCGGTCAGCGCCTCGACCGGGTCGGCGCCGAGCTGCGCGACCTGGCCGCCCAGCTCCGGGTCGATGTAGGAGCCGCCGCCGGCCGCGGCGCGGATCGCCGCCGTCAGCTGCCGCTCCGCCGCCTGCTTCAGCACGTAGCCGGCGGCGCCGGCGCGCAGCAGCTCGCGGGCGCGGCGGGGGTCGTTCTGCATCGTCAGGACCACGATCGCGGTCCCGGGCACCTCCTCGCGCAGCGCCGGGACGTCGCGGGCCGGCTCGGCGCCCGGCATCTGCAGGTCGAGGACGAGGACGTCGGGGCGGCGGTCGCGGACGAGCTTCTGCGCCGTGGCCGCGTCGGCCGCCTCGCCGATCACCCTGATCCCCTCCTCGGCCTCCAGCATCGCCCGCAGGCCGCTGCGGATCACGTTGTGGTCGTCCGCGAGGACGACGCTGATCTCGCTCCCGCCACTCTCCATGACGATTTCGCAGTCTCGCACCTCTGTCCCGACCGCGGGATTCCGCAACCCGGCGTGTGGCTTTGGACCGATGGGAAAGCGGGCCGGGCGGGCGATCCTTGACTCATGAGAATCGTGCTCGCCCTGGGGGGCAACGCTCTCCTCCGCCGGGGGGAACGGGCCTCCGCCCCCAACCAGCAGCGCAACGTCGAAACCGCCGCGACGGCGATTGCCGCGGTCGCGGAGGAACACGAAGTGATCCTCACCCACGGCAACGGCCCCCAGGTCGGCCTGCTGGCGCTTCAGAACGAGGCCTTCGCCGAGGTCCCCCCCTACCCGCTCGACGTCCTCGGCGCCGAGAGCGAGGGGATGGTCGGCCACATGCTGGAGCTGGCGCTGCGCAACGCGCTGCCCGAGCGAGACGTCGTCAGCGTCCTCACCGAGGTCGTGGTGGCGGGCGACGACCCGGCCTTCCGCCGGCCGACGAAGCCGATCGGGCCGGTCTACGGCGCCGAGCAGGCGCAGCGCCTGCGCCTCGACCGCGGTTGGACGGTCGGCCGCGACGGCGACGGCTACCGCCGCCTCGTCCCCTCGCCGGAACCGCACGCGATCGCCGAGATCCGCAGCCTCCGGGTGCTCGTCGACTCCGGCGCGCTGGTGATTTGCGCCGGCGGCGGTGGCATCCCGATCGCCCTCGACGGGCTGGGGACGATGCACGGCGTCGAGGCGGTGGTCGACAAGGACCTGACCGCGGCCCTGCTGGCCCGGCGCCTGGACGCCGACCTGCTGGTGCTGCTGACCGACGTCGACGCCGTCCGCGCCGGTTGGGGCGGGCCGGACGAGCGGCCGATCCACGAGGCGCAGCCGCAGGAGCTGCGGCAGCTGGACCTCGCCGCCGGCTCGATGGCCCCGAAGGCGGAGGCCGCCTGCCGCTTCGCGGCGAGGACCGGGCGCCGGGCGGCGATCGGCGCGCTCACGGACGTGGCACGGGTGGTGCGGGGCGAAGCGGGGACGCAGGTACGGGACCCCGCCGCCGAGCCCGCGCTCGCCGCATCTCGTCAGCCCCCCAGACGATGAACGGGAAGGGCGCGACCGCCAGCAGGTAGTACCAGGGCAGCGCCGCCGTCCCCAGCAGGCTCTGGAAGACGGGGGTGTAGATGAGGACCGCCGTCAGCGCCAACTCGAAGGCGATCCCCCACAGCAGCAGACGGTTGCTGAAGACGCCGATCGAGCGCAGCGAGGCGCGCTCGGTCCGCGCCGCGAAGGCGGTGCCGACCTGGCAGGCGACCATGCTGAGGAAGGTCATCGTCGTCGCCTGCTGGTAGGAGTGGTGAAGCGGGGAGCCCTCGCCGGTCGCGTCGCCGGGGCTCCAGCCCGCCCGCAGCAGCACGTAGAAGAAGGCGCACATCTCCAGCGCCGCCGAGATCAGCCCGAGGAAGAGCCAGGCGCGGATCAGCAGCGAGCGGCGGATCAGGCCTTCGCTGCGACGGCGCGGCGGCCGCTCCATGATCCCCGGCTCGGCCGCCTCCTGGCCCAGGGCCAACGCCGGCAGGGTCTCGGTACCGACGTCGACCGCGAGCAGCTGCAGGACGGTCAGCGGCAGCGGGATCGCGCCGCCGCCGAGGGCGAAGACCAGGTAGGGGACGATCTCCGGCGTCGCGTGGGCGAAGATGTAGAGGATGAACTTGCGGATGTTGTCGTAGATCCGCCGCCCCGCCGCGACCGCGGCGGCGATCGTCGCGAAGTTGTCGTCGGTGAGGACCATCGTCGAGGCCTCGCGGGCGACGTCGGTCCCCGAGCGCCCCATCGCGACGCCGATGTCGGCCCGGCGCAGGGCCGGCGCGTCGTTGGCGCCGTCGCCGGTCATCGCCACCACGTGGCCGGCCTCGCGCAGCGCGTCGGCGATCCGCAGCTTCGCCTCCGGCGTCGAGCGGGCGAAGACCAGCTCGCCGCCGCCGGCCAGCGCCGCGTCGAGCTCGGCCTCGCTCATGCTCTCCAGCTGGTCCTCGGAGATCGCCCGCGCGTGGCCGCCGGCGATCCCGATCCGGTTGGCGATCGCGACCGCGGTGCGCGGGTGGTCGCCGGTGACGACGATGATCCGGATCCCGGCCCGGTGGCAGCGGGCGACGGCGTCGGCGACCTCCGGGCGCGGCGGGTCGATCATCGCCACCAGGCCGAGCAGGGTGAGGTCGCTCTCGGCCTCCTCGCGCCGTTGCGGGACCGCGCCGCCGAGCCGGCGTTGGGCCACCGCCAGCACCCGCAGGCCTTCGTCGGCGAAGCGGTCGGTGCGCGCGTAAACCTCGCGGCGGGTCTCCTCGTCGAGCAGGCGCGACCCCTCGCCGTCGGCGATCGCCGTGCAGCGCGGCAGGATCGACTCCGGCGCGCCCTTGGCGTTCGCCCACAGCGCCCCGTCGGCCTCATCGACCGTCGACATCAGCTTCAGCCCGGCGTCGAAGTGGAACTGGGCCCGGCGGCGGCCAGCGCGGCGCTCGGCGTCGACGTCGACGCCGCGCTCGGCGGCGGCAAGGACCATCGCCGCCTCGGTCGGGTCGCCGAGCGGTTCACCGCCCTCACCGAGGCGGGCGTTGTTGCAGGCGAACATCGCCGTGGCGAGCCGGCGCTCGGAGCCGGGCGCCCAGAGCCCCGTCACCCGCATCCGGTTCTCGGTCAGGGTGCCGGTCTTGTCGGTGCAGATGACGTCAGTCGAGCCGAGGGTCTCGACCGCGCTCAGCCGCTTCACCACCGCCCCCTGGCGGACCATCCCGCGCACGCCGACGGCGAGCGCCAGGGTGATCACCGGCAGCAGGCCCTCGGGGACGTTGCCGACGATCAGCCCGATCGTCAGCACCCCCGCGTCGCCGAGCGGCAGGCCGGCGCCGAGGGCGGCGATCGGGACGAAGGCGACCCCCATCGCCAGCGCGATCTTGGCGATCAGCCAGGCGACCCGCCGCACCTCCCCTTCCAGCGGGCTCTCCTCGACCTCGACCCGCTGCGTCAGCGAGGCGATGCGGCCGATCTCGGTCGCCATCCCGGTCGCCTCGACCAGCGCCCGCGCCTCGCCGCCGGTACAGGCGGTGCCGCTGAAGACGAGGTCGCGCCGCTGCAGGCGCGGGGTGTGCGGATGCGCCTCGCCGGGGGCGAGCGAGACCGGGACCGACTCCCCGGTCAAGGTCGAGAGGTCGACCTCGATCGTCCCCTCGAGCAGCCGCCCGTCGGCGGAGATGCGGTCGCCCTCGCCGATCAGCAGCAGGTCGCCGGGGACGAGGTCGGCGGCGTCGACCTCGGTCTCCTCGCCGTCGCGGACAACGCGCGCCCGCTGCGGGATGTAGCTCTGCAGCGCCTCGACCGCGCGCTCGGCCTGCATCTCCTGGGCGAAGGCGAAGGCGGCGTTGAGGACGATCACGATCACCACCGCGACCGCGACCGGGGTGATCCCGGCGAGCGCCGCCAGCGCCGCCGCGCCCCAGAGCAGCAGCGCCAGCGGGTGGGTGAACTGGCGGGCCAGCTGCTTCGGCCAGCGCCGCCCGTGCCGACGTTCGAGCCGGTTCGGCCCGTGCCTCAGCAGCCTCCGCTCGGCCTCACGCCCGGAGAGCCCGGTGGGCGCGTCCGCGCGCACCCACCCCTCCTACCCGGAGGCCGGAACCGGGTCCCGCTCGAGCGGGCAGGACATGCAGCGCGGGCCGCCGCGACCGCGGCCGAGCTCGGCGCCGGCGATCGTGATCACCTCGATCCCGTTCGCGCGGAGCCGGGTGTTGGTGTCGACGTTGCGCTCGTAGGCGACGACCACGCCGGGGGCGACCGCGAGGACGTTGTTGCCGTCGTCCCACTGCTCGCGCTGGGCCTCGAAGCTGTCGCCGCCGGTCTCGAAGAGGCGCAGCTCGCCGAGGTCGAGGGCGCCGGCGATCGCCGCGAACAGCTCCCCCTCGCGCTCGACCCGGATCCCTTCCGGGCCCGGCCGCAGGGTGTAGCCGGTCATCGCCGCGCGCAGCTCCGGGTAGACGGTGAAGGCGTCGCGGTCGACCATCGTCATCACCGTGTCGAGGTGCATGCTCGAGCGTTGGGCGGGCAGTTCGACCGCGATCACGCGGGTCGCGGCGCCGGCCTCGAAGAGGCGGCGGGCGAGCAGCTCGACCCCGGCCGGCTTGGTCCGCTCCCCCATCCCGATCAGGACGGCGCCGTTGCCGATCACCAGCACGTCGCCGCCCTCCAGGTGGGGCGGGCCGCCGAAGCCATCGCTCCAGGTCTCGTGCGGGGCGTCGGCGAAGGTCGGATGGTGGCGGTAGATCGCCTCCAGGTGGACGGCCTCGCGGCGGCGGGCCGGCTTCGCCATCGCGTGCACGGTGACGCCTTCGTAGACCCAGGCCGAGGTGTCGCGGGTGAAGAGGTGGTTGGGCAGCGGCGCCAGGACGAAGCCGTCGCGGCGGGCAACCTGGGCGACCAGCGAGGCGCTGGCGAACGGCAGCTCCTCGTAGGTGATGCCGCCGATCAGCCGCTCGGCCAGCTCTCCTCCCGGCATCTGCCCCAGCCACTCGGCCACGGCCGCTCCCAGCGCCGGGCCGAGGTCGGCCTCGGCCAGGGTGCCGTCGAGCACCTCGGCCCGGGCCTGCGGCAGCTCCAGGGTCTCGGCCAGCAGCTGGTGCAGGTAAAGCACCTCGACGCCCTCTTCGCGCAGGGTGTCGGCGAAGGCGTCGTGCTCCTGGCGGGCCCGCTTGACCCAGAGGACGTCGTCGAAGAGGAGCTCGTCCCTGTTCGCCGGGGTGAGGCGACTCAGCTCGAGGTCGGGCCGGTGCAGCATCACCCGGTGCAGGACGCCGACCTCCGAGCCGACGTAGAGCCGGGGTGCGGGGTGCGGCGCCCCCGCGCCGTCAGCTAGCGACGCGTCAGGGTCGCGACTAATCTGGGGCGCGGGGGCTTTGGTGGGAACACCAGGGCTCCGCATCAGGAGCCCTTCTTCATCGCGACGACCGCGCCCTCATGGGCGGGAGTGGGGCCCGGCGGGGGCGCCGCGACAAGTTCGTCGGCCTGCTGCTCGGCCTGCTTGGCCTGCCACCACTTCATCAGCACGTAGACGGGGATCCCGGCCAGGAGCAGGACGAACCCCTTGGCGATGATGTCCTTGCCCGAGCCGGTGATCGCCCAGACTGAGTAGGCGAAGGCGAGCCCGGCGATCACCGTGTCGCGGACGAAGCGGCCGCGCTCGAAGATCTCCCGTTCGGTGAAGTAGAGGTGGGCCTGGGCCGCGGCCGAGTAGGCGTAGGGAACCAGGGTGGTCAGGGTGGCGAGGAGGATGATGAAGGTGAAGGCGTCGACCAGGCCCTTGGTGTAGTTCATCAGCATCAGGCCGGTGACCAGGACCGAGGAGACGACGAGGCCGAAGACCGGCGTCCGCCGCTCGCCGTGGACCTTGGCGAACTGCTCGGGGAAGAGGCCGTCCTCGGCCGCCGCCAGCGGCACCCGCCCCTGCAGCAGGATCCAGCCGTTGAGGGCGCCGAAGGTCGAGGCCATCGCGACCAGGGCGATCACCTTGCCCCAGCTGCCGCCGAACATCACCCCGGCCGCGTCGGCGAAGGGGCTGGTCGAGTTGGCGAGCGTGTCGGTCGGGATCACGCCCATCACCGCGATCGTGCCGATGATGTAGACGACGGTGGCAGCGAGGGTGCCGTAGACGGTCGCCCGCGGGATGTTCTTCTCCGGGTCCTTGACCTCGCCGGCGGCGACGGTCGCCGACTCGAGGCCGATGAAGGCCCAGAGGGTGAGCGGGGCGGCGGCGGAGATCGCGCTCCAGCTGCCGTGGGGGGAGAACGGGGAGAGGTTGTCGCTTTCGATGAAGAAGAGGCCGATGACGCCGATCACGGCGAGCGGCACGAACTTGAGGACCGTGGTGACGACCTGGACGGCGCCGCTCTCGCGGGTGCCGAGGATGTTGACGAAGGTCAGCAGCCAGATGACGCCGATGCCGACCAGCGCGGCCAGCAGGTTGTTGGTACCGAGGTCGCCCCAGAAGACGGCGAGGTAGCCAACGAAGGCGACGGCGATCGCGGCGTTGCCGGCCCAGGCGGCGATCCAGTAGCCCCAGGCGGTCTGGAAGCCGATGAAGTCGCCGAAGGCCCGCCGCGCGTAGGCGTACGGCCCGCCGGTCTGCGGCATCGCCCGGCCGAGGCGGGAGAAGACGAGTGCCAGCAGCATCGCGCCGATGCCGGTGAAGATCCAGCCGAAGATCGAGATCGGGCCCGCGACAGCGGCGAGCGAGGCCGGCAGCAGGAAGATCCCCGAGCCGACCATGTTCCCGATCACGAGCGCGGTGGCCATCCAGACCCCCATGCTCCGTTTCAGCTTCGGCGCCTCGGCGCCGGGGGCGCTTTCGGCGGTTTTCGTCGCGATTCCTTCCATCGTCCTCTCCTCCGTGGACCGGTTGACTGGGAAATGCTGGGAGGGATCGTCTCCCGCGGCCGGGGCGGCGACATCCGGGATCGCCTACATACGCCGCTGCGGACGCCCCGCAACTCGTTACGCTCGCTGCGTGAGCGCCGAGCAGGAGGACGGGAAGGTCAGGGTCGCCCTCGTCGACGACCACGCGGTCGTGCGCGGGGCGCTGAAGGCGCTGCTCGAAGGGCAGGAAGACCTCGAGGTGATCGGCGAGGCCGGCGACGTCGCCGCGGCCCGGGCCCTCGTCGCCGACGAGCGTCCGCAGGTGGTGGTCCTCGACGTCAACCTCCCGGACGGGCTCGCGGTCGACTCACTGCCGGAGCTGCGGGCCGAGTCGCCGGGGACGGAGATCGTCCTGCTGACGATGGAGCGCGACCTCACCCTCGCCCGCCGCGCCCTCGAGGCCGGCGCCAAGGGCTACCTGTTCAAGGACTCGGCCCACCTCGAGCTGATCGAGGCGGTCCGCAAGGCCGCCGCCGGCGAACAGCACCTCGCCGCCGCCGTCGCCGCCGGGCTCAAGGACAAGGGGGAGGAGGAGCGCCCGGTCCTCTCCCCTCGTGAGACCGACGTGCTGCGGCTGATGGCCCTCGGCCACACCAACCGCGAGATCGGCGAGCAGCTCTCGCTGAGCGTGCGGACGGTGGAGACGCATCGGGCGCACATCCAGCAGAAGTTGGGGCTTAGTAGTCGGCCGGAGCTGACTCGGTATGCGCTGGAGAACGGGTTGATCGGGACGTAGGGTTCGTTTGGGGTTGGTTGGGAGGGGGCGGGGGTGCCCCTTCTGGACGCAGCTCGGCGGGACATCGTTCTGCCGGCTCTCGCCCCGGTCGCCTTGGCCCGCCTCATGCTGATTGTCCAGAAGGGGCACCCCCGCCCCCTCTATGACACGCACTCGCTGACTGGTTAGGACCAGGTGCTGGGCCAGGATTTTGGGGGAGCTGGTGGGGTGATGCGGATTCTGGCGTCGGCGGCTATGGCGCCCTTTGGGGTGGCTAGGACGGGGTTGAGGTCTAGCTCGGCGATCTCGTGGTGGGTGTCGGCTAGGGCGCCGATGCGGAGGATTAGGTCCTCTAGGGATGGGAGGTTGGCGGGGGTGGTGCCGCGGAAGCCGGTCAGGAGGGGGAAGGTTTGGAGGGAGCGGATCATCGCTGCGGCGTCTTCGGTGGTCAGGGGGCAGACGCGGAGGGCGACGTCGCCTAACAGCTCTACCGCGGTGCCGCCGGCGCCGCAGGCTACGACCGGGCCGAAGACCGGGTCGGTGGCGACGCCGACCAGGAGCTCGGTCCCGCCCTCGACCATCCGCTGGACGAGGAAGCACTCCGGCCGCAGCCCCTGCGCGGCGAGGGAAGCCTCCATCGCTTTCGCCGCCCCCTCGACCGCCTCGGCGCCGGCGAGGCCGACGGCGACGGCGCCCAGCTCGGACTTGTGGAGGATGCCGGCGCCGTGCGCCTTCAGCGCCACCGGCCCGCGCAGCTCCGCGGCGGCGGCGCCCGCCGCCTCCGGGCCGGCGACGATCCGGGCCTCCGGGGTGGCGATCCCGTAGCAATCCAGCAGCCGTTCGCACTCCGGTGCCGAGAGCCATTCCCGGCCGGCGGCGAGCGCTTCG
>DASTZP010000009.1:0-78131 GCA_035764245.1 Solirubrobacterales bacterium
GATCCTCCGCAGAGCGCACCGCGGCCCTACCCGGCTGGCTCGACCACTACAACTTCAGGAGACGACATGGCTCCCTTGGCCACAAGGCGCCCGCGGCTCGACTCGCCGAGCTGGAACAACGTCATGGGTAACTACAGCTAGCCAGCTCGACTGGCGAGGGTCGACGTTGCCGACGGCGCGATCGCCGTTCTCCGCCGTCGGCCCGAAGGGCGGCACCGAGCAGATCGCGTCCCCGTCCCGCACCCCGCGCGGCCGCCTGTTCCGCGGATAGGTCAGATCCGGTGGGTGGCGGAGACTTTCACCACATCGGCGGTCGCGCGAGGAGCAGCCATCGCGGCCGAAGAACTTGGACAAAGGCCTGTAGATAGATCAGACCCAACGGGCGGATATCGCTGCCCACGTCTCGATCGCCGAATCGTCTGCCCGGATATCGCGCAATGCATCCGCATAGGCGCGAGGAAGGCCCGCGCAAAAGTCCGGCAGGGACACCCGTCCAACCAGCGACGCCTCGTGCAAGATCGGACGGACCCCCGTAAGCACCCGCAGGATCACAGCATGCTCCTGTTCTGCCCGCCAGATCGCAGACGCAATGTCGAATTGATCGAGAATTCCGGGGGGCAGAACAGCCAGGATTGCCCACGACACTTCCGCATCAGCGCAGTCACGGGCGAGGCTGTCAGCCGTGACCTCGCGGGTAGGTTGCTGCTTGACCTCTGACCCAATGAAAAGCTTGCCTTCGAGCTTGATCGGAATGTCGATGTGTCGCGGATCATTTCGCGAGGGCACTTCCGCTTCTAGGCCCGCTGCACGAAATGCCGCAGCGAGTAAAGCCATCCCACGAGCACCTCCTTCGGTGTCGGCAGAGGAGAAGGCCTCGAGAACCTCTACGAGATCCGCGAGGCGGGGAGCGTTTTCGAGAAGGATTGGCACCTGCTCGGCCGCGACTCCATGGGCGACCTCTCGGCGCATTCGAATGAAGGCGGCAAGGGCTTCGGTCGCCTCCTCCTCCGAGAGCTCGTTGAGGTCAGCCAGCCAGCCGAGGATCACCTGGAAGAACGGCTTGTGGGGAGGGGTGATCCGGTTAAGGGCGACATCCCAGCGCCTGGAGCTGATCAAGGTCGAGGCGTTGATCGGATCCCGATCGCTGGTCGAGCCAATGTCGTAGCCGTACTGCCGGCGCTTCTGCGCAAGCTCGGTCGCCGCCCGCCGCAGCGAGTAAGCCCCAATGCTGCCCTCTTGCGTCTGGATCACCATCGAGTCAACGCGCGCATCGGTCGCCTTCGCTAGGAGCGCAGCGCCAAAGGCAGCGATGAAGGAGCGAGAGGGGCTCTTCCGTAGCTGCTCCGCGCGATCCAACCAAAGCTTGGGCAGTGGCTTGTCGCTAGTGGCCAGCAAGTAGGCCTGGTCGAGTACTGCGGAGAGGCGGGCGCTGTCGAGGGTGACCGCCATTGCACATGCCTTACGCGGAGACGAGTGTCTTGCGTGACCCCGGGGTGGGGTCAGTCGCATCCGCCACTTCCAGCGCTTGCCTAACCGATATCGCGACCCGCTCCGCCAGTGCCGGCGGCACGGCGTTGCCGACCTGACGGTACATCGCTCCCTGCGGTCCCTTCCACTGCCAATCCAGCGGGAAGCTTTGTAACACCGACGCCTCCTCAACGGTGACTCGGCGCATCCGCTTTGGCGCGTGCTTACGAGGCTTCCTACCTTGCCGCAGGCCGGCGTGGTAGCTGACCACCCAAGGATCTACGCCGTTCTCCAACTCCTCCTGATCGACAATTGGGGTGGCGTTCCCACCCATCGATGCCGGGAGCGTCTTCGCCGGTGCATCTAGCTGGAGGGGCCTCCCGGACCCGTTGAAGAGCAAGCTCCCTTGGTAGGCCGAGGGCCGCATCACCGGCTTCAGAGCCGGTACTACCTTTGCCGTCGATCCCCTCGAGTTCCCTGGCTCGCCGAAGCGAGGGAGCCTTGAGAGCGCCGCCCGGACAGTCAGCGGGTTCTTCTTGGTTACTGGGGTCGGGCAGAGCGGACTGGTTCCTTGGATGCCAATGAGGAACATCCGCTGGCGCGCCTGCGGAACCCCATAGTCGGCCGCATTCAGGACCAAAAGCTCAACCCGGTACTCGAGCTCCCGGGCACGCTGTACAAGGGACTCCCTAGCCTCCTTCCAACGCGGGGCTCGCGCGAGCGCTCGAACGTTCTCCATGCAGAATGCTCTCGGCTCTAGCCTCTCGACGACGTCGAGGAAGGTATGGACGTGCTGAGAACGCGGATCGTTTGGGTCCATGCGCCCGATCACTGAGAATCCCTGACACGGGGGACCGCCGATGACCAGATCAGGTCGCAGATCCGTTGGCGGTTCGTCCTCTGGAAGCTGCCCATGAACGATGTGATCACCCAGATTTGCCTTGTACGTGCTCACCGCGTGACGGTCCGAGTCAATCGCCCAAAGCAGCTTAAATTCAGCTTTTGAAAAGCCGAGATCGAGCCCTCCCGCTCCGGCATAGAGCGAGACCGCGGTATAGCTGGAGGCTGCCACGAGCAAATTGTGGCCGCTCTGCCGGATGCCGCCATCTGCTTCGCTCACTCAAAATGCCACTCCCATATCCAGAGCCGGTGAGCCCCGCTGTCAGCCAGCGAATGCGTCGCAACCGCCGTCGTGACACTCGCCCCGAGTTGGCGCTGAGATCGGAGCTTCACCGCCGCGGCTTGCGCTTTCGCGTGGACATGCCGCTGCAGGCAGGTGGGCGACTGATCCGCCCCGATGTGGTCTTCACGCGGGCTCAAATCGCTGTCTTCGTCGACGGCTGCTTCTGGCACTGCTGCCCCGAGCATGGCAACCAGCCACAGGCAAACACCGACTATTGGAAGCCGAAGCTCGCTCGCAACGTCGCACGCGACCACTTGGTGGACGCGGCCCTCAGTGAGGAGGGGTGGAAGGTGGTGCGGGCGTGGGAGCACGAGGAGGCAGCGGCTGTCGCCGAGCGGGTCGAGTACGCCTACTGGCAGACGCTTACCGACTAGCTCACCCGACCACCTGCAGATCCTGGGCGAGGCTCCCCGCGACCGCCCGCGCAACTTTCTCCGGCACGTTCAGGTACACCAGCGAGCGCCCGTGGCGCTCCGGGGCGAAGCCGCTGCAGAGAGCGAGGGCGCGGGCATGGAGAGTAGGTAGGGGGGTCCGCAGGGGGACCTGAAGCTCGCCGTTGAGGGAGGCGCGGAACCATTTCAGCCGGCCTGTCTCCCCTGCAATCGCGAGGGCCGCGAAGGCCCCGATGGCAAGGTCAACGTCGAAGACCGATCCAGTTGCCTCGACGAGCCGGAACCGGCGGCCGTCGGGCGCCTGGTAGCGATACAGCCCGGGCTCACGGTCCTCCTCGACGTCGCGCCAGGAGAGATCGGCCAGATCAAGCGCTTGGACGCCGTAGCCGCGGGGGGCGGGCGTCGAGCCGGCCAGGTCGAGATACGCGCGCAGGGGCGGCAGGATCTCCGCCAGCTGGCTCGAGACAGAGTAGGCGGACTCGATGCCCAGCGCGGACGCCAGCTTGCGCATCGCCCGCTCGTCCTCGCAAGCGATCAGGATCGCGCTCGGGGCAAGCGGCTGCTCGACCGGATCGAGCCCGTAGAGATCGTCGCGGTCGGCGAGCGCCATCGCGAGGCGATCGCAGAGCTCCCGCGTGCGGCCGCCCGTCAGCAGGGCGTGCGCGCCCGCCGACGGCAGCAAGGTGAGTACCGGGGGCGCCGCCGCCCAGCTCCGGCGCCGCCAGTCGACCTCGATGTGCCCGAGCGCCGACATCTGCCGGGCGACGAGGGAGGCCGTCTCCCAGGGAGCCATCTCGGACTCCCTCTCGAGCCAGGCGTAGGCCTCGCGGAACTGCGCCCAGCTGCCGAAGCCCCGCTCGCTCGCCCACTCCAGGAGCAGATCCTTCCTGGTGTTCACAGGATCGCCTCAGCTTCGGCCCGCAGCCGCTCCCATGCCTTCCGCTCCCTCGGCTCGACACACTCCGAACCGCAAGCGAGCACGAGCTCGGCCCAACGTCGGCGATCCTCCTCGCTCTCCTCGTGGCCGAGACCGTCCACAGAGACGCGATCTCGCTCTATCTGCCTCACCCACGTCCCCCCGAGCCGGGACTCGACCAACAGCCACCGGGCTGGAATCCCGGGCGTGTACTCGAAGCTCTGACACGCAAGCCCGGCGCGACCCATCCACCGCGGCTCCTCTGGCACCTCCACCTCTTCGATCCCGCCGGGACGATCGGAGATCAGCACCCGCCGGCGTGGGCCCCGCGGCAGGATCAAGGGTGTCGCGTCGTCCTCGAATGGGACCCCGGGCCCTAGCTCGACCAGGGATCCCCTGATCCTCACCCCGTCCTCGCGCGCCTCAACCGCGCTCGTCGCGTCCAACGACGCCGGCCACAGGCTGCCTCCCTCGCCGAGGCGAAGCTCATGGCCGACCGCAAGCTCACTCGGCGGGGAGATGTTGCGCAGGGTCCTAACGGTCGCGTAACTCTTCCTAACTCCGCCGACCCGAATGGCGTGGTTGCCCTCGGCCGGAGCCAGCGCGGCGAGCGAGATCGCGCCGATTCCGGGGGCAAGCTCAATCGTCTCGCCGTCCAGCTCGACCGCGATCGCCGACTGGTCCCCGGGCAGCGGTGGCAGCAGCACGTCGGGGTCGCCACCCGTCAAGTAGAGGCCGGCGGCTCGCGCCAAGGGCAAGCCACCGCTGAGCATGAATCGGTTCGAGCGGCGCGGCACGAGCCGGCCTAGCTCCTCCCCCTCGCTCACCTCGACCGGATCGACCACCACCTCCCGGAACAGCGTCCAGCCAGGTGGCGCCACCCCGGTCCGCTCGATCGGGCTCCAGCCCGGGCGCGCCCGGCGTTCGAGCAGCTCACGGACTTGGGCGAGTTGCTCCTTGGCGACTAGGACCCACGCGTCCTCTCCAGGCCGAATCTGGTCGACGCCGGCCCAGCATCCCAGCTCGCGGCTCATGTGGAAGACGTAGACCGACGCCGGCGAGAGCCGCAGCACCCGCCCCTCCGCCTCGATCCGGAGCCCCGTGGCCAACAGCCCCCGGTCAACCGGAAGCGGCAGCTCCCCGTACCAGCGGTGTTCGTCGGCGGCGAGCTGACCCTCCTCGTCCTCCGCCTCGAGCGAGAAGCGCTCTCCCCGGTAATCAACCTCGAGCCGCTGCGGGAAGCCGGGCGGCCACTCCGCTGCCAGCCCCAGGCGCGAGCTTGGCGGCCGCGTCAAGGTAAGGCAGACCCTCGCTTCGAGCCGGCCCTCGTCGTCGCGGGCAACCCCCTCCCAGCGCGCCGCGGCTTCAGCGATCAGGCGACCCAGCTGCACCTGCTCGAGCTGCTCCTCGGCGAGCATCAGCCTCGCGCCGGGGCTGAGGTCGTCGCGGCGGCCGGCCCAAATGGCGAAATACTGTAGGAGCTCCTCTTCGGCGATCTTCTCTCCCGGCCGCAGCCGGATCCAGCTGAAGAAGCGGGAGAGCTTCTCCCGGTCGGATGAGAGGAAGATCGTTTGCGAATCGGCAAACCCGTATTTGGTGTTGCGCTCGTCTTCGGCGATCGTGCTACGGCCCAGCTTTCCCTCATGCCGCTGCTCGAGCCACCACTCGAGGTTCCCCCAAAGGGCTGGATAGACGCCAGCGTAGGCGTGCCAGAGAGACTCGGCGTCGACATCGGGAACCTCAATCGCGATCAGGTCCCGAAACCAAGCGTGATAGTTGCTCTGGGCGCGGCCTCCCTCGCTCCGCATTTCGCTGGCGGCGAGAACGGCGAGGGCCAAGGCCGCCAGGCAAGGCGGTGGGCCGTCGCCCCCGGACAGCTTCCAGCTCACCGTCTGCGAGAGAAGGGGCCGAAAGAGGTCGTCGGGATCGCGCCGCCGAAGCTGCGGCACGATCGCAGCAACAAGGCTCTTCACCGCTTCGTCCTCCCCACAGCTGGCGATCTGCCCCAGCAGCGGCCGGTCGACGTAGAAGAGGACGTAGATCCCGGCGTACTCGGGCCGGAAGAAGTGACCGGCGAGCAACCGCCCCCAGTCGTCGCTACTCAGAGTCGTGGCGCTCACACCTGCATCGCCTCAATGCAAGGCGAGCATCGCGCTGACGATCGGTCCCGAGGAGCGCAGAAGGCTGAAGCTGTCGAAGCACCGAACCGCGGCCGGGTCGCCCACCAGCGTCTCGGCGTCGGCCCGAGCAAGCGCCACACGCTCGGCGATCGGGCCGTTCGGCCTTGCCTCCTCGAGTGGATGGGTGATGGCAACGACCTGGCCTTGGGCGATAACTCCCTGCACATCGCCCGCCAGGGAGACAACCTCGCCATCTGCCTCGTCGGCGAGTACCCGCGCCCGTTGCGCCTCGATCTCCCGATAGCGGTCCAGCTTCAGCTCGCCTCCTCTGAGCAGGTCAAGCATGTCGCGCGAGAGCCGCCAGTCGAGCAGCGGATGAAGGCGCATGTTGTAGTAGTCGCGCAGGCAGTCGTAGCAGGAGCTGTCGCATTCATGCGCTGGCTGTTCAAGCGTCTTCACATAGGCGGCCGCCGCGTCGAGCACCTCGCTGAGGACTTCGGGCTGGGCGAGGTGGGTCGAGTATCCGGCACCGTTCTCAAGGGAATCTGCGAAATAGACCCAGGCCCTGACCCGCCCATCCCCCATCGGCTCGTAATAGAGGCCGACGTTTAGCTCTCGGCTCTCCACCTGTAGGTAGTCACGCGCGGCTTCCCTTATCAGGTAGCCGAGCGAGTACCAGGCGGCCTTTCGGCCGAGTGAGCTAAGCGGGTCGAGGCTTGAGCCCGGGGGAGGCGAGGCAATCGTCAGCAGCGCCGTGTCGGTGATGTAAGAGGCGCCGAGGCCCACCCGAATCCTGCCCTCGTCTCGCAGCTCCGGCAGGTTCACCGCATAGCGCGAGGCACCTCCTTCGGCGACATCGACCGAGAGCCAGCCTGACCATTCGTTGGCGCGGGCGAACTCCCAGAGCCTGCCGCCGTTGTCGTTAACCACGTAGACCGAGCCGCGCCCGCATTTTACGAGGCCGCCCTCGGCGGTCCCTTCGCTCATCTCCTTGCCCGGGACGACCCGCGAGGTCCCTCCCCCGGCCACATAGGTAAAGCTGCCGTCGTAGCTCTGCGGGGTAAAGTCGGTGCGGAAGCCGTTGGGCTCACGCAGGTCAAGGTGGATGAAGCGCTGGCTGTCCGCGCAGACCGGGCAGCTCGAGGTCGGCTCACCTGGTTCGCTCCCGTTCGCCCCGTCCCGCAAGGGCCGTAGGTGCAGGCAGTTCCGGCAATACTCGAGGAGTTGGGGCTGACCGAGCGGTTCGGGGTCCTCCTCGACGCGGGAGAAGCCCGGCTCCCAGTTCGCTACCCCGATCACGGTGTGCACGGCCTTGTCCTTAACCAGCTGGGCGCCAGGGGCGAACTGACTGACGGCGATCGAGATCTCCCGATCTATCACCGCCTTAGGCGGCCAGGGGTAGACCCGCCTCGGACTCGCATGGAAGAGGTTCCGGACCCGGGTGGGGAAGCCGAACATCGGCAAGAGGCCCCGCTCGGCGAGCTCCTGGCTCAGGTCCTTAGCCGGGCTCACGTCCCTGATCGCACCGTCGATCTCAGCAAGCAGCGGCTCGCCGGCCCCTTCGAGCAGCACCTCGCGCTCGGCGAGCAACTCCGGGCTGACATGGCGCAGGAGGCTGTCGAGGATCTCCTCGATCTCCCCACGGCGCTCGGCGGTCCACGCGCTGACCAGCTTGCGGTGCTGGCACCAATCGCCCACCTGCCCGAACTGTCCGTGGACGTTGTAGCCCAGCTCAATCTCGCCGTCGCGCTCGGCCGCCCCGGCGAACGCCCGGCGCAGGATCTCCTTGTGGAAGGCGCGCTCGATGATCTCCCGGCGCCGCAAATCGACGTACGGGCGGGCGGGCGGGCCAGCCGTGATCCGATCGGGCTGACCGAAGTAGTAGTCGTCATGGCTGCGGCTGCTCCGGCAGACCGTGAGGGCGACAGCGAGGCGGTCGCGGCGGCGGCCGGCCCGGCCTACGCGCTGCTGGTAGTTGAAGCGCATTGGCGGCATGTTCGACATCGCGACCGCCCGCAGGGCCCCGATATCGACACCGGCCTCCATCGTCGTGGTGACGCTGAGAAGATCTATGCCCTCGGTTTCGGGATTCTCTCCTTCGAGGAAGATCTCCTGGAAGCGGGTCTGGCGGCGGATCGAGTCGTCGCGGTCGGTCTGCCCGGTCAGCTCCTCGCAGTGAAGCCGGAAGGGGCTGCCGGCACGGGTCGCGAGGAAGGCGTAGTAGTCGTCCGGGTCGCCACTTGCCGGGCGCTGGATCAACCCCGGCTTGCCGCACCCGGTGCAGGCACCCCCGGCCTGGTGCAGGTGCTGCCGACCGCAGCTTGGGCAGTCCCACGCCTCCCGCTCGGGCGGCGCCAGGACGAGGGTGGCGGGGTCGATCAGGTACTTCTCCACCGCCGACCCCCAGGCTCCCTGGACGGCGTGGGCGAGGTCGCCAGCATCGATACCGCTGCTCTCCGCCGCCCCCGCCCAGTAGCGCCGCAGCGGCTGCGGGGGCTTCTCGGCATCCCAACGGCTCATCGCCCTGAAGCGGCGCATCTGCCCGAGCACACGTAGGGAGCCGCGCACGACCCGGTTCAGGTCGTCGGCACTCATCGCCCCGGGCGACTCAGCGCTCGCCGGACTGCGAAGGTCGACGTACCCAAGCCCTAGGGACTCGAAGTCGCGACCGGCACCGCCGTAGATCGATTCGAGACACTGGTCCCTAAGAGAGCCGCGAATCCGTGCCAACAACCGCTCGCTCGCCTCGTCGAGCTCGCTCTCCGGCCGTTGCCTCGGCTCCTCGTCCCACTTGTAGAGGGAGGTCCAGGGGCGCTCGCCACGCCGGTTGCCTTGCAGCGTGTAGTCGGGACCGCCTGGGTTGACCCCAAGCCGCAGTAGCCCCTGATGTGCCTCCTTGATCAACTCGTTGAGCGGCACCCGAGGGCTGACAAGTGTCGCCCTCGCCGCCTCCGCCGCCGACCGCTCCGCCGGCTCGAGGACGCCGCGCGCCAGGTCGGCGATCAGCCGTGCCGCCTCAGGATGCTCTGCGAAAAGGTGCTTGCGGGCGGCGCGCGCCTCGGCGGAGTCGTCCCTGCCGGACTCGAAGTCCTCCAGCAGCTCGATACCACGCGCGCGGTCGAACCCGTTCTCCAAGCACGACACCATCAACTGCCGCACCAGGTCGAGGTAATGGTTCTTCTCGAGCCCAGCCGAGAGCTTCGCCGCGTCCTGGCGGCTGTCGGAGAAGACGACGATCTTCCGTGGCTCCCCCAGCGACCGCAGCAAGCTGTCGGTGAGGACCTGGGTGATGCGCTCGAAGCCGGTACCCATGGTGCGAATCGGGCTGCGCATCCGCGACCGGTCCTCAACCGGTCGCGGGCGACCGTTGCTGGCGAGGCCGTGGAACTCCCAGTCGTCACCGCAGCTGGGACAGACGGTTGGGGTCCCGGGGAGGCTCGCAGCCTCGGCTCCGTCATGCCCCTCCACGTGGTAGGACCACCCGGATGCGCCCGGCCGCTGGTTGACCAGCCGGCCCAGCTTTGGGTCGAAGCAGCTCTTGCGAAAGCGCATCTCGTAGTGGCCCTTGACGCCAGCTTTTCGCTGGCGCTTCGGATTGCCAATCGCCAGCTGCTCGGCTTTCGGCCAGTAAACGACGTAGTTGGCGCCGTTGCGATCCGTCCGAGTTTCGTCAGGCAATCGCTCCAACTCGGTGACGTCGCAGTACAAGAGCCAAGAGCCCGGGTCGGCCTCCTCTTCGCAAAAGCCGCCGAGCAGCAGCTCGCCGCAGGTCTGACAGTAAAGGAGGTCCAGCACTCGCGAGCCGCACTCGCAGCGGTACCGTGGCTGCGAGTAGAGCCGACCCACGACCCGGCGTTCCTGGCCATCCTCTGCACCTCGTTCGACCAACGGGCACTCCGGGTCCGAGCAGGCCCAGACACCGGGCAGGCTGCGCATAAACAGGTGGGCGCGTATCCGCGGGCCCTCGGCCTCGGAGGCGCTGATCGCTCGAAGGACCCCGATGGTCGCTTCTCTTGCCCCCTCGGGAGCCCATGCGGGGAAGAGCTCTTCGGCAATCTTGCTGATGGCCTGGGCGACTGGTCGGTCGCCGAGCTGGCAGGCGTTCGCGAGGGCGTCTCCCGCCTTCGTCTCGCGGAGGATCTCCTCGGCCTGCTCGATGCTCGGCTGCTCCGGCAAAGCGACGAACGCCTCCGCAGCGGCGCTAAGGTCGAGGGCATTGGAGGCGGTCGGCTCGTAGGCTCCGCGGACGATCGCGAAGCTCTTGGCCGGGGACCCGAAGAACTGCTCGAGGAACTCGTCGTCCCGACCCGCCTCAAGGGAGGCGCTTGCCGCGAGGATTCGCACCTGCTCGGGTCGATTGTGCAAACCGAGCCGAAGCAAGAGGTTCCGGAGCAGGTAGGCGACCTCCGTACCCTCGGTACCGCGGTACATGTGCAACTCGTCAACGATCAAGTGGAAGACGTGTGAGGCGTCTTCTTCGAGCCAGCGCCGAGTGCTGTCGAAGAAGCGCCGGTCCCGCTCGCGCTGCAGCATCACGCTCAACATCACGTAGTTAGTGATCAGCAGATCAGGCGGCGTCTGCTGCATGTCCCAGCGCGAGCGCATCTCGGCCCCGTCCACCGAGGGGACGTAGAAGCGCTTGCTGTCGGGCTGCGTCCCGTCGTCGAGGATCCGCGCCCGCTCGCAGCGGTCGGCGATGAAGCGGAGATAGCTGACCAGGTTCTTGGTCTGGGCACCGCCAGCCTCTCCGCTGACGGGGGTCTGCCCCGTGTAGCGGCCAAAGGTGAACCGGTGGCCGGGGCGGCTTTGAGCCAGCCAGCTCCGGGCCATGGGGCCGTCGAGTGCCCGTCGCAGACGCACGAGCTGATCCTCGACTAACGCGTTCATCGGATAAAGCACAACCGCTCGCATCGCTACTGGTCGCGATCCGGTGTCCGGCCACTGCGGCTCCCACTTGCCGGACTCCGACCACCAGGGGCCGCCTATCGGCCACCCCCCCTCCCAACTCTCTGACTCCTGCAAGAGAGCCGAGAGCACGGGTAGCAAGAACGACTCGGTCTTGCCCGAGCCGGTTCCCGCAGTGATCACCGTGTGGCGACCGGCCAGCGCCCGCTCCAGGGTCTCAGCCTGATGCAGATAGAGACGCTCGATCTCGCCACCAGGAAGCAGGCCAGACCGCGCGAAGGAGGGCAGGTCAGGGTGCGCCCCCGCCTGCGCGCAGTCCTCCTCGAAGGTCCGCTCGGAGGAGAGATGCGGCCGCAGTGGCTCGATCCAAGGCTCCCGCCAGGCCACTCCGTCCCGATCGAGAAGCCTCCGCCGTTCCGCCTCGACCCCCTTGTCGCCGAGCGCGAAGGGGGTGTCGTAGTAGCGGAAGAAGTCTCCCCTCAACGACTCGAAAAGCCGGACAGCATCGATCCCTGCCACTAATTAGACGATACCGCCGCGGTACCGAAAGATCCACCCAAAGGAAAAGCTTGCGGCGAAGCGGGAGCGACGGGACTCGAACCCGCGACCTCCGGAGTGACAGGCCGGCGCTCTAACCAGCTGAGCTACGCCCCCAGGTGACCTTCGGCGGGCCTTGGGGTCGGCCCAGGGAGGCAAAACTAGCGCATTCGGCTGGAGGGTCTGGCCCTCCTCAGGCCGCCACGCGGGCAAGGTCGGCGAGGGTCTCCTCGACCCCGGCCTGGAAGACGTCGAGGTCGGGGATCGCCTCGGGGTCGGCGACGAGGCCGAGGTAGAGGCGGTCGTGGGTGTTGGCGGCCGCGACGGCGAGGTTGTTGCCGGAGGAGAGCGGGATCGCCGGGATCAGGCGGCGCAGTGGCGCGCCGAGGGAGTGGAGGGCGATTGGCGAGCTGGGCACGTAGACGATCGACAGGTTGGAGAGGCCGGGCGCGTAGAGGAGGCGGGCGATGACGCTCTGGACCAGCGCCGGCGGCAGGTCGGCCGCCTCGAGCAGCCGCTCGGCGTCGGGGACCGGTCGCCGCAGCTCCTCCGCCGCGGCGACGACCTGGCGGTAGCGGCGCACGGGGTCCGCCGGGGAGACCGGCAGGTCGAGCAGGAACGGCGCCGCCTCGCTGCCGAAGACCAGCGATTCGGTCGCCCGCCGCAGGCTGACCGAGACCTTCGCGCGCACCTCCTCCAGCTCCTCGCCGCGCTGCGCGAGCAGGCGCCGCACGCCGCCCGCGGCAAGCGCGAGGACGAACTCGTTCAGCTCCCCGCCCAGCTCTCGCGTCGCCCGCCGCACGTCTTCGAGCGGCACCTCCACCGGCGCCACCCGCCGCTTGCCGCTGCCGCCGGCGTCGAGGCTGGTCGCCGGCGGCGGCCCCAGTTCCTCCCTCACCATCCGCTCGGCCATGTCCCGCGAGCGGGAGATCACCGAGGCCACCCGGTGCGGCTGCAGCGTCGCGTCGATCCCGCCGCCGACCGCCTCCCCGACCGCGCCGCGCAGCCGCAGTAGGACGTCCCGCTCCTCCTCCCGGCCGAGCGAAGAGACCATCTCCGCCAGCGCCGTCGCGTCCTCGACGGCCTCGGGCTCGGCGTCGAGCAGCGCCGCCATCACGCTGGCCCCGCTGATGCCGTCGATCAGGCACTGGTGGACCTTGCAGACGAGGGCCCAGCGGCCCCCCTCGAGCCCCTCGAGCAGGGTCGTTTCCCAGAGCGGCCGCGAGCGATCGAGGCGCTCGGCGAAGTGGTCCCCGAGCCAGGCCGTCAGCTCCGCCTCGCCGCCCGGCGCCGGCAGCTCGGCAGGGCGGATCAGCTCCCCGACGTCGAAGTCGGGGTCGGGCAGCCAGACCGGCAGGGCGAGCACCCCCACCACCGGAGAAGAGAGGCGGCGGCGCAGGGTCGAGATGCTGACGATCCTTTGCCGCGCCTGCTCGCGCAGCTTCTCCAGGCTCGGGCGCCTGCCGCCGCCGAGTGGGTCGAACACCATCGCCCAGCCGAAGTGGGCGTGGGCTGTGTCGTCGCCCTGCTCGAGCTCGAGGAAGACCGCGTCGAGGGGGCCGAGGTGGCTACGCATGGCCCGAGGTGGCGGGCTCCGGCACCACAAAGGGAGCCTCCACCGCCGCGATCGCTTCCAACGTCTCCCTCAGCCCGGCGATGCGCTCGGCGCCGTAGCGCTCGGCCCAGCGCTCCTCGATCTCGGCGAAGGCGCGGAAGCCGAAAGCCTGCGCTTCGGAGCCGCGCGCAGTGAGGCGGATCAGCTTCGCCCGCCGGTCGGCCGGGTCCGGGACGCGCTCGACGTAGCCGCGCTCGACGAGCTCGTCGACGACTTCCCCGACCGACTGCTTGGTCATGTTCGCCCGCTCGGCCATCTCGGTCAGGCGCAGCCCCTGCTCCCGGAGATAGCGGAAGACGCAGCCGTGGGTGGGCCTGATGTCGCCGAACTCGCTCTTCTCGATCTCGCTCCTGAACTCGGCGAGCATCGCATCGAGGGCAAGGTCCAGCAGCCCGTTAAGGGGGATGTGGACGGGCAGGATCTTCGAGTCGTCGGTCATTTGTAAGGAAACCTGATTATGCCGCGGAGGATATCTGCATGCTCAGAAGACCTCAACTGATCATGCGTTCGGCTCAAATAGGCTGGGGCGATGAAGCTGATCACGTTCGACGCGGGGGACGGGCCGCGGGCCGGTGTGCTGGAGGACGGGCGGGTCCTCGACGCCTGGGCTCTGCTGGGAGAACCCCACCGGGGATCGCTGAAGGAGCTGATCGGGGCCGGGCGGATCGAGGATCTGCGGGGGCGGCTCGGCGACGCGGGGGCGCCTTCGCACCCCCTTTCTGCGGTCGAGCTGCTGGCGCCGATCCCGGACCCGGAGAAGATCGTCTGCATCGGGCTGAACTACCGCAAGCACGCGGCCGAGGTCGGGGTCGACGTCGAGACGCTGCCCGACACCCCGACGATCTTCGCCAAGTACCCGAACGCCCTGGTCCCGGACGGGGCGACGGTGCGGGTGCCGACCGCGAAGACGGACTACGAGGCGGAGGTGGCCTTCGTGGTCGGGCGGCGGACGAAGGACGTCGAGGAGGCGGAGGCGCTCGACCACGTCGCCGGCTACACGCTCCTCAACGACCTCTCGGCGCGCGACCTGCAGGGGGCGACGCCGCAGTGGATGCCGGGCAAGGTCTTCGACGGCTCCGCCCCCTGCGGCCCCTTCCTGGTGACGCCGGAGGAGGCGGGGCCCGCGGACCGGATCGAGATCCGGCTGACGCTCAACGGCAAGGAGATGCAGCGCGGCGCCACCGACGACCTGATCGCCGGCGTCCCGCAGCTGGTGGCGCGGCTCTCGCGGCTGATGACGCTGGAGCCGGGCGACATCGTCTCGACCGGTACCCCCGAGGGCGTCGGCATGGGGCGGAAGCCGCGCGTCTGGCTCGCCGACGGCGACGAGGTCGTAATCGAGTCGCCGACGCTGGGCCGGCTGACGACGCGCATCAGCGCCTAGCCCGGCCGAATCGGTGGGTCAGGGGCCGGGCGGGATCTCGTACGCCTTCGCCGGCAGGTCGGCGGAGAGCGGCCGGCTCGGGGGGACGGCTCGGGCCGAGGTGCCGGGGCGGGCGCGGCGCGCCGCCCACTGCGCCCTGACCGGCGTGTACGTGAGGAGCGCGTTCCAGGTGTCGGTGTCGACGACGCCGTTGGCCGGCAGGCCTCGGGCTTCCTTGAAGAGGCGGACGGCGCGGGCGGTCTGGCGGCCGAACAATCCCGTGATCGGCAGTTCGGCCCCGGCGGCGACGAGGTGCTGCTGCGCCCAGACGACCATGTCGCCAGCGCTTTTTCGCTTCAGCAGGGGGTGGACCACTTCGAGGCGGTAGCCGGCAACGGGCTGCAGGGCGCTGTCGGCTCCGACCGCCCCCCACTCCTGGCCGTTGGTCTCCTGCCAGGACCACCAGCTCGGCGGCAGGCCGCCGTAGCTGGTCGCGAAGCGGCGGAAGAGGCGGATCGCGGCGCTGCCCGGGGCTTCGTAGGTCTGCCCGATCGGGTAGATCGGATGGCCGTAGATGCGGTTGTAGAGGTAGGTGTGCTCGTAGACCGTGCGGACCGAGGTGCCGATCGTCTTCCAGTACATCTGCGGCTGGTTGTAGGTGGCGCCGCCCGGGCCGAGGAAGACCGAGTAGGGGAAGGACGGGTGGTAGTCGACGTAGGGGAAGGCGGCGAGGGAGATCGGGAAGGTCGCGCCGACGCGGGCCCGCAGGGCGCGGACGTAGCGGTCGGCGGCCGCGTACTTGCCCTCGTAGTCGGCCTCGGCGTCGATCGCGAAGCAGTCGGCGCCGCGCTTCACGGCCGCGGCGGCGACCCGCGCCTCGGCCAGCGGCGCGTCGCCGTAGACGAACTGCCAGGCGCAGACGCTGAGCCCCGCCTGGTGCAGGGCGGTGACGAGCCCGCGGCTGAACTGGCTCCAGTAGTCGCCGCCGTCGCCGGACTTGACGTAGACGGTGCCGACGTCGTTGCGCTTGGCGCGGGCGACGATCGCGGCGATGCTGCCGCCCTCCGAGCGGGAGACGTACCAGACCCACATCCCCTGGCGGTCGAAGGCGCTGTTGCCGAGGTTGCCGCCGGGTTCGACCTGGCCGGCGCCGCCGGTTTCGGCGCCGCCGCCGGCAGGCGCGAGCGCCGCCGCGGCGAGCGCGGCGCAGGCAGCGAGCAGCGCCAGGGCGCCGCGTCTCCTCTGGGGCAGGATCCTCACAACCGGTCTCAACACGGTAGTGGCCACGGGGCTGCGGGTACCGGATCGGGGATCCGATGCAACCAATCCCGGCAGAGCCTCGTATGGACGTGCGATGAAGATCGCGATCGTCGGCACCGGGATCTCGGGACTGGTGGCCGCGCACCGGCTGCACCCCGAGCACGAGATCGTCGTCTACGAGGCGAGTCAGCGGATCGGTGGTCACACCAACACGGTGCCGGTCGAGGCCGAGGACGGAACCCACTGGGTCGACACCGGGTTCATCGTCTTCAACGACCGCAACTACCCGAGCTTCGAAGCGCTTTTGGATGAGCTGGACGTGGCGAGCCAGCCCTCCCATATGAGCTTCTCGGTCTCCGACGGACGCGGCCGCTTCGAGTACGCCGGCACGCCGTGGGGGCTCTTTGCCCGCCCCGCGCACCTGCTCAGCCCGACCTTCCTCGGGATGCTGCGCGACTGGCGCCGCTTCAACCGCGAGGCGCGGGTGCTGATCGGGATGAACGGGACCGCTCCATCGCTCGGCCACTGGCTCGAGCAGCAGGGCTTCTCCCGCCACTTCGTCGAGCGCCTGATCGTCCCCCAGGCCTCCGCCGTCTGGTCGGCCGACCCGGCCCAGATGTGGAGCTTCCCGGCCAGCTTCATGGCCGAGTTCTTCGAGAACCACGGCATGTACAGCCTCCGCGACCGGCCGAAGTGGCGGACGGTGAGCGGTGGCTCGCGCAGTTACGTCGAGGCGATCGCGGCGCCGTGGCGGAACCTGGTGCGGCTGCGGGCGCCGGTGCGGCGGATCGAGCGCCTCGGAGACGGGGTGCGGGTCGAGGCCGACGGCTGCGAGACGGAGGAGTTCGACCAGGTCGTGATCGCCGCCCACTCCGACCAGGCGCTGGCGCTGCTCGCCGACCCGAGCCGGGCGGAGCGGGAGGTCCTCGGCGCGATCCCCTACCAGCGCAACGAAGCCGTCCTCCACACCGACGCCTCGCTGATGCCGCGCCGCCGCGCCGCCTGGTCGAGCTGGAACTTCCACCTCAGCGAGGGACCGGCCCGGGGGACGACGGTGACCTACTGGATGAACAACCTGCAGCGGCTGCGCTCGCGCCGGCACTACTTCGTCACCCTCAACCGCGGCGAGGAAATCGACCCGGCGAAGGTGATCCACCGCGTCTCCTACGACCACCCCGTCTACACCAAGGAGGGAGTCGCCGCCCAGTCCCGCCACGCCGAAATCTCCGGCCCGGACCGCCGCACCCACTACTGCGGCGCCTACTGGGGCTGGGGCTTCCACGAGGACGGGGTAGTCAGCGCGTCACGCGTCTGTCACTCATTCGGCACGAACCCCCGCATCGTTTCCAAGGTTCTCCCCCCTATGGCGAGGAGAAGTCTGGAAACGACGGAGGAAGAGGTGGCGGCGTGAGCCCTGTGACGGAGGGACGAGGGGTGGGGGTCGCCGGACCCTCCCCGCAGTTGTCCGCCGACCCCCACCCCTTGTCCCTCCCGGCCGTGGACCCCTCGTCCCGCCGACCCGCCTCAGCCGTCTACGTCGGCACCATCCGCCACCGGCGCTTCGACCCGGTCGAGCACTCGTTCCGCTATCCGCTCTTCCTCATGTACCTGGACCTCGCCGAGCTGCCCGAGGTGCTCGACCCCTACCCGCTCTTCTCCGCCCGCCGCCGCGCCCTCGCCCGCTTCCGCCGCAGGGACTTCATGGGCGATCCGGCGCGGCCGCTCGACGCGTGCGCGCGGGACGCGGTCGCGGCCGCCACCGGCGAGCGTCCCAGCGGGCCGGTCCGCCTCCTCACCGGCCTGCGCTACTTCGGCCACTCCTTCAACCCGGTCTCCTTCTACTACTGCTTCGATCCCGCCGGGGAGCGGGTCGACGCAGTCGTGGCCGACGTTCAGAACATCCCCTGGGGCGAGCGCCACCCCTACGTCTTGGCGCGGGGCGGGAGCCGGGGTACGGTGCTCGAGGAAGACCTCGCCAAGACCTTCCACGTCTCCCCGCTGATGGGCATGGACCAGACCTACTCCTTCCGCGCCTCCGGGCCCGGCGAGAGCATCGCCGTCCACATCGAGTCGCGCCCGCGCCACGGCGAAACCGCGAACGAAGTCGATAGACGGCCTCCCTCGCGGTCTCGGCCGAGCTATCCGCCGAAGACCTTCGACGCGACGCTGAGCCTGCGGCGGCGGGAGCTCTCGCGTCGCACCCTGGCCGGCCTCCTCGCCCGCTACCCGGCGCTGTCGCTGCAGGTGGTGGCGAAGATCTACGCGCAGTCGCTGCGGCTGAAGCTGAAGGGGGCGAGATACCACCCCCACCCGGAGGGGAGTCGCCCGAAAGGATTCGTCTCGCCGTGACCGTCGCCGTTCGCCGTCCCGCCGCCCGCGACGCGATCGCCCGCGCCGGCGTCGGCGCAGTCCTCGGCCGCGTCCGCAACGGCCGCATCGACGTCGTCGAAGGCTCCCGCGAACGCAGCTACGGGCCCGCCGACGCCGACCTCCGCGCCACCCTCACGATCAACGACCCCGCCGCCTGGCGCGGGCCGCTGCGGGGCAGCGTCGGCCTCGGCGAGGGCTACGTCGACGGGCTCTGGGAGACCGACGACCTCGTCGCCCTGATCCAGATCGCCGCCCGCGAGCTGCGCCAGATGGACGGCGTGCGCGGGGCCGTCGCCCGCCCCCGCGGCCTCTGGCACCGGCTCCGCCGCCTCGTCCCCGAGAACACCCGGCCCAACGCCCGCCGCAACATCTCCGCCCACTACGACCTCGGCAACGACCTCTTCGCCGCCTTCCTCGACGAGCGGATGATGTACAGCTGCGCCTACTTCCCGGACCCCACGACCAGCCTCGAGGGGGCGCAGCTGGCGAAGCTCGACCGCATCTGCGACCGCCTCCGGCTCGGCCCCGAGAACCACCTGCTGGAGATCGGCACCGGCTGGGGCGGGATGGCGATCCACGCCGCCAGGCGCAGCGGCTGCCGGGTGACGACGACGACGATCTCCCGCGAGCAGTTCGAGCTGGCGACGCGGCGGGTGCGCGAGGCCGGGCTTGCCGACCAGGTCACCGTCCTCCTCCAGGACTACCGCGACCTCGACGGGCGCTACGACCGCCTCGTCAGCGTCGAGATGATCGAGGCGGTCGGCTGGCAGTACTTCGACGACTACTTCCGCCGCTGCGACCAGCTGCTGACGGACGAGGGCCTGATGCTGCTGCAGGCGATCACGATCGACGACCGCATCTACGAGATCGAAAAGGCGGCGAAGAGCTTCGCCAACACGCACGTCTTCCCCGGCGGCTGCCTGCCCTCGCAGGGGCTGATTACCGGCTGCCTGGAGCGGGTCACCTCGATGAAACAGGTCTGGGTCGACGACATCACCGCCCACTACCCGCCGACGCTGGCAGCCTGGCGCGAGCGCTTCTTCGCCGCCTGGGAGCGGCTGCGCGAGCGCGGCTACGACGAGCGCTTCCGCCGCCTCTGGGACTTCTACCTCAGCTCCTCGGAGGCCGGCTTCCGCGAGCGGCGGATCGGCGACGTGCAGGCGCTGTTCGCGAAGCCGGGCGCGCGTTGAGCGCCGCTGCGCGCGCACCCGAGCCGCTGCTGCTGATCCACGGCCTCGGCGGCACCCGCTCGATCTGGGAGCCGGTGGTGCCGCTGCTGGAGGGCGAGCGCGAGGTGCACGCGATCGACATGCCGGGGTTCGGGGGGACGCCGCCGCTGCCGGAGGGCGAAGAGCCGACGGCAGCAAACCTCGCTCGCGCAGTTCATGAGGAGTGCGCCCGCAACGGGGTCGAGCGACCGCACGTCGCCGGCAACTCGCTGGGCGGCTGGGTGGCGCTGGAAATGGGCCGCTTCGGCTGGGCGGCCTCGGTGACGGCCCTCTCCCCCGCCGGCCTCTGGTCCCGCCCCCTCGGCGAGCCGACGGGGGGCGGCGCCCGGATGCTGCTGCGCGGCTCGCCCTGGGTGAAGGCGGCGCGCCCCTTCCTCTCGCTCGCCCTCCAGTTCCCGCAGACCCGCCACGCCGCCTTCCAGTCGATCGCCGCCCACCCGGAGCGGATCCCGCCGGACGCGGCGCGGGCGCTCGTCCTCGGCTGGCTCGACGGCGAGGGCTACGACGGCGCCAACCGGGCGATGCGCAGCCACGTCTTCGACCCCGCCGGCTACCCAGAGGACGTGCCGGTGACGATCGCCTGGTGCGAGAGGGACCGCCTGCTCGGCCCGCCGAAGCGGCACCGGCGCCCGGCCGGGTCCCGCTTCCTCGTCCTCCCCGGCGTCGGCCACACCCCGACCTGGGACGACCCCGAGCTCGTCGCCCGAACCCTCCTCGACGGCAGCGCCGTAACCTCCCCCACGGCCGTGCCCGCGAACGAGGAGGAACAGTGATCGTCGAGAGGACCGAGAACCCGATGTGGCTGTCGAACGCCTACCTGGTCGCCGACCCCGACCGTGGCACCGGCGTCCTCATCGACGGCAACGACGACCTGGGGCCGCTGCTGGAGCGGGCCGAGCGGGACGGGATCGAGATCACCCACGTCCTCGTCACCCACCCGCATCCCGACCACGTCGCCGGCCTCGCCGAGGCGCGGGCGCTGCTCGGCAACCCGCCGCTGGTGGCGCACGCCGACTGCTCCGCTGAGCTCGACGAGGAGGTCGAGATCGTCCTCGGCGACGGCGAGCGGCTCGAGGCCGGCGGTCTCGAGGTCGAAGCGATCTACACCCCCGGCCACGCCGCCGGCCACCTCGCCTTCCTCGTCAACGGCACCGACGTCTTCACCGCCGACGTCCTCTTCAAGGGGACCGTGGGCGGGACGATGGCCCCCGGCGCCAGCGGCTTCGCCGACCTCCAGGCCTCGGTGATGCGGCTGATGGAGCTGCCGCCGAACACGACCGTCCATCCCGGCCACCGCGAGCCGACGACGATCGCCGCCGAGTGGGAGGGCAACCCCTTCGTGCGGATCTGGCGCGGCCTCGACTCGACCGGCGAGGAGAAGGTGACGGTCTGGGGCCGGCCGGCGACCCTGAAGCTCTGGGCCCCCGACTACGACGGCGGCAACAAGGCCTGGGTCGTCTTCGACGACTCCAACGAAGACGCCATAGTCGGCGGCTCGCAGGTCGAGAAATAACGCGAGTCCGCGAGAACCACCCCTCAAGGAGGGTTCTCGCGGACTCGGTGAAGCAGCGGCACGGGATGGAGCGGAGCTAGCGGATCACGGCTTCCATCAGGATCCAGCAGCCGTCGGTCTGGGTCGCGGGGCGGAAGGAGCTGCCCAGCGGCGGCGTGTAGATCAGGGTGTTGTCGCCGCCCGAGGAGCAGCGGACCATCGAGGTGATGTTGCCCTTCAGCGCCAGTTGCTGTCCCTTCTTCACCGGCACGTTGACGTCGAAGGTCTCGACGCGGTAGCTGCCGCTTTCCTCGTTGGCTTCGGTCTGGCCCTGGTAGCTGATCCGGGGGCCGCTGGCGACGACCTTCGCTTCGTTCGTGCCGAACAGGGTCGAGCGCTTCACCTTGGCGATCTGCAGCTTGAAGCTTCCGGGACCGCCGGCGATCAGCCGGATCTTCTTGATCGTGCCGGTCTTCGGGGCGAGCTCGCCGCCGTCCGGGCGACCGTAGGCTTCCTGCTGGACGAAGGTGCAGGGGCCGGCGACTTCACCGCAGTCGAGGCCGGGGAGCGAGTTGGACGGCTGCACCGTCGGGTTCAGCTTCGAGCCGAACTTGGCCGGAGCGGCGGCGCTGATCGCGGGGACGATCATCATCGCCATGACGGCGATCGCGGCGAGGACGGTCAGGGGCTTGATCTGGGTCTTCTTCATTTCGGGTTCCTCCTGGGTCTGAGTTGGTCGACTTGATGTCGTGGACCCAGATTCGCCCGGAATCGCCCCCGCTCCCAGGCACCCCAGGGGTGAACCTCACCACCCCTCGCCCTCCGAGGTTTGGGGGATCATGGCCCCCCGAAGTTCGGAGTCAGCGGCGCGGCGGCAGCACGCGGAAGGCGTAGCGGTTGCGCAGCTTGCGGCTGAACCTGCTCTCGGCCAGTCCGGTGCCATCGACGGCGCGGGCGAAGACGACGTAGCGGCCCGGCGGCAGCGCGCCCTTCAGTTTGAAGCGCCATTTTGCCTTGCCTTTGACCGTCAGCCAGCGCTGCGGACAGCGGCCGGCTTTGGCCTTTACGCGTTTCAACTTGCCCGTGGCGTTCTTCATCGCCCAGCAGCGGATCCCGGGCGGCACTCGGGCGTCGCGGACCTTTCGCGGCCCACCCCTGATCTGCTTCACCACCGCAACCTGCACCTTCTCGACCCCGTTCCCGTCGGGATCGCTCGCCGTCCCCCGAAAGTCCTTCAGATCCCACGGCGCCACTTTCCTCGGGACCGCCTTCATCTTCGCGTGGGCGGGCCGGTTGATCGGCGCCGAGATCGGCAGCACCGGCGCCTTATCGCCGAGATAGCGAGCGACGACGACTTCGGTGTTGCCGCCGCCGGTGTAGGCGCGGCTGACGACGACGGTCCGTTCCTCGGCGTCGAGGGCGGCGTCTTCGAAGTTGTCGCCGAAGGGAGCGGAGACGCCGCGCAGCACCTTGCCGCCGCTGCCGTAGCTCGTATCGGTAACGCCGGCGGAGTCGAGGCGCAGGAGCGAGACCGAGTTGTCGCCCGCCTCGTTGTCGTAGTGGCCGGCGAGGACGAACCTGCCGTTCGGCGTTTCGTCGATCGCCCGCGCGTCGGACTCGACTCCCGCCGCCTGGGTGAAGGTACCGCCGGTCCCGAACGAGGAGTCGAGGTCGCCGTTGGCGAGGTAGCCGACGGCGGCGAACTTCGAGTCTTCATTGGCCGGCAGGTTTTCGTCGTATCCGTAGCCGGAGGCGACGATGCGGCCGTCGGGCCGCACGACGAAGTCGGTGAGGCGGCCGCCAGCTGAACCCCCGCCCGGGATCGGCGTCTTCACGAACCCGTCGCCGCCGCCGAATCCCGGATCGGGTGAGCCCGTGGCGAGAAACTGGACGAGGGTGAAGCCGTCACCTCCGCCGACGCCCGTTTCGTCGCCCACCAGGATTCGCCCGCCCGGAAGCTCGGCGATCGCCACCCCTTCGTCGTCGTCCGGAGTGGTCGTGTCGATCGCGGTGACGCCGTCGCCGGAGAACGTGGTGTCGGGCTCGCCTTCGGCTTTCAGCACGGCGACCCCTGCCAGTCGATTGCCGCCCCCCAGCGAAATCTCGCCGGTCACCAGGATGCGCCCGGAGGCGCCGATCGCCACCGCCTCGGCGCGCTCTTCTTTCCCGGCTGCGATCGGGATCGCCTGGATCCCGTCGCCGCCGCCGAAGCCGCCGTCCGGCGAGCCGTCGGAGTTGTAGCGGGCGACGAGGAAGTCACTGTTCCCGTCGCCGTTGACGGCCCCGGCGACGACGATCTTGCCGTCGGGCTGGAGCGCGACCGCGCGCGCCTCGCCGAAGCTGCCGGGGAAGGAGGTGGTGACCTGGCCGCCCGAACCGAAGCTCGGGTCCATCGCGCCGTTCGCCAGCAGCCGCACGACGAGGACGCTGTTGGTGGTGCTGTCGCTGCCCGCGAGGACGATCTTCAGGTCCGGCTGCACCGCGACCGCGCGCAGGGCGATGTTCTCTTCGCTGGGGAGCAGCCGCACCGAGCCGCCGCTGCCGAAGGTCGCGTCCAGGTCACCCGGCGCGGCCGCGGCCGGCGCCGCGAAGAGCGCGAGAGAGGCGGCGATCCCTGCCAGCAGAAGACGGAGGCGAGGCATGGTCGGACCGTAGTCGATCGTCATCCGGGAGAACCGGCGACTGGACGAACCTCAGAGCTCGCGGCGGTTGACGATCCCCGTCTGCAGCGCCTGTTCGACCAGCGCCACCCGCTTCCGGTTCTGCGGCAGGTCGCCGACGCCGAGCTTCTCGAACAGCGCCCGCATGTGGGTCTTGACCGCGTCGACGCTGAGGTGGAGCTCTTCGCCGATCTGCTGGTTGGTGGCCGGGGTGGCGAAGGAGTCGCCGTCTTTGTACGGGCGGCAGAGGGCGACCAGGACCTTGCGCTGGGCCGGGGAGACGGTCGCCGCGGCCGGCATCTCGGTGGCGATCGCCGTCGCCTCGGGCGCGTCCTCGCCCGGCCGCCGGTAGACGACCGCGGTGCGGCCGAAGCGCAGCGAGTCCCCGTCGCGGAGGTGCCGCCGCCCGTGGACCCGCTCCTCGTTGACGAAGGAGCCGTTGCGCGAGAGGCCGTCGTCGACCAGCGTGCACTCGTCCCGCACCACCTCGATCTGCGCGTGCAGGGCCGAGACCTCCTCGTCCCACTCCAGCCGCACGTCGGCCGAGGCGCCGCGCCCGACCCAGAGCTCGGCGTTCGCCTCGATCGGGAGGATCACCTGCTCGCCGCCGCCGTCGCGGAAGACCAGGAACGGCCGGCCCACCCGTTCGGCCTCGATCTGCGCCTTCAGCTCCGGCGCGCTGACGCTCGGTCGCTCCATCGCGCCGATCCTACGGGTGTGGTTGAGCTTTGGCGCGCTATAGACACCCAAAGCTCAACCACACCCCTGGGCGAAAGTCACGGCTCAGGCACGACCTTTAGCTCTTTTCGGAGATTTGGACGGATGTGCGATGGGGGAATCGCGACTTTGTCTCCACACTCCAACGATGGCGACTGACATACAGGAATTCTTTTTCAACTGGTACCCGGTCTTCGGCGTCGTCTTCATGGCGCTGCTGCTCTTCGTCTTCCTGAAAATGATGAACGGGATGTTGGGGACGACGAAGCCGGAGACGGTGAAGGCGAGCCGCACCGCGCCGGTCCTCTGGGAGCAGGTCCAGGGCGTCGACGCGGCCAAGGAGGAGCTGATGGACGTCGCCGCCTGGCTGCGCGAACCGGACCGCTTCGCCTCCCTCGGCGCCAAGGCGCCCCGCGGCGTCCTCCTCCACGGGCCGCCCGGGACCGGTAAGACGATGCTCGCCCGCGCCGTCGCCGCCCAGGCCGGGGTCGACTTCTACGCCGCCTCGGGCTCGAGCTTCGTCGAGATGTTCGTCGGCCGCGGCGCCGCCCGCATCCGCCGCCTCTTCAAGGAGGCGCGGCGCTCCGGCCGGGCGGTGATCTTCATCGACGAGCTCGACGCGATCGGCGGCTCCCGCAGCTCCGGCGGCGGCGACGGCGGCACCAGCGAGCGCGAGCAGGCGCTGAACCAGCTCCTGGTCGAGCTCGACGGCTTCGAGAAAGACCCGGGGATGGTGATCGTGATCGCCGCCTCCAACTACGTCGACAAGCTCGACAAGGCGCTGCTGCGCCCGGGCCGCTTCGACCGTCTCGTCCTCGTCGCCCCGCCGGACCGCGGCGGCCGCGAAGCGATTCTCCGCAGCCACGCAAAGGGCAAGCCGCTCGCGCCCGACCTCGACCTCGGCGACGTCGCCCGCAAGACCACCGGGATGACCGGCGCCCAGCTCGCCAACGCGCTCAACGAGGGGGCGATCATCGCCGGCCGCGCCGGCCGCTTCTTCATGTCCCGCGAGGATCTCGACGAGGCGCTGCTGCGGCAGGCCGTCGGCTCCCAGCAGGCGCGCCGCCTCAGCGGCAAGGAGCGGCGGATCGTCGCCTACCACGAGGCCGGGCACGCGCTCTGCCGCAAGCTGGTCGGGCTCGACCCGCCGGAGATCCTCAGCATCGTCCCCCGCGGCCCGGCGCTCGGCTTCGTCGCCCACTCGCCGCAGGAGGACAGCTACCTGAAGTCGCGCGAGGAACTGCTGGACGAGATCGTCACCCTGCTCGGCGGCCGCGCGGCCGAGGAGGTGGTGCTGGGGGCGACCTACTCCGGCGCCTCCGACGACCTCAACCGAGTCCACCTCGTCTGCAAGCAGATGGTCTCCGAGTTCGGGATGGGGGTCGCGCTCGACCACGACGGGCCGGCGCCGATCGCGCTGCCGACCGGCGACTACGCCGTCTCCGACCAGACCCGGCGCGAGGTCGACCTGGCGGCGATGACGCTCGCACGCGAGGCCTACCGCCGGGCCCGGGCGCTGCTCTCGGCCAACCTCGAGGTCCTCGACCACCTCGCCGTGCTGGCGCTCGAGCGGGAGACGCTGACCAGGGAGGAACTGGACGAGATCTTCGCCGCCCACGAGCTGCGCGGCCTGGTCGAGGCGCCGAGCTCCGGCGCCGCCCTGGTCGCGATGAGCCGCGGCCCGCTCGCCTGACTAGCGCCGACCTCGAGGCAATTGATCTAGGGAATTTGGTCAATGAGGCCGATTCTGCATAGACTGGCTGGCCAGACGGCCAGTGAGTGACCACGAGTACTACTTCGTCCCGGGCCGATCGATGGCCCGTCGCGTCCACGGCGAGCGATCGGTCGGCCTGCTTTACGGCCAACGCGCGCTGTTGATCGGCGCCCTGGAACCCCTCACCTACACCGGCACGATGCTCTCGACCGCGGCCGGCGACCACCCCTTCACCCGCCTCGCCCGCACCGCGAAGATCCAGGAGACGGTCTTCCTCGGGACCAGGGCAGAAGCCGACAGGGCGCTCGGCGCGGTCCACCGCCTGCACGAGCGGATCAAGGGCGAGCTTCAGGAGGACGCCGGCGCCCATGCCGCGGGCACCCCGTATTCGGCCTTCGACCCGGAGCTGATGCTGTGGACGCTGGCCGTCATCGCCGACTCCGGCCGGGCGATGTACGAGACGATGGTCCGGCCGCTCGACGACGCGGAGCGTGAGGCGCTGTGGCAGGACTACGTCCTCTTCGGCGAGCTCTTCGGCCTGCCCCGCGAGTCGGTCCCCGCCACCGCAGTCGAGTTCGACGCCTGGCTCGCCGGCAAACTCGCCTCCCCCGACCTCCACGCCACCGACCACGCGCTGGAGATGGCGCCGCTCGTCGCCTTCGAGCAACCGGTACCGCGCAGCGCCCGCGGCAACCTCGCGGTCCAGAACCTGATCGTCAAGGGGACGCTGCCGCCCCGCGTGCGCGAAATCTTCGACATCCCGTGGAGCGGCGCCCACGAGACCGCCTTCCAGACGGTTGCCGCCGCCCATCGCCGCGCCCGCCGTGCCTTTCCGCGGCGCGTCCGGCGCGGTCGCAACGACTACTTCTTCGACGTCGTCACCCAGGGCGAGAAGCGCCGCGGGGGGACCCGCACCCCGCTCTCGCGCGCCGCCTGAGCGGCAACCGGCTTTTCCGCCAGACTCCCGCCCGTGCTCGAGCTGCTCGCCGTCGCGGCGGCCGGGGCCGCGGCGGGGGCGTCGAACGCCGTCGCCGGCGCCGGTTCGCTGATCACCTTCCCGACCATGGTCGCCCTCGGGCTGCCGCCGCTCTCGGCGAACGTCACCAACACGGTTGGGATCGTCCCCGGCGCCGTCGGCGGCGCCCTCGGCTACGCCGACCTCCTGCGCGAGCAGCGCCAGCGGTTCGCCCGCCTCCTCGTGCCGATGCTGATCGGCGCCGTCGCCGGCACCGTCGCCCTCCTGCTCACCTCCGACGCCGCCTTCGAAGCGATCGTCCCCCTCCTGATCGCCGCCTCCTGCCTGCTGCTCCTCTTGCAGCCGCGGCTGACCGGGCGGATCTCCCACGCCGGCAACGAGCGCTCCCCCTACCTCACCGCCGGCATCCTCTTCTGCGGTGCCTACGGCGCCTACTTCGGCTCCGCCGTCAGCATCCTCCTCTTCGCGATCCTCGCCCTCCTCGTCGCCGACACCCTCCAGCACCTGAACGGGCTGAAGATCCTCCTCGTCGGCTGCGCCAACCTCCTCGCCGCCTGCGCCTACGCCTTCCTCGCCCCGGTCAAGTGGAGCTACGTCGCGGTGCTGATGGTCTCCTCGCTGCTCGGCGGCCGCGTCGGCGCCCACTACGCGCGCCGCATCCCCAGCGACCCGCTGCGGATCTCGATCGCCCTCGCCGGCCTCGTCGTCGCCGCGGTGCTGGCGGTGCGGGCCTTCGGCTGACGGGCGGTACTGATGATGGGCGGTACTGGGCTCGAACCAGTGACCCCTTGCTTGTAAGGCAAGTGCTCTCCCAACTGAGCTAACCGCCCGCCGACCCATTATTGCTCGCCCGGTCAAGCATTTGAACCCGGGGGCGGCGTCCCCCGTATGGCGGGACATGACGACTTCGACGCTTCGCCCCAGACGGTTGCTCCTCGCCCTCGGCCTCGTACTCGCCCTCTGTCTGCTGATACTCCCGCGCGGCAGCTCCGCCGGCGCTAACGCGACGGCCAGCGCCGCCAAGAGCGTCAGCATCGTCAACTTCGCCTTCAAGCCCGGGACGCTGAAGGTGAAGCGGGGCAACAGCGTCGCCTTCGTCAACACCGCGAACACGGCGCATACGGCGACGAAGGCGGGCGCCTTCGACACCAAGCGGATCGCGCCCGGGGGGTCGAAGACGGTTCGGTTCGGCACGCGCGGGACCTTCGCCTACCACTGCAAGATCCACCCCTTCATGAAGGGCAAGATCGTCGTCGAATAGCCTCGGGAGGGCATGGCCCTCCAGACCTTTTGGCGCGCAGCCTCGATCCAGCTTCTCGGCGTCCTGCTGCTGGCCGGCGCCCTCGGCGCCGCCCTTCCGCACGGCTTCTTCGAAGACTGGGGATGGATCACCGGCCCGCTCGCCTGGCTCCTCTGCGCGGCCGTCACCTCCTGGTTCGTGCGGCTGCCGGTGCGGCTCACCCTCGTCGGCGCCGTCCTCAGCGGCCTACCGAGCCTGGCCGCCGTCCTCCTCGGCCTGCACTGGGCGGGGGCGATCCTGGCGGTCGTGCTGTTCGGGCTCTGGTGCGCGTGGGTCCGCGACCAGCTCGTGCGCGAACACTGAGCGGCGTCAGGAGACCCTGACGCCGACCCCGGTCCAGTCCGGCAGCGACTTCCCGGCCAGGCGGTACTGCTTCACGACCCGCGCCCCGCGGCGGCGCTCCCCGCGCACGGGGCCGAGCTTGCAGCGGGCGCGGTGGAGGATGTTGCGGGCGGCCCGCAGGGTGCGACCGGTGAGGTCGGGGACGGTGCAGCGCGGTGGAGGGGCGGCTTGTTCCGCGGGCATCGCGATGAAATGGCTTTGGAAGCCGCCGTCCCAGCCGACCCCGGCCGTGATCGGATAGACGAAGGGCGAGCCTCCGGCCTCCGGGTTGCCCGCTCGGTGGTGAACGGTGAGGGTGATGACGTTCGGCTGGGTGACGGAGAGGGTCGTGGGCACGGTCGCACCGGCGGCATCGTGAGCCGGCACGGCAGTGAAGAGGAAGGCCTGCGGACCATCCTTGTAGCGGACGGCCGCGTGTTCATCGTCTACCGCAACCAGTTCCTGTTCCGGATCCAAGTTCACTTTGGTGACGAATTCCTCTGGATCCGCAGGCCCATAGATCGTCTGGAACGAGCCTCCTTCGACTGCTCGAGCAGAGGGTGCGACGATTATGAGGAGAGCGAAAGCGCAAAGCGCCGCAAGGAAGACCGAACGCATGAACGTCATTCAACCAGCGCCAGCTCCGTCACCGCCGCCTCGCGGTCGGCGAAGACGATCCCGGCGTCGGTGAGGCCGGCGACCGTGAAGATCCGCAGCACCTGCTCAGAGCAGCCGTAGAGGAGGAGGCGGCCGCCTTCGTCCTGGAGCTGTCGGCGTACCTGGAGGAAGAGGGCGATCCCGGTTGAGTCGACGAACCGGCACTGCTCGAGGCCGACGAGGACGGCGTCGTTCTCGCGCGCGACACGCTGCAGCGCCGCCTGCAGGCGCTCGACGCTCCAGAGGTCGAGCTCCCCCTCGAGCTGCAGCTCGCAGCCGCCTGTGCCGAGGTCGCGCTCGGCGATCTGCAGGATCTGTCCTCCCCCCGCCATCGCCGACATTCTTCCAAGGGCGCGACCTCGGCCTTGGGGGCTGAGGTCAACCGGCGAGGTCGCGGACGATCTCCGCGGCGGGCCGGACCTCCGCGATCCGGGCGACGGTCTCCCCCGCGTAGAGGGCGCCGGCGTCGACCAGCGTCCCCGGCCCGTCGTCGGTCGGGCCGGCCGGGGTGAGGACGCGGCTCCCCGGTCGCTGCGCACGCATCATCCGCAACTGCAGGAACGGGGGCGCGTAGCGAGCGCCGGGCGCCATCAGCCGGTTGATCGCCCGGTTGGCCCAAGGCGCGGCCAAAACAGACCGGCGTACGTCCTTGGACCGGGATATCCGTCCCAAGGACGAACGCCGACCGAGGTGGTGGGCCGTCGCCGCGTTGGGGACGACGCGGTGCCGGGCCGGCCAGCCGGCGCCGAAGAGGTCGGTGAGGAGCGTTTCGTCCGCCGCGAGGAGGCGCTCCTTATATAGAGCGTGGGCGTGGCTCTCCTCGGAGAGGAGGAAACGGGTTCCGGCGACGGCCGCGTCGGCGCCGGCCTCCAGCGCCGTCCGCACGTCGCCGGCCTCGGCGACGCCGCCCGCGAGGAGCAGCGGATACCCCGCCGGTAGCGCCGCCCGCGCCCGCTCCAGCAGCTCCAGCGCCGGGGTCGTGCCGCGGACGTGGCCGCCGGCCTCGACCCCTTGGACGATGACCCCGTCGGCCCCCGCCGCCCGCGCCGCGCGTGCCTCCGCCACCGATCCGCACTGGTGCAGCCAGGCGCTGGACGTCCGCCGCCGCGGCCTGCCCCAGAAGGTAACGACGACGTCGGCATCCGCCGCAGCCTCGAACCAGTCGCGGCGGGCAAACGGCAGCAGGACGTTGACCGCGACCGGGCGGCCGGCCAGCTCCCGCGCCGCCGCCAGCTCATGCCGGATCGCATCGGCCCCGCCGACGGCGATCGTCCCCAGGCCACCTGCCTCCGAGACCGCCGCCGCCAGCTCGTGCCGGCTCAGCCCGCCACCCATCCCGGCCTGGACGACCGGCAGCTCCACCCCGAGTCGCTCCAGCAGCGGCGGCATCCGCCCAGTCTAGGTTCGGCCCCGCGGGCCGGTCAGCCGGCGACCTCGGCCTCGACCCAGATCTCGAGCACCACCCGCAGCCACTCCGGCTCGACCCCGAGGTCCCAGCCGCGGCGGGCGCCCAGCTCAACCGGTCGCAGGATCTCCCCCCGGGCCAGCGTCTTCAGGTGGTAGGCGACCTGCCCGACGCGCTCGTCCAGCAGCTCGGCCACCTCGTCCGCCGAGGCGCACCCGACCGAACCATCCACGAAAGCGCGGAGAATCCGTCGCCGCAAGGGGTGGTTGACAGCGCTGATCAGCTGTGAGGCTTCGGGCGGCATCGCTGGAGCCAGAAGATCGAGCAATGAAGCCGATTCTGACGCTCAAGATGTTATTGCATAAATACCCTAACAACCGAGTCTTTTAATAGAGAGGCTCCGGGGCGCGATGCCGCCGCCCCGCCGCAGCAAGCCCCGCTCGCCCGAGCACGCCGCCCTCGGGGAGGCCGTCCGCAGCTTCCGGCTCGAGGCCGGGATGAGCCAGGAGCAGCTTGCCGAAGGCGCGGGGACCGACCTCACCCAGGTCGGCGGCATCGAGCGCGGCGTCAGGAACCCCAGCTACACGACCCTGGTGCGGCTGGCGACGGCGCTGCGCACGAGCGTCGGCGAGCTGACCACCCGCGCCGACGAGCTGCGCGGCTGAGCGGGGGCGAGGCGCTCGACGCTGCTCCCCTACTCGTAGGTGAGCGCCCGCAGCGGGTCGAGGTGGGCGGCGCGGCGGGCGGGCAGGATCGCCGCCAGGGTGCCGATGATCACCCCGAGCACCGCGATCAGGACGAGGATCCCGGTGGGGACGTGCAGCTGCAGGCCGACCAGGGTGCTCTCCCGGATCGAGAGCAGCCAGACGACGCCGACCAGGAGGCCGGCGGCGATGCCGACGAGGCTGCCTGCCAGGGAGATCATCAGGCTCTCGTCGAGCATCGCCCTCCGGATCCGCCACCTCGATCCGCCGAGGGCCCGGAGGACGCCGATCTCCCGGGTCCGCTCGAGCACCGACATCGAGAGGGTGTTGACGATCCCCAGCAGGCCGACGATGACGGCGATGCCGATGATCGCGTTGAAGAAGGCGAACTGCTGGTTGACGGCGTCCTCGTACTGGCTCTTGAACTCGGAGTTGGAGACGGCTTCGAAGCCGGGGTAGCGATCGGTCAGCAGGCGCTCCACCGCCGTCTCCAGCGCGTCGCGCCGGGCGGGTGAGGTGGCGGTGACGGCGAGGGTCGAGTCGGTGGCGATCCCGAAGACCCGCTCCATCGTCGCCAGCGAGACCATCACCTCGTTGCCGTTGGCTTCGAAGGTGTCGAGCCGCGCCACGATCGGCGCCCGCTGCGTCCCCGAAGCGCCCTTCAGCACCAGCGTGTCGCCGACGCCGAGGCCGCTGTCGTCGGAGTAGCCCTTGCCGACGATGACGCCGCCGGCCGCGAGCCCGGCCATCGCCTGCTCGGCGCTGGCGCCTTCGTATTCGCTTTTGTCGACGCGGTTCCACCGCGCCGGGTCGACCGCCGTCAGCAGGCCCTGTTCGTCGCTACCGGGGAGGTGCATCATGTAGACGATCCGTTTCGGCGTCACCGTCCCCGCCTCCGGCAGGGCGGCGATCCGTTCCTTCAGCGAGTCGTCGAGGCCGGTGGTCGGCGGGCCGTAGGGGCTGTAGCCGGCCGGCTGCACGGTCAGGTCGCGGGCGAAGCGGTTGTCGAGCTCGTCGGAGATCGAGCCGACGAAGCTGGCGCTCATCATCGAGTTGACGACGACGACCGAGAGCGTGATCACGAGCGCGGCCGCGGTCGCCGAGGTCCGCAGCGGGTTGGCGCGCAGGGAGTCCGCCGCCAGCCGCCCCTCCGCCGGCATCACCGCCCGCGCCGGCACCGCGAGGAGGCGGATCGCCGGCATCACCACGAACGGCGCCAGCAGCGCCATCCCGACGAACATCGTCACCGTCGACCCGACCCCGACCAGGGCCGCGAGCACGCTGCCGCTCTGGTTGCTGAACCAGAAGAGGCCGCCGATCGCGAGGCCGGGCAGAAAGAGGGCCAGGCCGCCGAGGAGCCGTCGGCGACCTGGCCTCCCCTCCATCCCACGACCGCCGGTGAGGGCGCGGATCGGGGAGATCCGCCCCGCCCGCAGGGCCGGGTTGAGGGCCCCGGCCACGGTCGCGAGAAGGCCGACGACGATCGCCGCGATCGCGGCGCCGCCGGTGACGTCGAGCGAGGAGAGCGGCAGGCCGAAGAAGCTGCGCATCGCCGAGGCGAGGGCTTCGGCCAGGCCGATCCCGAGCAGCAGCCCGATCGCCGAGCCGGCCACGGCCAGGATCAGCGCCTCCCCCACCACCGAGGCGGCGATCCGGCGGCGCGAAGCCCCGAGCGCCCGCAGCGTCCCGATCTCGCGGATCCGCTGCAGCACCGTCATGTTGAAGGAGTTGAGGATGAGGAAGGCGCCGACGAAGAGCGCCATCCCGGAGAAGAAGTAGAGGACGATGTCCAGGCCCGCCATCGATTCGTTGGCTTCGTCGCCCTTGCCGGCGGGCGTCGACACTTCGACGCCGGGCCCGACGACGGCGGCGATCCGCCGTTCGAGAGCCGCCGTGGAGACGCCGTCCGCGGCGATCACGTCGATCTCGTCCCAAACCCGGCCTTTGCCGGTCAGTTCGCGGGCCGCCCCGACGGGCATTTGCGCGGTCCCATAGCCGCCGAGGTCGAGGCTCGTCTGCAGCTTGTAGACGCCGGCGACCCGCAGCTCCGCCCGCCCCACCGGGGTCGCGAGCCAGACCTGGTCGCCCACCGCCAGCCCCTCCTGCTCGGCCCAGCCCTCCTCGAGCTCGATCTCCCGCGGATGCGCGGGCTCGCGGCCGGAGACGATCTCGGTGCCGGTCGTGTCGGGAGCCTTGAAGTCGACCCCGCCGACGAACAGGGTGGCGTTGCGGCCGTCGCGGGCTTCCCCTTCCTCGTCGACGATCCGGAAGACGCCGAAGACGCCGCCCGAAGCACCCTCGACGCCGTCCACCGCCCGCACCCGCGCCAGCGTCTCATCGGGCACCGAGCCGATCGACGACTTCCCGGAGACGATGAGGCTGGTGTTGCCGTACATCGCGTCGAAGAGGTTGCTGAAGCTGGAGTGGATGGTGTTGACGAGGATCAGGACCCCGAAGACCATCCCGACGCCGAGGACGATGCCGGCGCTGGTCAGGACCGAGCGCAAGGGTCGCGCCCGCAGCGAGCGGAGGCCGAGGCCGGCGAAGGAGTGGAGCCGCGCCCCGTCCGGCAGAGCGCGCGAGCTCATGCGAGCGCCCGCTGCAGCGCCCCGCCGCCCGCCTCGACGCCGCGAAAGGCGTCGATGACGCGGCCGGGGTCGCCACCCTCGACCGCGCCGACGATGCTGCCGTCGCGAAGGAAGATCACGCGGTCGGCGAGGGCCGCGGCGCCGGGGTCGTGGGTGACCATGACCACCGTCTGGCCCTCGTCGACGACGGCGCGCAGGAGCGCCATCACGGCCCCGCCGCTGGCGGAGTCGAGGTTGCCGGTCGGCTCGTCGGCGAGGACGAGCTCGGGCTCCCGCAGCAGGGCGCGGGCGATCGCGACCCGCTGCTGCTCGCCGCCCGAGAGCTCGGTCGGCAGGTGGGCGGCGCGGCCGGAGAGCCCGACCTTCTCCATCAGCTGGTCGATGCGCTCGGCGTAGCGCGAAGGGCGCTCCCCGTTGACGAGCGCCGGCAGCAGCACGTTCTCGGCCGCGGTCAGGGTGGGCAGTAGGTTGAAGAACTGGAAGACGAAGCCGAAGACCTCCCCCCGGAGCTTGGTCAGCTCACGGTCGGAGAGGTTGTCGTAGCGGCGCCCGGAGATCGAGACCGATCCCCCGTCGGGCCGGTCGAGGGCGCCGAGGATGTGCAGCAGGGTGCTCTTGCCCGAGCCCGACGGGCCCATGATCGCGACCATCTCCCCCTGCCCCACCCGCAGGTCGACGTCGCGCAGGGCCCGCACCGCAGTGGCGCCGCTGCCGAAGGAGCGCTGCAGCCCCTCCGCCTCGAGCAGGACCGTTTCGGACGCGCTGCCGTTGGAGCGATCTCTCATGCGGCAAAGGTATGACGGCCCCGGTCAGCCGAAATCGGCGCTTTACCGCATCGATTCCTTCGGTCTTGCCTGGAGGCCGGGCGTCCCCGCCTGGTCGAGGATGTGCGTGATGGCAGAGGAGAAGGCGCTGATCGAGCTGGAAGGGGTCGCCCGCCGCTACGACATGGGCGAGGTGACCGTCACCGCCCTCGAGGGCGTGGACCTGCGGATCGAGCGCGGCGAGTTCATCGTCGTCCTCGGCCCCTCGGGAAGCGGCAAGACGACCCTGCTGAACATGATCGGCGCCCTCGACTCGCCGACCGAGGGGACGATCCGGATCCGCGGCGAGGACATCAGCGGCGCCTCGCGGGCGGACCTGTTCGACTTCCGCCGCCGCACGGTCAGCTTCATCTTCCAGACCTTCAACCTCTTCCCGGCGCTGACGGCGCTGGAGAACGTCGAGTTCGGCGCCGACGTCAGCGGCCACGGCGACGCCCGCGAGGTCGCCGCCGAGATGCTCGACCGGGTCGGGCTGGGATCCCGCGGCGAGCACTTCCCGCACGAGCTCTCGGGCGGCGAGCAGCAGCGGGTGGCGATCGCCCGGGCGCTGGCGACCCGCAACCCGATCCTGCTCGCCGACGAGCCGACCGGGGAGCTCGACTTCCGCACCGGCGTGCAGATCCTCGACCTCCTGCACGAGCAGACCCACAGCGAGGACACCGCGGTCCTCGTCGTCACCCACAACCGCGAGATCGCCCGCGTCGCCCACCGGGTGATCGAGCTCTCCAGCGGCCGAGTCGTCGCCGACGCGCCGAACCCGGGTGGGCCCGCCGAGATCGCCGACCTGCACTGGTGAAGATGGGACGGCTCGGGCTCTGGCTGCGCTGGTCGGTCCGCGATCTGCGCGGGCGCTGGGCCCTGGTCCTGGCGATCGGGCTGGTGCTGGCGATCGGCATCGGCGTCAACGCCGGCCTCGGCAGCATGGAGTCCTGGCGGGTCGCCTCCAACGACGCCAGCTTCGCCGCCCTTCGCGCCCACGACCTCGAGATCTCGCTGACCGAGGGGACGAGCGCGCCGGCCGGGTCGCTGGCGCGACTGGTCCGCGGCATCCCCGCCGCCGGCGAGGTGGAGGCGACCGCGGAGCGCCTGCGGCTGCAGACCCAGGTCGAGGTGCCGCAGCAGGGCCGGGAATCGCTGCTCGTCCCGGCCGAAGTCGTCGGCGCCCCGCTCGGGCCCGGCGGGCCGGCGATCGACGGCGTCTACGCCGAGTCCGGGCGCGCCCTTCGAGCCGGCGACGGCGGTCGCCCGGTCGCCGTGCTGGAGCGCGGCTTCGCCGCCTCCCACGACCTGCCGGCCCGGGGCGTGGTGCGCCTCCCCGGCGGCCAGCGCCTCCGCTACGTCGGCCTCGGCGGCTCGCCCGAGACCTTCATCGTCACCCGCCCCGGCGGCGGCGAATTCGGCGGCGCCGAGGCCCAGTTCGCCGTCCTCTTCACCTCGCTGCGCACGGCGCAGGGGATCGCGGGCGGGCCGCCCCAGGTCAACGATGCGGTCCTGCGGCTGCGCCCCGACTCCCCCACCGCCGCCGTGCGGCGCCAGCTCGAGCGCGCCCTCGCCGGCGCCGGCCTCAGCGGCGAAGTGACGAGGCTGAGCGACGAACCCGGCCATCGGGTCCTCTACAAGGACGCCAGCGGCGACCAGCAGATGTTCGACGTCTTCGCCTTCCTGATCCTCGCCGGCGCCGCGCTCGCCGCCTTCAACCTGGCGACCAGGATCGTCGAGGCGCAGCGGCGCGAGATCGGGATCGGGATGGCGCTCGGGGTGCCGCCGCGCGAGCTGGCGATCCGGCCGCTGCTCCTGGGGGTGCAGATCGCGGTCGTCGGCACCCTGCTCGGCCTCGCCCTCGGCCTGGCGATGGGAGTGATCCTCCGCGGCGTCCTCGAAGACCTGCTGCCGCTGCCGGAGATGCGGACTCCGTTCGAGGTCGGCGTCTTCGCCCGCGCCGCGGCGATCGGCCTGGTCCTGCCGATCATCGCCACCGCGATCCCGGTCTGGCGCGGCCTGCGGCTGACCCCGGTCGAGGCGATCCGGGTCGGCTTCCGCTCCGCCCGCGGCAGCGGCGCGGCGGCGCTGGTCAGGCGGCTGCGGCTGCCGGGGTCGACGATCGCCCAGATGCCGCTGCGGAACGCCCTCCGCGCCCCGCGCCGGACCCTGCTGACGGTGGCCGGGATCGGCGCCGTGCTCAGCGTCCTCGTCGCCTTCATGGGGTTGATCGACTCCTTCTCCGCCACCGTCGACCGCAGCGAAGCCGAGGTCGCCCACGGCAACCCGGACCGCATCGTCGTCACGCTGGACGGCTTCCGCAGCGCCGGCGAGGCGACGCGGATCGTCGCGACCGCCCCCTGCGTCGCCGCATCCGAACCGCAGCTCAGCCTGCCGGCGAGGCTCTCGGCGCCGGGGGCCGGAGGCTTCCAGGGCTCGGTCACGCTGCTCGACTTCGCCAGCGCGATCTGGGCGCCGACGATCGCCGCGGGCGCGCCGCCCGCCCCCGGCCGTCCCGAAATCGTCATCTCCGAAAAGGCCGCGGAGGACCTCGGCGCCGGGGTCGGCGACCGGATCGCGATCTCCTACCCGCGGCGCCGGGGGAGCGCCTTCGTCGAGGCGCGGGCCACGGTCCGGGTCAGCGGCCTCCACCCCGACCCGTTCCGCACCTTCGCCTACATGGACCGCTCGGTCGCGGCGCTCGCCGGGTTCGCGGGCGCCGCCAACCAGGTCTCGGTCACCCCCGCGCCGGGGGTGCCGGAGGGGCGGATCGCGCGGGCGCTCTTCCGCGACCCCGCCGTCGCCTCGGTCCAGCGGGCGACCGCGACGACGCAGTTCGTGCGCGAGCGGCTCGACGACTTCATCGGCGTGCTGCGGATCATTGAGGGGTTCGCGCTGGCGCTGGCGCTGCTGATCGCCTTCAACTCCTCGGCGATCAGCATCGACGAGCGCCGCCGCGAGAACGCAACCATGCTCGCCTTCGGCGTCACCTCCGCTAAGGCGATGGCGCTGGCCGTGTTCGAGAGCCTGATCGCCGGCGTCCTCGGCACCCTCGTCGGCCTCGGCGGCGGCTTCCTCGTCGTCAGCTGGGTCGTCAATCGGACCCTGCCGGAAACCCTCCCCGACCTCGGCCTGGTGATCGAGATCGCACCGGCCTCGCTGCTGGTCGCCGCCGCTGTCGGGGTCGCCTCCGTGGCCCTGGCGCCGCTGCTGAGCGCCCGGCGGATCGGGCGGATGGACGTGCCCTCGACGCTGCGCGTGATGGAGTGAGACGGGCCTGAGGGCCTAGCCGCTCGGCGGGCCGCCGAGGACGAGGACGTCGACGAGCAGGGCGAGCGCTAACAGCACGACGACGAGCGCGAAGGCGCGACCCAAAGTGGCGGTGGAGACCCGGGCGCCGAGCCCGCTGCCCGTCAGCGCCCCGACCGCGGCGGCGGCGCTGAGGGCGATCGTCAGCGGCCAGTCGGGTTCGGCGCCGCGGGCGAGGTGGATGCCGAGCGCGACGAGGCCGGTGAAGCCGATCACCGCGAGCGAGGTGGCGATCGCCCGGCGCAGCGGCAAGCCCAAGAGGGAGGTCAGGGCGGGGACGACGAGGAAGCCGCCGCCGACGCCGAAGAAGCCGGTCATGGTGCCGACCGCGAAGCCGCCGAGGCCGGAGCGCAGGGGCTCGGGCTGGGGGCAGCCCGCCGGCGCTGCGTCACCCTCGACGCCCTCGGTGCCACGGGCGTAGGTCATCGCGGCCGCGGCCAGCATCACCGGCACGAAGGCGAGGATCAGGGTCCGGGGGCTGACCGAGGCGCCGGCGATCGTCCCGACGAAGGCGCCAACCGCTGCCGGGACGGCGAAGGCCGCGGCGACCCGCCAGCAGACGCGACCCTGAACCGCCTGCGCCCCCGCCCCCGCCGAGGCCCCCAGCGCGACGACGATCAGCGACGCGGTCGAGGCGGAGCTGACGCCCTCCCCGAGGACGTAGACGAAGACCGGCAGAGCGAGGATCGCACCGCCCCCGCCGATCGTCCCGACCACGACCCCGATCCCGAACCCAAGCGCGATCGCAAGGACGATTTGCACCGGATCCGACACGCCTCAGCCGGCGGACGAGGCGACGGTCGTCCTCACGTCCCGCCTCCGACGTCGGTCTTCACGCCTCCGACGTCCAACACCAACCTCATCGCCATTCGCCTCGGTAGCCATCTCAGCCTCCCCTGGGGGTCCTTGTAGGTGACTGCGAATCTAGGACTACCGGCGCGCGCAGCCATCCGCAAAAGCCCGCAGGCGCCGGGACGACCCCTCTCTATGACCCAGGAGGAATGAAATGGATGCGTCCACCTCGGCCGCCGGCCGGATCACCGATCAGCAGCTCCGCGAAGCCCGCGAAGGTTTGATCCGCCTTCTTCACAAGAAGCGTTTTCCTCGGGAGTGGATCGAGCGGCACGTGCCCGATGCGATGGGCCAAGCGGAAGTGGACTTCTCGGCGAGGCTCGCCGCCGGGAAGGAAGACGACACGGTCGGCCTCCTGGTTGTCATCGCATACAGGCGGGCGGTGAAGATGCTGCGAGCGCAGCTGGCCAAGCCCACTGCCTCGATCGAGACCGTCTTCCACCTGGCGGATGATTCGCCCTCTCCGGAGGAGGAGGCAATCCGGCACGAGCTTCAAGAGCGAGTGACGAAGGCGATGAGCCACCTACCCGAGCCGGAGCGCGTTCTTTTGACCCTCTGCTACCGCGACAGCATGAGTATCCGTGAGGCAGGGCGGCAGGTTGGCTGGGGGAAGTCCGTTGCCAACCGCCGCCATCGTGCCGCGTTGGAAAAACTGAAAGCGTCGCTCGACCCGAGTCTCTAGGCCTGAGAGCGGATTTCTGCCATCGACACTGGGGTGGTTATTAAGCCAAATCGACCAGTTCCGTTAATAAGCGCCGAGCGGGAGAGCGCTTAATAACGCCGGCAATAGCAAAGCCCGCGCTGAGCTCGCAACTCTTGCATTGCTGAGTTGGAACTGGCTTGTTATTAACGAAATTAAGCGATAGCTTGAATAGCTTATGGCCCCCAAGAAGAGTAGAGACACCCGCTCAGGCCGATTCGTCGCCCAGGGAGAGAGCTATGCAGCCTTTATTCCGAAACCGCTGCCACCCTCTCCGCCCCTTCAGCTCGAAGCCGAGCTGCTCGGCTTGCTGGAGCAGGCCGGCACCGAGCTGGGCCGGCTCGACGGGATCGCCCGGGTGATTCCCGACCCCGACTTCTTCGTCAGCATGTATGTGCGACGGGAGGCGGTGCTGAGCTCCCAGATCGAGGGGACCCAGAGCACCCTGGAGGATCTCCTGGAGCGGGAAATCGGGGCGGGCGCCGATGACCATCGCTCAGACGTTCTCGACATCGTCAACTACGTGCAGGCCATGAACTTCGGGCTCGAGCGCCTGCAGACGCTTCCCGTCTCGCTGCGGCTGATCCGCGAAATCCACTGCGAGCTCCTAAAGGATGGGCGCGGTTCGCATGCCACGCCGGGGGAGTTCCGCAAGACGCAGAACTGGATCGGGCCCGACGGCGCGAGGATCGAGCAGGCCACCTTCGTGCCGCCGCCGGTGCCGGAGATGGAAGAGGCCCTTGGTGAGCTGGAGACCTTCCTGAACGAAGAAGGGCGCTCCTCGACCCTGATCGAGGTCGGGTTGGCCCACGCCCAGTTCGAGACCATCCACCCCTTCCTCGACGGCAACGGCAGGGTCGGCCGCCTCCTCAACACGTTTCTTCTCGTGCAACGGGGTGTCCTCAAACTGCCTCTCCTCTACCTCAGCTACTACTTCAAACTTCACCGCACCGAGTACTACGACCGCCTGATGGCGATCCGCCTGAAAGGCGACTGGGAGGGTTGGCTCCGGTTCTTCCTCCAGGGGGTGGTGCAGACCGCCCGCGAAGCCACCGCAACCGCGGGAAGCATCTTCGAGCTGCGCGAGGACCACCGGACGCAGATCATCGAGCGCGGCCTCGGCGACAACGCCCTGCGCCTGCTCTCCGAGCTCTTCCAGCGCCCTCTCGTCACCGTCAACCTCGCCGCAAAGACCCTGGGAACCGCCTATCCGACGGCGAGCCGCCTCGTCTTGGGACTACAAGAGCTGGGGATCCTCGAAGAGATAACCGGCCGCAAACGCTCGCGGATCTACCGTTACGAGCCGTATGTGAGCCTCTTCGACGATCCGCCGGCAGACAATGTGGAGGCTGTACCGCTCGAGGTGAGTTGACGCGGTCGCCCTCGCGTTCCAACCGCCCAGGGCGATGCCAGGCGCTTCTCGCCAGGAGTACCTGACCCCCTTCATGTCGCCGCCGCGGGCCGTTTTTCGCTCTAAGACCGGTTCCATGCGCCCGACGGGAGTCGAACCCGCAACCTTCGGCTTGAAAGGACGGGGGACGCCCGCATGAGGAGCGGCTTTGCGAGGGCGATGTGACCGATATGAGACTCGCGTTTGACCTCAAGGCCATCAGCTATCTCATTGACGCCGACGCAAGAGCCACTCGAAGAAACTACGCGAACCCCGGACCCCGATTTCCCAGATCGCGTGGTACATCAGAGCGATGATTGCCACAACTGGCAACATCGCCACGGTGGAGAACTGACCCTGAACGAGAGTGACGGCGATCATCCCGATTACCGCGAGGCAAAGCAGACCGACAGCCTTGTCTCTGGCGCTCCAGTTCGTGATCGTCTTCAACGGGCGCACGGGATGTGGTTAGCCGGCGGGGAGATAGATTCGCAAGGCGCTCCGTCGATCTGCTTCGCGCGATGTATGAGAAAGAGCTTCGGCGGCAGCAAGGTCCTCCCGCGCAAGGACAAGAAGATCCCTGGGCAGGTTCGGCTCATTGCTCACTCGGCCAGGACCCGCCCTTGTGAGAGAGCCGCGTGTACAAGGCCGCCACGCACCTCTCGCCATCGATCGACGTACTCGCGGCTGACCACGATGACGTCAGCAGGCACCCGCAGGTCGCGGAGTGCGCGATGAAGGCGCACCGACTCCTCTGCCTCGTTATCGACGTCTGGCTCGACGACCAGGAAGTCAACGTCACTGTGGGGACTAGCCTCCCCGCGGGCGTAAGAGCCAAATAGGATCACCTGGGAGTCAGGTGCAGCTGCCGCCAAGCGGCGTCCTGCCTCGACAATCAGGTTCTCGTCGACTACCTGCATGGCTCGAAATCGTAGTCGTCGCCATGGATCAAGCGTCGGCGCCGGCCGTAATCAGCCGTTCGGCGAGCCGGGCTTTGGTCGAAGAGTGAGTGGCTTCAGGACGACGGTTCGAGGCTCGACCGCGTCGCCCGTGATCTGCGCATGGAGAGCCTGCTTGCGACTCCTCTCAGGGAATTTCACGAACTTCGACCTGAGCTTGATCGTCACGGCCCTCGCCACCTCTCCTGGAATCGCTACCTCGGCATGACCAATCGCACGCGGGATTCGTCGGCCCATCCTGCTTTTCACCCGACGCGAGAGAGTGACTCCGCCACGACAGACGGCAGTTCCCGGGCAGCGGAGCAGGAGCCGAGCTCTGCCGTTCCTCACCCTCACCACGCGAGCGGCAACGGCGAGCGCTGGCGTGACGGCGATCGCCCCCGATGTCGTAGCCGAGAGCCCTGCTGCATCGGTCGCCGTGATGGCGACGTTGAATCTGCCCGGCCCAAGGAAGGTATGGACAACGCTCGCGCCCGATGCGATGGAACCATCCCCGAAGGACCAACTGACCGGTTCGATGTTCGACCACGCGTCGAAAGGGGATACGCCGATGCGAACTGGCTGGCCGGCCCTGACCTTCGACGGAAGGGAGAATGACCTCAATTCGGGACTCGTGACGTCGAAGACAGCCGCCTGGACGGTTCGGGCGTCCCCTCTCCACACCGCCGCCGCGTTTCCTCCAGTGTCCATCGCGATCTGGGCGCGGTCTGCCCATGACGATGAAATTTCGACTGGATTACCCCAGGAACCGTCGACCGCCCCGGATGAGGCTTCGACGACCCGGGAGCTGCCATCCCAGGCGGTCCAGACAGCCATCGCTCGGCCCAGCGGGTCGACCGCGATCTGCGGTTGCGCCCATTCGACCGACAGGCGATCGCCAATGGGCGTCGGCTCCGTCCAGATACCTCCGAGTGGGAGGCTCGCGACTTCAGCGGTCCTGAGGTCGAGTCCGGAGCCCGAGCTCCACAGCGCAACCGCATCCCCATCGCCGTCCATGCCGACGGCGGGCTCTCGCGATCCAGGTCCGGAAATTTCGATGGCTGGCTGCCAGGCGCCGCCCGCTTCCCTATTCGCGGCTTCGATGATCTGTTCTCGTGGCCACACGACCACGGCGCTCTCTGCGCTCACCGCTACCGCGGGAGCACCAGACATGCTCCCTTGGGATGAGAGATCCTCCGGTTCGGTCCACGCCTGTCCTGGCTCCTTTTCGGCTACCTGAACGATCGTGTCACCATCGTCGTTCCAGCGGTACCAAGCAGCAACGATGTTTCCCGCTGGATCTATGACGACCTCGGGTTGCCACGCGTTATTCCCAGCTTCGGAAAGTTCGACCGGGAGACTCCACTGACCGTCCGGCGATCTGGTTGCCGCCCGGATGATGTAGTCGGACGTGTTCTGGTATCCGGTCCAGATCACCACCGCTTCGCCCGACGGACCGATAGCTATGTCCAAATCATTGGGACCCCCTCCACCGACGAAAAGCTCCTCAGCTTGGTCCCAACTTCCCTGCGGCGTCCGACCCGCCACCTCGATCGTTCGCTCGCTGGCAAGATGAATCCAGGCAGCAACTGCCTCGCCCTCTGTATTCATAGCCACCTGCGGTTCGATCGACGTCTCGCCGGGGGGAGAGATGTCGACAGGTGATCCCCAGGCTCCCCCTGCAAGCTTCGTCGATGCCTGAATCCGATTGTGATACTCGAGTTGCGGCCAAACGGCGACAGCACCTCCCAAAGCATCGACGGCAATTTGTGGTTCTTGGTCGAAGTTAATTTCATCGCCTTCCTCTGAAATCGCGAACGCAGGCAACCACCCTGCACTTGCCCCAGAAGGCGCGATTAGAGCGACGACGAGAATGCACACGGTGACCAGTACTTTGGTCGGACGATTTGCTCGGTCAGGCGAAATGATCAAGAGATTCTACTTTGATCATGCGCTGTGCTGCCTCGATGTCACTAGGAGTCGACCCAGCTCCCCATCCCTTCCTTCGAGCGACATCCTTCAGGTTGAAGGAGAAGTGACACCCGCGCCAGGAGCGGGATCCCCGCCGCGATGCGACCCGGATGCGACCTCAGTAGTCGATCGAGTCCCGGGGGACTCCGAGTCTCCACTTCCACAGGCGGATCAAGAGGCCGCAGACCGCAGCGATGGCGATCCCCACGGCGAACCCGATGATGAGGCCCTCGGCTTTGACTACCTGCAAGGCGATCAGGACAATCGCGGCGGTGGTAATGATCTCATCGCGCTTCTTCACCTTCCCCGCGAACATTCCCACCACGCCCCCCCTCGTAGCGTCGTTCAGTCGCTTCAAGGTCGCTTTCACACCACCGCCTATTTCATGCATGCCCGCAGCCACTAGATGGCCTCGATCTGAATGTAATCGTTCCGACCGAAGGTGACGCCGTAGAAGGCCGTCAGCACGGTTCGAGGCCGACAAGAGAGCTGGACCTTCGATTCGGCATCCAGATCCAACAGGATCTTTCGGCTCCTGCACCAGTCGATCTTCAGATAGACCTCTGCAGATCCAGCGTCGACCCCGATGACCTTCTCTTCTCCGGCCTTCAAGGAGCCCACCTCATCGCCGTTGACGACGATCTTGTACGAGCGGTATCGGTCGACCCATCCCCGCGAATCGCGCTCAATTGAGAGATCCGCCATTGGCAGGCGTATCGACAAGTTCAGAGCTGCTCTTGATGCCGAGCGGCAACCTGCGGTTGACCTCTACCCGCCGGCGTCCAGCTCTTGCAGCAGAGCCACGATGCGTGTTCGCGCAGCCGGAAGCTCGGAAGCGACGACGTCCCAGACGAGATCGAGATCGACGCCGAAGTAGTCGTGGACGAGCTTGTCCCTCATGCCGGCCATCTCGCGCCAAGGGACCCCCGGGGCTCGCTCCCGCAGATCTTGCGGCACCCGCTTCGCGGCCTCCCCGACGATCTCGAGATTGCGGACCACCGCATCCTGAACCATCAACGCAGCGAAGAACTCGTCCCGGCCCCGCTCGGTATAGGCGAGCGCCCGATCGATGCGTCGCGAATATGAAGAAGGTAGACGCGCTCGTCCCTCAGAGCGCTACCGCCTCGGCCAGAATCCGATCCCGGAGGTATGGCGAGAGGCTCCCCTCCGTGACCACGACGTCGATGCCGAGCGCCTCCTCCAACTCGTCGCCGAGAGCGACCAGATCGAACAAGCTTCGGCCCTCAGACATCTCGACCAGGAGGTCGAGGTCGCTCGTGCTGGTCGCCTCACCCCGCGGCACCGAGCCGAACACGCGAACGTTCCGCGCGCCATGAGCAGCTGCAATCCGGGTGATGTCCTCTCGCTCGGCAGGAGCCAAAAGCTTGGGGGTATCTCGCGTATCGGCCATACGTGAATCGTACGCCGACAAGCGCCCGAATTTCGCAGGACCCACTTCCCGAGCCAAAGATGAGACCCGAAAAGTCGAGATCGAAGGGATGGGTACTGGCTAGCGCCTGAACCTCACATCAAGCACCTCCCGTCGCCGCCCCGACACGGGCGTCGTGCCTGCCCTCGGCGAACTCCTCAACGACCTTGGCGCAGAAGGCGGGCAGGTCTTCCGGACTCCGGCTCGAGACCAGACCCTCGTCGGTGACGACCTCCTGGTCGAGCACTTCGGCACCGGCGTTACGGAGATCGGTTCGCACGCTCGGGAACGAGGTGATCTGCCGCCCTGACACAACGCCGGCCTCGACCAGAGTCCACGGGCCGTGACAGATCGTGCCGATCGGCTTGCCGGAGTTGAAGAAATCGCGGACGAACCGGACCGCGTCCTCGTCCATCCGCAGTTTGTCCGGGTTCACCGTTCCGCCCGGGAGCAGCAGCGCGTCGTAGTCGTCGACCGACGCGTCGGCGACGACCTTGTCGACCGAAAACGTGCCGGCGTCCTCGAGGTCGTTGTTGCGCGCCGCGATCTCGCCTTCGTGGATCGAGAGCAGTTCGGTCTCCGCGCCCGCGTCGGTGACTGCCTCACGCGGTTGCTCCAGCTCGACCCGCTCGACGCCGTCCGTCGCGAGGATCGCCACCCGCTTGCCGTTCAGCTCACTGGCCATCTTTTCCTCCCTTTTCGTGCTTGACGATGTGTACTTGGGGAGGTAGGGCGCGGTACCCACGGTTCAAGGGGTGCCGAAGATGACCCGAACCAGTTTGCCGCTCGCGAGTCCGGGTACGAGTACCAGTTACGCAGGCGAGCGAAGGGAAGCCATGGCGGACGTGGCCGGAACGGCAGCTAGCCGCGGCCACCCACGGAGACAAGGAGCGTAATCCACTCATGGCCACTCAAGTGAATGTCGGACTGTTCGTACGCCTCGAGGCACTACCGGGTAAGGAGGACGACGTCGCGGCTTTCCTCGACCAGGGCCTCGCACTGGTCCAAGAGGAGCCGGACACGGACCGCTGGTTCGCCGTCCGGTTCGGGCCCTCGTCGTTCGGGATTTTCGACGCGTTCCCCGACGACAGCGGCCGCCAGGCGCACCTCAACGGCGCCGTCGGGCAGGCGCTGGCCGACAAAGCGGGCGAGCTGTTCGAGCAGCCGAACGTCGATCAGCTGGACGTCCTTGCCGAGAAGCCGCCACAGTAGGGCGGTCGGGTGCCGGCGGGCGCAGCCGATCCCCGAGACGGCTTCGTCTCCGTGCGCGGGGCGGAGGAGCACAACCTTCGCGCCGTAGACCTCGACGCGCCGCGCGACGCGCTGACCGTGTTCACCGGCGTGTCCGGCTCGGGGAAGTCCTCGCTCGCATTCGGGACGATCTACGCGGAGGCGCAGCGACGTTACTTCGAGTCGGTGACGCCGTACGCACGGCGCCTTCTCGACCAGCAGGACGCGCCGAAGGTACGCGACATCACCGGCCTGCCGCCGGCGATCGCCCTTCAGCAGAAGCGCGGCGGTGCGACTTCGCGCTCCAGCGTCGGCACCGTGACGACCCTCTCGAACTCGCTGCGGATGCTGTTCTCCCGAGCCGGCACCTACCCACCCGGAGCCGAGGAGGTGATGGACTCAGACTGGTTCTCGCCGAACACCGCGATCGGCGCCTGTCGCGAGTGCCACGGCCTCGGGACGATCCACAACATCACCGAGCAGACGCTCGTCCCCGACCCCGCGCTGAGCATCCGCGAACGCGCCGTCGCCGCCTGGCCCGGGGCATGGCAAGGCCAGAACCTCCGCGACATCCTGGTCACGCTGGGCTTCGACATCGACAAGCCATGGCGCAAGCTCAGTCGTAGGGATCGCAATTGGATCCTCTTCACCGACGAGCAGCCCACCGTCGAAGTCCACCCTGACCGCGCCGAAGTCGAAGCCGACTACTACTACAACGGCACCTTCTCGAGCGCCGAACGCCACATCCGCCACACGCTCGCGAACTCCCAGAGCGCGGCGATGCGACGGCGCGCCCTGCAGTACGTGGAGACGGCTCCGTGCCCGGTCTGCCACGGCAAGCGGCTGCGGCCCGAGGCGCTGGCGGTCACGTTCGCCGGCTACGACATCGCCGAACTGTCGGCGCTGCCTCTCACCACCCTGGCGGAGGTCCTGCGTCCGGCCGCCGAGCTCGAGGACCCCGAACCCGCGCACCTCTCGCCCCTCTCCGGCGAGCGGACCGACGTGGCCAAGCTGATCGCCGGCGACCTTCGCGAACGGATCGCGGTCCTGGTCGAACTCGGCCTCGGCTACCTTGGCCTGAGCCGGACGACGACCACGCTCTCGCCCGGCGAGATGCAGCGGCTGCGGCTGGCGACGCAGTTGCGCTCCGGGCTCTTCGGCGTGCTCTACGTCCTCGACGAGCCCTCGGCCGGGCTCCATCCCGCCGACGCCGAGCCGCTGATGCTCGTCCTCCAGCGACTCAAAGAGGCCGGCAACTCGCTCTTCGTCGTCGAGCACGACATGGACGTCGCCCGCCGGGCCGACTGGATCGTCGACGTCGGGCCCGATGCCGGCGAGCACGGCGGCGAGGTGCTCTACAGCGGCCCGGTCGAGGGCCTCGCCGAGGTCGAGCGGTCGATCACCCGCCGTTATCTCTTTCCCGAGTCGGATTCGCGACCCGTGCGGACGCCTCGTGACCCGGAGGACTGGCTGGAGCTCCGGCACGTCACCCGGCACAACCTGCGCGATCTCGTGGTCAGGTTCCCGCTGGGGCTGCTGACCGCGGTGGCCGGCGTGTCGGGCTCCGGAAAGTCGACCCTGGTGACCCAGGTGCTCGCCGACGTGGTCGGCGCCGCGGCGCAGGTGGCCGAGGCCGAGGAGGACGATTCGGAGTCCGCTGAGGACGGCGAGGTCGTGGGCGTCGACGCCGCGGGACTCGAGGCGCTGTCTCGGCTGGTCACCGTCGACCAGAAGCCGATCGGGCGCACGCCCCGGTCCAACCTCGCCACTTACACGGGGATGTTCGACGCGGTCCGCAAGCTGTTCGCCGCCACCGACGGAGCGCGCAAGCGCGGCTGGGGGCCGGGCCGCTTCTCCTTCAACGTCGCGGGCGGGCGCTGCGAAACCTGCCAAGGGGAGGGCTTCGTCGCCGTCGAGCTGCTGTTCCTGCCCGGCACCTACGGACCCTGCCCGACCTGCGGCGGCGCCCGCTACAACCCGGAGACGCTCGCGATCACCTACCGGGAGCACACCGTCGCCGACGTCCTGCAGATGACCGTCGACGAGGCCGCCGACTTCCTCACCGACGTCCCCGCCGCGGCCCGTAGCCTCGGCACCCTGCGCGACGTCGGTCTCGGCTACCTGCGCCTCGGCCAGCCCGCGACCGAGCTCTCAGGCGGCGAGGCCCAGCGGATCAAGCTGGCGACCGAGCTGCAGCGCGCCCGCCGTGGACACACGCTCTACCTGCTCGACGAGCCGACCACCGGGCTGCACCCGGCCGACATCGAACTGCTGATCACCCAGCTCCAGTGCCTGGTCGACGCCGGCAACACGGTCGTCGTCGTCGAGCACGACCTCGACGTCATCGCCTGCGCCGACTGGACCATCGAGCTCGGCCCGGGCGGCGGCGACGCCGGCGGCCGGATCATCGCCACCGGTACCGCGGCGCAACTCTCGACCACGCCCGGGAGCCGCACGGGCCCGTATCTCGCCCGGCACCTCCCCTGAGACGAGCCGGCCGACGAGCGCGTCCGCCCCCCTCGCCGCCTCGGTCGGCCCGAGGGACCGAAGCGCTCTGAAATCAGCCCTTTCCTGACTTCGGTTGACTATGCGCCCGACGGGGAGTCGAACCCGCGGCCTTTGGCTTGAAAGGACGGGGGGCGTTGGGGCGGGCAGCAGGATTCCGGCGCTGATGTGACCGAGATGAGACCCGCAGAAGCAGGTCGTCGAATCAGCGCGCCTGCAGCTCCGGCCTGAGGACCCGAGTGCTGCCGTCACCTGAGACCAGAACCACCGAGAGACCTTCGTCCGCAGCGCGCTCGATGTCATGGCCGGCCGAGGGAGCGTCGGCGTCGACAAAGGCAGCGCGCTCGGGATAGGGCGAACGGCCCTCGATCGCGAGGTCAATTGCTTCAGCCATCACCGTGGCGGCAGGCGAGCGCCTGCTGTCGGCGGTCATTGGCTCTTCCGTCCTTCGATCATCTCGCGGATCAACCAGTCGCGAGGTAGTGGCGCAGCGCCTTGCGGATCACAGCAGAGGTCGCTTCATGATCCTTCTTCGCACGACGCTCCAGCGCACCGCGAAGCTCCGGGTCGAGACGTACCGACTCCACCTGCGCGGGGCCGGACCCGATCGCCGGCCGGCCCGGCCGGCGCCGAAGAGTCTCCTCCACGTCGTAACCATCCTCGGCCTTCTTGGCGAGCTTCTCGATCAGGTCGTCGGTGATCGGCTTGCCACTTGCCGTCTTGCCATGAGTCTTCTTCGCCATCGTCAATCTCCTGGGAGCAGTCGCCGATACTTCGGACGCATCTTCATCGCGTGGATCACAAGCTCCGACCCGTCCTCGCGAACAACGGTGACCACCTCGAGTAGTTCCGCGTCTCGGGCCGGCCCGAGATACAGCCGAGTGTCGTCTTTCTGCTCATCAACGCTCATCGCATTATCAATCGCGTGTTCGATGTCCTCATCGCCGACCCCATGCTTTCGTGCCGACGAATGGATCTCCACCAGAGAATTGTAATACGAAATCTTTAACGCGCAAGCCCGGCCGGGCTTCGCGGCCGGAGCCGGCTCCTCCCTACAGAGCCAAGGTCCAGCAGAACCGCAACATCGTAGGTACCGAAGGACATTCAGGCAGCTCCCCGTAAGACGAACAACGGCTGGGAACCTGGCACGACCGACCCCTGCAATCCCGTTTGCCAAATGGGTGCCCCATGTCAATACTTGGATCGGATTTCGATTGCTTCCTCAACCCAATCGGCCAGGTTTGACTTAATGTAGTCGTAGACATACTTGCTACTCGTGTAAGGCGGGTCGTACGCGTTTACGATCGATGACAGGGACTGGTCGCCCACAGTGAAGTCAGCAAATGGATTAGCCCCTTTCGAGGCCTGTTCACCACCAAGGTTCTTCAGGCCGTGGATGTAGACCCCTACGACGCCCTTCCTGTCATCCCAAGCCTTCTTGATCTCGTACTTGACCCACTTGCGCCCCGCCGTTGCGCTACCAATGAGGACCACGTTGCAAGATTTTCCGGCCATCTGTTCATCGATCCACTTCTTGATGGCTGCTTCTCCACCTCGTTTTACCTGCTCCCATTCGTTGGTCGACAGGATAGGCTGCCCTTCGATGGCGCCCATTTGACGAATCTGGGAAACGCGATGAACGTCAGGCTTGTAGTGAAACGTGTTGAAGACTCTGCGGGCCACAGGCTACCTTTCTTTGATTGGGTATTGGGAAGATCTGGAGCGACCGATGGTTGAGAGAGACTCGTGAGTACCGATTCTAGTTCAAGCAGTACCAGCGAGATGGAGAAGGGTTGCGCATTTTGCGAAATTGCCGCCGGTCGTGACGACACGGTTGAGGTTGTCTGTTCAGATCCTAGGTGGGTGGCGTTCTTTCCCGATAGTCCCGCCACGCCTGGGCATACCCTCGTGATTCCGCGTGACCATGTTCGGGACCTTTGGGTTGCGGATCTTGCTCTCGGAACGGCATTGTTCGAAGCCGTTTCAAAAGTGGGAAACGCGCTCTGGCGTGCAGTGGCCCCCGAAGGTATGAACCTGATCACTTCGTCGGGCGAAGCGGCAGAGCAGACGGTCTTTCATCTGCACCTCCACCTTGTCCCGCGATGGGCCGAAGACCGACTCGACATTTGGCCTCCAAAGGAAGCGATGGCGAGAGAGGTGAAGGAGGATCTAGCAGCGGCCGTGCGCGCCGCTTGCTCAGAGGGCGAACGCAGCTAGGCGGACTGCGAACGGCAGATAATTACTGCGGTAATCAGGCATGCAAGAATGACCGCGCTGTAAAAAAGCACCAAAGTCTCCCGCCCAAACGTCCTGAGCCGGGATCCAACGTCCTCATCGCGTTCCCCCTTTTCAGCTTCTAACTTGACCCGTTCGACATATGTGGGGGCAGTCGCGCCCATGTAAAACGCGGGCTCAAGACCTTTCCTGACCCGATCAAAGAGGTCGCGAAAAAGTCGCTCAGCTCGCAAGAAGGATGCGTCAAGCAGCCAAAAGAGCAAGGTAGGAGCTACTGCAGCAAGAGCGAGGCCCCATTTTTCACGGTTAACAGCAAAGGCTAAGAAGGCTCCGGCCACGGTAACTGCCCATCCTTTGATGAGGAATCCGTTATTACCCAGCCGAGCAACTACTACTTGGATCATTTCCAGGTGCTTCACCTGGTTCTCTTGGACATTCTCGTACTGACTCATAGCCTAGGCGAAAGCACTGGCCGAGCTTCAGATACACAAAGTAGGACCCGTTCCTGAACCAGGGGGAGGTCTCCTCTGTGGGTTCTGACGTATCCAACTGGCCAGCACAGTTTCGTCCCAGCCCAGTAGATCAAGGTGCTGGTTTAACCTGATGCGGGCCGTTGAGAGACGCTCGCTCATTTCTGGGGTAACCGGCATCAGCTCCGCGACCTGCATGACCGCCCAAAGATCTGCGGCAGCATCCATTGGACTTTCGCAGCCACAGGCGAGGGAATCGCTGGGTGCCAAGGCGGATTGATCGACCATTTCTCCTCCTTAAGTCAGCGTCTCGTCAATTAGCTGCGCCAGCTGAGTCCTGCTCCGACTCAGCTTCTTCCGCGCGGCATCGACCTTTTGCTTGGTCCAGCCGAGCTGCCGGGCGATATCAGCGTCCGTTGAGCCTATGGCCTTCAATCTTGCATAAGCGAGAACATCGGGGCCGACCGCCGACTCGACAAGGTCCAAGGTCTCGAGAAGAGCCATCGCAGGATCGGGCTGGGCCAATCCAGGCTGCTCCTCGTCGAGCGGCTGAAGCGCCATATTGAAGGCTCTTTGCGGGCGGCGAAAGAACTCAGCCCGCACATCCTTGAGCTTTCGGAAGGCGCGCTGGCGGAGAGGGAGTTCAGATGGCCGTTCGTCTGCGACCACTCGAAGCAAGGCGGTTTGCACCGCGTCGTCGGCGTCCTCGGGTTCGAGAGAACTCGCGGCATACGCGCGGAGCTGCCTCCGCAATTCTTCGAGTTCTTGTGGTGAAGGTGCTGCTGCTGCCATCTCATCGTGTTCTCCGCGTCAGGGCCTGCCTTTTCGGACACGCCGCTGATGTCCAAATCAGCATGACGCCCTGCGGAGACGTAAATAGACGAGGAATTTCTCGAAACCGCTGATTGCAAGGAGTCCAGATGGCTGAGTCAGAACAGAATGACAAAGGCCGTGGCCCAGGCCACGACAAAGGTGGAGGACACGGCAACCCTGATCCGCCAAAAGGTCCCCCCAATCCCCCGAACCCCCCGGGGCCGCCCGACCCCAAACCGGGGCCAAAACAGCCACCGGATCACGGTCGTCCTCGGCGTCACGCTTGAGCGAGCTGGGGAAACCGTGGTTTGAGCGCTGCCCCGAGCTCTTGAACTGGGAGCTCAAGCGTTTCAACAAATGGCGCATCGATGTTGAGATCGATGCCGAGGAGCAAGATCGGGGCCGGCTAGTAGCTCGATGCGAGCTAACAATGGCCGGCAAGCCGGTTCCGATCGAGGTCCACTATCCGAGCGAGTATCCGGAGCTGCCGCCACTCATCGTCGGTCCTCCTGGCCTCATGGAGCGCCACCAGCACCGCTTCGGCGGCAGCTTCTGTCTCCTCGCACGGCCCCTAGACGATTGGCCCGCCGAGAAGTGGGGGGCAGCGGATCTCATCGGAGAGCGCCTGACCGCGCTAATCCAAGACACCGAAGAGGGTCCCGCGGCGATTCGAGCGGCTGAGGAGCCGATGCCCGAGCCTGTCAGCACCTACTACCGGACTGCGAACGACGCAGCGGTGTTGATTCCTGAGGGTCTCGAACCCACGGGTGACGAGCACGGGACGCTTGTCGTGCGCCTTGTCACTCCGCACCTCTCCCTGGTCGTCGGAACCGGTAGCGAGCGACTCGACGAAGAGATAGCCGCCCTGTTCCCTGGCGCAAAAGAGTTGCCGGTACCGTGGGTGCGCCTGGCCAAAGCGCCACCGATTGGACCCGACGGTGCGGCAGTTGCTGATTGGCTGAAACGTGAGCATCCAGACCTCCTTGCCCGAGATCTGCCTCCGCGCCTGCGGAACAGTTCGCGCATACCTCCTCCTCCCCCTTTGGAGTTGTGCTGTCTTGTCTTTCCAGAGGAGGGTCCAGAGGTAGGTGAGTTTCATGACGGCTATCTCTTCCTCCATATCCACCGCGATCAAGCTGGCCACCGGCGAGAGGCCCTCGTGAGCGCTCAACGACTCTCAGCCGACGAGCATGCACGGCGCGCGCCCGAGCTTTCCGGCCTAGAGCATTGCCAGGTTCTGGTCGTAGGCCTGGGAACGCTCGGGGGCGATATCGCAGTGGAGTTAGCGAAGGCAGGAGTGGGCACGCTTGACCTTGTTGATTTTGATTCCCTCGAATTTGGAAACCTGCTCCGACACCGACTTAGCCTTGAGTACCTCGGGTTGCCAAAGGTTCAAGGCGTCGCAACAGCAGCTCGACGCGCCAACCCATTTTGTGCTGTCACGGCGAGGCACCTCCAGCTTGGCTCCGTGAAATGGGAGGACGAATCTCCCCTTTCACAGCTAGCAGAGGCGGTCAAGGAAGCGGACATCATCGTGGAGGCGAGCGGTAGCCATCAGATCGCCCAAGTGATCGGCCGCCTCTGCGCCCTAAGCGATACGCCAATGGTGTCTACCTGGCTTACCGAGGGCTTCTTTGGCGGAGAAGTTGTCCGCATACATCCTGGCCGAACGATGTGCTGGACCTGTTTTGCCACCGCACAACGAGATGGTTCGCTCCTGAGCGCTCAGAGTGGACCGCCCAGTCAGGTAGCAGCATTAGGATGCAGCCACCCAACTACTGCCGGCGCTGGCTTTGATGCGTTAGAGGCCGCAGCAGTTGCTACCCGTCTTACGGTCCAGACTATGGCGCCTTCGGGCGGTTACCCGGAGTGTGACTGGGACCATGCGGTGCTTAACTTCCGAGGCGCGCCTCAGGACGCGAAGGCGCCGCGCTTCGCTGTTGAGGTATTGCCACCACAAGAGGATTGTGAGCAATGCAGGGCGAGTGCTGGATCCGCGCTAAAGCGCTAGAGACGCTTCTAGTGGAGGCAGGCCGCTGGCCGCTACGCGAGACTGGCGGCGCACTCCTCGGTTGGAGGGACGAGAGCAGCGCGGTCGTCGCCCATGTTCTCGGCCCGGGACCCCATGCCAAGCATGGCTGGAGCCACTTTGAACCTGATGGCGATTGGCAGCAGCGTGAAGGGGAGCGAATCTATAAAGAGAGTCGGCGTACTATCGCGTATCTAGGGGATTGGCACACGCATCCTCATGGCCAGCCTCGACCGAGCCGGCAAGATCGGGAAACCGCTGAGCTCATCGCAGAGGATCAACGATTCCGCGCCCCACAGCCTCTCTATGCAATTGCCGGAAAGCCTTGGTACCGCCTGCGTAATTCGGATTGGGAACTAAGAATGATGGAGTGGCGCGACGGCGTCTTGCAGAACATGCGACTGCGGACAATGACCGAGGCTTCACCATGACCGGCATCACCCAATCGCTTCGCGGATAGCCCCGATGCTGCCTCCCAGTGGTCGGTGTATCGGGCCAGCATCGTCTCGATCTTGTGGCCCGCGATCTCGGCTAGATCAGCGTCGCTTACCCCGGCAGCTCGCAGATGTGTGACGTAGCTGTGGCGGCACTCGTGGGGGCGGATGTCTAGGCCGGAGGCTTCCTGGGCTGGTCTCCAGAGATCGCGGTAGAAGTTGCGCTGGTGCCACATGCGGTCGGTTGGGGGTCGTGAAGAGCAGGTCGTCGTCGTCGCTGACCTGGAGCTGAGCTTCGAGCATCCAGGCGAGGGTCGCCGGCACCGGGACGACGCGGCCGGCGTCGGGCTCGCCGTGGTCGGTCTTCGTCCCCTCGAGGATCTGGCCCTCGTGGGCGGTGCGGCGGACTTGGAGGATCTCCCCGTCGAAGTCTTCGCGGCGGAGCGAAAGGACCTCTCCAAGCCGGAGGCCGCAGTCGGTGAAGACGCGCACCATCGCCTCGTAGTCGCCCGCCGCCTTCGCGAAGCGGTGCATCTCCTCGAAGGTGAAGACGCGGATCGGGCGCGGCTTCTTCTTCGCCCTCGGGTCGTTGGCTCTGATCCTCACGCCCTTGAAGGGGTTGAGATCGCAGACTTCGTCGGTGGTCGCGTCCTCGGTCATTGCCGAAAGCGCTCGGAGGATGCCGACGGCCCCGGTGGTGGCTCGGCCTTCGACCCTGAGCATGTGGTCGACCAGGACGAGCGCAATGCGCGGCACGGCCCGGAACACCAAGGAATGCGCCCGACGGGAGTCGAACCCGCGACCTTCGGCTTGAAAGACCGACGCTCTTTGGGCCCCCGAAAGGACCCGTTGACCACTGAGCTACGGGCGCTCGTCTGGAACGATACCCGCGCAATGGGGTTTGAGCATTCTCGGCCCGGCTAGGGTGGCGGTATGGAGCTTGGGCTGGAGGGGAAAGTCGCCTTGGTGATGGGCGCGAGCAAGGGGATCGGGCGGGGGGTCGCCGCCGCTCTGGCGCGGGAGGGCGCCCGGGTGGCGATCTCCAGCCGCTCGCAGGAGCGCCTGGAGGCGACCGCGGCGGAGATCGAGGGCGCGACGCCCTTCGTCGCCGACACCACCGACCTCGACCGCCTCGCGCGGCTGCCGCTCGAGGTCGCCGAGGCGCTCGGTTCCGTCGACGTCCTCGTCACCAACACCGGCGGCCCGCCGCCGGGCGGCGCCCTCGACCACGGCTTCGAGGAATGGGAGGACGCCTACCGCTCGCTGGTCCTGGCACCCCGCATCCTCGCCGGCGCCGTCGTCCCCGGCATGCGCGGCGAAGGCTGGGGCCGGATCGTCAACGTCGGCTCGACGACGACGATCGAGATCAACCCCGCGCTCGGCCTCTCCAACGCCCACCGGCTCGCCACGGTCGGCTTCCTGAAGACGCTCGCGCGGGAGGTCGCCGGCGACGGCATCACCGTCAACACGGTCGCCACCGGTCGCTTCGCCACCGACCGCATGGCCGAGCTCGGCGGCTCGATCGAGCAGGTGGAAGCCGCGGCGCGGGAGGAAGTCCCGGCCGGCCGCCTCGGCACGGTCGAGGAGTACGGCGACCTCGTCGCCTTCCTCTGCTCCCAGCGCGCCGCCTACATCACCGGCACGGTGATCCCGATCGACGGCGGCCTGATGCGTGCCATCTAGCGAGCGCAGCTGGTCGGACCCGGAGCGCGTCAGCGAGTACCTCTCGCGCGAGATCCCCCACCGCGACGTCGCCGAGGGGATGCTGCTCGCGGCGCTTCCCCGCCAGGTCGACCGCGTCCTCGACCTGGGGACCGGCGACGGGCGCCTGATCGCGCTCGTCCGCGGCGCCCACCCGGCGGCGCAGGCACTCGCCCTCGACTCCTCCCAGGCGATGCTCGACCGGGCCGCCGAGCGCTTCGCCGGCGAGGCGGCGGTCCGACTCCAGGCCCACGACCTCCGCGATCCCCTCCCCCAGGCCGGCCCCTTCGACGCGATCGTCTCCGGCCTCGCGATCCACCACCTCGAGGACGAGCGCAAGCGCGAGCTCTTCGCCGAAGCCCATGACCTCCTCGCCCCCGGTGGCGTCTTCGCCAACCTCGACCTGGTCGAGGCCGCCACCCCCGAGCTGCACGAACGCTTCCGCCGCGAGATCGGCCGTCCCGAGGACGACCCCGCCGACCGCCTCGCCCCGCTCTGCGACCAGCTCGACTGGCTCCGCGCCGCCGGCTTCGCCGACGCCGAGTGCCACTTCAAGTGGCTGCAGCTGACGCTGGTGGTCGGGACCGTCTAGGAGAAGAGCTTGCCGGCCCGGATCCGCTCGGCCATGTCCTTCGACTCCTCGCGGTAGGCGCTGCCGTCCTCGAACTCGATCACCGGGTATTTGCCCTGGCCGGAGAGCTGCTCGAGCTCGTTCCGCCTACCCGGCATCAGCGGCCCCTTGACCACCTCATACTCGATCCCTTGCTCGTCCAGCGCCTTCTGCACTTTCCAGCAGGGGTGCCGGTCGATCTTCACGAACATCAGCGAGCAGCGATGCAGCTTCACGGCCATGCGCCCACCCTAACCCAGCTCCGGCCGGGTAGCTACTCGCTCAGCTCGCGCATCGCCGGGTAGATGATCACGTCCCGCAGCGTCTTCGCCCCGGTCATGATCATCAGCAGGCGGTCGATCCCCAGCCCGCAGCCGCTCGCCGGCGGCATCCCGTATTCGAGCGCTCGCACGAACTCTTCGTCGTGCGGGTGCGGGTCGGGCTCTGCCCCTTTCTCCTGCCGCTCGCGCTGCTTGATGAAGCGCTCGCGCTGCTCGACCGGGTCGTTCAGGTCCGTCCCGCCGCCGACGATCTCCATCCCGGCGACGATCCCGTCGAAGGCCTCGCAGACGCGCGGGCTCTCCTCGTGGACCTTGACCAGCGGCCAGATGTCGATCGGCAGGTCGATGATGTAGGTGGGCTGGATCAGCTTCGGCTCGACGAACTTGCCCTGCAGGGTGTCGACCACCCCGGCCCAGTCGTCGTCGGGGCCGACGGCGTCGCCCGCCGCCTCAGCCAGCTCGTCCCGGCTCGCCTCGTAGATGTCGAGTCCGGTCTCGCGCAGCAGCTCGTCGCGCAACCGCACCCGCGGCCACGGCGCCGCGAAGTCGATCTCGACCCCGTCGCGCTCGACCACCGTCGTCCCCATCACCTTCTCGACGACGCTCGCGACCAGGACCTCGATGAACCGCATCACGCCTTCGTAGTCGGCCCCGCCGACGAACATCTCCAGCATCGTGAACTCGGGGTTGTGCTGGGGGGACATCCCCTCGTTGCGGAAGAACTTGCCGAACTCGTAGACGTCCTCGAAGCCGCCGACGATCGCCCGCTTCAGGTACAGCTCGGTCGCCGTGCGCAGGAACAGCTCGCGGTCGAGCGCGTTGTGGTGGGTGACGAACGGCCGCGCCGCCGCCCCCCCGGTCAGCCGCTGCAGGACCGGCGTTTCCAGCTCGACCCAGCCGCGCTCGTGCATGTGGCTGCGGATCGCGAACAGCAGGTCGTCGCGCTTCTTGAAGATCTCCCGCGAGTCCGCGTTCGCCATCAGGTCGAGTTCGCGCTGGCGGTAGCGCGTGTCCGGGTCGGAGATCCCGTGGAAGAGGTCGGGCGGGTCTTTCAGCGCCTTCGCCAGCAGGACGCACTCGCGCACCCCGATCGCCAGCTGCCCGCGCTTGGTCACGTGCAGCGGCCCCTCGATCCCGACCAGGTCGCCGATGTCGAGTTCCTCGACCCGCGCGAACGCCTCCTCGCCGAGGACGTCGCGCCGCGCGTAGGCCTGGATCGTGCCGGTGATGTCGCGGACGTCGAGGAAGGCGGTCTTGCCGTGGCCGCGCTTGCCGGTGACGCGACCCATCACCCGGTAGGTGAACTTCTCGTGCTCGCCCTCCCCCAGCTCGGCCGGGTCGTGGGCGGCCTCGATCTCCTCGACGTGGGTGCGGTCTTCGAAGGAGTGCGGGTAGGGGTCGATCCCGCTCTCGCGCAGGCGCTCCACCTTCGCCCGGCGCTGCTCCTCGGTGGAGACGGCGACCGAGCGGTCGCCCGGCTGGTCCGCCGCCTCGGCGGTCGGGCTATCGCTCATCGCCGGTCAGCTCAGGGGGCGAGGCCGACGGTGACCCGGTCGTCACCTTCATAGTCCTGAAGCGTAGTCGCCTCACGGAGCAGCTCGCGCATCGCCGGGCCGTGATGGGTGTCGTGCTCCATCGCCAGCTTCCAGCCCGACGGCGTTTCGGCGATGACGCTGCGGATCACGCCGAGGCCGTCCTCGCCGCAGTCGCCGGTCACCGCGACCCGCGGCTCCTTCTGGATCTCCGGCGAGCGTTCGAAGATCGTCTCGTCGGTGACGTAGGGAAGGTTGGCGATCACGAGGTCGACGTCTTCGGCTTCGACCGACTCGGGCAGGCCGAGGCCGACGGTGACCTCGAGGTCGAGCCCCAGCCGCTCGGCGTTCTCGCGCGCGGCTTCGACCGCTTCCGGCGAGAGGTCCGAGGCGGTGACTTTGAGGTCGGGGCGCTCGGACATCAGCGCCAGCGCGATCGCGCCGGAGCCGGTGCCGATCTCGTGCACGCGCGCGCCCTCGGGCAGCTGCGTGCCAACCTCGACCAGGAGCTCGGTCTCGCGGCGCGGCCAGAGCACGCGCTCGTCGACGTAGATCTCGAGGGTGCGGAAGGGGGCGCGGCCGAGGATGTAGGCCATCGGCTCGCGATCGACCCGGCGCTGGACGTTGCGCTCGATCTTCTCCGCGGCCTCGGCGCCGACCTCGCCGGCGCTCTCGACCGAGAGCTCGCTGGGCCCGACGCCGAGCGCGTCGGCGACGAGGATTTCGGCCTCGGTGCGGGCGTCCTCGACCCCCGCCGCCGCGATCCGCTCCGCCGCGCCGTCGAGGATCGCTCCCACGGTGCGGGCCGAGGGACCCTCGCTCTGAACGTCAATAGCCGCCATTACCGCCAATCCTCCCTAAGTAGACCGCTCCAAAGATTTTGCGCAAGATACCAGCGATTGCCACTTACGCCAATTGGCTCCGGCGGCGGGATCAGACCGCCTACCGCCGCTCAAGCCCTTGCCGCAGCTGCTTCGTTCGCCGTCGGAGCGCCGATGCCTCCGTGGCGGCGGCCCACGATAGCGATCCAGACAGCCCCGCCGGCCATCATCGCCAAGCTCTCCAGCTGCGCCGTGGTCAGGCCCAGCGCAGCGGCGTCGTTGCGGCGCAGGAACTCGACGAGTAAGCGCTCCGCCCCCGCGTAGACGAGATAGAGAGCGAAAAGGATCCCGGGACGGACCCGGTCGCGCAGCTGCCAGAGGACCCAGGCGCCGAGGCCCATCGCCAGCGTCTCGTAGATCGGCGTCGGGTGGACGGTCTCGTCGGTGGGCACGGTCCCATCGGGATAGGCCATCGCCCACGGCCCGTCCCAGCCCTTGCCGTAGTCGCCGTCGCCGGAGAGCTGGCAGCCGCAGCGGCCGATCGCGTAGCCGAGCGCCAGCGCCGGCGCCGCCAGGTCGAGCAGCACCAGGCCCAGGAAGTCTCGGTACCAGGCCCAGAGGAAGACGGCGAGGGCGCCGCCGATCGCGCCGCCGTACCAGACCAGCCCCGAGCCGGAGAAGAGGTTGCCGAGGAAGTCGTCCTGAACCTCGCTCCAGTTCTGGACGAGGAAGTAGACCCGCGAGCCGACGACGCCGCCGACCAGCGCCGCGAACCCCATCTCGTACGCCCAGTCCGGCGGCTTGCCGATCTCCTCCAGCCGCTTCCAGATCAGCGCCCCGGCAGCGAGGAAGGCGAGCGCGAACATCAGGCCAAAGGTCTGCAGCGTTAGCGGGCCGAGGTGGATCTCGGGATACACCGCCTAGTCCCCCGCCTTCCGCTCGAGGGGCTCCATCGGCTCAATCCCAGGATGCGCCTGCACCCGCTGCAGCCAGGCGCGCACCGCCGGCAGCGGCTCGAGGTCGAAGCCCGCCTCGTGGGCGACGTGGGTGTAGGCGAAGAGGGTGATGTCGGCGACGGTCAGGCCCTCGCCGACGAAGTACTCGCGCTCGCGCAAGTGGCGCTCCATCGCCTTCAGCGCCGCCCAGCCGTCGGCCCGCTTCTCCTCCAGCCCCGCCGGCGGCGGCAGCTCGGCCGGCGCGATCGAGTCCCAGAAGCGGACGACGGCGACGCCCGGCTCGTGCTTGTACTGCTCGAAGAACATCCACTGCAGGACCTGCGCGCGCTCGTAGCGGTCGTCCGGCAGGTACTCGGTCCCCTCGGCGAAGTACCAGAGGATCGCGTTCGACTCGGCCAGCGGCCGCCCGTCCTCGAGCACGACGGTCGGCACGTTCAGCGTCGGGCTCAGCCCGCCGAGGATCTCGACCCGGTCGGAGTGGTCGGTCACCGACAGCCGCCGCCGCTCGTGCTCGATCCCGAGCAGGCCGAAGAGGAGCCGCACCTTGTGGCAGTTGCCGGAAACGGGGTTTTCGTAGAGGACCAGCGTCAAGGGCGCCTCAGCCGGAGTCCGCGAGCAGCATCTCCAGCAGCGCCTTCTGCGCGTGCAGCCGGTTCTCGGCCTGGTCCCAGACGGCGGAGTGCTCGCCGTAGAGAACCTCGGCGGTGATCTCTTCACCGGGGTGGGCGGGCAGGCAGTGGAGGACGATCGCCCGCTCCGCGGCGGCGGCGAGGAGGTCGGCGTCGAGCTGGTAGGGGGCGAGGTCGGCGCGGCGGCGCTGCGCCTCTTCCTCGTCGCCCATGCTGACCCAGACGTCGGTGTAGAGGGCGTCGGCGCCGGCCGCGGCGGCGCGCGGGTCGTCGGTCAGCTTCGCCCCGTGTCCCTCCTCGAGTTGGTAGCCGGCGGGTGCCGCGACCACGACCTCGACCCCGGCCAGCTCGCCGAGGATCGTCAGCGAGCGGGCGACGTTGTTGCCGTCGCCGACGTAGGCGAGCCGCAGGCCCTGCAGGTCGCCGAAGCGCTCGCGCATCGTCAGCAGGTCGGCGAGCGCCTGGCAGGGGTGGTGCAGCGGCGTCAGCCCGTTGACGACCGGCACCTCGGCCGCCTCGGCCAGCGCCGCGACCGTCTCGTGGGAGCCGGAGCGGATCACGATCGCGTCGACGTAGCGGGAGAGGACGCGGGCGGTGTCGCCGGTCGACTCGCCCCGGGAGAGCTGCAGTTCGTCGCCGCGCAGCATCAGGCCATGGGCGCCGAGCTCGGCGACGCCGACGTCGAAGGAAATCCGCGTCCGCGTCGAGGGCTTTTCGAAGACCAGCGCGATGCTGCGGCCGGCGAGCGAATCGCGGCCGACGCCGTCGCGGCGCCCCGCTTTCAGCTCGGCCGCGCGGTCGAGCAGCTTGCCGAGCTCGAAGGCGCCGAGCTCTTCACCGGTGAGGAAGTCCCGCTTCAAGCCTGCTGATATTACGCCCGTGGAGTTCACCGCACTGAGCTGGAACCTCTTCCACGGGCGCGACTTCCCGCCCGACCCGGCGCTGCGCACCTGGCGCTCGCGACTGCTCCGCCTCGAGGAGCGCAACGCGACCCACGTCCAGGTCAACCGCGACCTGACCGCGGAGTTCGCCACCGTCCTCGCCGGCGCCGAGTGGGACGTGGCGCTGCTGCAGGAGTGCCCGCCGCGCTTCGCCGAGCCGCTGGCGCGCGCCTGCGGCGCCGAGTGGCACCGCGTCCTCACCTCGCGCAACTCGGTGGGGGCGGTGCGGGCGCTGCTGGCGCGGCAGAACCCGGACCTGATGGCCTCCGGCGAGGGCGGCTCGAACCTGATCCTGGTCCGGGTGCCGGGCCGGCTCGGCGGCATCGCCGAGCGGCGGGGGATCGCGATCCACGAGGGCGAGCCGGAGCGACGGGCGATGGGCTTCGTCCGCACCGCCTCCGGCGTCTGCGTCGCCAACCTGCACGCGACCGCGCACTGGCCGAACCTGGCGGCCGAGGACGTGCTGAAGGGGGCGCGGGCGGCGCTCGAGTGGGCGGACGGCTCGCCGCTGATCTTCGGCGGCGACTTCAACCTGCGGCCGGCGAAGCAGACGCGGATCTTCAAAGAACTGCGCGAGGACCTCGGCCTCGGCGGGCCGCCGACCGCCCCCGACGCGATCGACCATCTGTTCTGTCGCGGGCTCGAGGTGGTGGAGCCGCCCGAGCACTGGCCGCCGGAGCGGCGCGAGCTGCCGCTGGAGGGAAGGGCGCTGCGGCTCTCCGACCACGCGCCGGTCCAGGCACGTTTTCGTGCCGCCGAGCCACACCGCCTGCGGAATTGAGATAGTCGGGTCTCCACCAGCGGGACAACCGACAACGGAGGCAGAACCTAGATGGCGGACAAAAAAGCCAGCGGCAAAAAATCGAAAGCGTCGAAAGCGAAAAAACCGGCGAAATCGAAAGCGAAAGCAAAAGTCAAAAAAGCCGCGCCGAAAAAAGCAGCCTCCAAAGCAAAAGCGAAAAAAACCTCGAAAGCCGGCAGCAAAAAAGGCGCGAAAAAAGCCGCTTCCAAAAGCAAAGCCAAAGCTAAAACCGGCGCCAAAAAAGCTTCCAGCAAAGCGACGAGCGGCCTCGACAAGAGCGTCGCCCAGTTCCGCGAGAGCCTCGAGCAGAGCGTGACCCTCAGCCGCGACCGGATCCAGGACGTCGTCGACGACGCCGTCAAACGCGGCCGGATGACCCGCACCGACGCGGAGAAACTGCTCGGCGAACTGGTGAAAAAAGGCAAGAAACAGCGTGACTCGCTGATCAAAGAACTCGAGCGGCTCGTCAAACAGGCGCGCAAAGCACTGCCATAAAGAAGGGGGAACAGCTCGAGCTCGAGATCGACTCGCTCGCCTTCGGCGGGCGGGGGATAGCGCGCACCGAGGGGTTCGTCGTCTTCGTCGCCGGGGCGCTGCCGGGGGACCTGGTCCGCGCCGAGGTGACGAAGCCCAAGAAGCGCTTCGCCGAGGCGCGGACCGTCGAGGTGGTCCGCGCCGCGGCCGACCGCCTGCCGGACACCTGCGTCCACGGCGGCGAGCCCTGCCCGGGCGCTCCCTGGCAGGGCCTCCCGTACGAGCGCCAGCTCGCCTACAAGCAGGAGCAGGTCGCCGACGCCCTGGCGCGGATCGGCGGCCTCGAGGGGTTCGAGCTGGAGGAGATCGTCCCGGCCGAGGAGCAGTGGCGCTATCGCAACAAGCTCGAATACTCCTTCGGCGAAGACGACGAGGGGGAGCCGACGCTCGGCTTCCACGCCCGCGGTCGCTGGGACCTGATCGTCGGCGTCGAGGACTGCCACCTGGCCAGCGAGGCGGGCAACGCGGCCCGGAACGCGGTGCGGGACTGGGCCCGGGAGGAGTCCGTCCCCGCCTACGACGCCCGTGCCCGCCGCGGCGTCCTCCGCAACCTCGCGGTCCGCGAGGGACGCCGCACGGGGCAGGTCCAGACCCGGCTGGTCACGACCAAAGCCCGCTTCCCGCGCCCGCCGGTCGACCTCCACACGATTGTCGAGGGCGACTCCGGCGGCAGCGACGGCCCCACCGGCGTGCTCGGCGAGGAGCGGCTGCGGGAGGAGCTCTGCGGCCTGAAGCTGGAGATGTCCCACGGCGCCTTCTTCCAGACCAACACCGAGATGGCCGAGCGCCTCTACGCGGTCGCGGCAGAGTTCGCCGGGCTGACCGGCAACGAGCGGGTCTTCGACCTCTTCTGCGGGATCGGCACGATCGGGCTGACGATGGCCTCCCGGGCGGGCGAGGTCTGGGGGCTGGAGATCGTCCCCGAGGCGATCACCGACGCCGAGCGCAACGCCCGCGCCAACAAGATCGAGAACGCCCACTTCATGGCCGCCAACGCGCGCACCGGCGTCCGGCCGCTGGTCGAGAAGGCGGGCAAGCCCGACGTGGTGGTCGTCGACCCGCCCCGCGCCGGCCTCTCGCAGAAGATCGTCCGCCGGGTGATCGAGTGCGAGGCGCAGAAGATCGTCTACGTCTCCTGCAACCCGACCACGCTCGCGCCCAACGCCGCCCAGCTCGGCGAGGCCGGCTATAAGCTCGCCCGCGTGAGGCCGGTCGACATGTTCCCCCAGACCCCGCACATCGAGTGCGTCGCGCTCTTCGAACGCCAGGCGGCACGGCGCGACGCCGGCGGAGGCGACGCCTGATGACGCGCGGGTTCGGGGTCGCGGCGGGGCTCGACCCCGAGGTGGCGCGGCCGCTGGCGGCGCGCTGCGCCGAGCTCGGCTACGCCTCGATGTGGTCGAACGACCACCCCGGGGCGAAAGGGCTGGCGACGCTGGCCGAGTTCGCCGCGGCGGCGCCCGCGACCGAGCTCGGGGTCGCCGTGATCGCCCTCGACCGCACCCCGCCCGAGCAGATCGCGGCCGACGTCGAGGCGTTCGGGATCGACCGCTCGAAGCTCTGGCTCGGGGTCGGCGCCGGCTTCAACAAGAAGCCGCTGACGGCGATGCGCGAAGCCGAGCCGCAGCTGCGCGAGCTGCTGCCGGGGGTGAAGCTCGTCCTCGCGGCGATGGGCCCGAAGATGTGCGCCCTCGCGGGCAGCGCCTACGACGGGGTCTTCTTCAACTGGATGACCCCCGGCTTCGCCGCCGGCGCCCGCGAGAAGGTCGAAGCCGGCGCCGCCGAGGCCGGGCGGGAGACGCCGCCCGTCTTCGGCTACGTCCGCACCGCCGTCGGCCCCGACGCCGCCGAGCGCCTCGCCAAGGAGGAGTCCTTCTACCGCGACCTCCACAAGGGCTACCGCGACCACTTCGACCGCCTCGGCGAGCCCGAGGGCACGGTCGGCGTCGCCGCCCCCGACAGCCCGTCGGCCCAAGAGGCCCTGGCCGCCTACGGCGCCCTCGACACGATCGTCGTCCGCGGCCTCGCCTCCGCCAAGGTCGAGGCGATGACGGCCCTGGCCGAGGCCGCCGCCCCCTCCGCCTGAGTTTCCGCTCCGGCGGGTACGAGGGCTCCATGGACCTGAAAAAACTCACCTCGAAAGCCAAGGACGCGATCGACAAGCGGGGCGGTGTCGACAGCCTCAAAGCCGACGCCGAGGAGCTGAAGAAGATCGCGAAGGGCAAGGGCAGCGTCACCGACAAAGCCAAAGCCGCCGCGAAAGCGATCAAAGAGCCCGGCGACCGCCACGAGAGCAAAGCGACCGCTCCCACCACCGGCGAAAAGCACCCTGCCCAGCACGCCGGCAACCCCGCCGACACGCCCCGCAAAGGCGGCCCACCGCACCAGTGAGGCTTTAGGAGGCGCTTAGGCGTCCCCCGTTAGGATGCGGCGCCCATCGCCGCCGAAGCCCACATCGACCGCCCGCTGGCGCGCACCGTCGGCAGCACGATCTTCATCAGCCGCTGGCTGCAGGCGCCCCTCTACCTGGGCCTGATCGCCGCCCAGGGCGTCTACGTCTGGCGCTTCATGCAGGAGCTCTGGCACCTCGTCTCCGACGTCGGCCACCTCAGCGAGAACGACGTGATGCTCCTCGTCCTCGGCCTGGTCGACGTGGTGATGATCGCCAACCTCCTGATCATGGTGATCATCGGCGGCTACGAGACCTTCGTCTCCCGCATCAACCTCCGCAACCACCCCGACCAGCCGGAGTGGCTCTCCCACGTCAACGCCAACGTCCTCAAGGTGAAGCTGGCGATGGCGATCGTCGGCATCTCCTCGATCCACCTCCTGCAGACCTTCATCAACGCCGCCAACCACTCTTCCGAGACGATGCTCTGGCAGACGGTGATCCACCTCACCTTTGTCGTCTCCGCCGTCGCCCTCGCGGTGATCGACCGCTACCTCTCGCCAAAGAGCGCGGAGGCCAAGAGGCTCGAAGCCAACGGCCACGACCCGGACGGCAAGCCCGAGCTTGCCAAGGCGCCGAGCTGACCTACGCCCTCAGTACGGCGGCAGGTCGTCGTACCACTCGCCGAGCGTCTTGAACGCTCGCCAGAAGCGCTGCTTGGCGTTCTCTTCGTCCAGGGACTCGTCGATGTCGGGGACGTAGAGGGCGTCGATCGTCGGCGTGAAGGCCTGGATCTCCCCCTCGCGGTCCTCGATCGGGCGCGAGAGGGGGACGCTGAGGCCGTTGAGGATGCGCAGCGCCGGCTCGCCCATGACGACGACGATCTTCGGCTGCACGATCGCCAGCTCTTCGACCAGGCGGCCGACGCACTCGCCGGCGGCGAGGTCGGGCTCTGGGATCGGGCACTTGACGCAGAGCGTGCCGTAGACGACCAGCGGATCGATCCCCAGCCGCTTGAAGCTTTTCATCAGCGCGTTGCCCGAACGGCCGTAGAAGGCCACCCCCTCCTCGATCTCCGAGGCCAGCGGCGCCTGCTTGAGCATGAAGACGTCTGCCTGCGGGTGGCCCGAGCCGAGCACCGGCATCAGCTTCCCGCGCGGGCAGTGCGGGCACTCCTGGACCTCGCGGCTCATCTGGTTGAGCTCGCGGATCGCCCGCTCCAGGTACTTCTCACGGATCTCGTCGTCGATGCTGCGCATCGGGGCACTCTTTGACGAGACCGGCGCGGCTCCTTTGCGGCGGTCCGTCTGCATCAGGACTTGCTCGTCCGACGGCCTTCCTTGCGCCGCCGCGGCCGCCCGCCCCGCACCGGTTTCGCGCCCGGGACCCGCCGTTTCGGCGCCTTCGGCCGCCCCGTCGTCTGCAGGAACTTCAGCGTCTGCACGTAGACCAGGTTCTTGTGCTTGCGGGTGATGTCGGCGTCCCGCATCGCCTCGAGGAACTCGGCCGGCCCGTCGAAGTCGTGGATCCGCTGGCGGACGCTGCCGAGCCCCTGGGCGACGTGACTGTCGGAGCCGGCCGCCGGCACGATCCGGTACTTGCTGGCGAACCGCACCGCCTCCTCGTTGAACGCGGTCACCGCCACCCGCGGGTTGAAGACCTCGAGCAGGTCGATCTCCTCGACGATGTCCAGCAGGTGCTCGTAGTCGGGGACCGAGTGGAAGCGGTCGAAGGGATGCGGCACGTAGACGAGGCCGCCCTGGGCCCGGATCTCCCGGATCGTCTCCGCCATCGTCAGCCCCTTCGGGATCTTCTCCTCGAGGAAGAGGCCGATCACCTCGCCCTGCTCGGCGGTCTTCACCTCCTCGGCGACGATTACCTTGATGTCCCCCAGCTCTTCGGCCAGCTTGCGCGCCTCCAGCGCCCCGGAGACCTCGTTGTGGTCGGTGACGGCGATCGCGCCGAGGCCGCGGTCGCGGGCGGTGTTGATGAGGACGTCGACCGGCGTCGCGCAGTCGCCCGAGTGGTCGGTGTGCATGTGCAGGTCGACCTCGATCAGCGGCCGCTGCGAGATCCGCTCGCGCGCCTCCGGGTCGCCGGTCGGGTCGTGGCGCCGCGCCAGCAGGCGGCGATAGATCGCTTCCAGCTCGTCGACCCCCTCGACCAGTTCGTAGTCGGCCGGGAAGAAGCGCTCCAGCAGCTCCGCCGTCTCGGTGCTGGTCACCGTGCGCGCGTCGATGCGACCGAAGAAGATCTCCACGAACGGCCGCGCCACCTGGGTCGCCAGCACCCGTTCCCGCGGGTCGTGGAAGGTGGCGACGTTGAGCGAGAAGGAGTGCCGCAGCGCCGCAGAGGGCGCGCTCGGGGCAAAGGGGTCGTGGACGTGGACGATGTCCAGGCGCCGCGATTTCAGCAACCGTTTGACCGGATCCCCGGTGGAGATCCGCAGCACCTCGTGCCCGCGCCGCTCCAGCTCGTCGGCGACGGACCGCGCGAACTGCGCCGCCGGATTCTCGCCCGTCCGGCGCACCGGAAAGACCTGGGCGATCGAGAGTGGCTCGGAGGTCACCGCGGTGAGGATAAGAGACTGATTACGCGAGACCGCGAACTAAGCCGAATATCGGCGTCGCTCGCGGTCTCGGCGATCTCAGTTGGTGGCCTTGACTAGGCCGAAGCCGCGCCGGACTTCTCTGCCGGCTGGCCGGGGAGCGAGCCGCCGCGGGCGTTGGCGGCGATGAACTCCTCCGTCTGTTCGCGGGCCTCATCGTCGGGACGCTGGGAGTGCGGGCTCTTCATCAGGTAGCTGGAGGGACCGTCGAGCTGGCCGGCGACGCCGTTGTTCAGCGCCAGCTTGATCAGCCGCACCGCGTCGATGACGACGCCGGCGGAGTTCGGCGAGTCCCAGACCTCGAGCTTCAGCTCGGCGGTCAGCGGCACGTCGCCGAAGGCTTTGCCCTCGAGGCGGATGTGCGCCCACTTGCGGTCGGTCAGCCACGGCACGTAGTCCGAGGGACCGACGTGGACGTTCTCGTCGGGCAGCTCGTGACCCATGATCGAGGTGACGGCGTTGGTCTTCGAGATCTTCTTCGAGTCCAGCCGCTCGCGCTCGAGCATGTTGTAGAAGTCCATGTTGCCGCCGACGTTGAGCTGGCTGGTCCGCTCCAGCCGCACGCCGCGGTCGTGGAAGAGACGGGCCAGCGAGCGGTGGACGATCGTCGCCCCGACCTGGCTCTTGATGTCGTCGCCGATGATCGGCAGCCCGGCCTCCTGGAAGCGCTTGTCCCAGTAGTCCTCGCGGGCGATGAAGACCGGCAGGCAGTTGACGAAGCCGACGCCCGCCTTCAGGGCCTGCTCGACGTACCACTTGGTCGCGTCCTCGGAGCCGACCGGCAGGTAACAGACGAGGACGTCGGCCTTGGTCTCCTTGAGGATGCCGACGACGTCCGCGGTTTCGCCCGGCGCCTTGGTGATCTTCTCTTTCAGGTACTTGCCGAGCCCGTCGAGGGTCATCCCGCGCTGGACTTCGACGCCCAGGTTGGGGACGTCGGCGAACTTGATCGTGTCGTTCTGCCCCGACCAGATCGCCTCGCCGAGGTCCTTGCCGACCTTCTCGGAGTCGATGTCGAAGGCGGCGACGAACTCGACGTCGCGGACGTGGTAGCCGCCGAGGTCTACGTGCATCAGGCCCGGCACTTCGTCGGCCGGGTCGGCGTCCTTGTAGTACTGGACGCCCTGGATGAAGCTGTTGGCGCAGTTGCCGACGCCGACGATCGCGACCCGGACCTTGTCGTCCGCGCGGCCGACGCCGTTCGTGTGGCCGTTGGCTCCGTTGCTCTCACTCATGGGTTAGGAAGTCCTCCTGGATTGCGCTGGGTGGCTGAAGACACCGGGCGGCTTCGCTGGTTACACGTCCCCGTCGCCGCCACCGTCGTCCTTGACGCCGGAGACCTCGCCGGAAAGCTCGTTTCTCACATGCCATACCCGCTGGAACGTCGTGAATATCGTCAAGGCGGCGATCGCGTAGACCGCCGGCGCCAGTAGTTCGAAGTCGCCGATGCCGGCGCCCTTGGCGAAGATCAGACCGACCGAAAGTATCACCACGCGGACGGGACGAGTGGCCAAGCCGACCTTGCATTCGACCCCCAGGGCCTCGGCCCGGGCGCGGGTGTAGGAGACCATCAGCGAGAAGAGCACGGCGACCACGCACATCGCCGCGGCGAAGTCGTCGCCCTGGGCGGCGAAGTAGCCGGCGACCGCGGCGAGCACGATCCCCTCCTCGATCCGGTCCAGCGTCGAGTCGAGGAAGGCGCCGAAGAGCGTCCCCTTGCCCGACATCCGCGAGTAGCGGCCGTCGAGGGTGTCCATCACCGAGCCGAGGACGAAGGCGACGCCGGCGAGGAAGAAGAGCTCCTGGGTGACGAGCGCGGCGGCGATCACGTTGCCGACCAGCCCCGCCATCGAGATCGCGTTCGGCGTCAGGCGGGACTCGATCAGCCGGTCGCGCGCGTACGCGCGCAGCTCCTGCCCGTTGCGAGCACTGCTGCGACTGCTGCGCCGGGGCGGCGCCGAGGGTCCCATCCGCTATGAGGCTATTACGCCTCGGCCTCTTGCGGGGCGGGAGCCGGGGCGCGGAAGGACCAGGCGTGCGGCCGGGCGCGGGCGAGCTGCCAGGCGATTCCGGCCGCGGTCAGCGCCACCAGCCAGCCGAGCGCGGCGTCGATCCAGTAGTGGTTGGCGGTGACGATCGTCACCCAGGAGACCAGCAGCGGCCAGAAGGCCCACCAGGCTTTCGCCCACCAGTGGCGGCAGACCATGACGCCGCTGGCGCCGATCATCATCGCGAAGGCGCAGTGCATGCTCGGGACCGCCGCGTAGGGGTTGATGAAGATCTTCGCGATCGTCGAGTCGTGGCCGACCTCGGCGAAGGCGTTGAGGGTGTCGACGAAGCCGTACTCCGGGAACATCCGCGGCGGCGCCGTCGGGTAGAGCGTGTAGCCGATCAGCGCCAGCCCCATCGAGGCGACGAACATGTTGCGCACGAAGTAATAGGACTCGTTGCGGAAGAGGTAGAGCCAGACGAGGAACCCGAGCGCGATCGAGAACTGGGCGTTCAGATAGACCTGGTTGGCGAAGTCGATGATGCCCTGGGCGGGCAGGAAGAACGCCTGCAGGCCGGGCTCGAAGAAGGTCCCGGTCGCGCGCTCGAAGTCGATCACCTGCTGCCCGTGGGTGAACGCCGCCGCCTTCTCGCCGTCGGCGATTCCGCGCACGAAGGTGTAGGCGAGGTCGACGGAGACGAGCACGACGACCTGTCGCCCGAGGTCCCCCCAGCCCTTGGGGAGCCGCGCGGTTATGGCAGCGAAGACGGCAGACACGAACCACCCATTGTAGCCCGCGGGTTAGCGGTGCTCAAAGCGGCAACGAGCCACTTCAACCGAGGAAGTCGAGGACGCGGTCGACGAGGTCCGGCTGCTCGATCCAGGGCCAGTGGCCGGCACCCGAGACGATCTCCAGCTCGGCGGCGGGGAGCGCCTCCGCGTAGGCATCGGCGAAGCGAGTCGGCAGGTATGCGTCCCGGTCTCCCCAAAGAACCAGCGCCGGGCACTCGATCGTCCTCAACTCCGCACCTGCCTCGGCAAGACGGTCGGGGTCGGCGTGGCGGTAGAGCGCCAGGGTGGCGGCGCGCGTCCCGGCGTCCCAGTGCTCCCAGATCATCTCGACGAACTGCGGCGGCATCGGCCCCCGATCGCCGCGTGCCTGGCGCAGGAGCCGCGCCGTCGAGGCGCGGGTGGCGGTCCGGTTGAGGAACTCGCCGACGCCGCGGCGTCTCCACAGCCGGGCGATCCAGTGCCACCGGTAGCCGGGCAGCAGCGGCACCGCGTCGATCACCACCAGCCGCTCGACCAGCTCCGGGTGCCGCTGCGCCCCGATCAGCGCCAGCGATCCCCAGTCGTGGACGACGAGCTTGCGCTGTCGGACGCCGAGCTCCTCCAGGCAGCGCTCGAGAAAGGCGGAGAGGCCGTACATTGAGTAGTCGAAGTCGGCCGGGCGCCCCGAGCGTCCCCAGCCGGGCATGTCGATCGCCAACGCCGACCCGCCCCGCGCCAGCAACGGCAGCCAGTCCTCGCCGTGGGTCGGGTTGCCGTGGCAGTAGACGGTCGGCGTGCCTTCCCCGGCCACCCGCCGGTAGAAGACCTCGACGCCGTCGACCCGCAGCCCTCCCTCCTCGATCGGCGCGCTCATCGGCCCCCAGCCTAGGGACCATCTAGGGTCCGCGCGGTGAGCTGGAAGCGGCCGGACAAGCGGCGGATCCGTGCGATCCGGGACCGGCTGCGGGAGATGTACGGGATACCCGCGGAGGAGCCGCACGGCGACCCGGTCGGCGAGCTGGTGAAGACGGTCCTCTCCCAGCACACCAACGACCGCAACCGCGACGTCGCCTACGCGGCGCTGCGGGCGCGCTTCCCGAGCTGGGAGGCGGTGCGCGACGCGCCGGTCGCGCAGCTCGAGGACGCGATCCGGCCCGGTGGCCTGGCGAAGCAGAAGGCGCCGCGGATCCAGGCGATCCTGGAACGGCTCGGCGACCCGCCGGACCTCGACTGGACCGAGACGGCGCCGCGCGAGGAGTCGCTCGAGTTCCTCCTCGACCTACCCGGGGTGGGGCGCAAAACCGCCGCCTGCGTCCTCATCTTCACCTGGGGTATCCCCGAGATCCCGGTCGACGTCCACGTCCACCGGGTGGGCGGGCGCCTCGGCCTCTTCCCGGCCAAGGCCTCCTTCGAGAAGGCCCACGACGAGATGCTGGCGGTCGTCCCCCCGGAGGACGCCCACGAGCTCCACGTCAACCTGATCCGGCACGGCCGCGCCGTCTGCAGGCCGAAACCGCGCTGCGGCGAGTGCGGCCTGCGCCGGATGTGCCCTTGGTACCGCGAGAACCGCGCCTCCCTGCCGGCGCAGCCTCCCGGCGGCGGGCGCCAGTAGTATGCGCGCCGCTGTATGAGCAAGCGCACCTTCATCTGGTTCGGGGTCCTGATCCTCGTCCTCGCAGTCGTCATCCCCTTCGCGGCCTTCCGCGCCAAGGGCGACGGCGAGAGCGGCGAGACCGAGGTCCCGGCGAGCCTGCAGGGAGCCCAGTCGCTCTTCGTCGTCAACTGCGGCACCTGCCACGCCCTCTACAGCGCCGGCACCGACGGCAACTACGGGCCGGACCTCGACGAACTGCTGGCCCCCAACGGCCCGCCCGAAGGCGACCAGAAGACGATCGAAGAAACCGAGGAGCAGACCGAAGGGCGCGTCCTCAACGCGATCGAACAGGGCGTCAACAGCTCGACCACCCCGGGACGGATGCCGGGCGGCATCCTCAACGAAGAGCAAGCGCAGCAGGTCGCCGAATTCGTCGGCCGCACCGCCGGCCAGGGATAAAAACGCTCCTTCGGAGCAACGAGGGACGGGCCCGCGCCCGCCCCTCACGCTGACTGGCCCCTACCGCAAGATCCAGAGGGAGCTGAACAGCCCCGCGTGGTCGGAGCTCCAGAACCCGTTGACCGGCCGGCGGCCGCTGACCGATGAGGAGATCAGCTTCACCTTCTTCGGGTCACGCGTCATCACGTGGTCGACCTGGTGGTCGAAGTCGGCGACGCTGCCGCCGGCGCCGACCGCGAGCAGGCTCGACTTCAGGCAGCAACTGAGCGGCTCGTCGGCGCTGCGCTCTCGCATCCCCGCCCTGACCAGGGCCTGGTAGGCCTGGCGGTCGCCGGCCGCGACGGTGTCGTCGTCGGAGTTGAGGTCGCCGAGCAGGACGACCGGCAGGCCGGTGCTCGCCGGGCCGCCTTTGGCCACCAGCTCGGCGGCCTGCTGGGCGCGGATGCTCGGCACCTGGCTGGAGTCGTCGAAGGCCTCCAGGTGGGTGTTGACGAAGCGGAACTTCTTGCTGCCGCGGACCTTGGCGTCGAGCGCGGTCCAGCCGCGGAGAACCTTCACTTCGACGCCGCTGAGCTGGACGGTCAGCATGCTCGCGAAGTTGCCTTTCTGCGGGTTCCTGGCGACGACGCCGGCGCCGAGGCGGACGAGGATCACGTCGCGCATCGTCAGCCGGCCGTTGACCTCGGCGTCTTTGATCAGCCCGTTGGGGCCGTCGCCGGCGACGCCGTTCTCGTCGGCCGGGGCCTCGAAGTCGAACTCTTTCTGGACGACGGCGGCGCGGTATCGCTCCTTGCCCTTGTTGAGCCGGTCGAGAAGCAGATCGAGGTAGTCGTAGCGGACCGCGGTCGCGGTTGGGCCGCTGCTGCCGAGGAGCGGCTCCAGGCTCGGCGGCCCGGTGCGCCAGAGGGCGACCTCCTGCAGGCCGACGAGGTCGGGCTTCTTCTTCAGGATCTCCTTCGCCAGCCCCTTCGAGCGGGTCGGGAAGTCGTTGGCGGTGACTTCGCGCAGAATCTGTCCGTTGGCTTTGACGAACTCGTTGGTGTTCTTGGCGGCGATCGCCGGCGCCAGGTCGGCGCCGAGGTAGAGGTTGCGGGTCATCACATTGACCTGCTGCCCAGGGCCGAACTTGGCCTGGGCGCTGCCCGCGAGCAGGCCGGTCAGCAGCAGCGCCGCCACCGTCAGCAGCGCCAGACGGCGCGCGGATCCAAAGATGCGGTTCACGATCGTCCTCCTCGTCGGTTACTGCCTCACACCCTCTTCCAACCCGCCTCGGGCCGAAAAGAATCGCGAGGGGGCGGCGATCGCCGCCCCCTCGCGTAGCCCTCAGCGCTCGAACCGCAGGGCGCTGAAGAGCCCGGCGTGGTCGGAGTTCCAGAAGCCGTTGACCGGCTGGATCCCGCTCACCTCCGAGTCCAGCAGGGTCACCGCTTTGGGATCGCGGGTCATGATGTGGTCGACCTGGTGGTCGAAGTCGGCTTCGCTGCCGCCTTTGCCGACTTCCAGCAGGCTGGAGTTCAGGCAGCAGCTGAGCGGATCATCGGTGCTGCGCTCGACCATCCCCGCCGCCAACAGCGTCTGGTAGGCGAGTTTGTCCGCCCCTTCGACGGTGTCGTCGTCGGAGTTGAGATCCCCGACGAGGACGACCGGAAGGTCGCTCGTCGCCGGCCCGCCCGGAGCGACAAGCTCGGCCGCTTGCGCCTGGCGGATCAGCGGTTGGAACGCCTCCAGGTGGGTGTTGACGAAGCGGAACCAGCCGGTGCCGCGGACCCGGGCATCGGTCGCGGTCCAGCCGCGTTTGATCGTCACCGGCGCCCCGGCCACCGTCACCACCAGGTTGGTGGCGAAGTTGGCCGACTGGGCGTTTTTGGTGTCGACCCCGGCGCCACGGCGGGCGAGTATCACGTCGCGCATCGTCAGCCGGCCGTTGATGTCGGCGCCGAACGGCCCCGTCGCCGGGTTGCCGTCCTCGTCGCCGGGAGCCTCGAGGTCGAACTCGTTCTGGACGACGACGACTTCGTAGCGGTCGGGCCCGCGGTTCAGCTCGGCCAGCAGTTCAGCGAGGTAGTCGTAGCGGACCGTGGTCGCGCTCGGGCCTTTGGTCAGGACTTCGAAGTTGACCGGAGCGGTGCGCCACAGCGCCACCTCCTGCAGCCCGACCAGGTCCGGCTTCGCCGCGAGGATCTCGTCGGCGAGGCCCTCCGCCCGGAGCGGGAAGTTGTTGGCGGTCACTTCGCGCAGGATCTGGCCGTTGGCGGCGACGAACGCGGGCAGGGTCGGCGCCAGGATCGCCGGCGTCAGGTCGGCCCCCAGATAGAGGTTGCGGGTCATCACGTTGGCGACGTGCCCTTTGCCGTAGTGACCTTTGTCGGCGACTGCGAAGCTCGGCAGCAATAAGGCAAGGAGCGAGGCTGCCGCCAACAGCGAAATCAGCAGCCGGCGAGTGAGTGCGGTGCTCAAGTTCTTCCTCCTCTTCCGTGGTCCCTTCCCCGCTGGGACCTATTGGTCGAGGCGCCTTCCCGCAAACCACTATAAGCCAGCGCTTGTAATTCGATAACAATCTGCCATACTCGCACTTAGATTTTTAAAGCTTGAATAACCCAACCCAGCGGAGGTAGGCGCAAAAGTGGCAAAGACGATCGGTATCGACCTCGGCACGACCAACTCGTGCGTGGCGGTGATGGAGGGCGGCGAGCCCACCGTTCTGGAGAACGCCGAGGGCGGGCGGACCACCCCGTCCGTGGTCGCGTTCACCGAGAGCGGCGAGCGCCTCGTCGGCACCGTCGCCAAACGCCAGGCGGTGATGAACCCGGAGAACACGATCTTCTCGATCAAGCGCTTCATGGGCCGCAAGGAGTCCGAAGTCAAAGAGGAGGAGACGATCGTCCCCTACACGGTCGAGGCCGGCCCGAACGGGGACGTCCGGGTCGACGCGCGCGGCAAGCAGTACAGCCCACCGGAGATCAGCGCGATGATCCTGCAGAAGCTGAAGGCGGACGCCGAAGCGAAGCTCGGCGAGACCGTCGACAGCGCCGTCATCACCGTCCCCGCCTACTTCAACGACGACCAGCGGCAGGCGACCAAGGACGCCGGCAAGATCGCCGGCCTCGAGGTCAAGCGGATCATCAACGAGCCGACCGCCGCCTCGCTCGCCTACGGGCTCGACAAAGAGGAGGAGGACCACTCGATCCTCGTCTTCGACCTCGGCGGCGGCACCTTCGACGTCTCGGTGCTGGACATCGGCGAAGGCGCCTTCGAAGTGAAAGCGACCGCCGGCGATAACCACCTCGGCGGCGACAACTGGGACAAAGCGATCGTCGAGTGGCTCGTCGCTGAGTTCAAGCGCGACCAGGGCGTCGACCTCTCCCAGGACAAGAACTCCCTGCAGCGCCTCTACGAGGCGGCGGAGAAGGCGAAGATCGAGCTCTCCTCGACGCAGGAGACGCAAATCAACCTGCCCTTCATCACCGCCGTCGAGGGGCAGCCGAAGCACCTCGACCTGAAACTGACCCGGTCGAAGCTGAACGAGCTGACCGGCGACCTGCTCGACCGCGTCGTCGGGCCGGTGAAACAGGCGCTGAAAGACGCCGACACCGAGGTCGACCACGTCGTCCTCGTCGGCGGCATGACCCGGATGCCGGCGGTCCGCGAGAAGGTCAAGGAGCTGACCGGCAAGGAGCCCCACCAGGGCGTCAACCCGGACGAGGTCGTCGCCGTCGGCGCCGCGATCCAGGCCGGCGTGCTGAAGGGCGACGTCAAGGACGTGCTGCTGCTCGACGTGACCCCGCTCTCGCTCGGGATCGAGACGAAGGGCGGCGTCATGACGAAGCTGATCGAGCGCAACACGACCATCCCGACCCGCAAGGCGGAGACGTTCTCGACCGCCGAGGACAACCAGCCGAGCGTCGAGATCCACGTCCTGCAGGGCGAGCGCGAGATGGCGACCTACAACAAGTCGCTGGGCAAGTTCCAGCTCACCGGCATCCCGCCGGCGCCGCGCGGCATCCCGCAGATCGAGGTCGCCTTCGACATCGACGTCAACGGCATCGTCAACGTCTCCGCCAAGGACCTGGGCACCGGCAAGGAGCAGAAGATCGAGATCCGCTCCGGCTCGGGCCTCTCCGACGAGGAGATCAAGCAGATGATCGGCGACGCCGAGGCGCACGCCGAGGACGACAAGCGCCTGCGCGAGCTCGCCGAGGCGCGCAACGCCGGCGAGTCCGCCGCCTACCAGGCCGAGAAGCAGGTCAAGGACCTGGGCGAGCAGATCGACGACGCGTCCAAGCGCGAGATCGAGGACGCCGTCAAGGAGCTCAACGACGCCGTCAAGACCGAGGACACCGAGGACATCAAGGCGAAGACCGAGCGCCTGCAGACGGCGTTCCACAAGGTCTCCGAGCAGATGTACGAGCGCGCGCAGGCCGAGCAGGCGGCGGCCGCCGAGTCCGCCGACGGCGGCTCCGAGAACGGCGCGTCGTCCGCCGCCTCCGAGGAGGAGGTCGTGGACGCCGAGGTCG
>DASTZP010000010.1:0-166152 GCA_035764245.1 Solirubrobacterales bacterium
TCACCCGAGAGCTTCTCGACCAGAAGGTCATCCACGAGCACGGCGCCGTGGTCGGCGTCGCGTCGATCGCGGGCATCGCGGGCAACGTCGGGCAGACCAACTACGCCGCGTCCAAGGCCGGGGTGATCGGGCTGGTCGACAGCCTGGCCGGCCGGCTCGAGCGCGGCATCACCGCCAACGCCGTCGCGCCCGGCTTCATCCACACCAAGATGACCGCGGCCACCCCGCTGATGACCCGGGAGGTCGGTGCGCTGCTCAACTCGCTTCAGCAGGGTGGTGAGCCGGTCGACGTCGCCGAGACGATCGCCTGGTTCGCCAGTCCCGCCTCGACCGGCGTCAACGGCAACGTCGTCCGCGTCTGCGGCCAGAGCCTGCTGGGGGCCTGATGGCGAAGACCCTCAACAGCTCCCCCAGCATCCTGCCGCTCTACGCGCGCGCGGCGCTGCCGATGATCCCCGGCGCCGGGCGCCTGCCGTTCGTCCCCGGCGGCGGCGGCGAGATCCCGGACGGGCTCGACCTCGAGCTGGCCGGCGTCACCGCCAAGCCCGAGGACGTCGCCGCCTACGCCAAGGTCTGCGGCTTCGCCCTCCGCGACACCCTGCCGCCGACCTACCCGCACATGCTCGCCTTCCCGCTGCACATGGCGGTGATGAGCGACGGCTCCTTCCCGTTCGGCGCGGTCGGCCTCGTCCACGTCGAGAACTCGATCGCCCAGAAGCGACCGATCGGGATCCACGAGGAGATGACGATCCGCGTCCGGCCGACGAAGCTGCAGCCGCACCCGAAGGGGAAGACCTTCTCGCTGGAGACCGAGGTCCTGGTCGACGGCAAGGTCGTCTGGGAGAGCGTCAGCACGATGCTCCGCCGCGGCAAGGGCGACGAGTCGGCCAAGCAGGAGCGCGGCTTCGAGTCGCTTCCCGCCGATGCCCCGGCGAGCGCCGAATGGAAGCTGCCGGGCGACCTCGGCCGCCGCTACGCCGGCGTCTCCGGCGACCGCAACCCGATCCACATGCACTCGCTGACCGCGAAGCCGCTCGGCTTCCCCGGCGCGATTGCGCACGGGATGTGGACGAAGGCGCGGGCCCTGGCCCAGCTTGAAAGCAAGCTGCCCGAGAGCTTCGAGGCCGACGTCCGCTTCCGCAAGCCGGTGCTACTGCCGGCGCGGGTCGAGTTCGCCAGCCGCGAGCAGGAAGGGGAGATCCTCTTCGCCGTCCGCGACGCGAAGAAGGGCACCCCCCACCTCGACGGCCGCGTACGGCTGAGCCCGTCGAAACCGAAATCCAAATCCGCCCCCGGATCAAAAGGGAAGGAAGACAAGTGAGCACCACCACCGAGAACAAGGGCGTGGCGGAGCGCAGCATGGGCTACGGCCTGCGGGCGCTGAACCGCCTCGCCGGCTCCGACCTGCTGGACCGCATCCGCCTCCGCAAGCAGGTCGAGAAGGCCCTCTTCCAGGGCACCAAGAACGGCTTCAAGGGCGCCACCGCCGCCGGCCGCGCCTTCAAGGCGACGCAGAGCCTCGGCAAACCCGCCCGCCAGAAGAAGGGCAAGTCGAAGGGGCTCTTCGACCTCACGCCCGACGACGAGCAACAGATGTTCCAGGAGGCGGGCCAGGCCTTCGCCGCCGATCAGATCCGCAAGGCGGCCCTGGAGGCTGACGAGAAGCGCGAGACGCCGAAGGAGATCCTCGACCAGGCGAACGAGCTGGGCGTCAACATGCTCGGCGTCCCCGAGGAGCTCGGCGGCGTGATGACCGAGCAGTCGGCGGTCACCTCGGTCCTGATCGGCGAGGCCCTCGCCCACGGCGACATGGGCATCGCCTACGCCGCCATGGCTCCGGGCGCGGTCGCCACCGCGATCGGCCTCTGGGGCTCGGCCGAGCAGGAGGCGACCTACCTCCCCGCCTTCACCGGCGAGGACATTCCCGCCGCCGCCCTGGCGATCCTCGAGCCGCGACCGCTCTTCGATCCCTTCCAGCTCGAGACGAAGGCGAAGAAGAAAGGTGACGAGTGGGTCCTCAGCGGCAGCAAGTCGCTGCTGGCCCGCGCCAAGGACTGCGAGCTGTTCGTGATCGCCGCCGACGCCGAGGGCATCGGTCCGGCCCTGTTCGTGGTCGAGTCCGGCGCCAAAGGCCTCTCGATCGAGGACGAGCCGGCGATGGGGCTGCGCCCCGCCGCCACCGGCCGCCTCCTGATCGACAAAGTCAAACTGCCGGGCAGCGCCCTGCTCGGCGAGGGCAACGCCAAAGCCAAGGACTACGCCGCCTGCGTCAACCGCTCGCGGATCGCCTGGTGCGCGCTCGCCAGCGGCACCGCGCAGGCCGTCCTCGACTACGTCATCCCCTACGTCAACGACCGGCAGGCTTTCGGCGAACCGGTCTCCAACCGGCAGAGCGTCGCCTTCGCCGTCGCCGACATCGGGATCGAGTCGAACGCGATGCGGCTGGCGACCTACCGGGCGGCGAGCCGCGCCGACCGCGGCGAGAGCTTCAGCCGCGAGGCCGCGATCGCCCGCAAGCTCTGCACCGACAAGGGGATGAGGATCGGCTCCGACGGCGTCCAGCTGCTCGGCGGCCACGGCTTCGTCAAGGAGCACCCGGTCGAGCGCTGGTACCGAGACCTGCGAGCCGCGGGCGTGATGGAGGGCGCCCTGCTCGTCTAGGCACCGCCTGACGAGCAGAAAGGTAAGAACATGACGATCAACCTCGAGATACCGAAGAAGTTCAAGCCGCTGGCGAGCCAGGCCAACCAGGTCGCCACCGAGGTGTTCCGCCCGATCTCGCGCAAATACGACGAGGCCGAGCACGCCTATCCGAAAGAGCTCGACATGCTGGCGTCGCTGATCGACGGCATGAACGAGGGCTCCGACATCGGCGGCGCCGGTGCCGCCGGCGTCCGCCGCGAGAAGAGCGACGACGGCGAGAACCGCAACGGCTCCAACCTCTCCACCGTGCTCGGGATCATCGAGCTCTGCTGGGGCGACGTCGGCCTGCTGCTCTCGATGCCGCGCCAGGGGCTCGGCAACTCGGCGATCGCCTCGGTCGCGACCGAGGAGCAGTTGGAGAAGTACGGCGGCAAGTGGGCGGCGATGGCGATCACCGAGCCGGAAGCCGGCTCGGACTCCGCCGCGATCCGCGCCACCGCCGAGCTCGACGGCGACGAATACGTCCTCAACGGCGAGAAGATCTTCGTCACCTCGGGCGACCGGGCCGACCTGATCGTCGTCTGGGCCTCGCTCGACCGCTCGAAAGGGCGGGCGGCGATCAAGTCGTTCATCGTCGAGCGCAATAACCCCGGCCTGAAGCTGGACCGGCTCGAGCACAAGCTCGGGATCCGCGCCTCCGACACCGCCAACTTCACCCTGCAGGACTGCCGGGTGCCGAAAGAGGCGCTGCTCGGCGACCCCGAGGTGAAAGAGAAGGGCTTCGCCGGGGTGATGGAAACGTTCGACAACACGCGGCCGCTGGTCGCCGCGATGGCCGTCGGCGTCACCCGCGCGGCCCTCGAAGAGACCCGCAAGCAGCTGAAGAAGGCCGGCGTCGAGATCGACTACGACGTCCCCGCCAACAACCAGCACGCCGCCGCGGCGAAGTTCCTGCAGATGGAGGCCGACTACGAGGCCGCCTGGCTGCTCACCCTCCAGGCCGCCTGGATGGCTGACAACTCGAAGCCGAACTCGCTGCAGGCCTCGATGGCCAAGGCGAAGGCGGGGCGCACCGGCGTCGACGTCACCCTCGGCTGCGTCGAGCTCTGCGGCAGCATCGGCTACGGCGAGAACGAGCTGCTGGAGAAGTGGGCCCGCGACTCGAAGATCCTCGACATCTTCGAGGGCACCCAGCAGATCCAGCTGCTGATCATCGCCCGCCAGCTACTGAAAAAGACCAGCTCCGAACTTCGGTAGCCCGGAGCACTGGAGCCCGGAGCCGTCACTCATGCCGGCTCCGGGCTCCCTGTTTCGGCGCCGATAAAGAAGCTTTAATACTCCGCGCTTCCTATGGCGGAGGACCAGTCACAACTGCGCGTCCCTATCAGGCCTCGAGAATTCGACGAGACGGTCGAACAGCAGGTTGAGGGGCCGCTCCGAGACGCGATGGTCAACGTCGGTGTCTCTCCGGAAAGGCTCATCGAAGAAGCCCGCGAGGCCCGAGAGGAGATTCTGAGAGAGATCTCGGATCACGAAGCGAAGGTGTTGGATCTCAGGCGGCGGCTCAGAGCTCAGGGGATGCTGGAGTTCTCCCGGGTCGGCAGCCTTCTCCTGGGATCGTTGGTTGCCCTCCTCGCGCTTCTTGACCCCTTTCTCGCCGTTCCGCAGAGGTTCGTCTGGGCCGCCCTGGCAAGCGTGGGCATCCTTGTCGCACTTGTGCCCCTCCTGCTGCCAAGGCTCGAACGGCGTGCGGGGAGCCGCGGGGCGGGTTCGTCCCACGGCGCACCATCGGAGAGCCCTCTCTCCTTGCGAGATCAGTTGACGGCCGCCAAGGCCAACTATTGCGAGGCACTCTTGCGAGCCATCCAGCGCTGGTTGACGGATCGGGCCAACCAGGCGCTCGGCTCCATCTACTCGACCTCGCTGCCAGACGTAGATCCCCGGGGATTAGCGGAGATCGATGAACCTGAGCATGAGATCTCCACCATCTCGCAAAAGAGCCTCGAAGCCCAAATCGATCACATGCCCGGCGGAAGCGTCGGCGTTTCCGGCCCCAGAGGGGTCGGCAAGACGACGCTGCTGCAACGCCTCACGATCCAGGCTCGAAAGGAAAACCCCGAGAAAGTCGAAGCGGCTCTCGTGGTCGACGCCCCAGTCGAGTACGACGCACGCGATTTCGTGCTGCATCTCTTCGCGAAGCTCTGCGAATCAGTCTTGGACTCAGGGCGGGTCGAATCCATGCGCAGCTGGGACCGCGGCTTTGCACTTTTCGGATCGCGGCGGATTTCCCTTAGGTCACTCGCCCCGTTCCCTCCTTATCTCGGACCTGTGTTGTTTGGAATTGGCCTCATTGCCTATCTGACGCTGCTCGACGTCCAAGGCAAACTCGAACCCCAGGAGTGGGAGCCATGGGCCCAAGCATTGATGGCAATCGGCGGCTTCCTCACCTACGTCTCCGTGCTGGCAAGCGCTCCCCGGTGGCTCCCCTATCCCTTTCGGGGATTCCGGCCGCTGAAAAGGGAGGACGACGTGGAACTCAAAGCGGAACGGTACCTACGACAGATTTGGTACCAGCGGACCTTCTCCAGCGGTTGGTCGGGCGGCATCAAAGTCCCGATGGGACTGCAGGTCGGAGGGGAGCGCGGTACTCAGCTTGCCGAGAACCAACTCAGTCTTCCCGATGTGGTCAGCCTTTACCGCGCCTTCGCGAAGGATCTTGTGCGGCGGGGACAGGTACGCGTCGGAATTGATGAGTTGGACAAGATGGATGACGACCGGGCGCGTCGCTTCCTCAACGAGATCAAGGTCATATTCCGCGTCGCCGGCTGCTTCTACTTCGTCTCGGTCTCGGAAGACGCCATGGCCTATTTCGAGCGCCGTGGATTGCCGTTCAGGGATGTGTTCGACAGCTCGTTTGACGCAATCTGCCGAGTTCAGTACCTCTCCCACGCCGATTCCCGTCGCCTGATAGGGGAGCGCGTCGTCGGCTTGCCCGCTCAATTCACCGGTCTCGCGCATGTGCTTGGTGGTGGATTGCCAAGGGACGTGATCAGAGTGTCCAGGAGCATTTGTGAATACCCACCCGGTGCGAATCTTGCCGAGGTGACGGATCGCTTGGGTGTCGATCAGCTGAAAGCAAAGTGCTCGGCGGCACGCGTAGCCAGCAGACGCCTCCATGACCCGTTGAAGATCGGCTCATTGGGTCGGTGGCTGAGGGCGGTCGACGCAGCCTCTGCTGACCTGCCCAGCCTCCTCGAACGGTGTCAAGACGCCGAGAAGGAGTTCATCGAGCCCCTGGGGCCACAGCCCGAGGACCCCGACAAGCTCAAGGAATACCGAGAGGCGCTGTCGATCGGCCTCGAGGTCATCACCTTCGCCTACTTCACGGCGACGATTCGAAGTTTGATGCCGACCCTCGACACTGCGGAGTCCGCCCGCGGCGCCTTTCATGACGGGTCGATCGATCGCCTGGCCGAAGCTCGGCAAGCCTTTGCCAGCAATCCCGCCGAGGCTTGGGATGCAATCTCGGCCGCCAAAGGCATCCGCGACCCGCGGGGTTCGCTGCCCTTTCCCGGCCTGCCCGAGGAATCCCCCGTTCACGGCTAGAGCACGCAATTCGACAGACTGCGCGCGTGAACCTGATCGAGGATTTGATGGAGCGATCCCCGGCCTCGCGGCTGGGGATCGTTTCCATAGACGCCGAAGGGAACCGGCGCGACCACTACTTCGGCGAACTGGTCGCTCAGTCGGCCGGTCTCTCCGGCGCCTTCGCCGCCCGCGGCGTGGGGCGCGGGGACGTGGTGATGACGCTGGTGGGGAACCGGATCGAGTGGGTGCTGAGCCTGCTCGCCTGCTGGCGGATGGGGGCGGTGGCGCTGCCCTGCAGCACGATGCTGCGTCGCCACGACCTCGAGCACCGGGTCACAGCGGCAAACCCGAAGCTCTGCGTCGGTGAAGAGGCGTTGCTGACGGAGCTTCCCGACGGCGTCCCGGCGATGAGCCTGGCCGACGTCGCCCGCGTCCTCGACGAGGACCTGCCGCAGGAGGCCCCGGCCGCGGTCGAGGAGATGGGGCCGGAGGACCCGGCCCTGATCGTCTTCACCTCCGGCACCACCGGGGAGCCGCGCGGGGTCGTCCACGGCTACCGCTACCTGATGGGCCAACGCCTCCAGGCCGAGCACTGGTTCGGCTCGCGCAAGGGCGACCTCGCCTGGTGCACGACGGCGACCGGCTGGTCGAAGTCCGCCCGCAACGTCTTCCTCGCCCCCTGGCTGACCGGCGCCGCCGCGGTCATCCACGCCGGCCGCTTCGAGCCCGCGGAGCGGCTCGACCTCGCCGAGGCGCTGGGCGTCAACGTCCTCTGCCAGGCGCCGACGGAGTACCGGATGCTCGCCCGCCGCACCGCGCTGCGGCCGCTGCCGGCGCTGCGGCGGATGGTCTCCGCCGGGGAGCCACTCGACCCCGAGACGATCGCGGCCTTCCGCGAGGCGACCGGCCTCGAGCCCGCCGACGGCTACGGCCAGACCGAGACCGGGCACGTCACCGCCAACCTCGTCGGCGAGCCGGTGCGAATCGGGTCGATGGGCAAACCGCTGCCGGGGATCGAAACCCGGATTGTCGAGGGCGAACTCCAGCTCCTCGCCCACACCACCCCCACCTTCTTCGCCGCCTACCTGGACGGGGAGCGCTTCGAAGGCAGCTGGTGGAAGACCGGCGACCTCGTCCGCGAGGAGGACGGCTACCTCTTCTTCGAGGGCCGCGGCGACGACATCATCCTCTCCTCCGGCTACCGAATCGGCCCGACCGAGGTCGAGTCGGCGTTGCTCTCCCACCCCGCCGTGGCAGACGCCGCCGCAGTCGCCGCCCCGGACCCCGAGCGGGGTGCCGTCGTCCGCGCGATCGTCGTCCTCCGCGACGGCGACGCTGCCGGCGAGGGGCTCGTCGCCGACCTGCAGGAGCACTGCAAACGCGAGACCGCCCCCTACAAGTTCCCCCGCATCGTCGAGTTCGCGACCGAGCTGCCGAAGACCAACAGCGGCAAGGTCAAGCGCGCCCAGCTACGCGGCTTCTAGCGCCTCGGCCGCGTCGACCGGCCTGCCCAGGTGGTAGCCCTGGGCCATGTCGACGCCGTACTCGCGCAGCAGCTGCGTCGTCGCCTCGTCCTCGACGAACTCGGCGATCGTGCGCTTGCCGAGCCCGCGGGCGATCTCGACGATCGCCTTCACCGTCAGCTGGTCGGCGTCGTTGCGCGGCATGTCGCGGACGAAGGAGCCGTCGATCTTGATCACGTCGAAGGGCACCCTCTTCAGGTAGGCGAAGGAGCCGAAGCCGGCGCCGTAGTCGTCGATCGCAACCTCGCAGCCGAACTCCGAGAGGCGGTCGGCGAAGCCGGCGGCGGCGTCGTAGTCCTCGATCCGCGCCGTCTGGGTGATCTCGAAGGTGCAGCGGGCGGGGTCGGCCTCGCCTTCGTCGAGGCGCCGTTCGATGTATTCGAGCACCGAAAGGTCGGTCATCGAGGCGCCGGAGATGTTCATGTGGAGGGAGACGGGGAGGCCGGCGCGCTCGCGCTCGGCGATCAGCCGCAGCGCCTGGGCGACGACCCAGCGGTCGAGCTCTTGGACCATTCCCGAGCGCTCGGCCGCTTCGATGAACGAGGCGGCGGGCAGCAGCTCGCCGCTCTCGCCGGTCATCCGCAGCAGCAGCTCGTAGCGCTCGATGCCGCCGGAGGCGAGGTCGCGGATCGGCTGGGTGGCGAGGCTGAGCCGGTTCTGGGTGAGGGCGTCGCGAATCCTGGCGCTGGTCGTCTGCGTCCGCTTGGCGTTGCCCCCGTCCTCGCCGGGCGTGTGGAAGAGCATGATCCGGTTCCGCCCCTCGGCCTTCGCCTGGTACATCGCCTGGTCGGCGGCGACCAGCACGGCCTCGGCGCCCATTCCCTCCTGGCCGCCGAACATCGTGATCCCGACGCTGATCGAGGCGTCCCCCAAGTCGAGGTTGAGCGGCAGCCCCTCGGCGACCTGCGCGCGCAGGTCCTCCCCGAGCTGGAGCGCCCCGGCGGTATCGGTCTGCGGCATCAGCACCGCGAACTCGTCGCCGGAGAGGCGGGCGACGAGGTCGGTCCCGCGCACCCGTTCGCTGAGGATCTCGGCGACGCGGCGGATCAAGGTATCGCCGGCCTGGTGGCCGAGGCGGTCGTTGACCTCCTTGAGGCCGTCGATGTCGATCACCATCACCGCGCCGCGGCCGCCGTAGCGCGCCGTGAAGGAGACGTATTGGTCGAGCTCGGCCCGGAAGCGGCGACGGTTCAGCAGGCCGGTAAGCGAGTCGTGGTCGGCGATGAAGCGCAGTTCCGCCTCGGTCTTCTCCGCCCGTTCCAGGGCGCCCTGCACGACCGCCCGATCCTCGGGTGCCAATTTCGCCAGCACGGCGTCGACAGCCGGGTCGGACTGCCCTAATCCCTGGTTGTTCTTCACGACAGTGACCGTATTGGGTTACCCAGCGGGAAGGGGTCTCTCCCTTACTAACGCGGTTCCCGACCCAAGTTTCCGCGACCGGCGACGCCGAATACTCGATTTGTCGGTGCCCGGGTAGGTTGAGAGCGATGCCGAACCGCCTCGCGCAGGAGACGAGCCCCTATCTGCTCCAGCACCGGGAGAACCCGGTCGACTGGTACCCGTGGGGCGAGGAGGCGCTGCGGCGCGCCCGCGAAGAGGACCTGCCGATCCTGCTCTCGGTCGGCTACTCGGCCTGCCACTGGTGCCACGTAATGGAGCGCGAGTCCTTCGAGAACCCGGAGACGGCCGCCTACATGAACGAGCACTTCGTCAACGTCAAGGTCGACCGCGAGGAGCGGCCCGACGTCGACGCCATCTACATGGAGGCGGTCCAGCAGATCAGCGGCCACGGCGGCTGGCCGATGACCGTCTTCCTCGACCCCGACGGGGTCCCCTTCTACGGTGGCACCTACTTTCCGCCCGACGAGGGCCGCGGCATGCCGAGCTTCCGGATGGTGATGGAAGCGGTCGTCCATGCCTTCGAGACCCAGCGGGAGGAGATCCGCGAGCGGGCGCCGCAGGTGCGGGCCGGCCTGGGCGCGATCGGCGAGGTCGAGCCGCGTGACCTGCCGGGCGAGAGCCACCTCTCCGAAGCCGTGCAGCGCCTGCTGGCGGGGGGCGACCGGCGCCACGGCGGCTTCGGCGGCGCGCCCAAGTTCCCCCCGGCCTCCTCACTGGAGCTGCTGATGAGCCGCGGTGAGACCGAGGTCGTCGAGCGGACCCTCGACGGAATGCTCGCCGGCGGGATCTACGACCAGTTGGGAGGCGGCTTCGCCCGCTACTCGGTCGACGCGATCTGGCTCGTCCCCCACTTCGAGAAGATGCTCTACGACAACGCCCTGCTCGCCCGCGCCTACCTGCACGGGTGGCAGCTGCTCGGGCACGAGCGCTACCGCCGCGTCTGCGAGGAAACGCTGGACTGGATGCTGCGGGAGATGCGGGGCCCGGAGGGTGGGTTCTTCTCCGCGCTCGACGCCGACTCCGAGGGCGAGGAGGGCAAGTTCTACGTCTGGAGCCCAGAGCAGGTCCGCGCCGCGCTCGGCGAGGGTGCCGAGGCCGTGATCGAGCATTACGGCGTCAGCGAGCAGGGCAACTTCGAGGGCGCGAGCGTGCTGCACCTGGCCGGCGGCGCGGAGGCCGAGGAGCCGGAGGGACTGGAGGAGATGCGGCGGGCGCTGTTCGAGGCGCGCGCGGAGCGGGTCCGGCCGGGCCTCGACGACAAGCGACTGACCTCATGGAACGCCTTGGCGATCGCGGCGCTTGCCGACGCCGGCGCCGTCCTCGGCCGCGAGGACTACCTGGACGCCGCCCGCGCCGGCGCCGAGTTCGTGCTCGGGCAGCTGCGCGACGAGGGCGGCAACCTCCTGCGCACCTACAAGGACGGCCGCGCCCACCTCAACGCCTACCTGGAGGACCATGCATTCCTGCTCGAGGCGCTGCTGGCGCTCTACGAGTCGACTTTCGAAGAGCGCTGGTTCGTCGAGGCCCAGGCTCTGGCGGAGACGACGATCGAGCGCTTCGGCGACGCCGAGCGCGGCGGCTTCTACTCGACCTCGAGCGACCACGAGGAGCTAATCGCGCGGCGCAAGGAGGTCGGCGACCACCCGATCCCCTCCGGCAACAGCTCGGCGGCGATGGGGATGTTGCGCCTCGCCGCCCTGACCGGCGAGCGCCGCTACGAAGACGCCGCCACCGGCGTCTTCGCCCTCTTTGCCGAACCCGCGGTCCGACACCCCGACGCCTTCGCCCACCTCCTGCGCGCCCTCGACTTCCACCTCTCCCCCACCCGTGAGGTCGCCTTGGTCGGGGACGATCTCCAAGACCTGGCCGCGGCCGTCCGAGAGAGGCCGCTCTTCCACCTGGTCCTCGCCGGCGGTCCGGAGGGCACCGAGCAGCCCCCGCTCCTGGCGAACCGCACCACCGTCGACGGCAAGCCCGCCGCCTACGTCTGCGAGAACTTCACCTGCCAGCTCCCAGTCACCGAGCCGGCGGAGCTCGCTAGAGAATTGGCAGGAAGTTCTCGATCTCGTACGGCGTGACCTGGACGCGGTAGTCGTCCCATTCCTGCCGCTTGATCTCGACGAAGCGGCGGAAGGTGTGCTCGCCGAGGGTGCGGAGGACGAGCTCGGACTCGGCCGCAAGCTCGATCGCCTCGCCCAGGGTCGCCGGCAGCTGCTCGATCCCCTGGTGGGCCAGCTCCTCCTGGGAGAGGTGGTAGAGGTTCTGCTCCATCGGCTCCGGCAGCTCGTAGCCCTTCTCGACCCCTTCCAGGCCCGCCTGCAGCATCGCCGCGAAGCAGAGGTAGGGGTTGGCGGCGGGGTCGGGACAGCGCAGCTCGGCCCGGGTCGCGCTCTCCTTACCGGGGTGGTAGAGCGGCACCCGGATCAGCGCCGAGCGGTTGCGCCGCGACCAGGCGAGGTAGACCGGTGCCTCGTAGCCGGGGACCAGGCGCTTGTAGGAGTTGACCCACTGGGCGAAGAGGGGCGAGATCTCGCGCGCGTGCTTGAGCTGGCCGGCGATGAAGCTCTTCGCCACCGGCGAGAGGTAGTAGGGGTCGTCCTCGTCGTAGAAGGCGTTCTTGCCCTCGCGGCTGAGCGACTGGTGGACGTGCATCCCGGAGCCGTTCTCACCGAACAGCGGCTTCGGCATGAAAGTCGCGTGGTAGCCGTACTTCATCGCGTACTCCTTGACGACGATCCGGTACGTCATGCAGTCGTCGGCCATTTCGAGCGCGTTCTTGTAACGCATGTCGACCTCGTGCTGGGAAGGGCCGACCTCGTGGTGGGTGTACTCGACGTGGATCCCCATCTTCTCCAGCGCCAGCACCGTCTCCCGACGCAGGTCGGAGCCGGCGTCGAGCGTGGTCAGGTCGAAGTAGCCGCCCTCGTCGAGGACCTCGGGGACGCCGTTCTCCGGTTTCGCCGAGCGGAAGTAGAAGAACTCCAGCTCGGGCCCGATGTTGTAGGCGTCGAAGCCGAGATCCTCGGCCCGCTTCAGCGCCCGCCGCATGATCCAGCGCGGGTCGCCCTCGTACGGCCCGCCGCCCGGGACCTGGATGTCGCAGAACATCCGCGCCACCGCGTCGTCCTCGGGGCGCCAGGGGATCAGCGCGAAGGTCGAGGGATCCGGGACCGCCAGCATGTCGGACTCCTCGATCGGGTTGAAGCCGGTGATCGAGGAGCCGTCGAACCCCATCCCCCCTTCGAAGGCGTCCTCGAGCTCCGAGGCGTTGACCGAGAAGCTCTTCAGCTGCCCCAGCACGTCGGTGAACCAGAGGCGGATGAAGCGGACGTCGTGCTCGCGGACAAGCTCGATCACGTCGGCGGCGCTGCGGGGTTGATCGGCCATGCTCGTCTGCCTCCTTGGCGCTGGGGAAGGCCGCAACGATAGGCGAATGAACCGCACGGGTGCCGAAAGACGTAATACGGGTAGTGGAAAGGATCCTGTAACCGCTTGAAAGCGACCGGGTATCCAGGTATAACTTACGACAGGTAAGTAAGCGGCTAAAAGTAAAGTAAAGGCCACGTAAGGGCTCTGTAAAGACGATTTGCCGCCGAGTCAGAGCCCAGAAGCGAGAAGCCCGTGACGGTAAAAACCGCAGTAAGCAGATTCCAAATTCACGACGAGCTGACGGCGCCTGATGAGAGCGCTCCTCTCATCAAGAGCATCCAGGCCGCCGGCGGCGCGGTGACGAAGTTCGTCGGCGTGCTCGCCGGGGCACCGGCTGTCCTCCGCGCGTACACGCGGATGCGCTCGGAGCTGCGCGGTGGAGTCCTGCCGCAGGCGACGAGGGAAAGGATCGCGCTCGCCGTCGCCGAGTACCGCGAGGACGACTACAGCATCGCCCAGCACGCGAAGTCGGCCCGCCGGGCCGGGCTCGGCCTCGACGAGGTATCGAAAGCCCGCAGCTTCACCTCCTCGGACCCGAAGGAGGCAGCCCTCCTCGTCTTCCTCAAGGAGACGCTGGACCCGGAGGGGCCCCCGCCCCTGCACCTCCACGAGGAGGCCCGGGAGATCGGGTGGAGCGACGAGGAGATCCTCGAGGCGGTCGCGCATCTGGCGCTGAACGAGTTCCAGAGCCTGATTGCGAGCGCCGCGGCGCTGCCCCAGGACCAGGGCGGTCCCAGGGCTCTCCCCTCGGCCGCGTAGGCGGCTGAGGGGCCTAGCGCCCCTCTACCAGCGTCGCCGTGTAGAGCAGTCGCGCGGTGGTGTATTTGCAACCGTAGGTGGCGCGGGTGCCGACCTTTTCCTGTGGCTCGCCCTGACGGATGTCGGTGGCGTTGCTGCAGGCTTCAGGTTCGCGGCTGGCGCGCCAGACGTTGGTTGCGGGCAGGTCCTGCGCGAAGGCCGGGGCCCAGGTCGGCACCGTGATCCCGACGATGTCGCCCTTTTCCACCTTCAGATCGGCGCTGAACCGGACCGTCTGCCCCAGGTAGGGGGTGAGCACCTGGACCGAGCCCTGCCGGCGCAGGTTGTAGCGCGGTGGGTTCGTCCCGGGCACGCGGCGGAGGATCGCCAGGCGCGCCTGCGGCGGGGTGCCGAAGAAGCCGTTGAAGAAGGTCCGCTGGCTGTTGGTCGGCTGGGCCAGCGTCAGCGTCCAGGACTTGATCTTGCCGTCGTGGGTGACCAGGAACGGCAGTTTCGCCTGGCCGTTGCCGACCTGGAAGCCGGTGACGCTGCCGATCGCCTGGCAGGGGAGGTCGGGGCAGGAGGGGTCGGGCTCGGTCGCGGTCTGCCCGAGGATCACCGTCGTCCGGCCGACCTTCGCCGCGCCGCTGCTGGTCGCGAAGCCGACGAAGAGCACGAAGGCACAGGCAAGTAGTCCGAAGAGCGCCGCGCGGCCCCTACGGGTCCCGGCGGCGGCTACTGCTCCCTGCGAAATCCTCCACATCAACGCTTGCTCCTCTCGTCGCGGTCCCTGCCTGAACACGGCAGCCTAGCCCGAGGAGCGGCCGGAGAGAGTCGGTCAGCCGGTGCGGGCGCTGGTGGCGTCGTCGATCGCGACCGCGTAGCGGACCCGTCCCACGCCTTCGAACCCGAGCGCGTCGCTGACGGCTTTGGTCAGGTCCCAGGCGCGGCCTTCGATGTAGGGGCCGCGGTCGATCACCTGCGTCACCACCGCCTTGCCGTGGTAGACGAACTTGACCGTCGTCCCGCAGGGGAGCTTCTTGTGCGCGACGCCCATCGTGTTCGGCCGCAGCGTCTGGCCGCAGGCGGTCTTGTTGCCCCAGAGCCCGGGGCCGTACCAGCTAGCGCCACCGTAGCGCCAGTCGCCGAAGGTGTGGTCGCCTTCTTCTTCGGTGGCGGGCGGGACGTAGCCGGAGGCGCCGCCGGTGGCGGCCTGCGCGCCGGCGACCACCCCGGCGAAGAGGGCGAAGAAGGCGGCAAGGGCAAGGGCCCAGCGCACGGAGGTTTGTCTGATCGTCTGCATCTCTTTCCAGGCGCTTGCGGGGTTAGCTGACGGGCTCGCGCTGAAAGAGCTGCGCTACGCGGCACTGGGCCGCGACTCGCCCCAACTGATCGGGTCCCCCGCTCTTCGCGTTATGTAGGCGAAGATTCAGCGGATGTGGGCGGCAGATTAGCAAACGCTAAGACAGAAACCCCGTGCAGGCGTCGTTTCCAGTCTTTTCCGTGCTCTGACAAGGGAAATCCTGGAAACGACGAGCGGATATAGAAGAGGCCCCCTTGCGGGAGCCTCTTCCTTAGCGGGCCTGTAAGCCGGATCCTGTCGTGAGCGGCCATCTATCTCTGCGGCCTACCTGGACCTCGCCGAGCCGGGTCGACGGTCCTGCTTGGCCTTGCACCGGGCGGGGTTTGCCTGGCCGCCGCGTCACCGCGACGCCGGTGCGCTCTTACCGCACCATTTCAACTTTGCCTGTACGCGACTCACGTGTGGTCGCGCCATCGGCCGTGTCATTTCTGTTGCACTTTCCCGCGGGTTTCCCCGGGTGGGCGTTACCCACCGCCCTGCCCTGTGGTGTCCGGACTTTCCTCGAGGGGTTTTCTCTCCCCCCGCGGTCGCTCAGCCCGCCCAGCGATGGTAGCTCGACGGGGGCGTCCGGCCAAGGCGCCGGCGGTTATGGTGGCGGGCATGCGAACGGCGGTCGTAACCGGCGCCGGCAGCGGCCTCGGCCGCGCGATCGCCGCCGAGCTGATCGACCGCGGCTACCGCGTCCACGTCACCGACGTCGACGCCGGCGCGGCCGACCGGGTCGCCGCCGATCTCGGCCCGCAGGCGCGGGGCTCGGCCCTCGACGTCCGCGACGAGGCCGCCTGCCGCGGCCTGGCCGACTCGATCGGCCGCAGCGGTTCCCTCGACCTCTGGGTCAACAACGCCGGCGTCTTCTACAGCGGCCCGCCCTGGGAGCAGAGCGCCGAGCTGCGGCAGACGATGCTGGACGTCAACGTCACCGGCCTGATGAACGGGACGGTGGCGGCGCTGGGGCCGATGCGCGCCGCCGGCAAGGGGCACGTCGTCAACGTCGTCTCCCTGGCCGGCATCGTCGCCGCCCCGGGAGAGGTCGCCTACTCGGCCAGCAAGCACGCGGCGATGGCGTTCACGCTGGGGACCCAGTTTGACCTCCGGCGCAGCGGCGAGAAGAAGGTCCGGCTCTCCGCCGTCTGTCCCGACGGGATCTGGACGCCGATGCTCGAGGACAAGCTCGACGACCCCGACGCCGCCCCCTCCTTCTCCGGTCGCCTCCTCACCGCCGAGGAGGTGGCGAGGGAGGTGGGCAAGCTGACCGAGCGCCCGCGCCCCGTCCTGATCGTCCCCCGCTGGCGCGGCCCCGTCCTCAGGATTTACGACCTCTTCCCCAGGCTGGGCCTGCGCCTGCTGCCGCTGGTCCTATGGGATGCGCGCCGCAGGCAGCGGCGCTACAAGAAGCTGATCGAGTCCGGGAAGTGGCCCTGACGCGAGGCCACCTGGTCAGACCTTGCGGAAGACGCCGACCACTTTGCCCAGAACGCGGGCCTCGGTGGTGAGGATCGGCTCCATTTCCTCGTTTTCCGGCTGCAGACGGATGTGGTCCTTCTCGCGGTACAGCCGCTTCACCGTCGCCTCCTCGCCGATCAGGGCGACGACGATCTCGCCGTCGGCGGCATCGTCGCTCGGGCGCACGATCACGTAGTCGCCTTCGAGGATGCCGGCGTCCTTCATGCTTTCGCCGCGGATCTGGAGGATGTAGTCGCCGTCCTCGCCGCCGATCACGTCGGGGACTTCGAGGTACTCCTCGATGTTCTCTTCGGCCAGGATCGGCGCGCCCGCGGCGACCTGGCCGACGAGGGGCAGGCCATTTTCCGGCGAGATCGTCCGCTTCGCCTTGTCGAAGAGAAGCTCGATCGCCCGCGGCTTCGAGGGGTCGCGCCGGACCAGCCCCAGCTTCTCCAGGTTGGCCAGGTGCGCGTGCACGGTCGACGAGGAATGCAGCCCCACGGCTTTGCCGATCTCCCGCACCGTCGGCGGATAGCCGGTCTTAGCCGCGTACTTGCGCATGAAGTCGAAGATCTCCTTCTGCCTTTTGGTCAGGTCGAGTTCCATCGTCGTTCCGGTTTCCTCCGATGCCGGGTCAGCAACGTCAAAGAGGCGCCGATCGCCTCCGAACACTTGTTCGCAAGGCTACCGCCTCCCCCGGATGCCCGCAAGCTGCGGCCTCCGATGCACGCAAACATCTAGAATCGAGCGCCCTCAAGCGGCTGTGGCGGAACTGGTAGACGCGCAAGGTTGAGGGCCTTGTGGGTGGAAACACCCGTGGAGGTTCGACTCCTCTCAGCCGCATTCATAGGTCCTGCAAAGGACAGCTTTTGTCAAAGCAGCGAATTCCGCGTTGATTAGTCCGACGGACCATTCGGACCAAATTGGCAGCAACGCGCTATTCCTCGCGGTCTCCAGTCGATTACTCATGCGTGAACGATCAGATTTTCACGCAGGACAAGACCGCCGGTTTTGTGCCGCAGGGACCTTCTTCGTTTGTGGCGGGCGAGCGCGAATCTCTGCCTGCGGGTGGCGCCTTTGAGCGCTCAGGGGTCTCCGGCAAGGACCCCGTTGCCCTCAAGCAAGACATCGACGACGCCGATCGCCACCCCCACAGCACCCAAAGGGGGGAGAATGACGCTGGCGGCAAAGCTGCCTCCGGCAAGCAGAAGCCCCGGCCCCCGACCCACGACGCCGTCGACACGCTTCATGCGCTCCAGCAGACCCGGCGGGATCCTGTCCTGAACCTGCTCAAGCGCCCCCACCATCTGCTCTTTGGCCACCCCGACGACGGTCGCGCCGGCCCTGCAGAACGCGCCCAAGGCGTGGCCGGCTCTTTGGGCGAGAGCAGCCAGCGACTGCGAGGTAACGAAAGCCCACTCGTCGGCAAGCACGTCGGCCAGTGGCTCCTCGGCGGCCAGGAGGTTCCAGCAGATCGCTTCGGTGCCGCTGGGTAGCTCACCTCGTTCGCGGGCCCGTTCAAAGGAAAACGTCTCCACCCCATTGAGGTCGACCGCTTCCCGGAACGCTTCGATCAGGCCGGGATCGGGGTCATAGACACCAAATCGTCCGAGATCCTCCATCAAGGCCCCCGGATCCTCGAGCCGCCGCCGCAGGGACTCCGATATCACCAGGTAGCCCTTCAACTCCGGATCACTCAGCCACTCGAGCACCTCATCGGAGGCCAGAAGGGAGGGGTCGAGGACGATTCGGCTGCGGGGCTCGGTCGCCACGCGGGCAGCCTAGGTCACTCAAAAAACCCATTTGTATTCCTTAAGTAATCCACTAGTTTCTGGTAGCGTCCCCCCACTTTGGACATCCGCGTCGGCACCTTCAACCTCAACAACCTCTTCTCCCGCTTCAACCTCTACACCGAGGCCGACGGCCAGATCCGCTCCGCCACCGAGGAGGCGACCGCCGAGAAGCCCCGGCGCTGGCTAAAACACGCAGTCGCGGATGCCGACGCCGGTCCCCAGGAAGTGAAGGTCATCTCGCGCGGCGAGATCGGTCCCGACGGCAAGCTGCGCTGGCGTCGGGAGTTCTTGGGCAAGCTGATCTACGCCAAGGAGCCCGAGGCCCAGCAAACGCTTGCCGCCCGAATCAAGGAGCTCGACGTGGACGTGCTCTGCGTGCAGGAGGTCGAGAACCTGGCGGCCCTCGAAGACTTCGTCGAGTACCTCGACCTGAAGAAGTCCGGCTTCAAGCACCTCTCCCTGATCGAGGGGAACGACCCCCGCTTCATCGACGTCGCGGTGATGTCGAAGCTGCCGCTCGACGGGGTCCGCTCCTGGCGCCACCACACCCACCCGCAGCGCCCGAGCGAACCGGCCTTCTCCCGGGACCTGCTCGAGGTCCCAATCATGGCCAAGCGCGGCGGCGAGCCGGTACTCACCGTCTACGTCAACCACCTGAAAAGCCAGCTGGCCGACGATGAGGCCGACACGAAGGCAAACGACGAGCGGCGCCGACGCCAGGCGGAGAGCATCGTCGAGATCATCAAGAAGAACCCGCCCGGCACCCCGTACCTGGTGCTCGGAGACATGAACGACTCGCCCGACTCCGAACCGTTGGCACCTCTCCCGGCCGCCGGCCTCTTCGACGCACTCGCCGGGGCCATCGAGCGCGGCGGACCCTACCCCGAAGGGGACCCCGACCCCCCTCCCGCACGTCCGTGGACCCATCGTTACCGCGCCGACCACAAGACGACGTATGAGCTCTACGACCAGATCTGGGCCAGCCCCGACCTCAAGGACCGGATCGCCGAAGCCTGGATTTTGCGCCGCACGCTCCGCGGCGGGAACGCCAGTGATCACGACCCCGCCGCGGTCAGGATCACCGGTCTGTCCTAGGCCAGCGGCCAGAATCTGCGGACCACTTCTCGCTAACTGCGTAACCTCAGAGCACCTCAGGTGACCTGAGGGGGTCGAATGGAATGGGGTGAGGTCGCATGCGGCTATCGCCCACCGGCGTTCGTCGGTCGGTGCGCGTACGCGGCCTCCTTGACCGCCTCGTCGGTCTCCAGGGTCGCCCCCAGGGCGCCGCCGACCGTCCCCAGCGCGCTCGAGAGCCAGGCGAGGCGCACGTAGTCCCAGGCGTCCGAGTCTCGCCCGAGCCCTTCCGCGAGAAGCGATGGCTCGATCAGCAGCAGGGCGCCGAGCAGGCTGACGAGGAAGACGGAGAGGTAAAGCGCGGTGACCCCGAACACGACCGTTGCGGTGGTTGCCAGGTTGAACAACGTCACCTGCTCGCGCACGCGGGGGGCGGGTGCCCGCTCCCAGAGGCCGTGGCCGGCGATCAGCGTCACCGAGGCGGCGGCGATCGAGATGAGGCCGGCGATCGCCAGCCGCAGCGGGCCGAGGGTGCCGGCGATCTTCCAGACTTCGATCTGGATCATGACGAAGGCGACCGCCGCGACCGCCGCCAGCATCACCCGCCAAAGCCGCCCGACCAGCCGCCAGGGGTGGTTGGCGCCGACCATCCCGACCAGCAGCCGCAGGTTGCCGCCGATCACCCGGGCGACGTAGGCGACGCCCCCGTCGTTGTCCACGTCATCGACGTCACCGGCAAGCTCGGTGAGGCGGCGCTGGACCCCGAGCCCTGCGCCGCCCGGCCGGGCGGCGCGGTCACCCTCCGGATCGCCGACCAACGTCCCGACCGCGTCGGCGGCGACGTCATAGAGACGCCGGCGGCGCCTCAGCACGCCGAGCGCCGGCAGCGAGACCAGCGCCACGCCGTGGGTGCGGCTGGCATGGCTGAGCAAGGTCCGGTGAGCGAGTCGCAGCGGCAGCTCGGTGATCGCCACCGCCAGGTCCCAATCGGCGTCGAGCAGGAGACTGCGGGCCGCGGAGACGAGCTCGGTCAGGTGCACCGGCGGCTCGGCCAACGGGTCGGTGAGGACCTCCGGCTCCCACTCGACCTCGGGATAGCGCTCGGCCAGGGCGGCGCCGAGGTCGGCCGCCAGCTCGTCGGCCGCCACCTGGTCGACCGCCGGCGAGACGATCAGGCCCAGCTTCACCGTCGCCATGGCGATCGCCCGGCGGCTAGCGCCGCCGGGCTTCCAGCTCCTCGATCCGCTCCAGCAGGTCGCAAACGAGCGCCGCGCCGGCGACGTTGAGGCCGAGGTCGTGACGCAGCCGCGCCAGGCGCGCGAGGCGTGCCGCGGCGTCCCAATCGAGGGGATCGACGGCGTCGAGCGCGATCAACCGTCGCACCAGGTCGGGGTGCAAGCCGGAGCGACGGGCCAGCGCCCGGACGTCGACGAGAACGAGCGCCGTGCCGGGCGACATCAGCGCCCCTGCCTCGGGTCGAACCGCGAGACCGCGGCCAGCTCCTCGAACAGCTCGCGCTCGCGTTTCTCGAGCACTTTCGGAACGACGATTTTGACGCTTGCGTAGAGATCGCCTTTGCGTCCGCCCGAGCCCGGCATCCCCTCGCCTCTCAGCCGCAGACGGCGGCCGCTGGAGGAGCCGGCCGGGACTTTGACCCTGGCGCTGCCGTTGAGGGTGGGGACCGGAACCGTGGCCCCGAGCGCCGCCTCCCAGGGCGCGACCGGGATCTCGACCACGAGGTCGTCGTCTTCGCGCCGAAAGCGCGGATGGCGTTTGATCCGCACCCGCAGGTAGAGGTCACCCGCGGGCCCGCCGCTCGCCCCTTCCCCACCCTGGCCGGCAAGGCGGATTTTCTGACCCTCACGCACGCCGACCGGGATCCGCACCTCGAAATCGCGGCCGTCGGCGAAGGAGATTTTCTGTTTGCCGCCCCGGGCCGCCTCCTCGAGCGTGACCTCGATCGTCGCCTCCTGGTCGCCGCCCCGCATCGAAAAGCCTTCGAAGCCCCCAGAGCCGCCTCGCCGGCCGCCGAAGAAGCTCTCGAAGAAGTCGCTGAAGCCGGCGCCGTCGCCGAATCCCTGGCCGTCGCCGCCTTCAAAGCCGCCACCGAAACCGGAGCCGCCGCCGAACCCGGAGGCGCCGCTGACGTCCTCGCCGGCTTTCCAGTTCGCCCCGAGGCGTTCGTATTTCTCCCGCTTCTCGGGGTCGCGCAGGACCTCGTAGGCCTCCGAGACCTCTTTGAAGCGGTCCTCGGCGCCAGGATCCTTGTTGACGTCTGGGTGGTATTCGCGGGCGAGCTTGCGATAGGCGCTGCGGATCTCCTCGTCGCTGGCGCCGCGCGGGACGCCCAGTACCTCGTAGTAGTCACGAAAGCCGACCGCCAATCAGTCCTCGCCTTCTCCGCGGGGCTCCTGCTGCCGCTCTGAGCTGCCGCCGTCCCGCGAAACCACCACCTGCGCCGGTCGCAGCACCCGATCGCCGCGGCGATAGCCCGAACGGGCGACGTCGAGCACGGTGCGGTCGGGGACCTCGTCGCTCTCCTGAACCGAGATCGCCTCGTGCAGCTCGGGGTCGAAGCGGTCGCCCGCCGCCCCCACCCGTTCGACGCCCTGCCGGGCAAGGATCGCCTCCATCTGCTCGAGGACGCTGCGCAGCCCGTCGGAGGGCTGCATCCCCAGTGCACGGTCGACGCTGTCGACTGCCTCGATCCAGTCGAGCAGTAGCCGCTCGGCCTGTTCGGTGACCCGGCGCTCCACTTCCTGCGCCGAGCGCTTGCGGTAGTTCTCGAGGTCGGCGAGTGCGCGGAGATAGCGCTCGTCGTCGCCCGGAGGCGGCTGTACGCCGCCTGACTCCTGGTCGGCCACCTGCGCCGCGCCCTCGGCCTGGCGCGTCTGGCGCTCCTCCTCACTCACGGGTGAACTCGGCATCGACGACTTCCTCCTCCTCGGCTGCCGGCTGGCCCTCGCCGCCGTTACCGCCGTCTTGGGGGTCAGCCGTCGCACCGGCACTCTGCAGCGTCTGGACCATCTGCTGCAGGTCGGAGACCAGCGGCCGCACGCGGTCGAGTCCTGCCTGCTCCTCGATCGCCGCCCGCGCGTCGCGGACCAGCGCCCCTGCCTGCTCTTTCTGGTTGACCGGCACCCGGTCGCCGAGCTCCTCGAGCTGCCGTTCGACCCGATGGGCGAAGGCGTCGAGCTCGTTGCGGGCGTCGACTTCTTCGCGCCGCAGGCGGTCTTCGGCCGCGTGCTCTTCGGCTTCCTTGATCATCCGCTCGATGTCGGAGCTGTCGAGGTTGGTCGTTTCGGTGATCGTCACCTGCTGTTCGGCGCCGGTGTCTTTGTCGCGCGCCGAGACGTTGAGAATGCCGTTCGCGTCGATGTCGAAGGTGACCTCGACCTGCGGCTCCCCGCGCGGCGCCGGCCGGATTCCTTCGAGACGGAATTTGGCCAGCTGCCGGTTGTCGCGCGCCATCTCGCGCTCGCCCTGGAGGACGACGACGTCGACCGCGGTCTGGTTGTCCTCGGCGGTCGAGAAGACCTCGGTCCGCCGGGCGGGGATCGTCGTGTTGCGCTCGATGACCTTCGTCATCACGCCGCCCATCGTCTCCAGCCCGAGCGAGAGCGGGGTGACGTCGAGCAGGACGACGTCCTCGACTTCGCCTTTCAGCACCCCGGCCTGCAGGGCGGCGCCGATCGCCACCACCTCGTCCGGGTTGACGGTCTGGTTCGGATCCTTGCCGCCGGTCAGTTTGCGCACCAGCTCCTGGACTTTCGGGATCCGGGTCGAGCCGCCGACCAGGATCACCTCGTCGATGCCGTCGGCGCTGAGGCCGGCGTCCTTCAGCGCCTGTTCGACCGGCCCCCGGGTGCGCTCGATCAGGTCCTCGACCAGCTGCTCGAATTTCGACCGGGCGAGCGTGACGTTGAGGTGTTTCGGGCCGGACGCGTCGGCGGTGATGAACGGCAGGTTGATCTGGGTCTGGGTGGTCGAGGAGAGCTCGACCTTGGCCCGCTCGGCCCCTTCGTACAGCCGCTGCAGCGCCTGCGGGTCCGCCGCCAGGTTGATCCCCTGGTCCTTTTCGAATTCTTCGCTCAGCCAGTCGACGATCCGTTTGTCGAAGTCGTCGCCGCCGAGGTGGCCGTCGCCGCTGGTCGCCCGCACCTCGATCACGCCGTCGCCGACTTCCAGCAGCGAGACGTCGAAGGTGCCGCCGCCGAGGTCGAAGACGAGGACCGTCTCGGAGTCTTTCTTGTCGAGACCGTAGGCGAGCGCCGCCGCAGTCGGCTCGTTGATGATCCGCAGCACCTCGAGGCCGGCGATTTTGCCGGCGTCTTTGGTCGCCTGGCGCTGTGCGTCGTTGAAGTAGGCGGGGACCGTGATCACCGCCTCGGTGACTTTTTCGCCGAGGAACTTGGCCGCGTCGTCGGCGAGCTTGCGCAGCACCGCGGCCGAGATCTCCTCCGGCGCGTGCTCTTTCCCGCGCACGTCGAAGCGGACCGCGTCGCTGGGCTCTTTGACGACCTTGTAGGGGACGGTCTCGATCTCGGTCTGGACTTCGTCCCATTTGCGGCCGATGAACCGCTTGGCCGAGTAGATCGTCGCCTCGGGGTTGAGGATCGCCTGGCGTTTGGCGATCTGGCCGACCAGCCGCTCGCCGTCCTCGGTGAAGGCGACCACCGACGGCGTCGTCCGCGAGCCCTCGGAGTTCGGAATCACCTCGGCCTGTCCGCCCTCCATCGTCGCGGCAACCACCGAGTTCGTCGTGCCCAGGTCGATTCCGACCGCCTTCGCCATTGTGCCCTCCTCCCAGGCCCGGAGTGTCCGGGCCGCTCGCGGCTTGCACACCTTCCTGGTAGGACGGCGAAGGCCGGCGTCAAGAGGTTTAGGACGGCCTGCTGGAGGAATAGGAGGGTTTACCGGGCGGCGGCCTTGAGCATCTCGAGCTACAGGTCACGGTAATGCGGAACTGCCCGGTCCACGCACTGCAACAGCGGAAGAAGGCGCATGCGCGACGGCGCGCATCCAGCGAGTTCGCCTCTCACCATGGCCCGCGAGCGCCATCTTCTGGCCCTGGCCGAGGCCGGTGACCGGGCCGCCACCGAGGAATTGGTGAGCGCCTTCATGCCGGCGATCAACGGGGTCGCGAGCCTCTATCGGAGCTTCCGCAGCCTCGAACGCCAGGAGCTCCAGCAGGAGGGTGTCGTCGGCCTGCTGCGCGCCGCGCGCCGCTACGACCAGCGTTACGGGACGCCGTTCTGGGCCTATGCCTCGTGGTGGGTCCGGCAGGCGATGCAGCAGTTGGTCGCCGAGCTGACCAGCCCCCTCGTGCTTTCCGACCGGGCCGCCCGCAGCCTCGTCCAGATGAAGCGGGCGCGCGCCGCCTTCGCCCAGGCGAACCGGCGCGAGCCCTCCGACTCCGAGCTCGCCGAGACCGCCAGGATGCCGCTGGACCAGGTCCAGAACCTGGTCTCGGTCGAGCGCGCCCCGAGCAGTCTGCAGGCGCCGGCTCCCGGCGACGAGGGGACGGCGACCACCCTCGCCGAGCGACTGGCCGACCCGGCCACCGAGGAGGAGTACGAACGGGTCGTCGACCTGGCCGACGGTGAGCACATCGAGGAACTCGCCGCCGGCCTTGAGCCGCGCGAGCGCCGCATCGTCTTCGCTCATTACGGGATCGGCTGCCGGCAACGGACGCTGCGCGAGATCGGCCGGGAGTCTCACCTCAGCGCCGAGCGGGTGCGACAGCTGGAGGAACGCGCCCTCGCCAAGCTCCGTGCAATAGTCGATCCGACGATGGAGGTGGCGTGATGGACGTGGTTATTGCTGGTGGACACGGGAAGATCGGCCTGCGGCTGGGCAAACTGCTGGCCGCGCGCGGCGACCGGGTCAGGGGGCTGATCCGCAAACCCGAGCAGGCCGAGGACCTGGTTGCCGGCGGCATCGAGCCGGTCCTCTGCGACCTCGAGGCCGACGATGACGTGGGAGCGGCGGTCGAGGGCGCCGATGCGATCGTCTTCGCGGCCGGCGCCGGTCCCGGCAGCGGGGCCGAGCGCAAGTGGTCCCTGGATTACGGCGGCGCCGTCAAGCTGATCGCGGCGGCCAAGGCCAAGGGGATCACTCGCTACGTGATCGTCAGTTCGATCGGCGCCGGCGATCCGCCGGCCGAGGGAGGCGGCGTCTTCGGCGAGTACCTGCGGGCCAAGGCAAAAGCCGACCAAGAGCTCGAAGCGAGCGGCCTCGATTACACGGTCGTGCGTCCGGCGAGCCTCACCGACGAGCCGCCAACCGGCCTGGTCACGATCGCCGACCGGGTGGAGCGAGGCGAAATCCCGCGTGCCGACGTGGTCGCGGTCCTAGCTGCCGTCCTCACCGCCGACAACGCGGTCGGCAAGACGTTCGAGGTGGTCTCCGGCGAGACGCCCGTCGAGGCGGCGGTCGCCGCGCTCTGAGTCCCGTCAAACGTGTCTACTGGCGACGGACCTCACGGTCTCCGAGCAGGCGGTCTCCAAGCAGGCGTGCCGCCTCGGGGGCAACCTCGTCGTCGACCAGAACCTCATAGCGGTCAGCGCTGAACCCGGCGACCGTGTCGAAGTCGCGCCGGCCGCGGCTCAGGGCATGCAGGAGCAGGCCGAACAGGGCCCCGACTAGAGCTCCGAACCAGAGGCCGTCGATCGCCAGCCAGAAGGCAGAGGTGATCGGCTCGAACCAGTTGAAGAGCCCGAACAGCCAGCCGATCAGGAACCCGATCAAGGCGCCGGAGGTGAGGCCCTGCAGCGCCGCCTCGAGGTAGCCGCGGCGACCGACCACCTGCTCGATCAGCTTCAGGTCGCGGGCGACGATCGAGACGTGCTCGACCGGGAACTTCTGGTCGGCAAGATGGTCGACGGCGCGCTCCGCCTCGGCGTAGGTTGCGTAGGAGGCGACCACCCGACGGGGCCTGCCACCGACGTCGTTGCGGGGAGCGCCTTCCCGTTCTTTCGCCTTCACCAGCTCCTCCTTGTCTCGCGGACTACCGGCGTCGGCCATCCCTTTGGTAGGGCGGGCCGGGGGCGGATCAAGTTCTCGACAAGGGCAGCGGCGGGCCTACCTAACGGCGCGACGGCAAAAGCCAAACAAGGAGGAGACATGGCACTGCCAGTACGTCGCTCCGCCGGTGCCCCGCTGGCGGTCGAGCAATGGGACCCGTTCCGCGAGCTGATCCAAGGTGTTTTCGGGAACACGATGCAGAACGGCCAGACTGCGTTCATCCCGCGCTTCGACATCGAGGAGACCGAAGAAGCCTGGATCGTCGAGGCTGAGCTGCCCGGGGTGAAGCGCAAGGACGTCGACGTCGAAGTGCGCGACGGCGAGCTGCTGATCAGCGGCGAGATCAAGGAGCGCGAACGGGTCGGCGTGATACGCCACCGGACCCGCCGGACGGGCAAATTCGAGATCCGCGTGGCGCTGCCCAACGACGTCGATCCCGAGCGGGTCGACGCGCGGCTCGAGAGCGGTGTGATGGTCGTCGAGATCCCGAAGCCGGAGCGGGCGAAACCCCGCAAGGTCACGGTCGGCGGCGACGACGAATCGGAAGACGGTTCCTAATCGTGCCGAGACCGGGCGCGAGCCGAGCGGCTCTCGCCCGGTCTCTCCGCTCGGGGCTCGAGCTGTGCGTGGACGAGCCGTACAGCCATCGCCCCCTCGCCGACCGCCGAGGCGACGCGCTTGATCGAGCCGGCACGGACGTCGCCGGCGGCGAGGATCCCCGGAACGCCGGTTTCGAGCAGGGCGGGCGGCGCCTCGCCGTTGTGGCTCTCCGACACCGCGCCGGGCCCGGTCAGCACGTAACCGTGGTCGTCGAGCGGGACGACGCCCTCGAGCCAGTCCGTGCACGGTTCGGCGCCGATGAAGACGAACAGCTCGCTGACGTCGAGCCGGCTGCGCCCGCCGCTCTCCAGGTCCTCGACGACGACGCCTTCGAGGGAGTCGTCCCCGCACAGCTCGCGGATTTCGGTGTTGCGAATCACCTCAACGTTGGCCAGGCGCTCGATCCGGTCGGCCAGGTAGCGCGACATGTCGCGAGTCAGCTCGCCATGGCGAAGCAGCAGGTAGACCTTGCTGGCACGGCGCGAGAGGAAGGCGGTCGCTTGCCCGGCCGAGTTGCCGCCGCCGACCACGGCGACCGGAGCGCCGACGCAGAGCTGCTCCTCCATGAAGGTCGCCTCGTAGTGGACCCCGCCGCCCTCGAAGTGCTCGAGTCGCTCGACCGGGAGGCGGCGATAGCGGGCGCCGGTGGCGATCAGCAGCGCCCGCGTTTCCAGCGTCGAACCGTCGTCAAGCGAGATCGTGTGGGCTCCGTCCCCGAGCTCGAGCCCGACGGCGGCGGCACCGACGACGATCCGGGCGCCGAACTTGCGCGCCTGGATCGTCGCTCGTTCGGCCAGCTCGGCGCCGGAGATCCCCGACGGGAAGCCGAGGTAGTTCTCGATCCGCGAGGAGGTGCTGGCCTGACCGCCGACGGCGATTCCGTCGACGGCGACCGTGAGCAGACCCTCGGAGGCGCCGTAGACGGTCGCCGCCAGGCCGCCCGGCCCGGCGCCGACGACGACGAGGTCGCTGACCCGGTCGCGCGGCGGCTCCTCGCGCATCCCGACCGCGGCCGCCAGCTCGGCGTTGCCCGGGTTGCGCCAGACCCGGCTGCCCCAGACCACGACCGGGGTCTCCTCGGGCCGGACCCCGAGCCGTTCGAGGAGCGCCTCGGCATCAGGGTCGCGCTCTGGGTCCACCCAGCGGAACGGCAGCCGGTTGCGGGCAGCGAAGTCGCGGAGGCGGCGGGTATCCGGCAGGTAGCGCGAGCCGACGATCTTCAGCCCGGCGCCGAGTCCGCTGAGTAACTCCCGACGCAGCAGGAAGGCGCGCAACACGAGGTCGGCAAGGGCCGGGTCTTCGCCGACCAGCCGACGCAGAGTCTCCGGCGCCACTTGCAGTACCTCCCCGGCCTCGCGGACGACCGTCGTGTAGAAGGCCGGCTGCCCGGTCAACAGGCTCAGCTCGCCGAGGAAGCGGCGGGGGCCATGGACGGCGACCGCGGGCTCGTCCCCCTCGGCATCGGTGTGGACCGATACCAGGCCCTCGAGGACCACGAAGAAGTCGTAGGGAGAGTCGCCCTGGTGGTAGAGGCAATCTCCAACCGTCGTCTGCGAGCGGCGACCCCGCTCAGTCAACGTCTCGATCTGACCCTCGCTGAGCCGCGGGAAGGCGCCGTCGCGGTCAGGGGTCTCGGTGACCTCGGCTGGCTCAGCGGCGCTCATGCCTTCAACGCGCGGCGACCACCGGTCGCGCTTGGATCGTTCCGCCGACGTGATCGGCCCGGTCCTCCTCGACGATGTCGCCGAGCAGACTGGTCCAGGCGAGCGCCACCCGCTCGGCGCGCGCCGCCTCGTCGCCAAGCGGCACCTCGCGAATGTCGAGAAGCCGGGAGGCGGGGACGAGGGCGGTGACTCGCTCCGGGCCGCCGATTGGCACGCGCTCCTCGACCACCACCGCGTCGACCGCGGCGGCGCCGCTGCGATCGAAAAAGTCGATCGCTGCCTTGACACCGGGCGCGGGCGATCCGGATCGCCCGCTCAAATGCCAGACCGTGTGCGCCCCGTGGTCCCGCAGCACCGCGGCGAAGGAAGCCGTGAAGCAGTCGTGGAGGATGACGATGTCCCCCGGCCGCACCGCTCCGCCGGAAGGCGGGGGCTGCGAGACCCCGGCGGCGACCTCTACAGCAAGGGGATCGATCTCGAGGTGATTCTTCAGCAGATTCCGAAGGCGCCAGCCGGCAGCGTGGCCGCCGGAGAGGGAAGCAGCGGACCACGCCCTGCGGCCGGCGAGGGAGTCGTCCGCTCTGGAACGCAGCCAGGCGAGCACCCGTCGCTCGTGGAGCCCGGCGGGAATCCCGATCCGATCGCTGTGTACGGCGGCCATGTGCTCCCTAGGTAGGCCGCTGGCGCCCGGGTGTCAACGGTGGGCGCCAAGACCCCGACGATGGGCTTGAAGCAGCGTCCGCATGGCTTACCGAAGGGAGTGCGCGTCGGACGACGGAGGCCGGTCCGACGCGGGCGGCGAAACGATGGCGATCTAAAAGGGAGGCAGGAGTTGACGCGGACGCAGTGCCCCAACTGCCGGACCCGAATCCGCACCGCGGATCCTCCGCTCCACTGCCCCCGCTGCATCGTGCGAGGCATGGGGCGCTTCGAGCTCATCGTGCTGACCGGGTACCGGAAGCGCGACCGCGGGGCGGTGGAGATCGAGCCGAAGTGACTTGTCGTTCTAGGGCGCGAGGTGGCTCTCGAGCCAGGATTCGAGCTGTGGTTTGGGAACGGCGCCGATCAGGCGGTCGACCTCCTTGCCATCGCGGGCCAGCATCAGGGTCGGGATGCTCTGCACGCTGTAGCGGCGGGCGATCTCCGGGGCGCTGTCGATGTCGAGCTTGACGACCTTCACCTTCCCGGCCCGGTCGCGGGCCTGCTCTGCAACCGCTGGCGAGATCCATTTACAGGGGCCGCACCAGGGCGCCCAGAAGTCGACCACGACGGGGACCGAGGCCTGCAGCTCCCGCTCGAAATCGGCAGCGCTCGCGTCGATCAGCCAGGGGAGATGGTGGTGGCAGACGGCGCAGCGCGGGACGCCGTCGGCGCTCGGGCGGAGCCGGTTCTTGCGGCCACAGTTCGGACAGTTGACGGTCGGGCCCGTCGCCACGGCTGAAGTTGGGTTCGGTGCCCCCTCCATGGATATCTGGGTAGGCCGCCCGCAGCCGTTGTCGAGATTGCGTGGCCGACCCTCCGCTACTGCACCCCGCGGGAGCGGGCGGTTGACAGGAGGCCGCGGCGGCCTACCGGAGGAGCAGAGATGACGACCCAGGAGCAAAGATGACGACCCAGTTGCAGACCGAGCAGGGGATCGTGCGGGTGCCGACCGGAACCTGGACCGTGGATCCGATCCACTCCAGCGTCGGTTTCGAGGTCAAGCACATGATGATCTCCACCGTCCGCGGGCACTTCAAACAGTACGAGGGGACGCTGGAGGCAGCCGAGGACTACCACGACTCACGGGTCTGGGGCAGCGCCCAGGTCGCCTCGATCGACACCAACAACGCCGACCGCGACGAACACCTGCGAGGGCCGGACTTCTTCGACGCCGAGCGCTGGCCGTCGATCACGTTCGAGTCGACCGCGGTCGAGCACGTCGAGGGCGGGAGCTACCGGGTCAGCGGCGATCTGACGATCAAGGGGGTCACCCGCGAGATCGAGGTCGAGGCCAACGTCGAAGGCGCGGCCGTCGACCCCTGGGGCAAAGATCGCGTCGGCATCAGGGTCCGCGGCTCGATCGACCGGACGGAGTTCGGTCTCACCTGGCAGCAGTCGCTTGCCGGCGGCGGGCTGCTGGTCGGCGACCAGATCGCGCTGCGGATCGACATCTCCGCGGTGCGGGCCTAGGGAGGGCAACGCCGCGGCGATGGCTACCAAGGCAGGCCCCAGCAGCGGCTACGCGACCGTCAACCCGTACACCAACGAGGTGCTGCGGGAGTTCCCGGCGCTGCACGGCGATGAGATCGATCGGGTCATCGAGGGGGCCCACCGCGCGTCGGGGCCATGGCGGCAGCGATCGGCGGCGGAGCGCGCCGGGATCGTCGGGCGGGCGGCGCAGCTGATGCGGGATCGCTACGAGGAGCTGGCGCGGACGATCACGCTCGAGATGGGGAAGCTGATCCGCCACAGCCGGGCGGAGCTGGACCTGACGATCCGAATCCTCGAGTACTACGCCCAGAAGGGCCCAGAGCAGATCGCCGATCAGCCGCTGGAGATGGACGACGAGGGCTCAGCGCTCATCCGCACCGAGCCGCTCGGGGTCCTGCTGACCGTGCAGCCGTGGAACTTCCCCGCCTACCAGGCGATCCGGATCAGCGCTCCGAACCTGGTGCTCGGCAACACGATCCTGCTCAAGCACGCGCGGAACGTGCCCCAATCCGCGCTGGCAATCGAGGCGCTGTTCACGGATGCAGGTGCTCCCGTGGGCGTCTTCACCAACGCCTTTGTCGGGGTGGAGGACATCGCGCGAATGGTCGAAAGCCCGCTTATCCAGGGCTGCTCGCTGACCGGCAGCGAGGGGGCCGGCTCCTCCTTGGGCGAAGTGGCCGGCCGCGCCCTCAAGAAGGTAGTGCTGGAGCTCGGCGGCAGCGACCCGTTCATCGTCCTCGACGGCGACAACCTCGAGCGCACCGTGGAGGCGGCGTTCATCGGGCGGATGCACAACATGGGCCAGGTCTGCACCAGCGCCAAGCGGATGATCGTGATCGCCGACGTCTTCCAGGACTTCCTCGACGGCCTCGCCGAGCGGATGGCCGAGCTCGAACCCGGCGACCCGTTCGACGAGAAGACGACGCTGGCGCCGCTCTCCTCCGAGCGGGCGGCCGAGCTGGTGATCGAGCAGGTCGACGAGGCGATCGAGAAGGGTGCCGGCGTGGTGACCGGCGGCCGCCGCATCGACCGCCCCGGCGCCTTCGTCGAGCCGACGATCCTGGTCGATGTAACCCCGGAGATGCGCGCCTACCGCGAGGAGCTGTTCGGCCCGGTCGCTGTCGTTTACAGGGTCGAGTCGGACGAGGAGGCGATCGCCCTGGCCAACGGCTCGCAGTACGGGCTCGGCGCCGCGGTGTTCGGCAGCGACAGTGAGCGCGCCCAGGCGGTGGCCGACCGGCTCGAGGCCGGGATGGTCTTCGTCAACCACCCGACCGCCTCGGAGCCAGGCCTGCCCTTCGGCGGAGTCAAGAGCTCCGGCTTCGGGCGCGAGCTCTCCCACCTCGGGATCCTCGAATTCGCCAACCGCAAGCTGATCGCGACGACGCCCACCGACGCGCCGATCCGCGACGCCCTGGGCTAGCTCGACTCGAGCTCGGCGCCCGCACCAACCCCTGGTTTGAGGGCCTTGTGGGTGGGCCCGTCCCATGGAAATCCAGGTCGTCGATGGTTGCAGGCGATCTCCCGTAGATCGAAGGCGAGGGCCCTTCTTCCGATTGACACGCGAGTTCCTTGTTACTCGCAACTTGAAAGGGGGCACATTGCAGCTCAGCCAAGCGCGCGAGGGATATCTCCGCTGGCTACTTGCAACCAGGGATCTGTCCCCACATACGATCCGTGCCTATCAAGGCGATCTCGCGAGCTTTGAGAGTCTTGCCGGCGCCGATACGGATGTCGAGACCTTGGATCGGTCTGCGCTCGTCGACTTCCTCCAGAACCAAAAGGATTCGGCACTCTCCTCCGCTTCGCTAAGGCGCCGCGCCGCTGCTCTACGCGGTTTCTCTCGGTGGCTTCACGCCCAAGGCCTCATCCCGAACGACCCATGGCTTGGCGCAAGAGTCGCAGTAGGGCGAGGGCAGAAGTTGCCACGGGTCCTGTCTGCCAGAGACCTGGATCGCCTTCTGGCCTTCCTCAAGCAACTCGCCGGGCTGGAACCTGGACGAGCTCGTCCAAGCCTCGTCCGCGAACGACCGCACGAGTCCACGACTCTCCTCGCCGTGGCGCTGATGGTTTCCACCGGAGTCCGAGTCCATGAGGTGGTCGGATTCAGATGCCAGGACATCGATCTTGCGAGTCGGGCAATTCATTTGGTCGGCAAGGGTCGCCGCGAGCGCCAGGTCTTCCTGACAAACGACTGGATAACCGACTTGACGGAGGCCTATCTCGAGGTCAGGGGTGCCCTCGATCTCGGGCACCCGCGCCTTCTCTTCAACATTCACTACGGGGTACTCACTACTGCCGCGATGCGATCGAGGCTCGCCAAGGCCGCCAAGGCATCTGGCATCGAGCAGCGCGTGACGCCGCACATGCTCCGTCACACCGCCGCCACGCAGCTCATTGAAGCCGGCGTGGACATTCGCTTCATCCAGCGCTTACTCGGCCACGCCAGCCTCAGCACAACCGAGATCTACACCCACGTCTCCGACCGCGCGCTCAAGCGCGTTGTCTCGGAGGCTGATGTCCTTGGGAGGCTCGCGGAAGCGCGATAACTAGGAATTATCGGTCGTGCGATCCGCAGATCAGAAGGCGCCCGCACACGTGGAGCGGATGCGTGAATTGGCTGCGCAGATCAGGGATGAGGCTCGGAATCTGCGGGTCCTTTTCGTCACCAACCTGCGGGCCGAGGACCTAGCCGACCTCGGGCCCGATGGGGTTCTCAACAACGCGCAGTACTACACCCAAGCGCAGGCCGACCAGATGATCCGTGGCCTCCAGGAGCTGGGGGTGACGGTGAACGCCTATTTCAATGAGCGCAACTTCATCGCCGCCGCTGTGGGGGAAGAGTGGCCTCGGGACGGCAAGCAGCCGATCGTCTTCACCACCGCCGAGGGGGGAACTGGCTCTGGTCGCCGGGCCCTGATCCCGGCTCTCTGCAACCTGCTGGGCCTGCCGGTAGTCAACTCGGGCGCCCACGCCTCGACGATCGCCCGCCACAAGTTTCACGCGAACGCGGTGCTACGGCAGGCGGGGTTGCGGGTCCCCGACACCTGGCAGTTCAGAGAGGGGATGTGGATCGGCCCGCACCCGCCGCTCGGCGCCCGGGTGATCGTCAAGCCCACCTACGAGACGATGTGCATCGGCATCGGCGAGGACAGCGTGCGGTTCGTTGAGGAGGACTTCGATGCGTTCGTCGCCGACTCTCACCGCAGCTTTGGTCAGTCGGTGCTCGTGCAGGAGTTCATCAGCGGCGAAGAGGTGGGCGTGCCCGTCCTCCGCATCGGCGCAACCCACGCCCTGCCCGCCTTGGCTTTTCGCCGCTCCGGCGGCGAACCTTTTTGGGACCGTCCCCGCACCTTCGAAGACGAGAACCTGCGCGCCGACCTCTCGATCACACCCTTCTCCGGCGCCGGCGTCGCCCCCGGCCTGCTCGAGCACGCCGCGACCCTCGCCTTCGACGCGCTGGAGATGGAGGGGGCGGGGCGGATTGACTTCCGTGTCGACGCCGACGGGCGACCCTGGATATTCGACACCAGCGAGTGTCCGCCGCCACTGGAGAGCGGCTCATTCGCCCGCTCGCTGGAGCAGCTGGGTTTCTCTTACCAGGAGATGCTGGCCGTCTGGCTGGGGGTCAGCCTGCTCGACGCCGGTCGACTTAGGAGTCCGACCAGAAGCTGAGCTCGACGCAGGGGATCAGACGGCCATAGTAGGCCCAGGGCTTACCGATCTCTTCCGGCCAGCGGTCGAGGAGGATCCGGTCCGCAACCTCGCGTGGACCCTCTCCGTCCACCTCGGCCAAGACCTGCTCTAACAGCTCCTGACGGCGCCGTACGTGCGGCGCGTTCGGCCATTTGATCCGCTTTACGAAGCGACCGAGCTCACGGTGCAGCCGCAGCGCTTCGGCCGCTTCCCCGCGCAACGCGGCGTTGGCGACAGTCAGCGTGGAGCAGTAGTAGACGAGGTAGCCCTCCTCGAATTCAAAGGAGCGCAGCTCCTTGCGCAGTCGCCTGATTTCGGCGTCCGCCTCCTCGTCCTCGGCGGCCAACAGGAGGAACGCGGAGAGGTTGCAGCGCTCGAGGAACCCGTCCTCGGTCTCGCCGTTCGCGACGACCTGCCGCTGCATCGAGACTGCCTCCGCGAGCTCGATTTCCCTACAGCGGAAGCCGGCGACGATGAGGTTGCTCGCGAGCACGTCAAGGCGGCCGAAGAGGTCGGGGGAATCGACCACCAGAAGCTCCGCTTCTTTGGCTCGGCGATAGGCCTCGGCGTCCTTGCCGAGGCGGAGTTGGATCGCCGCCAGGTTGGTCAGGCTGCGAAACAGCTCGAGACGATCGCGGACGCTGTCGCCGGTCCCCTTTTCGAAGAACCGGACCGCGGCTTCGATCCTCGGCTCGGCAGACTCAGGGGCGTTGATTGCGCCCGCCCTGCGGTTCTGGACCTGCAGCATCATGGCCGCCTCGGCGTCGTGGCGGCGTCGGTCGAGCAGCCGGCGCTCAAGGCTGCCCTCGGTGTCGCGCGCTGCATCGAACATTTCGGAGACGAGCTGCGCCTGCTGCAGGAGCAGCAGGAAGCGGAGTTCGAGCGCAAGCTCGGAGTCAAGGTCGGGAAGCCAGGAGGTGAGGATCGACCGGGCTTCCTTTGCCCCAGCGGCGGTGTGTTGGAGCATGCTGCAGATTGCGATCAGGTAGTTGCGCTCAGCCGCCATGACCTTGCTCTCGCCGGCGATCGGCACGCGCAGCCTGCCAAGCGCCGCCGTATAGTCGCCGCTGTCCACCGCGGCATAGCCGACTGCGATCGTCTCCAAGTAATCGATCAGCTCCCGGTCATCCGGCGTCCTCGTGCGGACCCGTTGGATCACCCGACTCGCCGGGACCCCGCGGCGGACCTGTGCGACCGCAGTGAGCGCGTACATGTCCCTCGCTCCGGCCGAATCGTCGGCTTGGATGAGCGCGTGCGCCCGCGCCGAGTAGTCGGCGGGTCGCAGTAGCGCCAAGCATTCCGCGAGCTTCGCGTAGAGCCCCTTCAGAGTTGACGGAGCTTGGTGGTCGAGAATCGCCGCCCGGATCACGTCGTGACTGAAGCCGATGCGGTCCTCCTCCTTCTCCATAAAGCCGATGCTCTCCGCTCGTTCGAGCAGGGGAAGGACCGCCGCCCTGCTCTTGGTTTCGGCGATGCAGATGAGGTCTTTCTCGGTGAAGGAGAGTCCGAGCACCGCGGCGCGGACCAGGAGGTCGGTGACCTCGGAGGTGAAGGAACCGAGTGAGGCGAAGCGAGCGGCAACAAGCTCGGCGAGGTAGTCGTCGTCGATCGAGGTAACCAGTGCGGCGACATCGTCCTCTTTGGCATAGGCGGCAATCTGCTGAGCCAGCTTCAGGTGACCGTGGGTAACGCTGAAGAGGTTGCGGACCAGCTCGTCGGGCAGTCTCGTTTCGATCCCAAACGCCTCCAGGACCGCCGCGAACTGGTCCGGGGAGCAGCGTTTGGTCCGGTAAGTGGAAAAGGCCCGCTTGGTGCACACAGACTCGAACGCCGCCGGGGCGACCACCTCCTGCTCGTCCGCGGTGTCGACGATCAGCACCTGGATCCTCTCCAGCTGAGGCAGCTGCTCTCGCAGCGATTTGGAGAGGAGATCATTGAGGAGATGAAGTGAGTCGACATCCCACCAGTGGCAGTTGTCGGCGATCAGCAGGAGACGGTCGGCTCGGGCCAGTCGCCTCAGATCCAGGATGACGTCCCGCTCAGCCGCGGAATAGGGCTTCAGCGTACGTTCGGTTTTTTGGCGAAAGGCTGAGGTGAGCACATCGAAGATCGTCGCCCCGGCGCCCATCCCGCCCGCCGCAGAGTCGGCGATCCGTACCGCCGAACGCGTACCGACGCTCGCAAGGTGAGACCAGTCCGGCGGCGTCCGCGAGAGCCCGGAGAGCAGCGGGTAGAGCTCGCGGCTGGAGTGCTCGTCGTCCCCGACTGCGACCACACAGGCGCCTACCTCTTCGCACCAGCGCTCGGCGACGAGACGAGCCACGTGAGACTTCCCCGATCCCGATGGTCCGGTGAGGCGCACCGCCCGCGCATCTGCGCCAAGGAGATCAGCCAAGAGATCCGCGCCGAGGGAGTCCTGCCCTAGCAGGGTTCCCACTTCTGAGCCCACGATAATTCCTAGTTATCCGACCCGGCCAGCATGACGGCGGAATACTAGACCTTTCCTAAATCAATCCGTCCTTCTTTCGGAGGAGCCCGGGTGGAACCGAAATCCACGCCATGCCGCGTCGATGTCGCGTTGGCCTAGCTCCATCCTTTGGCACCGCCGGCTTAGGCTGCCCCTCGCAGAATCCGTGCTGACCATAGGAGAGCAATGAAAGAGCAAGCCCTCGACCCCGGAAATCGAGCCGCACTACAGGCTCTCGCCAGTCTCTCGAGCGTCGTCGGGCTCAGTGCTTTGGTGTCCAGCCTCGTACTTTCTCGTAGCGGGTCACGACCGCGCGATGCTGGCTACGCGACCTTTGAAGTCTTCGTGGTGGTCGCCGCCGCGACCGCCGCCATCTTTACGGCCTTCCTGTCGGTCTTACTGTTGAACCGCGGTGAAGCGGTGTCTGGCGCCGATCTTTTCCGGACTGCGGCTCCACTCCTCGTGAGTCTTGTCCTTTTGGTTGTGTTGACCTCGGTCGCGAGGTTCTCCCCTTCTGGCGATCTGGCCACGAACTTCCCAATCCTTCTTGCAACCGTTTCCGCTGCGGTTGTGGTCGGCGTCGCACCCGGCCTGATGGCACCCGACCCGACCGCGATCACTCTTGTCGTAGCCGGCATCCTGGGCTTAGGAATGGCCTTCGGCTGGGTGTTTCTGATGTTCGAGCGGCATAGCCTTCACGGAAAACGCCGGGAAGTACACCGCCGGCTGGAAAAGCTCTCAGTCGAGGGCTTCGTCCCCTTCCTGCACCCACTTGAGCCGCTGATTCCCAAGAGCCGCAAGGAGACGGACATGGCGGAAATCGTCTGTTGGGAACGGAAGGGAAAGCTCTATCTAGATCAATCTGAAGCTCGGCAACTCCGGGACGCCGTCGACCGAGGTTGGACGGATCTCACCAATGGCAATGCGATACCTCCGCTAGGCACCACCATTCTCAGTCAATGCAGCCTCAAGACCAAGCTGCTGCCCTGGCCTCCGAAGTTCTTGATGACCGTGACGGTCCATCGACGGGGTGAGGGCGTCAACGCGGCCCATGAGCTGAAAGTCAGCGAGCATGGGCTTTTCGACATAACGGCCCTCGGGCTCTTCGCCTCCGCTGAATAGTCCTTGACTGTGGACCTTCTTGCGGGAGAGCTGGCAGCACTAGGAACCACCCGCCGCTGATTTGGGTACGCTCCCGATTTCATGGCAGACGATCCGGAAAGCGGCGGGCCGGAGAACAAGGGGGATGCGCCCGTCCGCGTCTGCCCGACCTGCTCGGCTCAGTCTCAGACGTTCGCAGATAACTGCCCGCATTGCGGTGCTTCGTTCATTCGCAGTCGACGCAGAAGGGCACAGCGCCGTATCGGCGGATGGTCGAAGCGCAGGAAGGTCGCCGTCCTTGGGCTCCTTGCCGCGCTCGTCGGCGTGGGAGTCGCGGTTGCGGTGATCGCCAAGGTGAACCACGACAACGCGGTCGCCGAGAAGCATCAGGAAGAACAGGAACAGCGGGAGCAGGCGCAGAGAGAGAAGGCGGAAGAAGAAGAACTGATCGCCGAAGAAGTCGAAACCGAAGAAGAACTGGAACGCATCGAAGTCAAGTACGGCCGCGAAAGCGTCAAGGAACTTGAGGACGCCATCACCAAGGACGCAAACAGCGAAGCCGAAGAAGGCTTCTCCGAATACGTCTCCAAGACCTCGTGCGAAGCCGAAGGCGGCCGCATAGACCCGAGCCGCACGGCCCAGAACTTCAACTGCCTCGCTGTAACCAGCGAAGGCGAAGGGGTGGAAGAAGGCTACCGCTACTCCGGCACGATCAACTACGCCAACGGCACGCTCAGTTGGCGCTTGGGCGGACCCTAGAACTGCCTGAGATGCGGAAGGCTCTCGCGTCCGGCTAAGGCCGCGAGTCGAGCTCCCGCTCCATCTCCTCCGCCAGCTCCGGGTGCCGGTACGGGCCCTCCTCGCGCAGCGCCGCGATCACGTTGCGCCTTGACTCGTCGTCCCGGTTCTGGCCGAGCTTGCGCTTCATCTCGAAGCGGTCGATCGGGATACGGAGGCCGACGGTGCCCTTGGCGATCGGGACGGCGTAGTCGCGGTCGAGATGGGCGGGTTCCGGCAGGTGGCGCTCGAAGCGATCGACCAGGCGGGTGAGGACGTCCAAGTTCTCCTCCTCGCCCAGCAGCTGCGGAGTCCCGTGGAGGTGGGCGACGGTGAAGTTCCAGGTCGGCACCTTGCGCTCCTGCGGCGAGTACCAGCTCGGCGAGACATAGCCGTGGTGACCCTGGACGATCACGAGCACCTCGCCCTGCTCGATATCCAGGACCTGCTCGTCGGGACGACCGAGGTGGGTAAGGAGGGTCAGATCCGGGGCGTCCTCGTCTAGAAGGACCGGGTAGTGGGAGGCGGCGAGACCGTCGTTCGCCTTGGTCACCAGCGTTGCCCACGGGTGCTCCCGCACCAGGGCCCGGACCTTCTCCGGATCCTCCGAGGCGAACAATGGGTTGGGGCGCATCGACCCATCTTCCCATCGAGGCAGAAGGCCGCGCATGGTCTCCTCAGGTGGGTACTCCCCACTCCTCCGCCAGCAGTCCGTAGACGACGCTGTCGAGATAGCGCCCGTCGATCAGCTCGGTCTCGCGCAACCGGGCTTCCTCGCTAAAGCCGAGGCGCTCCGGGATCGCGCGGCTGCGCCGGTTCTCCGGCGCGCAGTGGATCTCGACGCGGTGGAGCTTCCACTCGCCGAAGGCGTGATCGAGGAGGGCGCGGACGGCGGCGGTCATCGTCCCCCGTCCCTGCGCGTCCTCGGCCAGCCAGTAGCCGAGGCTGGTGTTGCGGTTGACCCAGTCGACCGAGTGGAAGCCGACGACGCCGACGATCTTCCTCTCCGGTGCGATCCGCGCCTGGAAGCCGTCGTCGCGCGCGAGCTGCGCTTCGGCCTCGGCGACGAAGCGCTCGGTGCCTGGCAGGTCCTGTCCCGCCGCCCACGGCAGCCACCGCGCCAGGTGGTCCCGGTTCGCCTCGATCAGGGCGTTGAGCTCGGCGGCGTCGACCGCCTCGAGCGGGCGGACGCCGAGGGCGTCGAGCTTCGGTGAGAGCATCGGGGCCAGCCTAGACTTTCGCCGCGATGGCCCGGGACGACTTCTACGCCTCCCTTTTCGGCGCCGCCTACAGCACCTACATGGAGCGCCCGTGGCTGAGCCGGCTGGTCGCGCGACTCGCCTGGGGGGCAGACGTCGCTCCCTACTACGCAAGCATGGCGGCGATCGGCCGGATCACCGCCGGGGGAACGGTCGTCGACTGTCCGTGCGGTGCCGGCCCCGCCCTCCGCGCCTTGACCCCCGGGCAGGACCTGCGCTACCTCGCCGTCGACCTCTCCCCCGCGATGCTGGGACGAACGGAGAAGAAGGTGCGCAAGCGCGGCCTCACCCAGGTCGAGTTGATCCGCGGCGCGGCGACCGCGATCCCGCTCGGGGACGATCGCGCCGACCTCTTCCTCTCCTACTGGGGGCTGCACTGCTTCGAGGACCCCGGTGCCGCCCTGGTCGAGGCTGCGAGGGTGCTGAAGCCGGGCGGCCGCCTCGTCGGCAGCGCCATCCTCGCCGGCGAGGACAGCCGCCGCCAGCGGCTTCTCGTCCAGGCCGGCAAAGGCGACTTCGGCAACCCTGGAACCGAAACCGAGGTCAAGGCCTGGCTCGAAGCAGCCGGTTTCGGAGCGCAGAGCCTTCGGCGCTCGGGCCCGATGCTCTTCTTCGAGGCTCAGCTCGGCTGATCCGCCGAGCCCAGGGCCTTGTCGATAAAGGGGCCGAGCAGCTCGGCGACTCCCTTGGCGGCGTCCTCGGCGGAATCGCCGGGGGTGGTCACGTAGCTGATCGAGAGCCGCACCAGGCTCTCGGCCAGCATCTGCACGTCCTCCTCCGGGGCCTCGGGCCAGCCTTCTTCGATCACCGAGGTCAGCCGCGAGGCCGCCCACTGGACGACGGGAAGCCCCTGGGTGGTGACGAAGGGCAGCATCCCGCCGGTGCCGTCGTCGCTGAGGAGGATGCTGATCAGCGGGTCCTCGCCGGCGGTGCGGAGGAAGTGCTCGAGCGCGGCCAGGATCGCCGCCCGCGGGTCGTCGCGGTGCTGCAGGACCGCCGTTTCGACGTCGTCCATGAAGCGTTCGGCCTCGTGGATGACGAAGGCGAAGCCGAACTCGTTGCGGTTGCCGAACTCGTTGTAGAGGGTCTGGCGGCTGACCCCGGCGCCGGCGGCGATGTCCGCCATCGTGATCTCCGACCAGGTCTGTCGCGCCAGCTGCTCACGGGCAGCGTCGAAGACGGTCTGCCTCAACAGCTCCCTGGCTGCCTCCTGATACGGGGTCCTCCCGTTGGACACGCCCCGTATCGTCGCAGCGGCGGCGGTCAGGCGTCGGCTGAGACCGGCTCGAAGTCGACCTTGTCGCGGACTCCGCAGTCCGGACACGCCCAGTGGTCGGGCACCTCGCTCCACGGCGTGCCCGCCGGGAAGCCCTCTCGGGGGTGGCCGGTCTCCTCGTCGTAGACGTAGCCGCAGCTGGGGCAGCGCCAGGCGCTCACGCGACCCGCCCGTAGCGCTCGAGGACGCGGCCGAGCCGGCGCGGCTGGATGTTGCACCTCGTCACGTCGCCGTCGTAGTGGTCGAGCAGGCGCGGGTCCATCACCCGGCGCCAGAGCGGCGGGAACCAGGCGAGGACGATCATCCCGGCGTAGCCGGTCGGCAGCTGCGGCGCCTCGTCGACGTGGCGCAGCGCCTGGTAGCGGCGGGTCGGGTTGGCGTGGTGGTCGCTGTGCCGCTGTAGGTGGTAGAGGAGGACGTTGGAGGCGACGTTGTTGCTGTTCCAGCTGTGTTCGGGCATGCAGCGCTCGTAGCGGCCGTCCTCGCGCTTCTGCCGCAGCAGGCCGTAGTGCTCGAGGTAGTTGACGACCTCCAGCAGGGAGAAACCGATCACCGCCTGGACCAGCAGGTAGGGCAGGACGACCGCGCCGAAAACCAATCCCAGGCCGGCGAAGAGAACGATCGTCATTGCCCACGCGCCGAGGACGTCGTTGTGGACTCCCCAGTGCGACTTGCCCAGCCGGTCCAGGCGGGCGGTCTCGATCTCCCAGGCCGAGCGGACGCTGCCGACGACGGTGCGCGGCAGGAAGGCCCAGAAGCTCTCCCCGAGGCGGGCGCTGGCCGGATCCTCGGGGGTGGCCACCTTCACGTGGTGGCCGCGATTGTGCTCGATGAAGAAGTGTCCGTACCCGGTCTGGGCGAGGGCGACGCGGCTCAACCACTTCTCCGAGCTGGCCCGCTTGTGGCCGAGCTCGTGGGCGGTGTTGATCGCGATCCCCCCGACCACGCCCATGGTGAGTGCCAGACCGATGTTTTCGGCCAGCGTCAGGTCGCCGCTCGCCCACATCCAGCAGGCGAAGACGAGACCGGCGGCCTGGATCGGGATGAAGACGTAGGTGCACCAGCGGTAGTAGCGGTCCTGCTCGAGGAACTTGAGGACGCTGTCGGGCGGGTTGGTCGAATCGAGCCCGATCGCCATGTCGAGCAGCGGGAAGACGACGAAGACGAGGACGGGCCCGAGGTACCACATCCCCCCGAAGCCGGTGACGGTGACCCAGAAGAAGGCGAGGAACGGAGAGAGCGGGACGATGATCCCCAGTAGCCAGGCGTAGCGCTTGCCGTCGGTCCACGCCGCGGGGTTGACCTCCACCTCGTCGTGGTGGTGATGGTGATGAACGTGCTCCGCGTGTGCCTCCACTGCGATCCCCTTTTGTCATCTGCCCAGCGTTCGTCCGAGATCTTTACAGATATCTCGGATATGTCAAGCGAGGCTACAGGGCAGCACAAAATGTCCGCTGCGAGGGCGGAAAGGGCGCGGCTGGGGGCTCCCCTAGATCTTGAGGAGCAGGAAGGTGTTGAGGGCGAACACGACCGCGAAGAAGACGGTCGCGCGGTCCAGGTTCTTCTCGACCATCGAGCCGCCGCCGAGGCCGCTGCCGCCGGCACCGCCGATGCCGAAGGCGCCGGAGAGGCCGGCGTCTTTCCCAGAGTGCAGGAGCACGAGGAAGATCAGGACGATGGCGACGATCACCTGGATTGCGGCGAAGAACGTGAACATTGAAAGGGAAGTCTAGCTTCGCTCGGCTTTTTCCGGCTCGTGGGCGTGGGCGCCGTTGCCGCTCGCGGTCCCGTTGCCGTTCCCGTCGAGGATCTCCAGCGCCTCCCGCCGCAGCTCGGCGTCGAGGACCGCGAAGTCCTCGTCAGAGAGCTTGCCGGCTGCGTGGTCGAGCTCGGCGTCGCGGATCTCGCGGTACTTCGCTTCCTTGCGGGCGTCGGCCTCGGTGCGGACGAGGGCGCCACGGCGCCTCCCCCGCGCCGGCCAGAGGGCGATCAGGGCTCCGGCGAGGGCGATGATGCCGCCGATCCACATCCAGGTGACGAGCGGGTTGACGATCACCTTGAAGGTCGAGGGGGCGTCGCTACGGAGGAAGGTCTGGGCGACGTTCTCGGCGGCCAGCGACTGCAGCTGGGAGATCTGCCGCAGCGCCCGCGCTTCCCGCCCGGGATTGCCGACCGCCGCCCGCATCTGCAACCCCAGCGCTTTGCACTCCGGCGGCGAGCCGGGCGCACCCTGGATGCAGGCTTCGAAGCCCCGGTCAGCGTCCCGCACCCCGCGCTGGACCTCGGCGATGTTGGGCTGCTCGGCGATCCAGAGGTCGTGCCACGGCCCGGCGCGCAGGCCGACCTCGCTGGTCGCCTCGCCGGCGAAGAAGCTGCTGATCGTGCCCGATTCCTGGCCGGTCGGGCGGAAGAAGCGACGGCTCGGGCGCACGTAGCCCACCACCTCTCCCCCTTCTTCGATCCGCAACAGCGAGCCGAAGGTGAACTTCTCCTCGTCGACCGCGACCGTCGGCTTCACGTAGGCGATCGTGCGGCCGTCGACGACGACCTGCTCCCCCGGCCGCAGCTCGACGTCCTCGTTGGTCTGGAAGCTCGAGGAGGCGGCGACGCCGATCAGGAGGACGACGATGCCGACGTGGACGATGTAACCGCCGTAGCGGCGGCGGTTGCGGCTGACGAGGCCGACCAGCGCCTGGGCTCCGGGCTCGCCCGTGAGCCGGCGCCTCGCCGCGGTGCCGCTCCAGAACTCCTGCGCCAGGCCGGTCAGGGCAAAGGCGGCGAAGGCGAAGAGCGCCAGCGCCCAGAGGTTGTCGGCCGCGGGGGTGAAGACGGCGAGCGCCACGGTGACCGCGGCGGCCACCGCCAGCGGCAGTCGGAACACCCGCTTCGCCGAGTCCCAGCTGACCCGCCGCCAGGCGAGCAGCGGCCCGACCCCGGTGAAGAGGACGAGGAGGATCGCCAGCGGCGTCGTGTAGCGGTCGAACCAGGGGGCGGCGAGGGAGGCCTTCTCGCCGGTGAACAGTTCGGAGATCAGCGGGAAGAAGGTCCCCCAGAAGATCACCGCGGTCATCCCGACCAGGAGCAGGTTGTTGACCAGGAAGACAGCCTCGCGCGAGGCCAGCGAGTCGATCCGCTTCTGCGAGCGGAGGTCGTCGAGGCGGCTGACGATCAGCGCCGTCGAGCCGACGAGGACGACCGCGATCAGGCCGAGGACGTAGGGGCCGACGGTGTTGTCGCCGAAGGCGTGGATCGACTGCAGGACGCCGGAGCGGACGAGGAAGGTGCCCAGCAGGGCCATCGAGAAGGTGCCGACGATCAGGCTCGCGTTCCAGACTTTCAGCATCCCGCGCTTCTCCTGGACCATGATCGAGTGGAGGAAGGCGGTGCCGAGCAGCCACGGCATTAGCGCCGCGTTCTCGACCGGGTCCCAGGCCCAGTAACCGCCCCAGCCGAGCTCGGTGTAGGACCAGCGGGCGCCGAGCAGGAGGCCGAGCCCGAGGAAGGCCCAGGCGATCAGGGCGAAGCGGCGGGTCGCCCTGATCCACTCGGCGTCGAGGCGGCGGGTGACGAGGGCGCCGATGGCGAAGGCGAACGGGATCGTGAAGGCGACGTAGCCCGAGTAGAGCATCGGCGGGTGGATCATCATGCTCGGGTGCTGCAGCAGCGGGTTGAGGCCGACGCCGTTTGGCGGCGCCGGGCTGAGCGTCGCGAAGGGGTCGACGTCGGGCGCGAACAGCATCAGGCCGGTGAAGAAGGCGGCGACGCCCATCATCACCGCCGTTGCCCAGGGGACCAGCCGGCGCAGCTTGTGCCGCGTCGCCCAGAGCGCGGCGCTGGAGGCGATCGAGAGGACAAAGGCCCAGAGCAGCAGCGAGCCCTCCTGGCTCGACCACATCGCCGCCAGCTTGTAGCCGGCGGGCGTCTCGATTGAGGAGTGTTCCTGGACGACCCGGAAGGAGAAGTCATCCCCGGCGAAGGCGATCTCGATGATCGCCACGCAGGCGGTGACCAGCGCGCAGAAGCCGTAGACGGCGCGGCGGGAGAGCGTCAGCAGCCGCTCGTCGCCGTTGCGGCCGGCGAGCGCCAGGGCGCCGGCTGCCAGAGCGGTAAGGAAGGCAAGGCCCAGGAGGGCGCTGCCGAGGCTAGCCATCAGATTTGGTCGTGAACTTCGACGGGCACTTCGTGATCAGGGTTTCCGGCTCGCCGACGAAGACGCCGTTCTCGACCGCGCCGGTGAGGACGATCTCGCGGCCGCCGCGGAACGGGTCCGGGACCGTCCCGGTGTAGGTGACCGGCAGGCTCTCGCCCTTGCCGTCGCGGTCGACGACGCGGAAGGCGATCCCGCTGCCGTCGCGCTCGATCGAGCCCTTGACGACGCGACCGGTCATCTCGTAGCTGGTCCCGGGGGCGGCGGTGAGCAGCTCCGAGGGCTCCTTCGCCTCGGTCGAGGCCGAGAACGAGGTGTAGATCAGCGCCACCGCGAGCAGCACGGCGGTGCTGAGCGCGACGACGAGCCGGATCTTCCGCTTCCGCTGAGGGTCCACAGGCAGTTGGGATTATCGCAAGGTGCCGACCTGGGAGAATCACGGCATGCCCGAAGAGCCCGTCCTCCTCATCACCGGCGCCAGCAGCGGCATCGGCGCGGCCACCGCTCGGGCGGCCGCCGAGAAGTACCGCCTGGTGCTGGCGGCACGGCGCGAGGACGAGTTGCAGGAGCTCGCCGAGGAGCTCGGCGGTGCGGAGCGGGCGATCGCGGTCCGCTGCGACGTCACCGAGTGGGACCAGGTGCAGGCGCTCGCCGCCGCCGCCCTCGAGCACTTCGGCCGCATCGACGTCGTCTTCGCCAACGCCGGCTTCGGCGCCTCCCGCGGCTTCCTCGAGGAGTCGCCCGAGCACTGGCGCTCGATGGTGTTGACCAACGTCTACGGGGTGGCACTGACGATCCGCGCCACCCTCCCCCACCTGCTCGAGCGCGGCGACGGCCACTTCCTCGTCACCAGCTCGATCGCCGGGCGCCGGGTCCTGCCCGGCTCGCTCTACTCGGCGACGAAGTGGGCGGCGACGGCGATCGGCGAGGCGCTGCGCCAGGAGCTGCGCCAGATGCACGACAACCACGGCATCCGGATGACCCTGATCGAGCCGGGGATGGTCGACACGCCCTTCTTCGACAACCGTCCCGGCGACAGCGCCCTCAGCGACGACGACATCGCCCGCGCGGTGATGTTCGCGCTCGAGCAGCCCGAGGGCGTCGACGTCAACGAGATCCTGATCCGCCCGATCACCCAGTCGAGCTAGCCCGGCAGCAAGGCGCGCACGAGTCGCCAGTAGCCGCGGAGGAGCAGTCGCGCCGGGCCGGAGCGGGCGAGGGGGCTGATCAGGTCGGAGTCGAGGTCGGGCGTCAGCATCGCCGCGAACTCGCGGGCGCTGGTCACCCGCTGCCGCTGGATCGCCCGCCGCTCGCGCAGGAGGCGCGGCAGCCAGCGGAGGAAGGCGAGGTTCGCCCGCAGCTTCTCTCTCCCCCAGCCGCCGCCGGCGGACACGAGCAGGAGCGCGACCTCGGTCGCCAGCAGCGCCGGGGCGAGCAGCGCCAGCAGCGAGGCGGGATAGGTGCGGACGAGGAAGGCGAGGCGGTTGCGCTCGAGCCAGAACCACTTCTGCTCGTTGGCGCCGAACTCGTAGTCGTGGGCGACAAGCGCCGAGGGCTCGATGCCGACCGGGAGCCCCAGCATCCGCAGCCGGATCGAGAGGTCGACGTCCTCGTGGTAGAGGAAGAACTCGGCCGGAAAGCCACCGAGCCGCCGCCAGTGCGCCGCTGGTATCGCCAGGCAGGCGCCGGAGGCCACGGTCACTTCGCCGGCCGGCGGCGCCTGGTCGAGCGGTCGGCCGTGGCCGCCGGCCCAGGTGATGCCGGTGAAGTGAAGTGGGTTGCCGGCGGAGTTGACGGTGCGGAGCTCCCCGTCGGCCACCAGGGCCTGCCAGGCACCCCAGCCACGATCGTCCGCCCACGGCCGCCGGATCGCCTCGCCGAGCCCGGGCCGAGGGGCGGCGTCGGGGTTGAGGATCAGCAACAGTTCCCCGCTCGCAGCGGCCGCACCGGCGTTGATGCCCGCGGCAAAGCCGGTGTTGCCCCCCATCGGGACGATCTGCGCCTGTGGGGCCAGTTCGCGCACGACCTCGGCGCTGCCGTCCCCCGGCTTGTTCTCGACGACGATCAGCTCGTCGCCTTCGTCCAGCTCAGGGAGCAGGGCGGGAAGGGTCTTCGTGAGATCGTCGCTGTTCTCGTAGGCGACGACTAGGACTGAGAGCGTCGGGCGCACCGGCGCGGAGGCTATTCGGCCATCCGCGCCGGTGCCGACGCGTGCTGAAAACGGCTCCTACTTCTTGCCCTTCTTCTTCTTGCCGCAGGAGACGACGTTCAGCTTGAACTTCTTGGCGTTCTTCTTCTTGCCGTTCTGGCCCTTCATGTTCACGATCGCACGCTGCGGCTTCGCGCAGGTGTTGGTCGAGTTCACGAGGAGGCTCTTCTTGCCGCCCTTCATGTTGAGGACGAACTTGCTCACCGGCACGTCAGGGACAGTCCGGAAGACCGTCTTCAGGCCTCCGGTGCTGCCGCTGCCGATCACGCCGCGCAGGTAGATCTCCACCTGGCCGCGCAGGTCGACGAGCAGATCCGGCAATTTGTTATTCGAGGACACGAGGTACACCTTGCCCTGCAACTTCTTTTCGAGCAACGGCGATTTCGCCCACGCCTTGCCGTAGACCGAGGCCTTCGGGCAGGTGTGGGAAGCCAGCTGCGGACGGGTGCAGACGGTGCCGATGTGACCCTGTTCGAGGAACAGGGAGCGCGGCATCGTCACCGCCGTGCGGGCGATGTTGGCGTCGCCCTTGCGGGCGGTCAGCGTCGCCTTCAGGCGGGGGTACTTGTTCCGCTTCGTCCCGCCGTACAGCTGGATCTTCAACTTCGGCTTGAAGCCGAGCTTGTTGCATTCGATCGCCTGGAACGGATCGCTGACGGGGTAGGAGCTGAACGCGGCCGGGTTGGTCGGGTCAGCACCGCCGCCGTTGATCGTCCCCTGCGTCGCTCCCGCGGCGCAGTTGGTCGGGTTGAGCATGAACTGGTTGCGGTTGACGTCGACGTCGATCGCGCGGACGTCCAGCTTCACGCCGCCGAACACGTCGGGGATGACGTCGGAGACCGCGTGGATCTGGGCCGTCTCCGGATCGACGTTCAGCGCCACCCGGACGACCACGTTGCCGAGGTCGAACGGGCCCGCCACCGCCGGGGTGATCGTCACCATCGAGAGCGCGGCACCCTTGTACGGGCCCGCCAGGTAGGCGTTACCCGTCAGCTGCAGCGGATTGGCGCCACTACCGGACTTGGTCGTGACTGAGCCGATCGAGCTGGCACTCGGGCAGCTCGCGCTTTCCTTCTCGGCCTTGCCGCTGCGCCCGCCGGCGGCCGCGATCGCGTCCTCCGGGCAGTAGGGGATCCCGGCGAGTTTGCCGGTCAGCCCCTTCGGCAGGGTGACATCAACGGCCTTCAGCTCCTGCTCTCCGTCCCGACGCGCGATGTTGACGTGGAACGGCGAGTAGGCGCCGGCTTTCTGGCTGTCGGTCTTCGCTTTGTAGAACGGCGAGAACTTCCGCTCCGCCATCGTTTTCGGGCAAGCGCCGCCGGTCGGATCGTTGGTCAACGTGACCGTCGATTTCGGTTCGGCGAACGTACCCGGACGCGCCCACGGTTCGAACTTGCTCGTGCTCTCGCTCGAGCAGATGGGCGGGCTGGTGAGGACGTCTTTGCCACCGTCGAAGTGAACTTTGATCTCCTCGAACGGCACTTGCGGCAGGCCCGACGGCAGCTGACCGAAGAACTCGTTGCTCAGCTGGTCGTCGATCACCGCAGTCAGCTCACCGGTCGTCTTGTTCGCCTTGACGTGACCGACGAGCCGGGCGGCGATGCCCTCGTGCAGGCTCTTGGCTTCGAGCAGGATCCGGAACTGGTCCCCGGATTCCGGGTCGTTGCTGTTCTGCGTCCCGACGTAGACGTCGCCGAGCAATGGCTCCGCGAGGGGCTCCGATACGACCTCGACGCTGCCGATGTCGGACTCGGGCGGGCACTCGTTGGTGTAGATCCGCTCGCCCTTGTTGAACTGTTCGTCGGTACAGGCCTGGAGGCCCTGGGCCCCGGCGGGGTTGATCCCCATGCCGGCCGGCAGCTTCACTTCCGCCTTGCGGACGTGCGACTGCATCTGCCCGTCGTTGCCTTCGGTGGCCGCATTGAACGGCAGTTTCGTCGTCACCGTCGCCGGTGCCGGCGAGTCCACCTCGGCGGTACCCGGATCGACGTCCACCGTCGGATCGAAGGGGACATTCTCACAGCCGCCCTGCTGGACGCGCAGGCCACCGACTTTCGGCGGCTTCGCCTCGACCGGGGTCGAGCCGTGTGGGAATTCCGGATCCGGATCGCCGTAGCTGTGCGCCCGGAACCAGGTCGAGTAGAGGTGTTCGTATGCCGGTTCGTTCGGATCGAAGCAGGTGGTCGGGGTGGTCAGGTACGTCCCGTTGCCGGACCGGCCTTTGCTGACCAGCCGGCTGATCAGGGTGGAGAGTCCGGTGACTTCCGCCGTGTTCGGGAGTTCGATCGTGAAGCTCTCGTGGAAATCGCTCTCCCACGCGACTTCGGTCCTGAGGAAAACCGGGATTTTTTTGTTGATGATGAAGCCCAGTTTTGCCGGTTCGCCTTCCGCGGGCACCAAGTTGTAGATCGGCACCAGGGTGCCGCCCGGGATCGGCGGGATCACGAAGCCTTTCGGCGCTTTGAAGCCGGGCTGAATTTCGACTTCGTTTTTGTTGGTGACCAGCGTGACCTTCTGTTCACCGGTGATGGTCTCCGGTTTGCATTCCGGCACGAATTCGCCATTGCCCGGAACCGGTTCTTTGAGGAATTCGGCGGTGGTGCACCGCGAGGGGGTTGCCTCGGGGTTCACAGTCAAGCCGGGTGGCAAGTCCGACCGCAGCGTTTTTATCGTCCGTTCGCTGATCGGTTCCACGATCGGCGCGGTCAGGCTCCCTGCCGGGAATGGAGGCGATGGAAGCGGGGTGAATGCTTCGTGCTGAATGATGTACTGCGTGAAGCCGATCGGCGGATGGCCGGCGGCCGTCGTGAAGTAGATATTCGGCGTCGCGACCGAGCAGTTTTTGCCGGCTTCGGTTTCTTCATTACAGGTCCCCGCCTGAAACCCCTGGTCGGTGGTTTCGTTCTGCGGCTGGATGATGTCCGTCGTGTCCGCCTGTGCGAGCACGGGCATAGCCATCAAGGCCCCGAGACACAGAAGAAGCAATGCGACTGAGCGCTTTGCCATTAATTTTTCCTCCTCGTTTTTCCCTTAACGAGGACGCCCCCTGTAGCGCCCAAGAACAACTCTCCCGCGAAAGACATTACAGGGCGTCGCGGGTCTTTCAAGTACCTCCCGGTGTTACTACCCGGGTAACCGTGTCACCGATCAGTGTCATGACACTTTTCGGTGATCAAGTCGTCAGCCGCGGTTCGCCCGCTTGCCCTTCCCCTTAACCCCGCAGGGGGTCCGAAGCTTCGGTTTGCGGTTCAGCTTCTTGCCGTTCTGGGCTTTCATCCGGATGATCGCCTTGACCGGCTTCGCGCAGAGGTTGGTCGAGTTGACGAGGAGGCCTTTCTTGCCCCCCGGCAGCGTCAGGACGAACTTGCTCACCGGCACGTCGGGGACCCGCCCGAAGGTGGTGCGGATGCCGCCGCGGAAGCTGTCGATGCGGCCGACGAGGTCGATGTCGACCTGGCCCTCGAGGTGGGCGACCATGTCCGGCAGCGTGTTATTTGAGGAGCGCAGGTAGACCGGCCCTTCCAGCGGTTTGCCGAGCAACGGCGTGAAGGCCCGGGCCTTGCCGTAGATCGACCGCTTCGGGCATTTCTCCGCGGCGAACTGAACTCGCGTGCAGACGGTCGCCAGGCTCGCCTGGTCGAGGAAGAGCGCATGGGGCAGGGCCACCGAGGCCTTGCGGATGTTGGCGTCCTGACCGCGGGCCTTGAGGACCGCCCGCAGTTTCGGGTGCTTGGCGCGCTGGGTCTTCCCGAACAGGCGGATGTTCAGCTTCGGGCGGAACTTCAGCTTGCGGCACCCGGTCCCGCGTGACGGAGCGCTGACCTTGAAGGCCGAGAAGGCGGCGGGGTTGAGCGGATCCGCTCCCCCACCGGCGATCGTCCCCGCGGTCGCTTCCTTGCGGCAGTTGGTGCCGTTGAGGGTGAAGTCCTTGCGGTTGACGTTGACGAAGACGGAGCGGATGTCGAGCTTGGCGCCGCCGAAGACGTCGGGGATGTCGTTGGTCCGCGGGTGGATCTGCGCCGTCTCGGGGTCGAGGAAGAGCGGCACCCGGACGACGACGTTGCCGAGGTCGAAGGGCCCGGCGACCGCCGGGGTGACGACGACGAGCGAGACCGGGGCTCCTTTGTAGCGGCCGGCGAGGTAGGCGTCACCCTCGATCTTCAGCGGAGTGCCGCCGGTGCCCGCCCGGACGGAGACAGTGCCCACCCTGCTGTCGTTCGGGCAAGCCGCGTTTTTCTTCTCCGCCTGGCCCGAGCGCTGCTCGGTTTTGGCGATCGTCTCCGGCGGGCAGTAGGGAACCCCTTTCAGCTTCGCGGTCGCGCCTTCCGGCAGCACCAGGTCGACGCCCTTCAGCTCCTGCTGTCCCTGCGGCCGGTTGAGCGAGGCGACGAACGGGGTGAACGCTTTCACCTGATTCGATTTCGGCTGCGCGTCGAAGCCGGGGGCGAACGGCCGCTCCCCCATCGTCTTCGCGCAGGGACCGCCGCCGGGCGCCGAGCTGAGGGTGAAGCCCCCTTCCTGGGGACCGCCGTCCGGGGTGCCGGACCAGGCGGTCATCGCGTGGGTGGCGGCGTTCGGGCCGCAGGTCGGCGGGCTGGTGAGCAGCCCCTTGCCGTCGTCGAAGTCGACCTTCACCGAGGTGAACGGCACCTGCGGGTTGTCCTTGAAGACGGTCGTCAGCTGGCCGGTCAGCGGGTCGGCCTTGACGTTGCCGATCAGCCGGACGTCGACGCCGTAGCGGGTCGAGACCGCGTTGAGGAAGATCCGGTAGAGATCGCCGCTCTGGGGGTCCCGGTTCAGCTGCTTGCCCAGATAGACGGTGCCGGTGAGCGAGCCCGCGGGCAGCGGCGGGGTCTCAATCGAGGCGGTGCCGATCTTCGAGCCCCCCGGGCAGCCGACGGGGTTGCGCGTGCCCTTACCGAACTGCTCGTCGGAGCACATCTCGAGGCCCGGGGCGGCGGCCGGGTTCAGGCCCATCCCACGCGGCAGAGTCACCACGGCGTCCTTGACGTTGGAGTTGGCGATCGCCGTCCCGGACTCCTCGAACGGCACCTTGACCTCTACCTGCGGGCCGCTTGGGGAATCGACCTGCTGGGTGCCGGGGTCGACGGCGGTGGTCGGCTCAAAGGGAACTTTGTCGCAACCGGTCGGCTTGACCCCAGGCGGCAGGGTTGCCTCGAAGAAGGACGAGCCGGCGGGGAAGGTCGGGTTGGGGTTCTCTTTCGAGTCCGCCCGCAGCAGGGTCGAGTAGACGTGCTCGAAGCCGGGCTGGGCGGGGTCGAAGCAAGTGCTGGGCAGAGTCAGAAAGGTGCCGTTGCCGGCGCGGCCATTGAACACCAGCCGGTTCTTGAGGATTTTGCCGATCGGCGATTCCGGGACCGCGATCGTGAACCCCTCGTGGTAGTCGCCGGACCAGTCGACGTCGGCTTCGAGGAAGACTTCGTTGCTGAGGATGCGGAAGCCGAAGCGAGCGGGCTGTCCCTCTTTGGGCACCAGGTTGTAGACCGGCACTTTGGTGAGGCCGTCGAGCGGACCCACCGGGACTCCGAATTCCGCCGCGGTCACGGCGCTGGTGCCGACCAGGGAGCCAGGGGCGCTGACGGCGCACTGTTCGGCCTGGAAGCTCGCCAGCTCACAACGCTGCGTCGCCTGCGGGTTGACGCTGAGTCCGACCGGGAGCTCGACCCGCAGGGTCTTCAGGACCCCGACCGGCTGCTGGGTCCCGGGCAACCCGAGGTAGGGCTCGTTCTTGACGATGAACTGGGTCAGGCCGACGTTCGGGTGGCCGGCGGCCTGCGTGTAGAACTGGGCCTGGGTCTCCGGGGTGCATTCCGGCAGGTCGGTTTTGCAGGTCCCGGCCTGCCAGCCGTCATTAGCCGTCGGCGGGTTGTGCTGGGGGGCGATGATGTCGCCGGTATCGGCCGAGGCGGCGACCGGCAGCATCAACAGCGTTGCCGCCGCCGTCACAGCCACGCGCCGCGCGGCCCTAATCGCGAACCCCCTCTGCATCGGGACCCGCATACCCACCTCTGCGGACCCGGTAAACAAGAAGAGCAACGGCGCTAGCGCTTCTTACGCTTCTGCTTCTTGCAGGCGGGGGTCCGTAGCGGCAGCTTCTTCACCTTCAGGCTCTTGCCGTTCTGGGCTTTGAAGTTGAGGAAGGAGCGGTTGCGGTGGCCGCAGAGGTTGCGCGAGTTGACGAGCAGGCCTTTCTTCCCGCCCTTCATCCTCAGCGTGAACTTGCTCACCGGGACGTCGGGGACGCTGGCGAAGACGGTCCTCATCCTCTGCTTGGAGGAGCTGATGACGCCACGCAGCCGCACGTTCACCTGCCCCTTCAGGTCCGCCAGGAGGTCGGGGAGTTCGTTGTCGGAGGACACCAGGTAGACAGGGCCGGCCACTTTCTCGTCCAGCAGCGGCGTCTCGGCCCAGGCGTATCCATATATGGAGCGGGCGGGGCAGTCGGCGGCCGCGAGCTGAACGCGGGTGCAGACGGTCCCGATGTGGCTCTGGTCGAGGAACTGGGACCGCGGCAGCGTCAGCGCCGCCCGTTTGATGTTGGCGTCCCCGTCGCGGGCGACGAGAACCGCCTGGAAGGCCGGGTGCCCGTTGCGGCGCATTTTCTTGCGGTTGCCGATCAGCTTAGTGAACAGTTTCGGCTTGAAGTCGAGCGCCTGACAGTCGCTCGTCTGGAAGAGGGCGCTGACGCCGAAGGCGCTGAAGCTGCCGGGGTTGGCCGGGTCCCCTCCCCCGCCGGCGAGATTGCCGCTGGTCGCGAACGGGTCGCAGCTGGTCGGGTTGAGCGTGAAGTTCGGCCGGTCCATCTTCAGGTCGACGGTGCGGATGCTGAGCAGGGCGCCGCCGAAGACGTGGGGGATCGGGTCCGAGACGGCGCGGATCTGGGCGGTCTCGGGGTCGACGAACAGAGCCACCCTCACCACGACCGTGCCGAGGTCATACGGCCCGGCCGTGGCGGGGGTGACTACTGCCAGGGAGAGAGGAGCCCCGTGATAGGGGCCTGAGAGGAAGACCTTGCCGTCGATCGCGTAGGGAGAGGGGCCGGTGCCGGCGGTCACCGAGGCGGTGCCGACCTGGCTCGCCGCGGGGCAGCTCGGGCTCGCCTGCTCCTCGCCGCCGGCCCGGCCGGCGGCAGCGGCGAGCGCCTCCTCGGGGCAGTACGGGATCCCCCGCAGCTTGCCGGTCATCCCCGGGGGCAGGACGACGTCGGCCCCCTTCAGCTCCTGCTGGCCGTCGCCACGGGCGATGCGAACCGCTACCGGGCTGAACGCGCCCGCCTTCGAGCTCTCCGGGCCGGCACCGAAGGAGGGGCCGAACGGCCGCTCGGCCATCGTCTGCGCGCATTTGCCCCCGCCGGGGGCGCCGGTCAGCGTGAAGCTGCTGCTCGGGGTCGCGGCTGGATTGCCCGACCACGGGGTCATCACGGCGTCGGATCTGCTCGGCCCGCAGATCGGCGGGCTGCTGAGCACCGCGTGGGCGCCGCCCTCGAAGGTCAGGTCGAAATCGGTGAAAGGCACTTGCGGGGTTTCGGAGATCGTCGTGCTCAACTGGCCCGTCAACGGGTCGGCACGGACGTTGCCGACCAGGCGCACCGTGATCCCGTAGCGGTCGGACTTGGCCTCGATGAAGATCCGGTACAAGTCGCCCGAGGCCGGATCGCGGCTCAGCTGCTCGGCGGCGTAGACGTTGCCTTCGAGGACTTCTTCAGGCTGCGGGTCGGTCTGGTCGATCAGCGGCGGGGACTCGATCCTGACCTGACCGATGATCGACTCCGGCGGGCAGGCGACCGGGTTCCTGGTCCCCTTGCCGAACTCGCCGTCGAGGCAGGCCTTCAGCCCGTTCGCGCCCGAGGGGTTGAGGCCCATGCCCTGCGGCAGCGTCACCGTCGTCCGCCTGGTGTGTGAGCTGTCCTGCCCGGCCGCTTCTTTCAGATGCGGGACGTCGACGTCGACCTCGGCGCCCGCCGGGGAGTTCACGTCCACCGTGCCGGGATCGACTTCGATCGACGGGTCGTAGGGAATGGTCTCGCAGTCTTTGGGCGAGGTGCCCGGCCCATCGGTTTCGCTCACCGGCGGAATCGGCGACTCGAAGTAGGAGGAACCCGCAGGGAAGTTCGGGTCGGGAACCTGCACCGAGTCGGCGCGGAGGAAGGTCGAGTAGAGCTGGCCGGAGGGCCCACCGGGCGCTTCGCCCTCTTTCCAGTCGTCCTTATAGGCGGGGCCGAAGCAGGTGGTCGGGGTCGTGAGGAAGGTGCCGTCGCCGGCGCGGCCGTTGAAGGCGAGCCGGTTTTTGAGGATCACGCCTTTCTGTCCCGTCAACAGGCCGAGCACGGTTCCCAGGTCTTCCGGCAGCGCCTCCGGGACGTGGATGGTGAAGCCCTCGTGGAAGTCCGACTCCCAGGCGACGTCGCCTTCAAGGAAGACTTCGTTGCCGGCGAGCTTGAGTCCGAAGCGCGCCGCCTCCCCCGGTTCGGGCTGGACGTTGTAGACGGGGACCTGGGTGACGCCGGGCACCGGGGCGATCGGCCCCAGCGGGCCGGCTGCCGTGACGAGGCTTTCGCCGACTTTCGAGCCGACGGGGCAGGTGTCGGCTTCGAACTCCGAGCGTTTGCAGCGCGGGGTCGCGCCCGGGTTGACGCTGAGCCCGACGGGCAGGTCGACCCGGACGGTCTTCAGTTCGCCGACCGGAGCTTCGCCGGGCGGCGGCCCGTGCTTGATGATGAACTGGGTGAAGCCGAAGTTGGGATGAGCGCCGGCCGTTTCGAAGAAGAGATTCGGCGTGGCGATCGAGCACGGTTCCGCATTGCAGGTCCCCGCCTGCCAGCCGGAATTGACTTCAGGGTGGGTGACGTCGCTCGGGGCGATGATGTCGTCGGTGTCGGCGAGCGCCGTCGCCGGCGCGAAGAGCAGGCAGAAGCAGAGAGCCAGGGCGAAGCGAGCGGCGCTGTGTTGCATCGGTATTTCCCTCCCAAAGAGCATCCTCGACGAAAAGACTACCCGAAATTAATGACTTGAGTCAATATTTTTGGGTAATATCGGTTCATGCCAACCCAACAGCACCATTCCCCCAACGGTCATTCACAAAACGGCGGTTCCCCGGCAAAACAGCCGGAAACTGGGCAAAACGGCAACGGCCGTTCTGCCGTCCCCGTCAATTGGGAGCGCCTGGCCCGGGCCACGGCTCACCCGCTGCGGGTCTCGATCCTCGAAATCCTCGGGATCGACGGCGGCAGGGTCCTCTCCCCCAGCGATCTCAGCCGCGAGCTGCAGATCCCGCTCAGCAACACCAACTACCACGTCACCGAGCTGGCCAAAGCGGGGCTGATCGAACTGGTCCGGGAGCGGCAGGTGCGCGGCGCGACCGAGCACTTCTACCGGTTGCCGGAGGTCGGTTCCGAGGACGGCGGGAGCAACGGACAGCCGACGGCAGATGAGGAGGAGCGCACCTGGGCAGTGGCCTGAGTCCCCGACTCGGGCCGACTCAGGCCGACCACCCACTCTTGCGGCGCTAAATGGAGGAGCCGCAACTGCCGATTGAACAGCGTGACCAACGAGCGATCGGCAGCGCAGCTACGAGCGATCATCCACACCCAGACGGAGATCGCCGCCAGCGACCTCGACCCAAAGGCGATCATGCGCCTGATCGCCGAGCGGGCGCAGGAGCTGACCCGCGCCAGCGCCGGGCTGATCGAGCTATTGGAGGGCGAGGAGATGGTCTACGCGGTCACCACCGGCGAGGCGACTCCCTATCTGGGGATGAGGCTGAAGGCGGCCGCGAGTCTCTCCGGGCTCTGTGTGCGCGAGGCCAGGGTCCTGCGCAGCGACGACACCGGCGACGACCCCCGCGTCGACTCCGTTGCCTGCCAGCGGGTCAACGCCGCTTCGATGATCTGCGTGCCGCTGACCCACCAGGAGGAGACGGTCGGCGTCCTCAAGGTCTACGCGCCCCAGCCTCACCACTTCGACGACGGCGACGTCGAGACGCTGGAGCTCCTGAGCGAGCTGATCGCCGCCCACCTCTCTCACGCCAACCTCTACGAGTCGGAGTCGCGCGAGAGCCGCAGCGACGCCCTCACCGGACTCCCCAACCGTCGCGCCTTCGAGGAGCGACTGCCGGTCGAGCTCGCCCGCTTCTCCCGCGGCCGTCGACCACTCTCCCTCTGCCTACTCGACCTCGACGGCTTCAAGGGCGTCAACGACCGCCTCGGCCATCCCGCCGGCGACGAGGTCCTGCGCGAAGTGGCCCGCATCCTCGGGACCTCCCGTGTCGCCGACGACTGCTTCCGCATCGGCGGCGACGAGTTCGCGATCCTGATGCCCGGCACGACCGCGGAGGAGGCGACGATCGCCGCCGAGCGGATCGCCGCCGCGGTCAGGAACGCCGGCCTCGCCGACGGCCGCGTCGGCGTCTCCTTCGGCGTCGCCTCCAGCGTCGACCTCGACGGCGAGGCCCTGCAGGCGAACGCCGACCAGGCGCTGCTGGCAGCCAAGGACCGCCTCTACCAGCGTAGAATCCCGCCGGCGCGGACGTAGCTCAGCTGGTAGAGCGCGAGCTTCCCAAGCTCGAGGTCGCGGGTTCGAGACCCGTCGTCCGCTCTCTTACCGAGTCGTTCTCCCGGCGATGTAGATCACCTTTGCGTCACGTTCTTCGTCGGGAGTCTCGTCCAGCAGAATCGTCGTTCCTTCCTCCCGCTGTCCCAGCGCCGCGAGGCACTCGAGTCCCGACGCCTCCAGCGCGTTTTTCACCTGCTCCTGCGGCCAATGCCGCTGCCGGTGGATGTGGGACTGGACCCCCTCGCCCGAAAGCTCTGCTTCGAAGATGCCGCCCGGGGCCAGCGCGTGGCCCATGCCTCCCCATCTCCACTTCGCTCGCGACATCCACTGCGACCTCGAGCTTTCGAACATCGCCCGCATCAGCCCGATCGTGTTGCTGTCGAACAGAAAAAGTCCCCGGGGAGCAAGGCTGCGGGCAACCCCCGTGAAGAAGCGCTCGAGATCCCCATCCTCGACCAGGTAGTTGAGGACGTCGCCCAACACCAGGACCAGGTCGAAATCGAGCTCGAAGGCCGGCAAGGCGGCGGCGTCCGCGCGGAGCAGTGGCACGTCCGGAAATTTCGCGGCGGCCTCGGCCAGCATCCCGTCCGATACATCGCAGCCGTGAACGTCCCAGCCGCGAGCGAGCAACGGCGCGAAGGCTTTCCCGGTCCCGCAGCCGACGTCCAAGACGCGGCCCACCCTCAATCCATGCTTGGCGAGCTCGGGTAGAAGCAGATCTCCCACCCAGGCCTCGTAGTCGTTCTGGGCGGTGAACTCGTCGAAGATCGGGGCGAAGGCGTCGTAGGCGTCCCGTGGGGAGCCCGGCTTGTTTCGACGCTGGATCAACTAAGGCCCCTCGCTAAGGTTCTCCGCCTCCCCGTGAGCATCCGCTCCTCCATCGTAGTCGTGGGCGTGCTGGCCGTCGTCGGCCTGCTCGTCTTCGGGCTGGTCAGCAAAGGCTCCTCGCGACTGGAAGCGGGCGATGCGGTGCCGATAAAGCCCCTCCCCCAGCTTGAGGGGGGCGATAGCGAATCGCTCGCCGACTACAGGGGCAGTTGGGTGCTGGTCAACTTTTGGGCGTCCTGGTGCCTCCCCTGCCGGGCCGAGGCGCCGGCGCTGGAGGGGTTCCAGCAGCAGCACGGCGGGCCGCGGTTCACGGTGGTGGGCATCGACACGCAGGACCTGAGTGGCGACGCCGAGGCGTTCGTCGAGCGCTACGGACTCACCTACCCGCAGCTGCGCGACGGCAAGGGCGATGTCGCCGACGAATACGGGACCACTGGGGTGCCGGAGAACTTCCTCGTCGATCCCGCCGGCAAGGTACGGCTGGTGGTCCCCGGACCGGTCGGCGAGACCCAGCTGCGCGATGAAGTCGCTCCTCTTCTGCAGGAGAACAGCTGATGATTGGGCGCCTGACCCTGATCCTCGCCATCGCCCTGGCCGTGCTCGCGCCGGCGGCCGCCGCCGAAGGGGGCGCCTCGCTGACGGAAATCGAAAAGCAGGTGATGTGCCCCGTCTGCGGCACCCTGCTGCAGCTGGCCGAATCGCCGCAGGCCCAGCGCGAGCGCGCGTTCATCAACCGCCTGATCGACGAAGGCCGCAGCGAAGAGGAGATCAGGGACGCGCTCGTCGCCGAGTACGGCGACGAGGTGCTGGCGCTGCCGCCCGACTCTGGCTTCAGCCTCTCCGCCTACCTGGTCCCGATCGTCGCCTTCCTGGCTGCCGTGGCGGCATTGGCGATCGGGGTCCTGCGCTGGCGGCGGCGCGGATCGGACGGCCCGCCGGACAGTGGGCGTGGGCCCAGCGGCGAGGACGCCGAGCGCCTCGACGCCGACCTGGCGCGCTACGACCTCTGAACCCAGCCGGGCGCGACGAGGGCGATCGCCCCGAGGGTGTCGGGAGGCAAGCGGCGAACCGCCGATCGCAGGCGCTTTGCCGCGCGGCGATCCGTCTCGCCACTGGGGAGAGCCGCGACCGCCGCCTCGGCCTGGGATGCCACCGCATGCGCAGCATCCGGTTCGTCGAGGACCGGCGGCGAGAGCAGCAGCGTCAGCTCGTAGGCCGCGCGCAGCTTCTCGACCATGTGGGCGAAGCTCTGCAGGCGGAGCAGGGTGTCTGCCTTGCCCGCCGGCCGGCCGGCGCTGACGCAGACGAGCGGCTCGGTCGCGCTCGCGGTCGCCGGGCCCGCCAGCGCGACGGGCTGAAGGACGTCCTGTGGCTGGGCCTCCCAGCGCAGGTACTCGTGCACGCCGGGGGCGGCGTCGAGGCCGATCTGGGCCGCCAGGACGGGCCGGGCGAGGTCGCACTCGACGAGGATCGTGCGGTGTCCCGAGGCCGAGGCGGCCGCCGCGACGGCAACCGCCGCTACCGCGGTCGTCCCCCCCTCTCCAACGACGGCCACCACCCGCCGCTCGGCCAGCCGCGGCAGGAGCGTCGTCAGGCCGGCGAAGTCCTGCCGCCGCAGCGCCCACGCCCGCCCGTCCGCCGGCCCCGCGATCTCGGCCAGGACGGGAATTCGGGCTCCCCTCCGCAGCATCACATCCGCTCGGGCGCGGAGATCCCCAGCAGGCCGAGAGCGGCGGCGATCGTCCGCTTGGTCGCGAGGCAGATCGCCAGCCGCGAGGCCTCGACCCCCTCGCCCTCGGCGCCGACCACCTGGCAGTCGCGGTAGAAGGCGTGGAAGTCGGCCGCGACCGCGGTCGAGTAGGCGCAGATGCGGTGCGGTGCCCGTCGCGCCGCCGCGACCCGAACCTCTTCGGGGAATTCGAGCAGGCGCTTGACGAGGACCTTCTCGCTGCCCTCCAGCGGCGGCCGGCCCGCGACGGCGTCGACCGCCGGCGCCGCTCCCTCCCCCGCTTTGCGGAGGATGCTGGCGATGCGGGCGTGGGCGTACTGCACGTAGTAGACGGGGTTCTCGCTCGACTGGCTGCGGGCCAGCTCGAGGTCGACGTCGACGGTCGTCTCGTGGCTGCGCCAGAGCATGAACCAGCGGGTCGCGTCGACGCCGATGTCGTCGAGCAGCTCGTCGAGGGTGACGAAGTCGCCGCTGCGCTTCGACATCTGCGCCCGCTCGCCGCCTTCGACGAAGTGGACGAGGCTCATCATCAGCGCCTCGAAGCGCTCCGGCTCCGCCCCAAGCGCCTCGAGTGCGGCGCGGACCCGGGCCACGTAGCCGTGGTGGTCGGCGCCGAGGACGTCGATCAGCCGGTCGAAGCCGCGCTGCAGCTTGTCCCAGTGGTAGGCGATGTCGGGCGTCAGGTAGGTCGCCTCGCCGTTGGAGCGGATCAGGACGCGGTCCTTGTCGTCGCCGAAGGCGGTGGTGCGCAGCCAGAGCGCGTCCTCGTGGCGGTAGGTGTGCCCGCGCTTCTCCAGCTCGGCCAGCACCTCCTCGACCTCCCCCTTGGCATAGACGCTGCGCTCCGAGAACCAGGTATCGAAGCGGACGCCGAAGCGCTCCAGCGTCTGCCGGATCCCGTCCAGCATCGCCTCCACCCCCCGCCGTTCCAGCTCCTCGCGGTCATCCGGGCTGACGCCCTCGGCCCGCAGCCGCTCGGCGATCTCACCGACGTAGGCGCCGGCGTAGCCGTCCTCGGGTGGCTCGGCGCCCCGCATCCGCGCCGCGATCGAGTCGGCGAAGCGGCTGATCTGGCTGCCGGCGTCGTTGACGTAGTACTCGCGCTCGACCTCGTGCCCGGTCGCCTCGAGCAACCGCACCAGGGAGTCGCCGTAGGCGGCGTGGCGGCCGGTGCCGACGTGCACCGGCCCGGTGGGGTTGGCGGAGACGAACTCGACCAGGACCTTCTCCGGCGAGTCGGCGACGCTCGTGCCCAGATCGTCGATCCCCTCCAGCAGCCCCGAGAGGGCGCGCAGGTACCAGGCGTCGGCGAGGAAGAAGTTGACGAACCCCGGCCCCGCGACCTCGATCCGCTCGAGGTCGGGCGCCAGCCCGGCGTCGGCTTCGAGCTGCCCGCGCAGGCGCTCGGCCACCGCCCTCGGGTTGTCGCCCAGCGAACCGGCCAGGAGCATCGCCGCGTTGGAGCTGTAATCGCCCAGCTCGGGCTTCGGCGGGCGCTCCAGGGTCGGGGACGGCTCGGTCGGCTGGCCGTCGCGCAAAGCGCGCGCGGCGGCTTCGACCGCACCCCGCAGCGCGGCGACTGAATCGGTTGCGCTCACGGGCCAATCGTATGGACCGGGGCGCAGCCGCGTTACCCTCCCCGCCTTGCGCGTAGCTGTCCTCAGCGACATCCACTCCAACCGGCAGGCCCTCGAAGCCGTCCTCGCGGCGACCGAGGAGGCCGCGGTCGAGGAGATCTGGTGCCTCGGCGACATGGTCGGCTACGGGGCAGAGCCCGACGCCTGCACGGCGCTGGTCCGCGAGCGCTGCAGCGCCTGCTTGGTCGGCAACCACGACCTGGCGCTGCTGGGGGCCCTCGACATCTCGACCTTCTCCGAGGCCGCCGCAGCCGCGGTCGAATGGACGCGCGAGAACGTCAGCCCGGCGACGCTGGAGTTCCTCGGGTCCCTCGACCCGACCGCGTCGCGCGAGGGCGTCGGCCTCTTCCACGCCTCCCCGCGGGACCCAGTCTGGGAGTACGTGCTCTCCACCGACCAGGCCGAAGCCGGCTTCGAGGCGCAGGAGGAGCGGGTGGGGCTGATCGGCCACTCGCACATCGCCCTCTTCTTCGTCCGCGCCGGTGGCAGGCACGGCGGCTACGCCCAGGGCGCGCAGGCAAACGACGGTGCCGAGATCGAGATCGGCGACGGCGAGTGGCTGCTCAACCCGGGCAGCGTCGGCCAGCCCCGCGACGGCGATCCCCGCGCCGCCTGGCTCGAGCTCGACACCGAGCGCTGGCTCGCCACCTACCACCGCGTCCCCTACGAGATCGAGGCGGCCGCGGCGGCGATTCGCGCGGCCGGTCTGCCCGACGTCCTGGCGGAGCGGCTGGAGGTCGGCAGATGAGCGGAAAATGCAGGGCAAATATCGACCGCGGGCCTTTCTCTAGACTCGAATCATGGGCCGCCTGACCCCGCTCCTGCTCGCCTTCGCGCTCGGCGCCGCCTGCGCGGCGGCGCTCGCCTCCTGCGGTGGTGGCGACGCCGACCTGCTGCCCGGGACCACGGCGGACCAGATCGAATCCAACCTGGACCAGGTCGAGGCGCTCGCCGCCGAAGAAGACTGCATCGGCGCCGAAGACGCGGTCGCCACGGTCACCGCCGAGGTCGAAGAGCTGCAAGGGGTGGACTCGAAGCTGAAGGCGGCGCTGCGGGAAGGGACGGCGAAGCTGAGCGAAGTGGTCGCCCGCTGCGACGAAGAAGCGGCCAGCGAAGAAACGGAACCCGAGCCCGAAACCGATGTTGAAAACGAAGTGGAAGAAGAGAAGAAGCCGAAGAAGGAGAAGCCGGAAAAGGAAGGGAAGGAACCCTCCGAAGGCGAGGAACCGGCGGAAGGCGAAGGCCCGACCCTGCCGCCGCAATCGAACGGCAAAGGCGAAGAAAAAGGCAACGGCGAAACGCCGGCCGAACCGGAAGGCGAAGAAACCCCGCCCTCCGGCGGTGTAGGTCCCAACGTGGGGGTCGAATGATGGAGGCCGGTGGGGGCACGCTCTCAGGGCGTTACGAGACCGCTGAGAAGCTGGGGACCGGCGGCATGTCGAACGTCTACAAGGCGACCGACCGCATCCTCGAGCGGACGGTCGCGGTCAAGGTGCTGGCCGAGCACCTCTCCGACGACGAGCGCTTCGTCGCCCGTTTCCGGCGCGAGGCGCTGGCGGTGGCGAAACTGATCCACCCGAACATCGTCCAGGTCTACGACACCGGCGTCGACGAAGGCCGCCACTACATCGTCATGGAGTACGTCGAGGGACGCTCCGGAGCGCAGATCCTGCAGCGGCAGGGGCCGGTGGAGCCAGAGATCGCAGCTGAGATCGGCGTCCAGGCCTGCGCCGGGCTCGACTACGCCCACCGGCGCGGGATCATCCACCGCGACGTCAAGCCGGGGAACCTGATGATCGTCGGCGGCCCGGTCGGCGGCGGCGAGATGATCGTCAAGCTGACCGACTTCGGGATCGCGCGGGCGATCGAGCAGACGCGGATTACCCAGGTCGGCTCGGTGGTCGGCACCGCCGCCTACCTGGCCCCCGAGCAGGTGCGCGGCGAGGAGGCGACGCCGGCGACCGACGTCTACGCCCTCGGCGTCGTCCTCTACCAGTTCCTCACCGGCCGGCTCCCCTATGAGGGGTCTTCGCTGGCCGAGCTGGCGGTGCGCCAGCAGAACGAGAAACCGCTGCCGCCGGACACCTACAACAGCGACGTCCCCGGCACCCTGGGGGCGGCCGTACTGCGGGCCCTGGAGGGCGATCCGAGCCGGCGCTACGCGAGCGCCGACGAGCTCGCCGCCGGCCTCCGGCTCGGGCTCGAAGGCGGCGACGTGACCCTGCCGCTGGAAGAGGGCACCTCGGCGACGCGGGTCCTCGGCGGCGACACCGCCGCCACCCGGTACATGGGGCGCGACACGGCCCAAACCGAGTACCGCCCGGCCCCCTCGCAGACCCGGCGGCCGACGCCCCGGGCACCCGCCCCGCCTGCGCCCGCGGCGGCGCCGCGGCGGGCCGCGCAGCCGGCGAAGCGCGGCCTCTTCTCCCGCTTCGCCCGCTTCGTCGTCGCGGCGGTGGCACTGATCCTGGTCGCGGCCGCGGTCGCGACCGCGGTGATCGTCACCACCGACAAGGCCGCCGGGGTCAAGGTCTCCCGCGTCGCCGGCGACACCGTCGACAAGGTCGTCGAAGAAGTAAAGGAACTGATCCGGGATAACACCGAATAGGCGTTGTCCGGGGAGGGGCCGGTGGGGGTCCCTGGGAGCACCTCCGCCGAGTTGGATCGTGGATAGCTGGCGCCATGCAGCGCAACGCTCGGTCTCCGTGCCGAGTACCCAGGGACCCCCACCGGCCCCTCCCGCTCAGGCCTCCCAGGGGGTTGCGCCGGACAGGACGGTGGAGCGGTAGTTGTCGAAGGTCCCTGCCTGGATCGCCGCTCTGGCATAGGTCGTCAGCTCGTGCATGTAGGTGAGGTTGTGGACGGCGATGAGGCGGACCGCGGTCAGCGCCTCGCCGCGCGAGAGGTAGCTGATGTAGTCGCGGTCGTGCCGCCGACAGGCCGGACAGGGGCAATTCTCGACCAGCGGCGCGCGATCGCCGACCCAGCGGCCTTTGCGCAGGTCGAGGCGCCAGCGGCTTTCGGGATACGGCCCGAGGGCCATCCCGTGGCGGGCGAGGCGGGTGGGGACGGCGCAGTCGAAGACGTCGAGGCCGAGGGCGACGCCCCCGAGCAGGTCGTCCACCTCGCCGATCCCGAGCAGGTGCTTCGGTGCCGCCTCGGGCAGCAGGGGCGCGGTCATCGCCAGGACGCTCGCCATCTCCTCCTTGTCGCGGCCGAGGGTGCCGCCGATCGCGAGGCCGTCGACCCCGGCCTCGGAGACCGCCTGGGCCGATTCGCGGCGCAGGTCCTCGTGCGTCCCGCCCTGGACGATCCCGAAGACGGCCTGCCGCTCGGGCCCCTCGCGCTCGTGCCAGGCGAGGCAGCGGTCGAGCCAGCGGTGGGTGCGCTCGGTCGAGCGGGCGGTGTACTCGCGATCGGCGTGGAAGGGCGTGCACTCGTCGAAGACGAGGGCGATGTCGGAGCCGAGCGCCGCTTGGACGCTCATCGAGACCTCCGGCGAGATGAACATCTCGCCGCCGTCGCGCGGAGACTTGAACTGCACCCCCTCCTCGGCGATCTCCACGGTCGAGCCATGGGTGCCGGAGCGACCGCTGCCCTTGACCTCGTCCATCACCCCGCCGTGGGCGAGCGAGAAGACCTGGAAGCCGCCGGAGTCGGTGATCAGCGCCCGCTCCCAGCCCATGAACCCGTGCAACCCGTCGGCGGCGGCGATCCGCTCCGGGCCGGGCGAGACGAAGAGGTGGAAGGTGTTCCCGAGGATCAGCTGGTAGCCGAGCCCTGCCACCTCGGCCGACTCCAGCCCCCGCACCGTCGCGTTCGTCGCCAGCGGGATGAAGGCCGGCGTCTCGATCGGCCCGTGGGCGGTGTGGATCACGCCGGCGCGGGCGCTGCCGTCACGAGCCTCGATCTCGAAGCGGAGTCGCTGCGGGTCTGACCTCACGCGATCAGCGACCGCCCCGTCATCGCCTCCGGCTGGGGGATGCCGAGGAGGTCGAGGGCGGTCGGGGCGACGTCGGCGAGGATGCCGCCGTCGCGGAGGTCGATCCCCTTGGCGGTGACGACAAGGGGAACCGGGTTGAGCGAATGGGCGGTGTTGGGGGAGCCGTCGGGCTCGAGCATGTGGTCGCAGTTGCCGTGGTCGGCGGTGACGATGCAGGCGCCGCCCTTGGCGGTGACGGCCTCGACGACCCTGCCGAGCTGGGCGTCGACGGTCTCGACCGCCTTGACGGCGGCGGGGATCACGCCCGTGTGTCCGACCATGTCCGGGTTGGCGAAGTTGATGATCCCGAAGCGGTAGCTGCCTTCGCCCCAGTGGGAGACGAAGGTCTCGGCGGCGCCCTCGGCGCTCATCTCCGGCTTGTGGTCGTAGGTCGGGACGTCGCGCGGCGATTCGACCAGCTGCCGCTCTTCCCCCTCTACCTCCTGCTCCCTGCCGCCGTTGAAGAAGTAGGTGACGTGGGCATACTTCTCGGTCTCGGCGACGTGGAGCTGGTTGCCGCCGGCGGCGGCGATCGTCTCCGCCAGCGTCGTCGCCGGCCGCTGCTCCGGGAAGGCGACCGGGTAGGGCCAGCCCTTGCGGTACTCGGTCATCGTCGTCAGGTCCAGCGGCGCGGCGCCGGCGCGGGAGAACTCGTCGAAGCCGGGCTCAGCGAGGGCGCGGGTCAGCTGCCGGGCGCGGTCGGGGCGGAAGTTGATGAAGATCGCGACGTCGCCCTCGGCGGCGCCGTCGTAGTCGCCGATCACCGTCGGCTTGACGAACTCGTCGGTCTCGCCACGCTCGTAGGACTCGGCGATCGCGGCGGCGGCGCTGGGCGCGTGCAGGCCCTGGGCGTGGACGATCGCGTCGTAGGCGAGCTTGGTCCGCTCCCAACGGGTGTCGCGGTCCATCGCGTAGTAGCGGCCGCTGACGGTGGCAATGCGGCCTGCGGCCTGCAGCCAGCGCTCCAGCTCTTCGAGATATCCCTTGCCGCCGTGCGGGAGCGTGTCGCGGCCGTCGGTGAAGGCGTGGAAGACGACGTCGGGCACGCCCTCCTGGGCGGCGAGCTCGATCGTCGCCTCGATGTGCTCCCAGCCGGAGTGGACGCCGCCGTCGGAGACGAGCCCGAGCAGGTGCAGCCGCCCGCGGGGGCTATTACGGGCACGCTCGCAGGCGGCGAGCAGCGCCTCGTTCTCGAAGAAGGAGCCGTCGGCGACGGCGTCGTCGATCCGGGACAGGTCCTGTTTGACGATCGCGCCGGCGCCGAGGTTGAGGTGGCCGACCTCGGAGTTGCCCATCTGGCCCTCGGGGAGGCCGACGTCGCGGCCCTGGGCCGAGAGCTGGGTGTGGGGGAACTCGTCCCAGAGGCGGTCGAAGACCGGCGTCTCGGCGAGCGAGATCGCGTTGCCCGGCCCCGGCTCGGCCAGCCCCCAGCCGTCGAGGATGATCAGGGCCAGGGAGGGGACGAGCGGGCTCATCCGGTCAGTCTGCCGCCTCGACGATCGCGGCGAAGTCCTCGGCGTCGAGGCTGGCGCCGCCGACGAGGGCACCGTCGACGTCGGGCAGCGAGAGCAGCTCGGCGGCGTTGGCGGGCTTGACCGAGCCGCCGTAGAGGACGCGGACGCGGTCGGCGGCGGCGCCGCGGGCGCGGAGGACGTCGCGGATGAAGGCGCAAGCCTCCTGGGCCTGCTCGGGGGTCGCGGTGCGGCCGGTGCCGATCGCCCAGATTGGCTCGTAGGCGACGACGACCTTCTCGATCTGCCCCGCCTCGATGCCGCTGAGGTCGGCCTGCAGCTGGCGCTCGAGGACCTCCTCGGTCTCCCCCGCGTCGCGCGCCTCCTCGCTCTCGCCGACGCAGAGGATCGGCTCGAGGTCGGCGGCGAGGGCGGCGGGGACCTTGCGGGCCAGCGCCTCGTCGGTCTCGTTGAAGTACTGGCGGCGCTCGGAGTGACCGAGGACGACCGCCTCGACGTCGAGCTCGACCAGCATCGGCGCCGAGACCTCGCCGGTGAAGGCCCCCGAGTCCTCCTCGTGCATGTTCTGGGCGGCGACCTTGACGGCCGTCCCGTAGCGGCGCTCGACCACCGCGGTCAGGGCCGTGAACGGCGGGCAGATGACGACGTCGGACTGCGTCGCGGCGATTCGCGGCAGCAGCGCGTCGACGAACTCCGCCGCCTCGGCGACGGTCTTGTGCATCTTCCAGTTGGCGGCGATGTACGGGGTGCGCTCAGGCACTCGCGGTCTCCTCTCCAGCGTCGAGCAGGGCCTCCACGCCCGGCAGCTTCTTTCCCTCCAAGAGCTCCAGCGAGGCACCGCCGCCGGTCGAGACCCAGTCGACCTGGTCCTCGAGACCGAACTGGTTCAGCGCGGCGACGCTGTCGCCGCCGCCGACCACGGTCGTCCCCGGTGCCGCGGCGACGGCGTCGGCGACCTGGCGGGTGCCGGCGGAGAAGGGCTCGAGCTCGAACGCGCCCATCGGGCCGTTCCAGAGCACGGTCCCGGCCTCCCCGACCGCCTGCGCGTAGGCGTTCGCGGTCCGGGGCCCGATGTCGAGGCCCATCCAGCCCTCCGGCACCTCCACCCCGTCGCTCTCTTTGCGCTCGGTCTCGGCCGAGAACTCGCGCCCGAGGACGAGGTCGACCGGCAGCATCAGCTCGCAATCGGAATGCTTCGCCCGCTCCAGCGCCTCCCCGGCCAGCTCGACCCCCTCGACCAGGGAGTTGCCGGTCTCGATCCCCTGCGCTTTGAAGAACCCAAAGCACATCGCGCCGCCGATCAGGACCTTGTCGGCGACTTCGAGGAAGCGGTCGATCACCCCGACCTTGTCGGAGACCTTGGCGCCGCCGAGGACGACGACCAGCGGCCGCTCGGGCGAGTCGACGACCCGTTCCAGTTCGGTCACCTCGCGCTCCAGCAGCAGCCCCGCGTAAGCGGGCAGGTAGTCGGCGACGCCGGTGGTGCTGGCGTGGGCGCGGTGGGCGGCGCCGAAGGCGTCGTTGACGTACACGCTCCCAAGCTGGGACAGGCTTTCGGCCAGCTGCGGGTCGTTATTCGTCTCCCCCGGCTCAAAGCGGACGTTCTCCAGCAGCAGCACGTCGCCGGGGCCGAGGGCGCCGCAGGTGAGGTCGACGTCGCCCTCGATCACCCCCGGCGCCAGCTTCACCTCGATCCCCAGCAGCTCGCCGAGCCGCTTCGCCACCGGCGCCATCGAGAGCGCCGGGTCGGGCTTGCCTTCCGGCCGTCCCAGGTGCGACATCAGGACCAGCGCCGCGCCGCGTTCGCGCAGCAGTTCGATCGTCGGCAGCGCCGCCCGGATCCGGGTGTCGTCGGCGACCACCCGCTCGTCGCCCTCGTCCTTGAGGGGAACGTTGAAATCCACCCGGACGAGGACGCGGCGGCCCTTGACCTCCGCGTCGCGGACGCTTGCCTTGTCGAACGCCATCGGCGGCAGTGGTCCCGCGCTAGGCGAGGACCTTGCCGGCCAGCTCGACGCAGCGGTTGGAGTAGCCCCACTCGTTGTCGTACCAGCTGATCACCTTGACCATGCGGCCGTCGCCGATCACCATCGTCGACGGCGCGTCAACGATCGAGGAGTGCGGGTCGCCGACGATGTCGCTGGAGACGATCGGGTCCTCGGTGTAGGCGAGGATGCCCTTCAGGGGACCGTCGGCGGCCGCTTTCAGGGCGGCGTTGACCTGGTCGGGCTCGACCGGGCTCGGGGTGGTGAAGACGAGGTCGACGGCGGACCCGGTCGGGACCGGGGCGCGCATCGAGAACCCGTTCAGCTTCCCGTTCAGCTCCGGCAGCACGAGGCCGACGGCCTTGGCGGCGCCGGTCGTGGTCGGGATCAGGTTGAGCGCCGCGGCGCGCGAGCGGCGCGGGTCCTTGTGCGGCATGTCCTGCAGGCGCTGGTCGGCGGTGTAGGCGTGGATCGTCGTCATCAGGCCCTGCTCGATCGTGAACGACTCGTGCAGCACCTTGGCCAAGGGCGCCAGGCAGTTGGTCGTGCAGGAGGCGTTGGAGATGACGTGGTGGCTGTCGGCATCGTAGGCCTCGTCGAAGTTGACGCCGAGGGCGACGGTGACGTCAGGTTCGGTCGCCGGGGCCGAGATGATCACCTTCTTGGCGCCAGCCTCGAGGTGCTTGGCGGCGTCCTCGCGCTTGGTGAAGAAGCCGGTCGACTCGATCACGACGTCGACGCCGAGATCACCCCAGGGCAGGGCGGCCGGGTCGCGCTCGGAGAGGACCTTGACCTCGTCGCCGCCGGCGATGATCGTGTCGCCGTTCACCTCGACGCCGCCGGGGTAGCGGCCTAGGATCGAGTCGTACTTGAGCAGGTGGGCCATCGTGGCCGTGTCGACGAGGTCGTTGACCGCGACGAAATCGATGTCCGCGTTCGCCTCCTTGGCGGCACGGAAGACGTTACGCCCGATACGGCCGAAACCGTTGATGCCGACCTTCACAGCCATGAACAAATTCCTCCTAAATTGTTGATGAAGCGGGTCGTTTGGGGAAGCCGATCCTATGGACTCGGAACGCCCGGCCCCGCGCTAATCGGAGCCGATGGTGATCTCGATCTCGTACCCGTCCGGGTCCTTGAGGAAAGCGGAGTAGGAGCCGGAGCCGTGCGAGCGCTGCTCGCCCGGGTCGGCGACGCTGACGCCGCCGGCTTTGACCCCGTTCTCCCAGGCCGCCTTGACCGCGACGATCCCCAGCGCCGAGAAGCTCAGCAGGCCGAAGCCGGGCTGGGGGTCGTGCTTGCCGGAGACGAAAAAGACGGGCTTGGCAATGCCCCAGCCGATCGTCTGGTCCTGCTCGAAATGGCGTCGCCAACCCAGAGGGGCCAGCATTGAGTCGTAGAAGGCGGCGCTGCGGTCGAGGTCGCCGACCTCCAGGAGGACGTGGTGAAGCATTGAGGGGTGGAGGCTATAGGAGGGACGCCTGAAAAACCGTCGGCCCTGGGACCTTTCTATGTCGCGTCCCTATCGTCGCTATGAAATCGCCGCTCAATCTCCGTGTAAACCAAATGGCTACTTAAAGCCGCTGCTGCAATCGTTCCAGAGCCCGTAAGGGGATCAATAAGAGCAACGCTAAGCGCTAACTCCAAACGATCGTTGGGAGTTAACAGCTATAGTCAATAGCGCGCAATCTCATGAGATTGCGGATAAGAACAGACGCCGGGTCTCCGTGTGAAGAAAAACCCGACGCCTGTCGACATCGGTTCCTATCTAGATCTCGGAACCTCGGGCGAATCTCCTAGTCGACCACAACACGACGGGAGTCGCCCGTGATTTGAGTGTACCTAGATCTTGGACCCCAAACCTCTGGACGCTCTGACTCCATGGTGTCATCGATCTTGCACCGGTCGGAGTTGGACTGGTTCCCAGCCTCCTAGCCGGAGCGCGGGGTCCAGCGGAAGAACCGGATCGCCAGCAGGAGGCCGGCGATGCCCCAGATCGCGACGACGGCGAGGTTGCCCCAGTCGAGGCCGGAGTCCCCACCCGGCAGGTAGGCGGTGAAGAAGGCCTGGAAGAAGTCGCGGATCGGGAAGTGGTTGGCGAACTCGATCACCCCGCTCGGCAGCTCGTCGTCGGGGATGAAGACGCCGGAGAGGAAGTAGAGCGGCAGCAGCAGCGCGTTGACGATCGGGGCGGCGGCGTCCTGCGAGGGGATCGCCGCCGTCAGCGCGATGCCGAGGCAACTGAAGGCGGCGGCGCCGATCGCGAGGGTGACGAGGATCGCCGGCAGTTCGGCCCAGGGGATCGGCACGTCGTAGAGGACGCGGCCGAGCAGAGAGATCACGGCGAGCATCAGCAGCGCCACCACGATCGAGTTGCCGACGCGGCCGGCGATGAAGACCCAGGCCGGCATCGGGGTGCCGCGGCCGCGCTTGAGGCGGCCGTCCTCGCGGGCGATCACGAGCGACATCGCCAGGCTCTGCATCGTCGCCGAGATCACCGCCAGGGTGATGATCGCCGGCACGTAGTAGGCGGTGATCTCGACGCCGCCGTCGACCTCGATCGTCTGGCCGTTGAAGACCGTGGCGAAGATCAGCAGCAGGACGACCGGGAAGGCGACGGTGAAGAAGACCGAGGCGGGGTTGCGCCAGAACGCCTTCTGGTCGTAGCGGAACTGGTGGAGGACCATGCTCATGCCTGCCTCGCCCCCTCCTCGACCTTGCCGTTGCCGCGGTCGGTCAGCTGCAGGTAGACGTCCTCGAGGCTGGGCCGCTTCACTTCGAGGCCCTCGAGCTCGAAGCCCTCCGCCAGCGCCCTCCCGGTCAGCTCGTTGAGGGTCTCGACCGGCGTCGTCGTCGACAGCGAGACCTCCCCCTCCGGGCCGCGGTAGGTGATCACGGTCGGCTGGCTGTCGCGGTCGCCCAGCTCCTCCGGGGCCCCGCGGGCGACCACCTCGCCGTCGGCGATGATCGCCACCCGGTCGGCGAGGTGCTGCGCCTCGTCCATGTAGTGGGTGGTGAGGAAGACGGTCTTGCCGAGCTCGCGGAGGCCGGCGATCGCCTCCCACGCCTGCCGCCGCGCCCCCGGGTCGAAGCCGGTCGTCGGCTCGTCGAGGAAGAGCAGCTCCGGGTCGCCGACCAGGGCCATGCCGACGTCGAGCCGACGCTGCTGGCCGCCGGAGAGCTTGCCCGTCCGCTCGTCGGCCTTGCCGCCGAGCCCGACCAGCTCCAACACCTCGGCGACCGGGCGCGGGTGGGAGTAGTAGCCGGCGTAGAGGTCGAGTGACTCGCGCACGGTCAGGTAAGGGTCGAGGCGGCAGCTCTGCAGGACGATCCCGATCCGCTGCCGCCACTCGCGCTTGGCCCGCTCGGGGTCCACGCCCAGCACCGCGACCTCGCCGCCGCTGCGCTTGCGGTAGCCCTCGAGGATCTCGACCGTGGTCGTCTTGCCGGCCCCGTTGGGGCCGAGGCAGGCGAAGATCTCGCCTCGGTCAACTTCGAGGTCGATGCCGCGGACGGCCTCGGTGTCGCCGTAGCTCTTCCGCAGGCCCTTGATGGAGATGACGGGTTCAGGCAAGGACCGGCGATTCTAGAGTTGCGGTCGTGCTGGGACAGGAGTCGATCGTCGAAGCGCCGGACGGGCGCAGCTGGAAGGTGCGGCGCCGCTGGGTCGAACGCCCGGTGCCGAACCTGCGGGAGCGCTGGCGCCGCAGCCGCAAGGAAGTCGACGGCGAGGACGTCTTCGACGGGATGCTGGTGCTCGACGGCGCCGAGGGATTCGGGGCGATCGGCCTCGCGGTCGGGATCGCCCTGGTCGTCCTGATCCTCTTCCCGCTGCTCGGGGTCGCTCTAGAGCTGGTCGTGCTGCTGCTGGTGCTCGTCTACGGGGTCTTCGCCCGCGTGGTTCTCCGCCGCCCCTGGATCGTCGACGCGGTCGCGGTCGGCGACGCCGAGGAACGGGTTGCCTTCGCGGTCCAGGGCTGGCGCGAGTCCGGCGCCGCGCTGCGCGAGCTGCGGACCGCGATCGCCGCCGCCGGGCCGCCGCAGCGGCTTACCGTGGGCCGGCCGCTGGCGACGAAGCCCGGGGGTGGCTAACCCAGCTCGACGTCGCGGTGCTTGACCTTCACGATCACGTCCTCGCGCCCAGCCAGGTCGCGGCGGATGCGGTCGGCGACGGTGATCGAGCGGTGGCGGCCGCCGGTGCAGCCGACCGCGATCGTCAGGTGGCTCTTGCCCTCGGCGACATAGGCGGGGACGAGGAACTCGAGCAGCGGCAGCAGGCGGCCGTAGAACTCGCCGGCCTGGGTCCCCTGCTCGACGTAATCGCGTACCTCCTGGTCCATCCCGGTCTTCGGCCGCAGGTCGTCGACGTAGTGCGGGTTGGGCAGGAAGCGGACGTCGAGGGTGAGGTCGGCGTCGCGCGGCGGCCCGTTCTTGAAGCCGAAGGTGAGCAGCGTGAGGGCGAGCTTGCCGGTCTCCTCCTCGCCCAGCAGCTCTTCGGTGATCCGGCGCCGCAGCTCGGCCCCGGTCAGGTCGCTGGTGTTCATCACCTTGTCGGCGCGCTCGCGCAGCGGCGCCAGCAGCTCGCGCTCGGCCCGGATCCCCTCGACGATCCGCCCTTCCGGGGCCAGCGGATGGCGGCGGCGGGTCTCCTTGTAGCGGTCCAGCAGCACCTCCTCGTCGGCCTCGAGGAAGAGGACCATCGGCGGCAGCCCTTCCGCCTCGAGGTCGTCGAGCACCTGCACCAGCTCCTCGAAGTACTCGCCGCCGCGCACGTCGGAGACGACGGCGGCGCGCTCGACGCCGCTGCCCTCGTGCCGGAAGAGCTCGCCGAGGCCGGCGATCATCCGCGGCGGCAGGTTGTCGACGCAGAAGTAACCGCCGTCCTCGAAGGCGGCGATCGCCTCCGACTTGCCCGCGCCCGAGTGGCCGGTGATCACGACCAGGGTCACCTGCCGGGGGCGCCCGTTGCCGCGCTTCTCGAAGTCCGTCTCCACCCGCTCCGCCATCGCGTTCCTCAGTTGGTTCGGTTCAGTTGCTCGTGTATCTCGCGGCCTACTTTGCCAGGCAGGCCGGGCACCGCCTCGAGCTCCTCGCGGGTGGCGGCGAGGAACCGCTCCGGCGTCCCGAAGTGTTGCAGCAGGGCGCGCTTGCGCGCGGGGCCGATCCCGGGCAGGTCGTCGAGGACCGAGCCCTCGAGCATGCCGCGGTCGCGGCGGCCGCGGTGGTGCTCGATCGCGAACCGGTGCGCCTCGTCGCGAACCCGCTGCAGGAGCCGCGAGGCCTCGGAGTCGGCGGCGAGGTCGAGTGGCTCGGAGCGGCCGGGGACGTAGACCTCCTCCAGCCGCTTGGCGAGGCTGACGACGGTGACGCCCCGTTCGGTGAACGGCTGCAGCGCCCGCACCCCCGCCGCCAGCTGGCCTTTACCGCCGTCGATCAGGATCAGCGAGGGCAGCGAGGCGAAGCTCTGGTCGCGCTTGCGGTCGTGCGGCGAGAGGTCGGCCTGTTCGAGGTAGCGCGCCATCCGCCGCGAGAGCACCTCCTCCATCGAGGCGAAGTCGTCGGGGCCGCCGTTGCCCCCGTCTTCACGGAGGTCGCCGCGGACCTTGAAGCGCCGGTAGTCGGACTTCTTCGTCGCCCCGCCCTCGAAGACGACCATCGAGGCGACGGTGTGCTCGCCGCCGATCGTCGAGATGTCGAAGCCCTCGATCCGCACCGGCAGCTCCTCCATCCCCAGGGCTGCGGCGAGGGCGGAGAGGGACTCGACCCGGCGGGTGCGTCGGTGCTCGCGCCGCAGCCGGTCCTGGTCGAGGGCGAGCTGGGCGTTGCGCTCGGCGAGCTCGCGCAGCCGCCGTTTGTCGCCGCGCTCGGCGGCGCGGACCTCGACCGGGGCGCCGCGGCGCTCGCTCAGCGCCTCGGCGAGGACCTCGGCGCGGTCGCGCAGATAGGGGCCGACGACGATCGTCCGCGGCATCGAGGGCGAGGCCGCGTAGTACTGGGAGATGAACTCCTCGGCGACCTCGGCCGGCTCGCGTTCGCCCTCGTTTTCGAGGTAGAAGCTCTGGCGCTCGGCGAGGATCCCGTCGCGGACCTGGAAGACCTGGGCGTTGGCGTCGGCGCCCTCGACCGCTACCCCGATCAGGTCGGCGGTGCCCATCGTCGCCCCGGCGACCCGCTGACGCTCGAACAGCGAGCGGATCGCCTTCAGCCGGTCGCGGTGGATCGCCGCCCGCTCGAATTCCTGGGCCGCGGCGGCGAACTTCATCTTCTCCTCCTCCTCGCGCTCGACCTGGCGGTAGCGGCCGGAGAGGAAGTCGACGATCGCCTCGATGTTGCGCCGGTACTCCTCCTTGGAGATGTAGTCGACGCAGGGCGCCCCGCAGCGCTTGATGTAGTAGTCGAGGCAGGGGCTGCCGGAGCGGCGTCCCGGCTCCTTCCCCTCGCAGGTGCGGAACTGGAAGAGCTTGCCGAGCAGGTCGAGCGTCTCCCGCACCCGCTTGGCGCTGGAGAAGGGACCGAAGTAGGCGCGGCCGGAGCGGTGCTTCTCGCGGGTGAAGTAGACGCGCGGGTAGTCCTCGTCGAGGCTGACGGCGACGTAGGGATAGGACTTGTCGTCGCGGAGGCGGATGTTGAAGCGCGGCCGGTGGCGCTTGATGAAGCTCTGCTCGGTCAGCAGCGCCTCCGCCTCGTTGGCGGTGACGAGGCTCTCGATGCGGTCGATGCGCGAGGTCAGGCGGGTGTCGCCGCCGGAGAAGTGGGAGCCGATCCGTTTGCGGATCGAGCGCGCCTTGCCGACGTAGAGCAGCTCGCCGTCGCGGTCGTAGAAGAGGTAGACGCCGGGCTGGTCGGGCAGGGACTTGCGCTGCTGCGCGATCCGCTCCGCCCGGGAGAGGGCGCCGCTGTCCTTGCCTTTCGCCATCCCTCTAAGGGTAGGCTGCTGGCCACTCAGCCAAACCCGCACGCCCAGAGGAAGAGAGATGACCAGCGAGACCATCGCCCCGCCGCAGCTGAACACCCTTCGAATCGAGATCGACGGGGAGATCGGGATTCTCACCCTCGACCGCCCCGACGCCTTCAACGCGATGAGCCCGGAGATGATCGGCGAGATGATCGTCGCCTTCGGCTGGCTCGCGGACCGGGCGCCGCTGCGGGGGCTGATCGTGACCGGCTCCGGCAAGGCGTTCTGCGCCGGCGGCGACGTCACCTGGTTCCGCAAAGGGGTCGAGTCGGACGAGATCGACCTCCCCTCCGACGTGCGGCGTGGGGCCGAGGCGCTGCACCAGGCGATCATCGACCTGCGGCGGACCCCCTATCCCGTGGTCGCCGCGATCAACGGGCCGGCGGCCGGGGCGGGGTTCTCGCTGGCGCTCGCCTGCGACATGCGGATCTCCTCCAGCGCCGCCTTCTTCGCGCCGGCCTACGGGCGGATCGGGGCCTCGCCGGACGGCGGCATGACCTACTTCCTGCCCCGCGTGGTCGGCCCGAGCAAGGCGCTGGAAATCCTCCTCGAGGACCCGAACATGAGCGCCGCCGAGGCGAAGGAGCTGGGGCTGGTGCGCGAGGTGGTCGAGCCCGACGAGCTGATGACGAGCGCCCGGGCGCTGACCGACGAGCTGGCGAAGAAGGCGCCGCACTACGTGCGGATGGCGAAGAAGCTGATCGGGGTCAGCATCGAGAACTCGATCAACGACCACCTGCAGCTGGAGCGGCACGGAATCGCCGACTCGATGGCGACCGAAGACCTCCGCAACGGGGTCGAGACCTTCTTCAGCGGCGGCACGCCCGAGTTCCACGGGCGCTGAACCGGGTAGCGGACCCCTACGTATCGCGACTAGATTGCCACTGACCAGTTCCCGCGGGAAAGGACCGAGATGAAGAAGCTCGTACCGCTGTTCGCCCTGTTGCTCGCCGCGCTGGCGCTTGCCGCCTGCGGCGGTGGCGACGACACGAGCGGAGACACCTCTCCGGTTGCCGGCGCCGTCGAAGAAGTCGAAGACAAGGCCGGCGAAGCCAAGGACGAAGTCGAAGACAAGGCGGGTGAAGCAAAGGAAGAGGTCGAAGACAAGGCCGGGGAAGCCAAGGAAAAGGCCGAAGGCGGCTCCGAGGGCTCCGGCAGCACGATCGACATCGAAGCCGACCCCAACGGCGGCCTCGCCTTCACCAGCGACGAAGCGAGCGCCGAGGCGGGCAAGGACACGGTCAACTTCACCAACTCCTCACCGGTCCCCCACGACGTCCGGATCGAAGACTCCAGCGGCCAGGAGGTCGGCGGCACCGAGGTCATCGCCGAAGGCAGCGAATCCGCCACGGTCGACCTGAAGCCGGGCGAATACACCTTCTTCTGCTCCGTCCCGGGCCACCGCCAGGCGGGGATGGAAGGGACGTTGACGGTCAAGTAGTTCTGCGGGACGCAGCGGTGTGCCTTTTGCTCGCTATGCGGTCAAAAGGCACACCGCTAGCGCCGCCATAAGGCTGGCTAATCCGCCGCCAAAACCCGCGTCACCGAGTCGCCGACGAAGCAGGGCTTCTCGCCGCCGTCGACCTCGATCGTGAAGCGGGTGACTACCTGGTACCAGCCGCCGCCCTTCTCCTCGACCGAGACGACCTCGGCCTTGGCGCGGATGCGGGAGTCGACGGGGACGGGTGCGGGGAAGCGGATCTTGTCCCAGCCGTAGTTGACCCCCATCGCGAAGCCGGTGGAGGAGATCAGCTCGGTGCGGAAGCCGTCGACGGTGGCGAGAGTGAGGTTGCCGTGGGCGATCGTGGCCCCGTACGGGCTCTCGGTCTTCGCCCGCTCGGGATCGACGTGGATCCACTGGTGGTCGCCAGAGAGCTCGGCGAAGGCGTCGATGTCCGCCTGGGTGATCGTGCGCCACTCGCTCGGCCCGACCTCCTGGCCGACCAGCGCCTTCATCCCCTCGATTCCCTGAACCTCGGTAGGCATCGGCGCGCAGTCTATCCGCGAGACCGCAAAAACCCTTCCTCAAGAAGGGTTTTTGCGGTCTCGGCGATCAGTCGGTCCAGAACTCGTGGTCGAGGGAGCCGTCGCCTTCCTTGTGGGGGCCGAAGACGAGCACCTCGAGGCCTTCTTCGCCGGCCTCGAAGGCGCGGGTCACCTCGGGGGAGACGCGGATCGCGTCGAGGGTTTCGATCTCGATGATCTCGTCGTCGAGCTTGAAGAGGCCGTCGCCGCGGACGACCACGTAGACCTCCTCGGCGTCCTCGTGCCGGTGGCCGAACGGCTGCCGCTTGCCGGGCTTGAGCCGATGGAAGCTGAAGCCGGTCTCCTCGGCCTCCAGGTCTCCCTGGGCGAACCGCGCCTCCATCGCGTCGCCGTGGCCGAAGTCGGCCGCCGAGTCCTTGACCTCCTCGAGCTTCTTGTGGGTGAAGGGGTTGCGCATCCCGGTCCTTTCGGTCGCTGACGTCAGGGGCAGGCTACCCGTCCTCAGTAGCCTTGACGCGTGGTCGCCCCCGTCAGCCGCGCCCTCTCCGAGAGCCAGCTCGCCACCCTGGCCGCGCACGGCGAGGAGCGCACCGCCGAGGTCGGAGAGGAGCTGTTCCGGGTCGGCGACGCGACCTACCCGTTCATCGCCATCCGCGAGGGCGAGGCCGCGATCCTCGACCCCGCCGGAGGGGAGATCGTCCGCCACGGCCCTTCCGGCTTCCTCGGCGAGATGAACCTGCTCACCGGCCAGGAAGTCTTCCTCACGGCGGTGGTGACGCAGCCGATGCGCTACATCTCGGTCGAGCGCGCGGCGCTGCGGCGCCTGCTGCTCGAGGACGCGCCGCTCTCCGACATCCTCCTCTCGGCCTTCGTGCAGCGGCGCGAGCTGCTGCAGCAGCGCCAGGGGATCGGGATCGAGATCGTCGGCGGCCGCGACTCGGCGCCGACCCGGCAGCTGATCGACTTCGCCAAACGGCAGCGTCTCCCCTACACCTGGACCGACCCGGCCGAGGACGAGGAGGCGGCGCGCGCGGTCGCGGGGCTGGAGCCGGCCGAAATGCCGCTGGTGCGACTGCCCGGCGGCGGCGAGCTGCGGGCGCCGAGCGGGGGCGAGCTGTCGCGGGCGCTGGGGATCGGCCTCGAGCTGGAGCCACGCGAGGAGGTCGACCTGCTGGTGATCGGCGGCGGCCCAGCCGGGCTCGGGGCCGCGGTCTACGGCGCCTCGGAGGGGCTCGAGACGCTCGTCGTCGAGAGCACCGGGCTCGGCGGCCAGGCCGGGACCTCGCGCCGGATCGAGAACTACCTCGGCTTCCCGGCGGGCATCACCGGGACCGAACTGACGAGCCGCGCCGTCACCCAGGCGCGCAAGTTCAACGCCCGCACCGCGACGCCGTACCGGGCGCGGGAGCTGGCTCCCGGCGACGAGCGCCACGTCGTCCGCCTCGAGGAGGGCAACGAGATCGCCGCCCGCGCGGTCGTGATCGCAACCGGCGCCGAATACCGCAAACTGCCGGTCGCCGACCTCGAGCGCTACGAGGGCATCAGCATCTTCTACGCGGCGGGGCCGCCGGAGGCTCAGATCTGCGGCGGCCAGCGGGTCGGGGTGGTCGGCGGCGGCAACTCGGCCGGCCAGGCCGCCGTCTGGCTGGCCCGGGGCGGCGCCCTCGTCACCCTCCTCCACCGTCGCGCCGATCTCGGCGAGACGATGTCGAGCTACCTGATCGGCGAGCTCGACCGTTACGGGGTCAGCGTCCGCGACCGCAGCGAAATCGCCGAGCTGCACGGCGAGAACGACCAGCTCGAAGCGGTGACCCTGACGGACGGCTCCCGCCTGCCCTACTCGTTCCTCTTCCTCTTCCTCGGCGCCGCTCCCTGCACCGAGTGGCTCGGCGACGCGGTGGCGCGGGACGACAAGGGCTTCATCCTCACCGGGCTGGAGGCCGGAGCCGACGGACTACTGGAAACCAGCGTGCCCCGCGTCTATGCCGCCGGCGACGTCCGCGCCGGCTCAATCAAGCGCTGCGCGATCGCGGTCGGCGAGGGCGCGGCCGTGGTCCGCTTCGTCCACGAGCACCTGACGCCCAGCCCGGCGAAGCCGTAGGCCGCCGCCGATTCCGTCCCGCGCCTAAGGCGTCGCGAACGAGACCGACTCGACCTGCGAGGAGAGCTCGCCGTCGCGGAGAGCGTGGAGGGCGAACCCGGGCGGGTCGACGAACTCGACCTTGCCGGCGATGAAATCGGGGCGAACCTGCAGGAAAGCACTGGGGACCGAGAGGACCGGACAGCCGCCCAGCGCCGAGGCGGCGGCTCGGTGCAGGTGGCCGCCGACGATCGCGCGCAGCTGCGAATGCCGTGCCACCACCTCGGCGAGCCCGGGCCGCTGGTCGGGCTCGAGGTTGATCCGGTCCCACTGGGGGGTGCCGGTGGCCAGCGGCGGGTGGTGCAGGGCGAGCAGGGTCGGACGCTGCGGCTGGGACCCCAGCTCCGCGTCGAGCCAGCGCAGCTGCTCGGGCGAGTAGCGGCCCGGGTCCTGACCGGGCACGTTCGAGTCGAGGACGACGAGCCGCAGTTCGCCGACGTCGGTCGAGTAGTTGACCGGCGCCTCGCCCTCCCCCGGCAGGTCGAACGCCGCCCGGATGCGGCCGCGGTCGTCGTGGTTCCCGTTGAGGACGTGGAGGGGAAGCGCGAGGCGGCCCAGCAGCTCGCGGGCGATCCCGTATTCCTCCGTCCCCCCGGCGTCGGCGAGGTCGCCCGAGACGAGGACCGCGTCGGGCGCGTTCGGCAGGGTGCGGATCGACTCGATCACGGCTTCGACCCGCGCCAGCGGCTCCCGCCCGTCCTCGCTGCCGCCGATGTGCAGGTCGCTGATCTGCGCGAGGAGGACCGGCTTCGCCATCGCCGCAACTATCCCCGAACAGGCGTCGGCGCGACGGCCGGTCACGCCACCAGCCGCACTTCGAAGCTCGGCATCGCGATCGCGCCCGCGCCCCCGATCAGGGCGAGGATGCGGGTGACGTAGGCCTGGGTCTCGGGGTAATCGGGGATGCAGTGGCAGGCTTCGACCGGGGCAGGGCCCGCGTTGTACGCCGCGAGGGCGAGTTCGGGAGAGCCGAACTGGCGCAGGAGGTCGGACATCAGGTGCGCCTCGGCGTCGATGGCCGCGACCGGGTCGTAGGGGTCGGCAAGGCCGTAGGCGGCCGCCGTGCTCGGCATGAACTGCGCGATGCCCTGCGCCCCGGCGGGCGACCCCGCATTCGGGTCGAACCCCGACTCGGCCATCAGCTGACCCGCCATCAGCGCCGCCGGCACGCCCCAGCGGGCGGCCGAGCGGAGGATCGGCTCGCGGTACCGGGCGGGTACGAACGAGGGGAGGCTGGTCGAAGCGAGGCTAGTGACACCTCCATCTCCTGGCGCGACCGTTTCGCCGGCGGGCGAGCACGGGGGCGGACCGCTGGTCCAGCCGTAGTGCCACGCCTCCCACGAGTAACGCTGGACGAACCCGAAGCGAGCGGCGTTGGCGGCCAACCATCCGTAGGCGGACGACGGGCCGAGGTCGAGCTCGGTCGCGCAGCGGTGGAGCGACTGCCCGGGCGGCGCCACCCAGGTCGGGTCGGGGTGGGCGGCGAACAGTTCCGCCTGCTCGGCGTCCGAGCGAAAGCCGGAGACGACCATGAGGACGAGGCCTGCGGCGCGGGCCGCGGCCGCCATCTCGTCGTAGGCGGCGGCGACGTCCGGGCGCATGCCCTCGCCGTCGCGGACCACCAGCGGGCCGCCGTAGCCGCCGCCGCTCGCCATCGCCGTCCCTCCTTCCCCGCTCGCGCCCCCGAAGGGCGCCGCGGCTTCGGCGAGCGCCGAGGCTTCCACCCGCTGCCCCTCGCCTTCCCGGAGGCCGGCGACGACGGTCGCCTTCGCCTGAACCGGGGCGAAGGTGTCGGCGTCGGGGAATCGGATTCGGACCCGATCGGGAGCCACACCGTTCGCGCGGGCGGCAGCCAAACCGGCGGCGCCGGCTCGTGCCAGGTAGGTCGCCTTGGCCAGGAGCTCGGGGTTCTCCCGGCCGTCCTCCAGGCGCGGCGGCGCCAGCAGCCGCGGCAGGTCGTCCCGCATCGAGCGTACGGCGGAGATCGCAACCAGGTCCGCCGCCCGCTGCACCCGGCCCTTGCCGGTGACGGCGCCCGCGATCGCAACCAGCGCCAACGCCCCGGCCAGCAGGGCCAGGGACCCTCCCAGCGCCAGGATGGCCGCCTGCCCCGACTCCTGCCGAGCCCTGCTCACAGCGGCGACCGAATCAGCTGCCGGACCAGGCGCTCGGGCAGCCCGCCCGAGGAGCCCACGGGGAGGACGCCAAAGAGGGCGCGTCGCTCGGCGATCCAGGCGAGGCGGCGCTTCAGCACCGCCGCCGCCAGGCCGCGCGCGATCATGTCGCGCACCGCCAGCCCCACCAAGGGCCGGTCGCGGTCCAGGTCGGCACGCAAGAGGACGCCGGAGACACCCAGGGACGAGTGGGCCAGGGCCTCGTGCAGGAGGTCGGGCGGAAGGTGGACCACCGCGCCTCCCTCCCGCGCCGTCGTCGCCGCCCCGGAGACGGGATCGAGCCAGCCGGGCTCCGGCGGGACGGCGAGGTGACAGACCTGTCCCCTGGCGGCGACCCCCGCCTCTGGTAGCTGGGCCTTCAGCCTGCTCTCCAGTCGCTGGGCCGCCGCCGAAGCGACCAACGTCGGCCGCGGCGCCCTCCGCCCGACCTCGATCAGGAGCGGCGCGACGTCGGCCTCGGCACCGACGCAGGCGAGCGCGGCCGCCGCCCCGCGCGATCCCTCCGCCTCGCCGACCGCGGTCACGAGGACCGTCTGGCCGACCGCAAGGGGGTTCTCGAACGCCGTCATCGCGCCGGCCTCGCCGCGGCGCTGCTGCTCACGGCGAGGCGCTCGGCAACCGCGTCGAAGGGCGAGGGCGGCCGCAGGCGCACCGTCACCTCGCCGCCGTCGACCCGTACCGAGACGCCGTCCTCCGCCCAGCCGGGCAGCGCGCCGCGCGCCGCCTCGCCGGCGGGGCCGCCGGACGCGAGCGCCAGCGCACCCGCCTCCGCCGCGCCGTCGGCGAGGGTCATCGCGTATCCGGCCGCGAGCAGTTGCAGCGCCACCAGGGCGGACAGCAGCAGCGCCGGCAGCGCCGCGACCAGCTCGACCGTCGCCTGCCCCCGCTCACCCATCACCGGGCTCCAAGCCACTCCGTGCCCCCACCCGCACCTCCGGCAAGGAGGGGATCAGCCGCGGCACCTCGACCCGGACCGAGACCCCTTCCCCCTCCTCGACCCTTGCCCCCTCCCTCATCGAGGGCGGCAGAGCGGCCCGGGCGACAGCGGAGACGTCCCCGCCGACCAGCGCCGCCCGGGCCCCCGCCCGCGCCGCCACGCCCGCCGACCAGAGCGCCTGGCCGGCGAGCGCTACCTGCGCGGCCACCAGGAGCGCCAGCAGCAGGAACGGGACCGCCGCGACCAGCTCGACCGAAGCGGTCCCCTCCTCCCCGTGCGCTGCTCTTCGGCCCCTCGGCGGCATGGGCCAAACCTGCCGGGCAAATCCGCACACGTGGCGCGCAGATCGCAGAATCTTCGTCGCCAACCCGAAGCGGCTTCGTAAACTGAGCCGATGCGCACCGCTCGCAACGTCGCGATCATCATGCTGCTGGCCGTACCGGTCGCCTTCACCCCGACCGGCGGCAACCTTGCAGACGCCCTCCTCACCGCCCTCACCTTGGGCCTGCTGACCGGAGTCGCCTGGATGATCTACACCTTCGGCCGCGAAAACCAGCTGACGCTGGTGGCGCTCAGCGACGGCCGCCGCGCCCTCCTCTACGGCGCCCTGGCGCTGATCGCCCTGCTGATCGCCGGCAGCGACAGAATGACCGCGACCGGTGGCGGCACGCTGCTCTGGATCCTCCTCTTCGCCGTCGCCGCCGGGGCGATCTGGCGCGTCTGGATGGACGCCAACACGCTCAGCTGAGCGCCGCCGCGGCCTACTTGTCGGTCATCACGACGATGCCGACGACGATCGCCGCGCCCACGCAGAGGAGGGCGAACCCCGAGACGACGAGCGCGGCCGTCGCCGCGACCGGGCGTTCGCCCCGGTTCAGCTCGACGAACTGGCCGGCGCCCCAGATCCCCACCGAGAAGGCGAAGGTGACGCCGATCCCGGCCACCACCGAGGCCAAGATCGTCTGCAGCAGTTCGTCGGTGTGGACGATCGTCGCGATCACGCGCCCGTCGCCTCCACCGGCGCGCCGCCCTGCGCCCGCCGCGCGAAGGCGACGGCGATCAGCGAGAGCGCCATCAGGGTGACCAGGATCGGGCCGAGCGCCCCGGTGCCGAAGATCCGCGTGACCCCGTAGGTGAGGCCGCCGATCGCCGCCGCCGCCGGCAGCGTCAGCAACCAGGCGACGAAGATGTTGCCGGCCACGCCCCAGCGCACCGCCGAGAGCCGTTTCGCCGCCCCCGACCCCATCACGCCGCCGTTGATCACGTGCGTGGTCGAGAGCGGGAAGCCGAAGTGGGTCGAGGCGAGGATCACCGCCGCCCCCGCCCCCTGGGCCGAGAACCCCTGGGCGGCGTCCATCTTGATGATCCGGGTCCCCGTCGTCTTGATGATCCGCCAGCCGCCGCTGTAGGTGCCGAGGGCAATCGCGGTCGCCGCCGAGGCGATCACCCAGAACGGCGGGTCGGATTCGGCGGCGAGGCTGCCGTTGGCGATCAGCGCCAGGGTGATGATGCCCATCGTCTTCTGGGCGTCGTTGGTGCCGTGCGCCAGCGCCAGCAGCCCGCCGGAGAGGATCTGTCCGTAGCGGTAGCCGCGGGTGACGATGCCGGGCCGCTGCCTGCCGACGACCCGGTAGGAGATCCCGATCGCGATCCCGGCGACGAGGAAGGCGAGGACGGGGGCGACGACAGCGGGGATCAGGACTTTGCCGACGACGCCTTCGGCGATCACCGCGTCGAAGCCGACCGCGGCCACCGCCGAGCCGACGACGCCGCCGATCAGCGCGTGCGAGGAGCTCGACGGCAGGCCGAACCACCAGGTGATCAGGTTCCAGGCGATCGCCCCGATCAGGCCGGCGAAGACGATCGTCGGCGTGATCACTTCGGCGTCGACGACGTCTTTGGCGACGGTCGCGGCGACGCTGATCGAGATGAAGGCGCCGACGAAGTTGAGCAGCGCCGCGAACCCGATCGCCACCTGCGGCCGCGCCGCCCCGGTCGAGATCGAGGTGGCGACGACGTTGGCGGTGTCGTGGAAGCCGTTGGTGAAGTCGAACGCCAGCGCGGTGGCGATGACGATGACGAGGATTACGTCGGAATCCACGGCCTAGCTGTTCTTGATGACGATGCCCTCGAGGATCTGCGCCGCGGTCTCGGTGGCGTCGATCGCCTCCTCGAGCACGGCGAACATGTCCTTCCAGCGGATCACGACCATCGGGTCGATCCCGTTGGAGAAGAGCGAGGCGACGGCGTCGCGGGAGATCCGGTCGCCGTCGTTCTCCAGGCGGTGGATCTCGATCCAGTATTTGTCGAGGTCCTTGAAGGTGGGCAGCGCCTCCAGCCCCATCGCCAGCTGCTCGCAGGAGGCGACGAGGACTTTCGTCAGCGCCTGCGCCTGCTCCATCGGCGCCTCGATCTTGTAGAGGCCGAGGAAGTCCGCGGCCTCCTCGGCGAAGTCGACGATGTCGTCCATCTGGGTCGCGAGGTTGTAGATGTCCTCGCGGTCGATCGGGGTGACGAAGGTCGAGTTGAGCCGCTGGACGATTTCGTGGGTGATTTTGTCGCCATCCTGCTCGGCGATCACGATCTCCCGCGAGAGGCCTCCCGAGTCGGGCCAGGTGTGCATCATCTCGTCGAGCAGCTTGGCCGTCCGAACGGAGTTCTGACCCGCTTGGATGAAGAGGTCGAAGAAGGTCCTGTCGCGAGGGAGGAGCGAGAAGCGCGCCACTGGGACGCATCCTAATCAGGCGACCGGGCTATTGCCGCGACACGACCGGAGCTTCCGCGGTCGGCGGGCCGGCGAGGTGCTCGGCGGCGCGGGCGGAATGCCGCGCCATCAGCTCCTCCTGGGCGCTGCGGGCTTCCCCGTCCGGCTGGCGCCGGGTCCAGGTCCCGTCGGAGTCGAGCTCCCAGGAGCTGACGTTGTCGGCGAAGCAGCGCTCGAGCACGTCGAGCAGCTCCGCCTTCAGGGCGGTGTCTTCGACCGGCGCCACCATCTCCACCCGGCTGTCGAGGTTGCGCGGCATCAGGTCGGCGGAGCCCATCAACACCCGCGTCTCCTCGCCGCGACGGAAGGCGTAGACGCGCGAGTGCTCGAGGAAGCGGCCGACGATCGAGCGCACGACAATATTCTCGGAGACGCCCTCGACCCCCGGCCGCAGGCAGCAGATCCCGCGCACGTTGACGTCGATCCTCACCCCCGCCTGCGAGGCCTCGTACAGCGCCTGGATGCAGCGCGCGTCGACCAGCGAGTTCATCTTCAGCGCGATCCGCGCCTCCTCGCCGGCTTCGTGCGCCTCGGTCGTCCGCTCGACCTCGGCGACGATCTGGTCCCGCATCGTCGTCGGCGAGACCAGCACCTTGCGGTACTCCGCCGGCCGGCCGTAGCCGGTGAGGAAGTTGAACATCTCGGCGACGTCGGCGCCGAGCTCCGGATCGGCGGTGAAGAGGCCGAGGTCGGTGTAGAGCCGGGCGGTCGTCGGGTTGTAGTTGCCGGTGCCGACGTGGACGTACTCGCGCACCTGCTCGCCCTCGCGGCGGGCGACGACAATCGCCTTCACGTGCGTCTTCAGACCGGGGATGCCGTAGACGACGTGGACGCCCGCCTCCTCCAGCGACTTCGCCCAGTGGATGTTCGCCTGCTCGTCAAAGCGGGCTTTCAGCTCGACCATGCAGACCGCCTGCTTGCCGCGTTCGGAGGCGCGGATCAGCGACGGAACCAGCGGCGAGTCGTCGCTCGTCCGGTACACCGTCTGCTTGATCGCCAGCACGTCGGGATCGGCGACCGCCTGGGTGACGAAGCGCTCGACCGAGCTCGAGAAGGAGTCGTAGGGGTGGTGGACGAGGATGTCGCGCTGGCGGATCTCGGCGAACATGTCGACCGGTTCGTCGTCCTCCCCTTGCAGGCGCGGTTGGGTGACCGGCGTCCACGGGGGCCAGCGCAGCTCGGCGTGACCGGGGACGTCGGCGATCGAGTTGAGGTCGGCGAGGTCGAGCAGGCCCTCGATGTCGTAGACCTCGCGGTCTTCGAGCCGCAGCGCCGCGACCAGCTGCGCCCGCAGCTTCGGGTTCATCCCGGAGGCGACCTCGAGCCTTACGACCTCGCCGAAGCGGCGGCGGCGGATCTCGTCTTGGACCGCCTGCAGGAGGTCGTCGGCCTCGTCGGAGATGGTGAAGTCGGCGTCGCGGGTGACCCGGAAGTAACCGTGGTCGATGACGTCGATCCCCGGGAAGAGGGCGTCGAGGTTGGCCGCGATCACCTCCTCCAGCGGGACGAAGGTGAGGCCGCCCTCGCCGAGCGGGAGAAAGCGGCCGAGCAGCTCCTTCGGCACCTTCACCCGGGCGATGATCTCGTTGCCGCTCTCGGAGTCCCGCAGCAGGACGCCGAGGCTGAGCGAGAGGTTGGAGATGTAGGGGAAGGGCCGGCCGAGCCCGATCACCAGCGGCGTCAGGGCCGGGAAGACCTGCTGTTTGAAGCGCTCGTCGATCTCCCGCCGCTCGGCGTCGGTCGCCGTCTCGAGGGTGACGATGCGGACGCCGTGCTCCTCCAGCTCCGGCCGCAGGTTGCCGCCGAAGGCTTCGCAGAGACGGTCGTCGAGCTCCAGCACCCGGCGCTGGATCGCGTCGATCTGCTCGGTCGGGGTGAGGCCGTCGGGACCGCGGGCTTCGATCCCGGCGTCGAGCTGGTCGAAGAGGCCGGCGACCCGGACCATGAAGAACTCGTCGAGGTTGTTGGCGTAGATGGCGCAGAAGCGGACCCGCTCCAGCAGCGGCACCTCGGTGTCCTCTGCGAGCTCGAGAACCCGCTGGTTGAAGTCGAGCCAGGAGAGCTCGCGGTTGAAGTAGAGGGCCGGATCGTCGATGCCCCCATCGTACTGAGGGGCAACCGGCCGATCGCCGGGCTCAGGCGGCACGGGCGAGCGTCTGCGGACGCGCCCCGGCGGCGGCGTCCAGGGCCCGCCGGTACCCCGCGGCGAGCTGCCCCATCGAGCGCTCCCAGGACCGCGCCCGGGCGGCGCGGACGCCGGCCTCGCCGAGCCGGCGCCGCAGGTCCGGCGAGGAGGCCAGCCGCAGCAGCGTCCCGGCCAGGTGGTCGGGATCCGGGCGGCAGAGGAGGCCGGTGTGGCGGTTCTCGACCAGGGCCGCCGGGCCGCCCTCGGCGACGGCGACCACCGGCAGGCCGCTGGCGGCGGCCTCGAGCACGACCTGCCCGTAGGTGTCGGTGCTGCTGCAAAAGAGGAAGGCGTCGGCGCTCGCGTAGGCGCGCGGGAGCTCCTCACCGTGGAGCCAGCCGAGGAAGGTGGCGCGCTCGCCGAGTCGCTCCCGCAGCTCCCCTTCCTCCGGCCCGCCGCCGGCGAGCAGGAGGTGCAGGCGGGGCTCGGCGGCGTGGGCCCGGAGAAAGGTCTCGGCCAGCAGGTCGACTCCCTTCTCGCGGGTCAGGCGCCCGGCGTAGAGGACCTTGATCTCGCCCGGGAAGGCGTCGCGGTCGGCCTTGGCGGGATCGAACCGGTCGGTGTCGACGCCGCGCTCCCAGCGGCCGACCCGGGTGGGGTCGGCGCCGAGGGCGATCACCGAGGCGTCGGCGGAGGGGCTCGGCGAGAGGACCGCGCCGGGAGCCGAGTAGAAGGCGCCGAGGCCGGCGCGGGTCAGCGCCTCCAGCGCCCCGTCGCGGCTGCGCATGCCGGCATAGGCGGCGATCTCGGTGTGGTAGCTGGCGAGCAGCGGCACACCGGTGATCCGGCTCATCAGGCTGGCGGCGATCCCGGCCGGGCCGGGGGCGGTGACGTGGACGAGGTCGTAGGAGCCCTCGGCCAGCGTCTCGACCAGGTCGGGGAGGCCGGGGACGCCGAGGGTCATGCCCTCGTAGAAGGGGATCTCCAGCTCGGCCGCGGCGGGGAGGCGACGGTCGACCCCGGGGTCGGTGCCGACGATGTCGACGTCGAAGCCGGGGACGCCGCGCTCGCGGATCTGTTCGATCGTGTGGGTGACGCCGTGCATCGAGCCGATCCCGTCGGCGATCACCGCGACCCGCCGGCGCTCGCCGCGACGGTCGCGCAGCTTCGCTTTCTCGGCCCCGAGGAAGGCGGTCGCGGGGGCGTAGGGCACCGCCGGCACCAGGGCCTCGAAGAGCCCGGTGACGGCGGCGGGAAAGTCGCCGGCGGCGACGGCTTCGGCACCGCCGTCGATCGCCACCCGCAGACCCCGATCGTGCCTGCGACGCGCGCGTCGGTAGAGATCAGCGTGGGAGAACTCGTCGGACTGCATATATGCGATCAGGTCGCGGCCGCGGAGGTCGAGACCGACCCCGTCGAGCCAGGCGTCCAGCAACGCCCGCGCATCCTCGGGTCCGACGTCAGCAGCAATCTTTCCCTCTCGGGCAGCCCCCTCGCGAATGACTCGTTCGGCCATCTTTAGGACAGCCCCCGGATCGGGCCCAGCGCCCGAGGGGACGGAGGGGAGCCCCTCGCCGGACCCTCCCCGCAGTTGTCCGCCGAGGGGCTCCCCTCCGTCCCCCGCCACCAGCGACCGCGTCGCCAAAGCCATCGCCGCATGCGCCCACTTGGCAGCGCTGCCCTGTTCCCCCTGCGCTTCGGCGTCGCCGCGCCGCAGGTGGGCGAGAAACTCTTCCGGCGTCGCAGCATCGGGCACCTCGGTGTAGGTGCGCCCGATGTCGACGCCGGCATGGTCGTCGGAGCCACCGATGCCGGTGCCGCCGTGCGTCTCGACGTAGACGGCGGCGGGCATGTTCAGCTCGGCGGCCCGCGACCCGTTGCGGACCTCCCAGACAGGGAAGAGCTCCGCCAGTCGCCGCCGGTGGCGCCGCGTCAGCGGCGCGGCGACGTTGAAGAAGGGATGCGCCAGGGCGCAGGCGATCCCGTTGTCATGAAGGTATGCGGCGCAGGCCTCGACGTCGCCGGAGTGCGCCTGCAGCCACTCGTGGTCTCCGGGAGTGATCCCGTAACAGAGGACGTGAACCGCCTGGGGCTCGCCGGCGAAGCGGGCGGTCAGCTCCTCGGAGACGAAGCAGTCGGGTCGATCGGCGAGCTCGAGGCAGCCGTCGATCGTGTCGTGGTCGGTGATCGTGACGAAGTCCATCCCCCGCCGCTTGGCGAGCTCGTAGACCTCCCCCGGCGGCGTCGCGCACTCCGGCAGGCCAAGCGAGCGCTGCACGCCCAGCTTCGAGAAGTGCGACGCGGTCGAGTGGCAATGCATGTCAACACGGGAAGTCATCGGTGCTCTCCCTATCTCGATTCCTGTTTCACATAGAGAGTTCGCTACGGGCGGGGGAAAGTTGTGAAAAGACCGATAAGCGGGGGAGAACTCGGGCCTCCAAAAGCTCGATTGGCCATGCCACGCACGCACACGCTCGTGCAGCTCCTCGTCGGGGCGGCGCTGACCCTTGCGCTGGCAGCCTGCGTTCTCCTGCCACTGCCGGACGCGCTGCCAGCCGTGGCTCTGGGTCAGCCCGGGCTTTACCGCCTGGAGGTCGCTCTATCCCTCTTCTACGGCTGCCTTCTGATCATCACCCCCGCGTTCTCGGGACTGACGACCGGTCGCCTGCCCATCGAGATCTCCACGCGCGGTGCCAAATTCGCCGAAGAAACCGATCAATCGGCGGCGCTGATCAAGGTACGGACCGAAAGCCTGCAACGGGCCGCGAATGACCTGACCGAAGCCTTGTTCGCCGCCAAGCTCGAGATCCAGCGACTCCGGAAATGCAGCGGGGGAGACAACGCGCAACGAAAGGTAGATTCGAAGTCATGACCGATCGAGAACAGCGAGACATGGCTCGGCGGATTGCCGAGAATTCGAATGTTTTTGACTTCGAGACCGCGCTCGAGCTCGTCCTCCAAATGCCCGCCGACGCGGAGAAGATCCTCCGCATGAGAGAGGAAAGCGCAAAGGAAGAAGAGGAGCTCGACCGCGCTTACGAGCGCCTGCACCAGGCCGCTTTAGAATTTCGCTAGGCCGCGACCTGGGCCGGCGAGCCGTTGATGCTGCCGTTGAGGAGGTCGAGGATGACCCCCTCGCGGAGGCCACCCTTGCCGATCTGCAGCGGCTGGCCGAGCAGGTCGGAGAGCTTCTCGAGCAGGAGGACGCCAGTCGGGAGGATGCGGACGCGGGTCGGGTCGAGCTCGAAGCGGCGGCCGACGTCGGCGGCGGGGTCGCCGCAGAGGACGCGGATGCCGCGCTCCAAGGTCTCGTACTCGAGCACGGCGCCGACGAGGCGGCGCAGCGAGGTGGCGGAGCCGCCGACGGCGACGGCCTGGGCCGGGCGCTCGATCTCGACTCCCTCGAAGATGTCCTCGATGCGGTCGCGGGCGCGGCGGATCTCCGCCGCCGAAGGCGGGTCGGAGGAGATCAGCTCGTCGGCGAGGTTGCCGGAGCCGACCGGCCAGGAGCGGACGCTCTGGACGCCGTCGGGAACGGTGCCGAGGATCACCTCGGTCGAGCCGCCGCCGATGTCGACGACGCCGATCAGCCCCTCAGCTGGGTGACCCAGCGTCTTCGTGGCGCCGATGAAGGAGAGTCGGCCCTCCTCCTCCTCGGGAAGGACCTCGATCGGAACGCCGGCGGCGGCGCCGACCGCCGCGGCGACCTCCTCGCAGTTGCGCGCCTCGCGCACGGCGGCGGTGGCGACCGCGCGGATCTCCTCGGCGCCCAGCTCGCGGGCCAGCCGCACCTGGGTGGCGACGACCTCCCCCACTTCCTCGACTTTCTCCGCCGAGATCCGCCCCTTCCCATCAACGGCCTTGCCGATCCGCGTATAAGCCCGCTGCTCCATCACCTTCTTCAACTGCCCCTCAACAGGCTCCGCGACCAACAGTCGCGTCGTGTTCGAACCAATATCTATCGCCGCACAAAGAGTCACAGGCTTCACATCTTCCCAAGCCAGTCGGATCTGAACCCCACCCGAACCCTCGACCTATTTGCGGCCCGAGTTCTCCCGGCAGGGGCCGAGCACGGCAGTTCGCGCGCGCAGGCCCCTGCCGGGAGCCCAGACAAACCGGATTACCTCAACGCACCTCGGGGCTAACTCGGGTGCGAAGCGTCCTCGAACTCCCGAAACAACCCAGTGACCACAAAGGCAACCTGCTCACCGATATCCACCGCGTTGTCCCCCACCCGCTCGATCGCCCGCGCCGCCAACAACATCGTCATCGCCCACTCGCGCGTGTCGGCGTCGTCGCCGATCTCCAGCGCCAAATGGAAGCAGTCGCGGTTGAGCTCGTCGACGACGTCGTCGCGGCGGACGAGGTCGCGCGCCATCTCCACGTCGCGCTCCTCGAAGGCCCGCTTCGCCTGCATGATCAGGGTCTTCGTGTGCGCCCCCATCTTCAGGATCAGCTCGACCATCCGCGGGTCCGAAGGCGCGTAGTTGCCGGTCAGCGGGATCACCTTGCAGACGTTGACGCACTGGTCCCCCATCCGCTCGATGCTCTTCAGCACGTGCAGCAGGGCCGAGATCAGCCGTAGGTCGGTGGCCACCGGCGACTGCGTCGCCAGCAAGGTGATCAGGCTCTGGTGGACCTCCAGGTAACGGCCGTCGATCCGGTCGTCGTCGGCGATCACCACCTGGGCCAGCTCGACGTCCTGGCTCTCGACCGCTTCCATCGTCCGCGCCAGCGCCGTCTCGACCAGGTCGAGACCGCCTAGCGCGCTCGCCTCCAGCGCCTCGAGTTCCCCCTGATAGTGGACGCGGACGCTCTCCGGCATCAGCCGACCTTCCCGGAGACGTAGTCCTCGGTCCGCTTGTCGCCGGGGTTGGTGAAGATCTTCTCGGTCGCGTCGTACTCGACCAGCCGGCCCCAACGGTTGTGCTCCTCGGAGTCGAGCTCGACCATCAGGAAGGCAGTGCGGTCGGAGACCCGAGCAGCCTGCTGCATGTTGTGAGTGACGATGACGATCGAGTAGCGCTCTTTCAGCTCGATCATCAGGTCCTCGATCTTCCCGGTCGAGATCGGGTCAAGGGCCGAGCAGGGCTCGTCCATCAGGATCACGTCCGGTTCGACGGCGATGCAGCGGGCGATGCAGAGCCGCTGCTGCTGGCCGCCGGAGAGGCCGAAGGCGTTGTCCTTGAGCCGGTCCTTGACCTCGTCCCAGAGCGCCGCCCCGCGCAGCGCTTTCTCGACCGTCTCCTCGATCCCGTCCTTACGGCCGAGCACGCGCGGGCCGAAGGCGACGTTGTCGAAGATCGACTTCGGGAACGGGTTCGGTTTCTGGAAGACCATCCCGATCAGCTTCCGCACCTGCACGGGGTCGACGCTCGGCCCGTAGAGGTCCTCGCCGTGGTAGAGCAGCTCGCCCTGCACCTCGGCGCCCGGGATCAGGTCGTTCATCCGGTTGAGGCAGCGCAAGAGCGTGCTCTTGCCGCAGCCCGAGGGGCCGATCAGCGCGGTCACGTCCTTGTGGCCGATCTCCATCGAGATGTCCTTGACCGCGGCGACGCCGCCGTAGAGGACGTCGATGCCGTTCAGCTCGAAGACCTTCTCTCTCATGTCCGGGGCCGCCGCCTGTTGGAACTCAGGGCGCACCGAGATCTTTGGCATCTGCTCGGTCAACACACACTTACCACCTTTGCTCGTAGCGGTTTCGAAGCCAGATCGCGAAGGAGTTCATCGCCAACAGCACCACCAACATGACGATCACCCCCGCGAAGGCCAGGGTCTGAAACTCGTCCTGGGGCCGCAGCACGTAGTTGAAGATCTGCACCGGCATCGCCGAGTAGCCGTCGGACCCAAAGGGGGTCGGATCGAAGGTGACGAAGACGGTGGCGCCGACCAGCAGCAGCGGCGCGGTCTCGCCCAGGGCCCGGGAGACGGCGAGGATGACGCCGGTGGCGATCCCCGGGATCGAGGCCGGCAGCACCTGCCGGCGGATCGTCTGCCACTGGGTCGCGCCGAGGGCCAGCGAGCCCTGGCGGATCGAGTCGGGGACCGCGCGGAGCGCCTCGCGAGAAGCGATGATCACCATCGGCAGCACCAGCAGCGCCAGGGTCATCGAGCCGGCGACGAGAACGAAGCCGAGGTCGAGCGGCCCGCGGACGATGAAGGCGAGGCCGAGGATGCCGTAGATGATCGAGGGCACCGCCGCCAGGTTCTGGATGTTGACCTCGATCAGCCGGTTCCACCAGCGCGAGTTGTCGGCGTACTCCTCGAGGTAGATCGCGGCGCCGACGCCGATCGGGACGATGAAGAGGAGCACCCCGGCGATCAGCTCCAGGGAGCCGATGATCGCCGGCCGATAGCCGGCTTTCTCGGGGAAGGCGGTCGAGGGCGGGTTGGTTAGCAGGTCGAGACTGAGAGCGGAGGATCCCCTGACGAAGGCCTGGATCAGCAGCGCCAGGAGTCCGGCGAGCGCGATCGCCACCGCCAGCAGGAGCAGGCCGGCGAAGAGGGTGTTGCGGATGACGTCCTTGCGCGGCTGGCCGCGCAGGATCGCCGCGGTCGTCGCCCTGGCGCCGGCGACGGCAAGGCGGTTCCGCTGTGCGCCCGCGCCGGCCTCCATCACTCGTAGACCTCGCGGTACCTGCGCACGAGGCGGATGCTGATCACGTTCATGGCCAGGGTGATCAGGAAGAGGAGGGCCCCGACCGCGAAGATGCTTTTGTACTTGATCGTCCCGGTGCCGATGTCGCCGGTGGCGGTGGTGGCGATGTAGGAGGTCATCGCCTGGATCGACTCGACCGGGTTGAGCGTGAACTTCGGCGTCGAGCCGCCGGCGATGACGACGATCATCGTCTCGCCGACGGCACGCGAGATCGCCAGCACGACCGAAGCGACGATCCCCGAGAGCGCCGCCGGGAAGACGACCTTGGTCGCGACCTTGGCCTTGGTCGCCCCGAGCGCGTAGGCGCCCTCGTGCAGACCGCGGGGAACCGCCCGCATCGCGTCGTCAGAGAGCGAGGCGATGATCGGCACCACCATCAGCCCGATCCCCAGCGCCGCAGCCAGAGCGACGAACGGCTTGCCTTCGGCCCCGCCGAGGAAGTCCCCCGGCCAGAGCGGCACGATCACGTGGGGCAGAATAAAGCTGACAGCGAAGATGCCGATCGCGACGGTGGGGATCCCAACCAGGACCTCGAGCGCCGGCTTCAGCGTCTTACGCACCCGCGGCGAGGCGTACTCGCTGAGGTAGATCGCGGAGCCGAGGCCGACCGGGATCGCGAACACCATCCCCCAGAGGGCGACGTTAAGGGTGCCGGCGACGATCGAGAGGACGCCGAAGCTGGGGGGCTCGAACTGCGGCGTCCAGTCGATCTCGAAGAAGAATTCCTTCGCCGGGACGATTTCGAAGAACCCGATCATCGGCCCGAGCAGGGAGAGGATGATCGCGGTCGTGGTCAGGACCGAGAGCAGCGCGCAGAGGGCGAGCAACCACTTGATCGCCCGCTCCCCGTAACGCTTGCTCTCGGCCTGCAGCACGGTGCTAGGCGCCGATCTTTTCGGCGGCTGCCTCGGATTCGGCCAGTTGCTCTTCGGTCAGCGGCACGAAGCCGAGCGATTCGGCGACCGAGTTGACGTTTTCGAGGTAATACTCGATGAACGCCTTCACCTCGGGCTTCTTCAGCGCCTGCTCACTCGGGTACATGAACAGCGGCCGGCTCAGCGGCGCGTAGCTGCCGTCCTGCGCGGTTTCGACCGACGGCGGCACGCAGCCCTTGCCGTTGTCGACTTCGAGCGCTTTCAGGCTGCCTTCGTTCTCCGTGTAGAAGGAGAAGCCGGCGTAGCCCATGCCGCCGGGGGACCCCTCGACGCCTTTGACGGTGGCGTTGTCGTCCTCGCCGACGTTGTTGTAGTCCTTGCGGCTGACGCCCTCTTCGCCGTTGATCGATTCGGTGAAGTAGTCGAAGGTGCCCGAGTCGGTGCCGGGGCCGAACAGCGCCAGCTCCTCGTCGAATTCTTCTTCGAGACCGGCGATTTCACTCCAGTTGGAGATCTTCGAGTCCGGACCCCAGACTTCCGCCAGCTGGTCGACGGTCAGGCAGGAGACGGGGTTTTCGTTGTTGATCATCACCGTCAGCGCGTCGGTGGCGACGTGGACGTCCTGGTAACCGATCCCGTCCTTCTTGCAGGCTTCGATCTCTTCGGGCTCGATTTCGCGCGAGGCGTCGCTGATGTCGGTCTCGCCGGCGCAGAATTTTTCGAAGCCGCCGCCGGTGCCGGAGGTCCCGACCGTAACCCGCACGCCGGAGTTCTCTTCCATGAAGCCCTCGGCGACCGCTTCGGTCAGGGGGGCCACCGTGCTTGATCCGTCGATCCGGATCGAGCCGGAGAGGTCGCCTCCGCCGCCGCTGCTGCCGGTCGTCCCGTCGTCGCTGCTGCCGCAGGCGGCAACGCCGATCGCGAGGACGATCGAGGCGCTCAACACCACGAACCACTTAGAGCTGGTCAACTCTTTCTCCTTCAGGTCGATTCACAGTGGCGTCACCCTCGCAGCGGCCACCACGAACCTTGTTACGCGGCTGTGTCGAGCATGTGAAAAAGATGTAAAAGCGCCATGAAGGCGCTCAGGCCTCCGGCGCGAAGCGGTAGCCGATCCCGTTGTGGGTGTGGATCAGGCGCGCTTCCGGCAACGCCTCGCCGAGCTTCGCCCGCAGGCGGCTGACGTAGACGTCGACCGAGCGATCGTCGCGGCGCGGCTTGCCGCCCCAGACCCGGGCGAAGAGCTCCTCCCGGGTCATGATCCGCTGCGGGTGCTCGGCCAGCGTCACCAGCAGCTGCAGCTCGCGGACGGTGAGGCTGAGGGGGCGGCCGTCGACCAGCGCCGCGTGCTCCTCGGGCTTGATCTCGAGCCGTCCCATGCGTGCGAGCATGGCGCCGGCTCAGGTGGCGGCGGTTATCCGGCGGTGAAGGTGTTGTGAACGCCCTGTGAAGAGGCGTCGACCGGCGAATCCGCCTCGGCAACCGGCTGCGGCTCAGGCGCCGGCCGCAGCTCTTCCTCGACGATCCCCGCCGGTTCGGGGTCGAACCGGTAGCCGATGCCGAAGTGGGTGTGGATGTATGTCCAGCTCGGCGAGAGGCCCTCGAGCTTCTTGCGCAGCTTGCGGACGAAGACGTCGACGGAGCGGTCGCCGTGGGCCATCGCGTAGCCCCAGACCCGCTGATAGATCTGCTCGCGCTCCAGCACCTGCCCCCGCTCCTCGGCGAGCAGGTAGAGCAGCTCGAACTCGCGCCGGGTCAGCTCCAGGGCCTCGTCGCCGACGAAGGCCTGGAAGCGGTCGGGCCGGATCTCCAGCTCGCCGACGGCGAGCGGGTGCCCCTCGTGCTCCTGGCGGCCGCGGCGCCGGCGACGCGAGACCGCTTCGAGGCGGGCGATCGCCTCCTCGGGATGGCACGGCTTCGTCATCCAGTCGTCGACCCCGAGCCGCAGGCCCCGCACACGCTGGGCGACGGTGGAGCGGCCGGTGCAGACGACGAGCCCGAGGTCGGGCAGCATCGAGGCCACCCGCTCCAGATACGGCCAGGCTTCGTCGCCCAGCACAGCTGGATCGACGAGCAGGGCGTTCAGCTTCATCGCCACCAGGTCGCGCGGCGGCACGGGGCCGGTCTTCTGGCTGAGGTGCCAACCGGCCGCATGGGCGCGGCGGGCGAGGACGGTGACGAAACCGCTGTCGGTGTCGAGGACGGCGATTCGGATAGACCGATTGTATGCAGGAGGAGGGGCGTTAACCCCTGCGTTCACAGGATTTTCACGAGTCGAGGCGCCCGCACCCCGAATTTGCGGCAACGAGCCCTAGAACGTCGCCGGCCGCAGCCCGGTGGCGATGATCAGGAGAATCGCGATCCCCGCCACGTAGCGGTAGAGGACGAAGGGCCGGTAGCTGGTCGTCCGCACCAGGCGCAGGAGGAAGGAGATCGCCCAGTAGCCGGAGACCGCGGCGGCGATCGTCCCCACGATCATCGGCCCCGCCACCCCCGAGGGAAGTCCTTCGTTGATCGACTCGAAGGCCTTGTAGGCGGTGGCGCCGGCGACGGCGGGGATCAGCAGCAGGAACGAGAAGCGGGCGGCGGCGTCGCGGTCGAGGCCGAGCCAGCGGCCGGCGGTGATCGTGATCCCCGAGCGCGAGGTCCCCGGCGCCAGCGCCAGCACCTGGGCGAGGCCGATGTACCAGCCGTCCCGCAGGTCGGTGTCGCCGAGGTCGCGCCGCTCCGGCATCCGGTCGGCCCAGCCGAGCAGGAAGCCGAAGAAGATCAGCTGGATCGCGATCATCCAGGGCTCGCCGAGGTGCTCGTCGATGAAGCTGGCCCCGAGGCCGCCGGCGATCACCGCCGGGACCGTGCCGATCGCGATCGCGACCGACAGGCGCTGCTCCTGGGTGCGGATCGCCCGCCGGCGCGCCGCCTGGACGAAGCCGCGGATCAGGACCACGACCTCGACCCGGAAGTAGGCGATCGCGGCGATCAGGGTGCCGGCGTGGAGGGCGACGTCGAAGGTCTTGTTGAACTCGGGGTTTTCCTGCAGGAACGTGTAGTCCTGGAGCCAGGGGACCAGGATCAGGTGGCCGGAGGAGGAGATCGGCAGGAACTCGGTCAGTCCCTGGACCACCCCCAGCAGGAGCGCCTCGAGCTCGGACATGGCGGCGCATCCTACGCGGCACCGCCTATATGTGCGCTAAATTCCCGGCCGTGAAGCGCACCGCCGCAGCCCTGCTCTCGATCTGGGCCCTGATGCTCGTCGCCGCCCCGGTGGCGCTGGCCGACGAAGGTGTCGGCCTGGCCGGCCCGACCACCGACAAGACGGTGACCTTCTTCTGCTTCGGCGTGATCGCCTTCTTCGCCGCGCTCGTGATCGTCCTCTCGCTGATCCAGAACCGCCTGGAGAAGCGCAAGGACGAACGCAAGGCCGACCTCGCCCGCTTCAACTAAGCGACAGCCCGTCCCTTTTTTTGCCGTCCTTCATCGATATCCATCGATGAAGGTGCTACCGTCCCGGCCGCGATGACCGAGCTGCCGGTGATCAACTGCTGCACCCCCCTGGCCGGCTCTTCGCTGGAGGAGCGCCAGGCCGCGGAGCTGGAGGGCGTGATGAAGGCGCTGGCCGACCGGCAGCGGCTGCGGATCGTCAACATGCTGCTGCGAGCCGAGGGTCAGGCGGTCTGCGTCTGCGAGTTCGAGCCGTTCCTCGGCCTCTCGCAGGCGACCGTCAGCCACCACCTCAAGGTCCTGGCCGAGGCCGGCCTGGTCGAGCGCGAGGGCCGCGGCACCCGCAGCTACTTCACCCTCGTCCCCGGAGCGCTGGATTCGGTCCGCGATGTCTTCGCGTCCTGACCTCCGCCGCCGCGCCGCCGCCGAGGCGCTCGGCGTCTTCGCGCTCGTCTTCGCCGGTTGCGGCGCGATCGTCGCCGAGGCCGAGCACCCCGGCACCCTCGGGGCCGTCGGCATCGCCCTCGTCTTCGGGCTGATCGTGATGGCGATGGTCTACGCGACCGGGCACCTCTCCGGGGCGCACCTGAACCCGGCGGTGACGCTGGCCTTCGCCCTCACCCGCCACTTCCCGCGGGCCGAGGCCGCCGCCTACCTGGTCGCGCAAGTTCTCGGCGCGATCGCCGCCGCCGCCCTGCTGGCGGCGGTCTGGGCGGGCGACCCGGCCGCGCTGGGCACGACCGTCCCCTCGGTCGGAGGCGGCAGCGCCTTCGTCTACGAGGTCGTCCTCACCGCCTTCCTGATGTTCGTGATCATGGCCGTCGCCACCGACACCCGCGCCATCGGCGCCGCGGCTGCGATCGCGATCGGCGGCACCGTCGGGCTCGACGCCCTCTTCGGCGGACCGGTCACCGGCGCCTCGATGAACCCCGCCCGTTCGCTCGGCCCGGCGCTCGTCTCCGGCGAGCTCGGCAGCCTCTGGATCTACCTGACGGCGCCGCTCCTCGGGGCGGCGTTGGGGGCGCTCGCCTACCAGCTGGTCCGCGGCGAGCATCCGGACGCCGCGCGCGAGGCCGCCTGATGGCCCGGGCCCTCTTCGTCTGCCTCCACAACGCCGGCCGCTCGCAGATGAGCGAGGCGCTCTTCCGCCGGGCCGCCGAGGGGCGGCACGAGGCGCGCTCGGCGGGGACGACCCCGGCCGAGCGAGTGCACCCGGAGGTGGTCGAGGCGATGGCGGAGCTGGGGATCGACCTCAATGAGCGGCGGCCGCGCCGGCTCTCCCGCGAGGACGCCGAGTGGGCGGACGTCGTCGTGACGATGGGCTGCGGCGACGAGTGCCCCTACATCCCCGGCAAGCGCTACCTCGACTGGGAGCTCGAGGACCCGAAGGGGCAGCCGCTGGAGGCGGTGCGGGCGACCCGCGACGAGATCGAGCAACGGGTTCGAGCGCTGGTTGACGAGCTCGACGAAGCTGCCTGAGAACCGATCTCCGACGTATGCACGGATCGATGTCACATGCGCCGATGATTAGCTCTAGACTGGGAATCGCGGGGCTCATCGGGGGCTTTGACTGGTAGCCCTTCCCGCAAGGGCGATGAGCCCCGCTGTGGCGATTCTTGCTGGTTCGGGCTCGGCTCGCAGTTAGCCGCCGCTCGGGATCAGGAGAGCCGGAAGCCCGAGAGCAGCCGTTTCTCGGTCTCGCCCTCGACCTTGGCGATCACTTCGACCCGGCCCTCCAGCGGGGTGCCGCGGATCTTCGTCGCCAGCAGGTCGTCGACCTGGAAGATGCCGGCGGAGTTGTTGAGCTGGATCTCGATCCGGACCGGGCGCTCCTCGCCGGCGCCGATCCGGACCTCGTCGACGGCGGCGGCGGAGATCGAGTGGATGCCCTCGTGGCCGAGGTCGAGCGGGGTCCGGGTCCGCCCCTGGGCCATGTCGAGCGCGTCGGCGACGCGGACGACGCCGCCCTCGAGCGTGTAGGGCTCGCCGCGGCGGCGGTGGCCGATGATCGTGTGGAGGATCTCCGAGGCGACGACGGTCCGCTCCGGCTCCCGGTAGATGTCAGCGAGGAGCCGCTGCAGCGCCCCGTTGGCGAGGAAGAGGGAGTAGGCCTCGTGGTCGGCGCGGTGGATCGACATGCCGACGTCGTGGAGGAGGGCGCCGCCGGCGACCACCACCTCGGCGTCGCGGTCGCGCATCCCGTGGTCGGCGACCATCGCCGGCTCGACCCCGGCTTTGACCAGCAGCCGCAGCAGCCGCAGGGCGATGTTGAGGACGATCTGCATGTGGACCCAGGAGTGGTCCGACATCCCCAGGCGCTCGGCGTGGACCTGGGTCATGTACCACCAGGCCCGCACCTGCTCGTCCCCGTTGACCGCGTCGAGGAAGCTCTCCAGCCTGCGGTTGCCCCGGGTAGGCGCCCGCACCCGAGCCTCCGCGATCGCCTCTTTCGGCGGTTTGCGAGCCGGCCCACCAGGATCGGGGGCCGGAACCTGCTCCTCGTTAGCCGGCGCCCTCTCCTCACTCATGGCGCGCATCGTAAACCGACCCGAAGCGGACGCTTCTTCCCGCGGGTGGCGACGATGGCGCACTCCCGCCAGTTGGCGGGAGGGGGCCATCGGAGACAGGACCCGCGGGTCGAGCGCCCCTAGCCGCACACAGGCCAGGGGCTGGACCCAGCCTGCGAGTAGAGCAGCGCCGCCCGGTAGTCCTGCTCAGCCTCTGGGGCCGCAGCGGGGTCGCCGCTGCCGCCGACCGATTCCCAGGTCCCGAAGTCGAACTGGTACTTGCCGCGGTAGCTGCCGTCGGAGGAGATCGCGGTCGGGTCGCCGCCGGACTCGCAGGAGGCGATCGACTCCAGCGTCGCCATCGAGACGCCGAGGGCGGCGAAGCGCTCCTCGCGCTCACGTGCGCGCCGCCGGGCGGCCGCGCGTTCGTCGGCGCGGATCTCCGCCGCGTACTTCTCGACCAGGCGGTCGAAGCGGTTGATCGGCAGCAGCGACGGCACCGGCTCCGCTTGGCCGACGGCGGCGCGGCCATCGACCGGCTTCTCTCCCCCGGCGGCGAGGGCCGCGGCCGGGAAGGCGAGGAGGATGAGCAAGATCGGGGTGAAATGTTTGCGTTTTGTGAGCAAGCGCGAAACCGTGAAGGGTCTCGGCGCTCTCATGTGTGGCCGCGATCACACAGGCTCGGGAGTTCGCGCCATACGTCACTAGCTCAGGCACGGAACCGATCGCGCCCCGACTGACAATGGGCGCGAGATTGCGCGTTCAGACCGCGGGAGCGACAAGCAGCCGCAGGTCCGGGAGCGTCCGGAAGGACTTGACCTCGGCCTTGCCGTAGCCGCTCTCCCCCATCCAGCGCGACACCTCCGCGGTCGTGTAGGTGTCGGCGCCGGAGGTGAGGTGGAAGAAGAGGCCGAGGATCGAGGCGAGGTTCGCCCGCCTGCCGCTCTCGCGGTCGTAGAGGTCGAGCACGCAGAGCGGCGCGCCCGGCCGCAGGACCGCCCGGATCCGCTGGAACAGTGCCCGGATCTGCTCCGGCGAGAGGTGGTGGACGATGTTGAAGCAGAGGGCGCCGTCGTAGTGGCCGTCGTAGTCGACCTCGAACATGTCGCCGACGAGGTGGTGGACGCGGTCGCCCATGCCCGCCTCGGCGACGATCTCCTCGCCGACCCGGGCGCTGCCGGGGAGGTCGACGATCGTCGCCCGCAGGCCCTCGTGGCGGCGGCAGAGCGCCATCGAGTACTCCCCGTGGGCGCCGGCGACGTCGAGCACCGAGTGGGCGCCGCGGGGCAGCGGGATCGCCTTCGCCACTTCGGCGCTGGAGAGGCGGGCCAGCTGATACTGGCCGCGGATGTAGGACTGCCAGTAGGGGTCGTCGGGGGCTTTCGCGTGCAGCTCGACGTGCCTGCCGTCGCGGACCAGGTCTTCGAGGCCCGCGTACCAGTCCCAGTACTCGTAGGTGTCGGCGAGGAAGTCGCCGAGGTAGGTGTCGGATCGGGGGTCGAGCCAGGTGCGCCCGCTCTTCGTCATCTCGTAGCGGCCGTCGGGTTTCTGCTCGACGTGGCCGAGGGTGGCGATCACGTCGAGGACGCGGACCGTCCCCGCCGCCTGCAGGCCGAGGTGCTCGGCCAGCTCGGCCGGATCGCGCGGCCCCTCGGCGAGGGCGCCGAGGATCCCGGTCCGCTGCGCGACCTGCAGCGAGCGCGCCACCGGCATCGAGTACATCGCCTCGCCGATCGGCGTCGGGACCTTGCCCAGCATCAGCCCGATCCGCTCCACCAACCCGTCGGGGATCGCTCCTAGCCGCATCGTCCGCACCCTATCCGCGATGATCGGCGGATGGGAGACGCGCCGACCACGCGCCTGTTGCTCGCCTGCCCCGACCAGCCGGGGCTGATCGCCCGCGTCAGCGGCTTCCTTGCTGAGTCCGGCCTCAACATCGTCGACGTCGACCAGCACTCCACCGCCGAGGGCCGCTTCTTCATGCGGATGGTCTTCGACCAGGTGGCCGCGGCCGAGCGGGACGCCCTCGAGCTGCGCTTCGCGAAGGAGATCGGCGAGCCCTTCGAGATGGACTACGAGTTCCACCAGAGCAGCCACGAGAAGCGCGTCGCGGTGATGGTCTCCCGCGAGGACCACTGCCTCTCCGACCTGCTCTGGCGCTGGCGCAACGGCGACCTCGGCGGCGAGCTGGTCGCGGCGATCTCCAACCACACCGACCACGCCGGCCAGGTCGAAGCGGTCGGCCTCCCCTTCCACCACGTCCCGGTCGAGCGGGAGCGCAAGCAGGAGGCCGAGCAGCGAATCCTCGAGCTGCTGAAGGGGGTCGACCTCCTCGTCCTCGCCCGCTACATGCAGATCCTCAGCGAGGACTTCCTGCGCGCGCTCCAGGCGCCGGCGATCAACATCCACCACAGCTTCCTGCCGGCCTTCGTCGGCGCCGACCCCTACCACCGCGCCTACGAGCGCGGGGTGAAGCTGATCGGCGCCACCGCCCACTACGTCACCGCCGAGCTCGACGCCGGCCCGATCATCGCCCAGGACGTCGAGCCGGTCGACCACCGCGACGAGGTCACCGACATGATCCGGATCGGCCGCGACATCGAGCGCCTCGTCCTCGCCCGCGCGGTGATGGCCCACCTCGACGACCGCGTCCTCCTCGACGGCGACCGCACGATCGTCTTCTGACCACCGCTCGGAAATGAGGCTCGAGCTGCGAGCTAAGCCGAGGTGAGTTCTGACAGCTGGTCAAGCCATGACGCGATTGTCGCCGCGGTGGGGCGCCTGTGGATCGTTTCTTCAAGCGCCCGCGCCAGTGCCGGCTGATCAACCTCCACCAGCTGCTGGGCCAGCTCATCACGAGCCAAAGGGAAGACGTCGTGTGAGATCAGCCACCAGCGGGCAGCCAGGGAGAAGGCACCGCGCGATACCTCCAGAAGGGCTGCGTAGTCGCCCGTAGGGAGAAGCTTCTGCGAAAACTCGACCGCTCGCTTGGCTTGGCGCAGCTTGCGCTCCGGATCCGGCCACAGGTCATGCTCTATCGCGGCGATTGCCGCTTTCCGTAACGCCCCATCATCAAAGAGGATGCATCCGTACCTGAGTGCCCAATGGGCGAAGTCATCGCCTTTGAACATCTTTGCGAGGAACAGATCGGGTTCGTCGCCGTAGAGATCGATGTCCGACGGCAATCCACTGATTTCGGGCTTCTCCCCGATCACCTGATAATCGAGATCGCTGACCCTGGTCCGTCGATCTCTTGCAGTTGATCCGGTGAGCACAAGAGCATGAGCACCCACATCGTGACTCCGAGACTCGATCTCACGGGTGATGCTCAGAACCAGTTTTGACTGGCATGCGGCCACCCGCGCGCGATCCTGTGAAATGCGGCTCTCCCAAAGCTTCGGATCCGGCGGCGGCAGCTCTGCGAGGCCATTTCTCGTCGGAGCAGGCTGTCGCCAAGACCTAGTCAGGGTCGTCATGACGCTCGCTCCGATGCGATGTCGACGACGGCTTCTACTTCAGCAACCGCTCCTTCAACTGAAAAGTCATCTTCGTCCAGTTCCTCGCCGTCGTAAAAGATCGATTTCCTGAGGAAGTTGAGTTCTCTGTGAAGGGTCGAAAGATCGGCTGGAAGGACGCCTTTCTGGTGTAGCTCTTTGGCGGCATCGGTGCGCTTCCAGTGCTGCTGGTCAATGGGGATGCGCTCTTCCGCGGCAAGTGCATCGATGGCGGCCTCGAGACTCGCAAACACCCATTGGACGGCGTCACGTCGATCGCCATTCAGCTCCTCTCGAGCCTTGGCTAGATGGTCCCTCGCGATCTCCACTTTGGCCTTGGGACTCACCAGGCCATCGTACGACTCCAGACGGCCACCTTCAGCGGCGCAGTACCTGGCTGACCAGCCAGTTTTCCCGTAACCTGCCCGCGATGGAGCAGGCGACCCTCCCCCGCCCCCACGCCGCGCCCCGCGAGTCCTTTCCGCCCGGACCGCGCAGCCTCGCGATCGGGCAGGCGGTCCGCTACGCGCGCGACCCGCTCGGCTTCCTCGCCGCCCACCAGCGCCGCTTCGGCGACGTCTTCACGATCCGCTTCCCCTTCTTCGGCCGCATCGTTTACGTCGCCCGGCCTGACCTCGTCAAAGAGCTCTTCACCGGCCCTCCCGCCGACTTCCACGCCGGCGAGGCCAACGCAACGGTGCTGGAGCCGGCGGTCGGGCCGAACTCGGTCCTCACCCTCGACGACGCCCCGCACATGCGCCAGCGCAAGCTGCTGCTGCCACCCTTCCACGGCGAGCGGATCCAGCGCTACGGCGAGCTGATCGTCGAGATGACCCGCCAGGAGATGGAGAGCTGGCCGGTTGGCGAGCCGTTCGCGATGCGCCCCCACACCCAGCGGATCACCCTGGCGGTGATCATGCGCGCCGTCTTCGGCGTCCACGACACCGAGCGGCTGGTCCGCTTCGAGCGGCTGATCGACGACTTCGCCCGCCGTGTCGGCGTCATCACCTCGTTCCCCTTCCTGCGCCGCAACTTCGGCCCCGGCAGCCCCTGGCCGCGGTTCCTGCGCTCGCGCGAAGCGCTCGACGAGTTCATCTACGAAGAGATCCGGCTGCGCCGGACCGAACCCGGTCACGAGGAGCGCGACGACGTCCTCTCGCTGCTGCTCGGCGCCCGCGACGAGGACGGCAACCCGATGAGCGACCGGGAACTGCGCGACGAGCTGGTGACCGTGCTCGGCGCCGGCCACGAGACGACCGCGACCGGGCTCGCCTGGGCGGTCGAGCTGCTGGTCCGCAACCCCGCGGTGCTGGCGAAGCTGCGCGACTCGCTCGCCGCCGGCGAGGAGGACTACCTCGGCGCCACGGTCAAAGAGGTGCTGCGGGCGCGGCCGGTGATCGTCGACGTCGCCCGCAAGCTGAAGGCGCCGGCGACGATCGGGGGCTACGACCTGCCCGAGGGCACCTTCGTGCTGGCGGCGATCGCCGCCCTCCACTACCGCGACGACCTCTTCCCCCAGCCGGACGAGTTCCGCCCCGAGCGCTTCCTCGAGGGCAAGGCCGACAACTACGCCTGGATCCCCTTCGGCGGCGGCATCCGCCGCTGCATCGGCGCCGCCTTCGCCGAATACGAGATGCGGCTGATCCTGCGCGAGTTCGTCGAACGCACCGAGCTGCGCCCGGCCGCGGCGAAGCCGGAAAAGGTCCGCGTCCGCAACATCACCCTGGCGCCAGCGAAGGGCACCCGCGTGGTGCTGGAGCGCCGGCTCTCTTAAGTAGGCGCGCCCTCGGCTTCGGCCTGGGCCGCCTCCCACTCCGCGTACAGCTCCTCGACCTCCGCCTTCGCCTCCTCGTGGCGCTTGGTCGCCCGTTCGACCCGGCCCGGGCTCGACCAGGCGTCCGGGTCGGCGAGCTCGTCCTCGAGCTCGCGCAGCTTCGCCTCCGCCTTCTCGATCCGCTGCTCCAGCTTCGCCGCCTTGCGCGCCGCTTTCTGCGCCGGCTTGGTGGCGCTGTACCTGTTGCCGCCGCCGGAGGCCGGCTTCGCCGCCGCGCTCGCCTCCGCCGCCGCTTCGTCGCGCCGCAGCTGGTACTCGGCCCAGCCGCTTTGGTGGCTCTCCAGCCGCCCGCCTTCGCAGACGAGGGTGCGGCCGCCGACCGCCTCCAGCAGCGCCCGGTCGTGGGAGACGAGCAGCACCGTCCCCTCGAACTCGGTCAGCGCGTCCTCGAGCGCCTCGCGGCTCTCGATGTCGAGGTGGTTCGTCGGCTCGTCGAGGACGAGGACGTTGGCGCCGGAGGCGACGAGGATCGCCAGCGAGAGCCGCCGCTGCTCGCCGCCGGAGATGTCCGCGAGCTGCTTCTCCACCTCGGCGCCGGAGAAGAGGAAGCCGCCGAGCAGCGCCCGCGCCTTGTTCTCGGTCAGCCCGGTCTCCCGCTTCGCCGCGTCGAGGACGGTGCCGCTGCCAGCGGCGGTCTCGGCGTGCTGGGAGAGGTACCCGATCTTGACGTTGTGGCCGGTGCGGACGCTGCCGCCGTCCGCTTCGCGCTCCCCCGCCAGGGTCTCGATCAGCGTCGTCTTGCCGGCGCCGTTGGGGCCGACGAGGACGACGTGTTCGCCCCGTTCGACTTCGAGGTTCGCGCCGTCGAGGAGGACCCGGCCCGGCACCTCGAGCCTGCCGTTGACGAATTTCAGCACCACCCGCCCCGGCCGCTCCGGCGGCTTGAAGTGGAAGCGCAGGTGGCGGCCGTCGCGCTTTTCGGCGACCGGCCCGCTGCTCTTCGCCTTCTCGATCATCTTCACCCGGGACTGCGCCTGGCGCGCCTTCGTCGCCTTATAGCGGAAGCGCTCGACGAACCGCTCCATCCGCGCGATCTCCGCCTGCTGGCGCTCGATCGCCTTGCCGAGCGCGATCTCCCGTTTCGCCTGCTCTTCGCGCCAGGCGTGCCAGGGACCGGCGAAGAACCGGGCCCGGCCCGCCTCCAGCTCCAGGACCGAGGTCCCAACCGCCTCGAGGAACCAGCGGTCGTGGGCGACGAGGACGACGGCCGCGTCGAGTTCGACCAGGTAGCGCTCAAGCCACTCCAGCGAGGGGATGTCGAGGTGGTTCGTCGGCTCGTCGAGGAGCAGCAGGTCCGGGCGCGCGGCGAGGGCGCGAGCGAGCGAGGCGCGGGTCAGCTCGCCTCCGGAGAAAGTCGAGAGCGGCCGGTCGGCCTGCTCGGTCGCGAAGCCGAGCCCACGCAGGACCGCGAGGACGTCGTCCCGCCAGCGGTAGCCGCCGCCGGCTTCGAGCCGCTGCTGGGCGGCGGCGTAGCGGCGCATCGTCTCCTCGCCGCCGTCGCCTGCCATCTCCGCCTCCAGCCGCTCCAGCTCGGCCTCGGCCGCGAGCATGTCGGTGCGCCCGGAGAAGACGTAGTCCCTCAGCGTCGTCTCCGACTCGCGCGGGGGCCGCTGGTCGTGGAGGGCGACCCGAGCGCCTCGCTGCACGGTCAGCGAACCGGCGTCCGGCGCCAGCTCCCCCGCCAGCACCCGCAGCAGCGTCGACTTGCCGGCGCCGTTGCGCCCGGACAGGGTCATCCGTTCGCGCGGCTCCAGCTTGAAGCCGACGTCCTCGAAGAGAAGCTTGCCGCCGACGTAGACGTCGAGCGAGGTTGCGGTCGCAATTGCCATGGGAAGATCAAGGTAATGGCCGGACCGCTGAAGCACTTGGCAGACCTGGCGAAGGCGCGGGCGACGCGGCGCACCAGCGAACGCGACGACCGCCAGGCGCTGGGTGAGCTGGAGGCGCGGCCGCTGCAACTGCCGGCCGGGTTGGAGGTCGAATGGCTCGGCGTCTCCGGCTACCGCCTCAGCTACGAGGGCAGGACCCTGTTCGTCGATCCCTACCTCTCCCGCGTCCCCTTCCGCGACCTCGTCCTCCGCCGCACCGCCCTCCCCGACCCGGTCGCGCTCGACCGCTTCGTCCACGCCCCCGGCGAGGTGGTCGGGGTCCTCGTCGGCCATACCCATTTCGACCACGCGCTCGACGCGCCGGCGCTCGCCCGCCGCTTCGGCTGCGACGCCTACGGGTCGGGCTCGCTGGTCAACCTGATGGCCCTGCACGGGCTGCAGGAGCAGGCGGTCGAGGTCGAGCCCTACCGGACCTACGAGCTCGGTCCCTTCGAGGTCTCCTTCACCCCCAGCCTGCACTCGAAGCTGCTGCTCGGCCTCGCCGTCCCCTACGACGGCGAACTCTGCTGCGACCACCTCGACTCGCTCTCGCCGGGCGCCTACCGCTGCGGCCAGGTCTGGGGCATCTCGATCGCCGTCGCCGGCGTCCGCCTCTACCACCAGGGCAGCGCCAACCTCGTCGACGAGGCGGTCCGGGAGCGCGGCGTCGATTTCTTCCTCGCCGGCGTCGCCGGGCGCAGCTTCACCCGCGACTACTGGAAGCGGATCCTGCCCCTGCTGGAACCGCGCGCGGTCGTCCCCACCCACTACGACAACTTCTTCCGCCCCCTGGGCGAGGAGATGGACTTCGTCGCCAACGTCCAGCTGGCGCGGCTGCCGGAGGAGATCGAGGCGGTCGGCCGCGACTTCGAGCTGGCGGCGCTGCCGCGCTCGGACCGAGCCTAGTCAGGCCTCCAGCTTCGCCGCGATCTGCTCGACCGTGCCCATGGTGCGCATCGTGCCGGCGCCGAGGACGGCGTCGATCGCCTTCAGGTCGAGTTTGGAGTCGCTGATGCCGCCGCTGGGCAGCCAGTAGAGCTCCCGGCCCTCGATCGCCAGCAGGTCCTCGTCGCCGGCCAGCGCCAAGGCCTTCTTCCGCGCCGCGGCGGACGGCTTCCCCCCGAGAAAGGAGACCTGGAGCTTCCCCTTCGAGCGCGCGACCGCCTTCGCGTCGAACGGCTCCCGCGCCGCGATCGCCGCGATCTCCCCGGCGCTGCGCAGGAAGACCGGGACCGGGTACCCGAGCCGCTCGCTCAGCTCGGCTTCGATCCGCTGCCCCAGCTTCGCCTCCGCCTCGCGCCGCGGCGGGGCGAAGAGGACGTTGCCGCTGGCGCGGAAGGTCGCCACCTCCTCCAGCCCGATCTCCTCGAAGTGGCGCCGCAGGTCCTCGTTCTTGATCCGCCGACCGCCCAGGTTCATCCCGCGGAGGAAGGCGACGGAGCGCTGCATCGGCGCAGCCTAGTCGGCAGCGCCCTCCCGGCCGATCGGGAACTGCATCATCATCACCCGCACCGGCAGCAGCTCCTCGCCGCTCTCGCGGCAGCGTTCGACGCTGCGGGCGTGAGCCTCCAAAACTCCCTCCAAGGCGGTCTCGAGAACGTCGACGACTTCCTGCCAGCCCTCGCGGTCGAGTTCGACCGGAGACCGGCTTAGGTGGCTGTCGGCGAGCTGAGTGAACTTCCCTTCCACGATCGCCCGCGCCGTGTCCTCGGAGATCTGGCTGAGGATCGTGGTGATGATCGGGTTGCGAAGCTTCGGCTCGACCGCCAGCCATTCCTCGAGGGTGAAGTACTGCCGCTGCGTGGCCCGGTAGATGTGTTCGCGCCGCCCGCCGTGGCGGCGGACGTCGACCAGCTCGATCAGACCCACGTCGCGCAGGACTTTGACGTGGTGGCAGACCAGGTTGAGGCTGACGTTGTCCATCCGGCGCTGCATCTTCGCCGGGCTGCTCGGGCCCTCGCTGAGGATGTTGAGGATGTGCGCTCGGATCGGGTGCGACTGGGCCTTGAGCACCCTTTTGTCGATCAGGTTTGGCCGAGCCTGCGTTGCCACTTTCCCTCCCTGGAAGCACTTAACGATTTAGACACCGTCAATATTCCAAAGTTTTTGGATGTTGAGGTCTCCTGCATAGACGCTCCCCCTCAGAATTGCTGCATTTTGCGCTTTTTGCAAGCCTAAGGACGTTGAATGCTGGAGAAATCTCCAGTAAACGGTAGGCGCTAAGGGCTCAGGAACCGCTCGCGCCCGCGAGCGTGTTGCCGTTCCTTCTGGGACGAGCGCGCTGCTGCGCTCGCGAGCCACCTCCTGAGCCGTGACGCCGACCGGCTTGAAGGAGGTGATGCAGATGAAGATCGCGGGAGTAGCGGTGCCGTACCCGGCCACCAACATCAAGAAGGGAGGTTGACCTCCCTTGGCGTTCGTCTTCTTCGGCTCGGGGAGCCGGGAGGGCGAACGCCATTCCCACTCAGCGACTTTTGGCTAGCGCTTTGGAACAAAGAACATAAGGATGGTCGAACTTGTCCGAGCGCAACGCAAAAGAAGAGCCGACACCGGCAGATCTCCTCGAGCCCGAGGTGCGTCAGGCGCTGAGCCATCCGCTGCGCCGGCGGATCATCCGTGCCCTCGGCAGCGGCCCGGCGAAGACGATCTCCGACCTGCGGCAGATCGCCCCCAGCCAGAACCTCGACTCCCTCCACTACCACGTGCTGGTGCTGGAGCAGGCGGGGGTGATCCAGGGCAGCGACCTCTGGAACAACGTCGACGCGCCGACCCGCTCCTACGTAACCGAAGTCGCCGGCGACGCCGCCGTCGCCTCCCTGCTCGAGGCGACAAAGGCGCTGGACGACGACGTCTCTTAGCGGCCTGCTGGTTTCGCGCGCAGCCCGACCAAGGCAGCCGACGTAGAGTGGAGCCGATGAGGCGACTGGTCGTGATCGCGGCAGCCATCGCGCTCTTCTGGGCGACGGGCTCGACCAGCGCGGCGGTGGCCAAAACTCCCGTCGCATTCATGTCATGCGGCTTTGCCCCGATCGACGGGAGCTCGGGAGGCTCGATCACCTATCGCCAGCATCCGGCTCGCTGCCACTACAGCAGCGACGGATCGTCGAACGACCTGATCAACCTCGTCGGCATCGAATGGGAAGGCTGGGGCGAACCCCTGGCGACGGCGACGGGCTGGCGCGTCGACAATCACGATCAGGACCGAAACGGCTTCCAGCGTCACCCGGTGCAGATCGCCGTCAGGGAACTTCGGCCTGCGGTCGGCGATACCAGCAGGCTCAAGCTCTACTACGCGAGGCTCGAGGTCACCTTCGAGGACGGCGAATCTCACGTCTGGTCTCTCTACCGTCCCGCCCCGAGACGCGCGAAGCCCCAGCAGCGCCGTACGTGCGGCTCCCCTCCAGACGGACTGGGCGCCTACAGCTATATCCAGACCTGGGGTATTCGGTGCGCCCCTGCCTACCGGATCGCGTACAGAGCGCGCCGGCGCTTCTGCAAGCGCCACGACGACTGCGAAATCGACCCCGCCGTGTCGATCGGGCAGATCTACAAGGGCAAGACCCGCTATCGCGGGTGGGCCTGCCGGGTGAAGGTCGGCTATGAGCTGACCCGGGTGAACTGCCACAAGCAGAAGATGCGCCTGGTCTACCGTTCCGCCGCCTAGCGGCGTCAGGCTCCGAACACCGCACGACGCAAAAACGCAGGAACCCGCCACTAGAGCGGGTTCCGTTGATGGAGGCGCCGAGATTCGAACTCGGATCCGCGGACGCGGTGCGAGGGTGTCTACAGGTTTAGCCGGCGCTTAATTCTCGTCTCCCGGGGTCCGCGCCGGCGGGCACTGCGGGAGATAAAGCCCCTTCAATGTCCCCCGGCGGTCAGGGCGATCCGCCTGGGTGAGCCCGCTTCTGAAGCCGGTGCCCCTTCCCGCGGGCGAGGAAGGACCGACTCTCACAGCGCTTAGCTTCTAACTAAGCGGCGAGGGCGAACTCATGGTCCGCACGTATTGGTTTGTGCTGGGGTTTAACGAGGCCTCCAGCAACCTCGACCTGCAACCGTTCGCACGAGTCGACCACGTCGAAGCCTGTCGCCCCCGTGCTTGGGAATGCCTCCCGATTGTACGGCGTCGGCGGGCTCGGTTTGCGAGGATGCGCCCAGTGAGCGAGCGCAGCTATGACGCGATCGTCCTCGGCGCCGGCCCCGCAGGCGAGGTCTGCGCCGGCCGCCTCGCCGACGCGGGCTGGAAGGTCGCGATCGTCGAGCGCGACCTGATCGGCGGCGAATGCTCCTACTACGCCTGCATGCCCTCGAAGGCGCTCCTCCGCCCCGCCGACGTGCTCGCCGAGGCGAAACGCGTCCCCGGGGTCCCGACCGGGCACGGTGAGCTGGAGCCGCAGGTGGTGCTCGACCGCCGCGACGAGGTGATCCACGACCGCGACGACTCCGGCCAGCTGCCGTGGCTGGAAGAACGCGAGATCGACCTGCTTCGCGGCAGCGCCCGCTTCGAGGGCGAGCGGCGCATCCGCGTCGGCGACGACGTCCTGGTGGCCGGGAAGGCGGTCGTGGTCGCCACCGGCAGCAAGGCGGCGATGCCGCCGATCGACGGCCTCGACGGGGTCGACGCCTGGAACAACCGCGACGCGACCACCGCCAAGCAGGTGCCGGAGAGCATGATCGTGCTTGGGGGCGGCCCGGTCGGGAGCGAGCTCTCCCAGGCCTGGGCGAGCCTCGGCGCCGAGGTGACCCTGGTCGAGGGCGGCGACCACCTGCTCTCGCGCGAGGAGGCCTTCGCCGGCGAGGAAGTCGCCGCCTCGCTGCGCGAGCGCTTCGCGGTCGACGTCCGCACCGGCGCCAAAGTCGAGAGCGTCGCCGCGGCCGGCTCCGGCGTCGTCGCCAGGCTGAGCGGCGGCGAGGAGGTCGAGGCGGCCGAGATCCTGATCGCCGTCGGCCGGGTCCCCCACACCGCCGACCTCGGCCTCGAAGCCGCCGGGGTGGAGGCGAACGACCACGGCTTCTTGGACACCGACGCGCAGATGCGGGTCGGTGGACGGGACTGGCTGTACGCGATCGGCGACGTCAACGGCCGTGCCCTCTTCACCCACATGGGCAAGTACCACGCCTGGGTGGCGGCCGAGAACCTGCTCGGCCGCGAGACCGGGGCCAGCGCCGAAGGGCTCGGCTCCCCCCGCGTCACCTTCACCGACCCTCAGGTCGCCGCCGCCGGGAAGACGCTCGACCAGGCGCGCGAGGCCGGCATCGACGCCCGCGCCATCGACGTCCCCACCGACGGCACCCCCGGCGCCAGCTTCCAGGGCAAGGGCACCGGCGGCACCTCCCGCATCGTCGTCGACCAGCAGAAGGGAACCATCGTCGGCGCCACCTTTACCGGCTTCGAGACCGCCGACTTCCTCCAGGCAGCCACCGTCGCAATCGTCGGCGAAGTACCTCTCTCAAAGCTCCGTCACGCGGTCGCCCCGTATCCAGCCCGGAGCGAGATCTGGCTGAAGCTGCTGGAGAGGTGGGAACAGGGCGCCGGCTAAGACCCGAGTTGCTCGCTCGGGCTAGCCGACCGAGATGCCGATGCCTGCTGTAGCTTCGACCGGCGTCGGGCCTTCATATTCCCCGCTACTCGAGATGCCGAGGCCTTTCAGCGGGCAAAATCCATTGTCGGTCACCTTGTTCACTGCAATGCCGGTGACTGCCGCGGTCGCGAGTACCCTGCCTTCCGTCGGGGTGTTGTTCGCATAGGAGATCTTCGCCAGTTCGGTGTTACCGGTTTCGCCGATCGTCACCTTGCATTCGCCGCCGAAGAACGCCCCTTTTATGGATATGGGAGCCGCGCCGCTGCATCTGACCGCAATGTTGCCTTCGAGTGCAGCGTTTGGTTCCTGGAATTCATAGGTGCAATTACCCATATTGACCGTCGCGCCTGGGAAGGTGAAGGCTTCGCAATTATTGTATTGCGCGGTCACACCCGAAATCGTATTGGCTGGCAAGGCGAGTTCAAACTTTTCGAATCTCCCTTCCCAACAATTGACTTCCAGTCCTTCCACGGTGAACACGTGATTTCCATACTCAACGCCGAACAGCATCACCGGCGAACTGCTGGATTTGAATTGGGCTGACGAGGCCGGCGAAACGACCACAAATGCCATGAGGACAGCAGCGGCCAAAGTGGCAAAACCTACGCTCTGGGGAAGCTGTTTGCTCAACAGCTTTATTCCTAACAGACATTCAGATGCCCGTCAAGGTCAGTCAAGAAGCGAGCGGTGATCAAACAGTCGATCGCAACTTCAATTCGTCCAGCAACTCCTGCGGGAACCCCGCGACCTGGTCGAGGTCGTCGACCGTTTTGAAGCCGCCGAGGCGCTCGCGGTGGGCGAGCAGGCGGGTCGCCTGGGTGACCGAGAGGTTCTGCTCACGCAGCTGCTCGAAGGTGACCGTGTTGAGGTCGATCTGACCGCCGCCCGCAGGGGCTCCGAAGCCCGGCGTCGCCGAGGGGGCCGGGGGCTCGGGCGCCGGCGGTGGCGCCGGCGTCGGCGTCGGCGTCGGCGGAGCGAAGGACTCGCTTGGCGGCGGGAAGGACTCGCCCTGGGGCGCCGCCGGAGGCGGCGTCGGCGAGAACGGCTCGGGTGAGAACGGCTCGGCCGGCGCCGGAGGCGGCGTCGGCGGCGCAAAGGTCTCGGGCGCCGGCGGCGGCGAGAACGACTCCGTCGGCGGCGGCGGGGTCGGCGGCGCGAACGACTGGGGCTCGGGCGCCGGTGGCGTCGCAGCCGGGGGCGGTGGCGGCGGGGCCAGCCCACCCTGCGGCGGCGCGCCGCCCTGGACCTGGCGGACGACGGCCTGCTCGGCCTCGGCCGCGCGGCGCTCCGCCTCGCGGGCCCGTTCTTCGGCTGCGGCGACGCTGCGGCGCATCTCCTCCAGCCGCTGCTCCTCGGCGGCCTCTTCGGCGCGGCGCTGCTCGAGGCGCTGCGCCTCGGCGGCCCGCTCTTCGGCGGCTTTCGTCCGTTCCTCGATTTGGCGCAAGCGCTCCTCGGCCTCTTTCATCGCCCGCTCGCGGGCCTGACGTTCGTCCTCGAGCCGCTGCTCGGCGGTGCGCAGGTCGGCAGGCGGCGCCGGGACAGCCGGCGGGATCGCCTGGGTGTCCTGGATCGGCGGCGCCCCCGGGGCGGCGGGCGGCGTGCCCCCCTGCAGTTGCGCGCCCTGCAGGCGCTGGTCGGCCTCGGCGCCGATCCGCTGGGTCTCCGTGCGGACCTCGGCGACTTTGTCGCGTACGCGCTGCTCGGCGAGGGCGGGGTCGTATTCGCCCGGCGCGGGAGTGCCTCCCGGAACCGGTGGGGGCGAGACCGGGGGAACAGGCAGTCCGGGCTGCGGCTGCGCCGTCGTCGCCTCCTCCCACGGCGGCAGCTGACCGGAGGGCGGGACCGGGCCGCCGGCCTGGGCCTCGGCGAGCGCGCGTTCGTTGGCGGCGCGGGCGGCGGCGAGGCGCTGCTCGGCGAGCGCAGCTTCGCGCTTCTGCTTGCCGGTGCCGATCTTGATCCCGAAGAACTTCCTCTGCTTCGGCGCTTCCGGCGCGGCGGCGCCGGCCGGGGCCCCCGGAGCCGGGGGGGCGACGGGGGCGGCTGCGGCGCCCCCGCGCTTCTGCGCCTTGCGGTTCGCCCGCTCTTCCTTGCGGCGCTGCAGCTCCGCTTTGCGGGCCTCGCGCATCTGCGCCCGTTTCTGCCGCTGTTCGTCGCGCTGGCGGCGCTTGCGGTCCTTGGCGCTCTCGCCGGGGGGCGGCGCCTGGGCGGCCACGGGCGGCGCGCTGACGCCGGGGGGCGGCACCGAGGCACCGGGCGGGGGGACGGACTGGCCGGTCGGCGGCGGCGCCTGGCCGGGAGCTGCGGGAGCCGGGGTGGGGACGGCGGCCATCTCAGTGGTGGGAGCGGAGGTCGCGCTCGGCGGCACGCCCGGTGCCGGGGTCGGCGGCGCAGCCGCGGCGGGCGGCGCGCCGGCGGGCTGGGCCGCCTGCTTCTGCTCCTTCTCCTTGCTGCGCCGCTGGCTGATCCGCACGAGCAGCAGAAGCAACAGGATCGCGGCCAGCAACGCGGCGACGAAGTAGCCGGTGTTGTCGCTGACGTAGTCGCTCGCCATTTCCGGGAACGAGTCGGCGCCGGCCTGCGCAGGGGCCACCATGAGCACCGCGATGATCCCAGCGAAAGCGGCGGTGAGGCTCTTCCGAGTCCGCATCGCCCTGCATCCTTGCACGTACCTGATCAGTTTCAACCTCAACGCATCCTTCCCTTGAACTCGCGCTCGACCTCTCTTCGAACGTCGCGGTCGGCGATCTCCCGCCGCCGGTCGCGACCCTCCTTGTTTCGCGCCAAAGCCAGCTCTACCTTCGCGCGAGGGCCTTTGAAATAGATCCTGGTCGGGACCAGGGTCAGGCCTTTCTGCGCGGTTTTGCCGACCAGGCGCTCGATCTCGGCCTTGTGCAGCAGCAATTTGCGCGGGCGCTCGGCGGCGTGGGCGTCGACCTCCGCATACTCGTAGGGCGGGATATGCAGCTTGCGGAGCCAAACCTCGCCGTCTTCGACGACCGCGTAGGCGTCGGTCATCTGCGCCTGTCCGCCCCGCAGGGCCTTCGCCTCGGAGCCCTTGAGGACGATCCCGGCCTCCATCTTCTCGACCAGCTCGAATTTGTGGCGGGCGCGGCGGTTCGTCACCACGTCGCCGGACGCCGGCGGTCTCTTTCCTGATTTCTTCTTCTTGCTCATTCGGGCTCACCCGCCGGCACCAGCTCCGCGCGACCGCGCGGCGCGTCCACCCCGGCGACCCGGACGGATATCGGATCGCCGAGGTTGATCCTGCCACCTGAGCCCCGCCCGACGAGCGCCACCTCGGCCCGGTCGAGCTCGTAGCGGTCCCCCGGCAGGCGGCGCGCCGGCAGCATCCCCTCGTAGACGTCGCCGAGCTTGCCGCCGAAGGAGACGAAGGCGGCGGAGCGGATCACCCCCGAGACCTCGCCCTCGAAGACGGCGTCGAGCCCCCGCTTCCCCAGCTCGCGTTCGAGCAGGAAGGCGGCGCAGACGTCGTCGGCGGCGCGCTCGATCTGGGCCGACGCCCGCTCCCGGGCGGAGGAGTCGGCGGCGGCGTCGCGGCACTGCGAGAGGCTCGGAGCCTCCTCCCCCTCCCCCAGCAGCGCCAGCAGCGCCCGGTGGCAGACGAGGTCGGGGTAGCGGCGGATCGGCGAGGTGAAGTGGCAGTAGGCGGGGCTGCCGAGGCCGGCGTGGCCGATGTTCCGCTCGCTGTAGTAGGCCTGCTTGAGGGAGCGCAGCACCAGCGAGGTGTACGCCTCGCGGCCGTGCCCGCGGCGCGCCGCCTCCCGCCGCGCCAGCCGGCTCGCCTCGGCGGCGAGGCGACCGGCCTCGCTCGGCGCCAGACCCTGTTTCAGCGGCGGCGTCGGCACCCCCAGCGCCGTCAGCTGCTCGAGCAGGCGCTCGATCCGGGCCGCGTCGGGGGGCGGGTGGACGCGGTAGATCGCCGGCACCCGCTCGCGCTCGAGCAGCTGCGCGACCTGCTCGTTGTTGAGGATCATCAGCCGCTCGATCAGCCGGTGGGCCTCGGTCTGGGCGACGCCGTGGGCGCTGAGGACGTTGCCGTCGCCGTCGAAGCGGAACTCGGGCTCGAAGGATTCGACGTCGAGGCTGGTGCCGCGGCGGTGCTCGCCGAGGCCGGCGGCGACCTTGCGCGCGGCCGCGAGCGGTTCCGCCACCCCGGCGGGCGGCCGCGCCCGGCCGGCGAAGATCTCGTCGAGCTCCTCGTAGTTGAGCCTCGCGTCGGAGCGGATGCGGCTGCGGTAGAAGCGGGTCCGCCGCGGCTCCATCCCGGGCCCGAGCTCGACCTCGGTCGTCACCGCCAGCCGCTCCACCCCCGGCGCGAGGCTGCAGGCCTCGCTCGAGAGCGCGTGTGGCAGCATCGGCTCGACGGCGCCGGGGACGTAGGTGCTGGTGCCGCGCCGCCGCGCCTCCTGATCGATCAGCGACCCCGGCCTGACGTGGGCGGCGACGTCGGCGATGTGGATCCAGACGCGCGCCCCGTCGCCCTCGAGCTGGGCGGAGACGGCGTCGTCGAAGTCGCGCGCGCTCGCGGGGTCGACGGTGAAGGTGGCGAGCGCGGTGAGATCGCGCCGCGGCCCGCTTTCGCGCTCGGCCCACTTCGCCGCTTCCCGCGCTTCCCCCTCGATCGTGGGCCGGAAGCCGCGGAAGCCGAGCTCCTCCCGCAGCATCTCCTCGACCGTCTCCCGCGCCGAGCGCCCTCCACGAGCGTCGTTTCCAGACTTTTGGCCCCTATAGGGGCGCGAATTCTGGAAACGACGGTCCCGGCGACCGGACGTGCTCTGGTTGCGCCCGCGGCCCCGGCCCGGCATCAGCCGAGCTGGCCGGCGAGGACGTCGAAGGCGCGTTCTTCGGCCTCGTCGGCCGCGGTCGCCGGGTCGTCCTGCACCCTCACGTCCGGGTGGATGCCGCGGCTCTCGGCGAGGTTGACCCCCTCCGGGGTGAAGTACTCGCCGACCGTCAGCTTCAGAGCACCGCCGTTGGAGAGCGTCTGCTCCTCCTGGAAGACGCCCTTGCCGAAGGAGCGGGTGCCGACCACCTCGGCGCCGCCGTCGTCGGCGAGCGCCGCGGCGAGGATCTCCGCCGCCGAGGCGGTTCCGCCGTCGATCAGGACCGTCAGGGGCAGCGAGGTGAGGCGGCCGCCGCTGGTCTCGTGGACGGTCTCCCCCTGGGTGCGCGACTCGGTCGAGACGACGAGTTCGCCCTCGGGCAGGAAGAGACTGGCCGCGAGGACCGCCTCGTCGAGCAGGCCACCGGGGTTGTGGCGCAGGTCGACGACGATGCCTTCGGCGCCTTGCCTCTCGACCTTCCTCACCGCGTTGCCGAGCTGTCCGTGGGCGCCTTCGCTGAAGCTGAGCAGCTGCACGTAGCCCAGCTTCCGGCCCCCGACCTCCTCGACCCGGCTGCTGACGTTGGGCAGGGTCACCTCGGCCCGGGTCAGCGTCAGCCGGCGGACGCCGCCGCTCCTGCCGTCGCGGACGCCGACCGTTACCTCGCTCCCTTCCGGACCCTTGATCTTCTTCGTCGCCTCGGCGCTGCTGACGCCCGCGATCGATTCGCCTTCGACGGAGACGATCGTGTCGCCGACGGCGATCCCCGCCTCCTTCGCCGGCGAGCGCGGGAAGACGCTCGCCACCCGCAGCCCCTTCTGCACTTCGACCACGGTGAGACCGATCCCGGAGAAGCGCCCGGCAAGCTGCTCGTTGAAGGCGGCCAGGGCTTCCGGCGAGAAGTATTCGCTGAAGCGGTCGTCGTGGCGCCGGCGCAGCTCCCTCACCATCCCCTGCAGGGAGGCGTTGCCGAGCTCGGTCTCCCCCACCGACCGGTAGTAGTTGTCCTCGATCGCCGCTGCCGCTTCGGCGGTGAGGCCGGCCGGTTCGGAGACGAAGAGGTCGCGCAGCGGCTCGGGCAGCGAGCTCGGATGCCCGCCCAGCCAGAGACCGACGGCGAGCACTGCCGCGAGCGCCCCCGCGAAGGCAACCGCCCCGCGTGCTCTCACGCCGGCCTCAGACCTTGAGGAAGCGGCGCAGCGTCACGCCGGAGCCGATCGTCGAGACGAAGATCGAGGCGGCGAAGAGGATCGCGACCAGGGCCGGGAAGCCGAGGGTCGAGTTGTTCTGCGCCGCGAGGAAGCCGAACGAGTCGCTGAGGGGGTCGACGATCGTGATCTTGCCCAGCCACAGGATCAGTATGGCCAGGAGACCGCCGACGAAACCGACGACCACGCCCTCGATCATGAACGGCCAGCGGATGAACCACCTGGTGGCGCCGACCAGCCGCATCACCTCGACCTCGCGACGGCGGGTGTAGATCGAGAGCCGGATCGTGTTGCCGACCAGCATCAGCGAGGCGAGGATCAGGAGGGCGGTGATCACGGTGAGGACGATCTTCAGCGCGCTCGTCACCTGCTCGATCTTCTCGGAGGAGTGCTGGCGGTCGAATTCGTTGCTGATGATCGGCGAGATCGGCTTGCCCTGCGGTCCGTTCGGGAAGACCTCCTCCCGCACCGAGGTGAGGTTGGCGGCGTCGTCGGCTTTGACTTCGAAGCTGTTGGGGAGCGGGTTGGTGTGCAGCTCTTCGACAATCGTCTTGTCGTCGAGTTCGCTCTTCAGGGTCGCCAGCGCTTCGTCCTTGCCGATGAAGGCGACCTCGGCGACGTGCGGGATTTCCTCCAGCTGGGTCCGCAGCGCGGCGATTTCGGCTTTCGTCGCGTCGTCGTAAAGCGCGTACTGGACGTTGAGCTGGTCGCGCACTTCCTCGCTCTTGCCCTGGGCGGTCTGGAAGACCGGGATCAGCATCCCGAGCAGGACGACGGTGACGACCGTGGTCACGATCGCCGCCAGGCTGGGGGCGCCGTTGCGCTTCAGCGCGCGCAGGGCCTCCTGGAAGAAGAAGACGATCCGGCCCATCAGCTCAGGTGGTCGTGGTCGGAGTGGCCGTTGGTCTGGGTCTCGCCCTCGTTGCCGACGCCCATCCCGGCCCGCATCCGCAGGCCGAATTCGGTCGTCGACTCCTCGGTGTAGCCGCCGGAGACCTCGTCGCGGACGACGCGGCCCTCGTAGAGCTCGACGACGCGGCGGCGCATGTTGTCAACCATCTCGCGGTCGTGGGTGACGACGACGACGGTCGTGCCGGCCTTGTTGATCCGGTAGAGCAGCTGCATGATCCCGATCGAGGTGACCGGGTCGAGGTTGCCGCTGGGCTCGTCGGCCAGCAGCAGCGGCGGGTGGTTGACAAAGGCGCGGGCGACGGAGACGCGCTGCTGCTCACCGCCCGAGAGCTCGTCGGGGTAGTTGTGGAGCTTGGTCGAGAGCCCGACCAGGCGCAGCGTCTGCGGAACCTGCTCGCGGATTTCGGCGCGGCTGGCGCCGATCACCTGCAGCGCGTAGGCGACGTTGTCGTAGACGGTGCGGTCGGGCAGGAGCTTGAAGTCCTGGAAGACGGTGCCGATGTTGCGGCGCAGCTGCGGGATCTTCTTCTCCGACAGCTTGCCGATGTCGCGGCCGGCGATCTTGACCGAGCCTTCGGTCGCCCCCAGCTCGCGGATCAGCATCTTGATAAGGGTCGACTTGCCGCAGCCGGTCGGGCCGACGAGGAAGACGAACTCGCCGCGACCGATCGAGAGGTTGACCCGGTCGAGCGCCATGTGGCCGCCCGGGTAGACCTTAGTCACGTCGTTCAGCTCGATGATCGGCGCGCGGCGTCCGCGCGGGCGCCGCGGCTCCTCGGAGCCGTTGTCTTTCTTTTTGCGGAGAGCCATCAGTCGGGTGCCTTCTGCGAGAACAGAGTGACTCCTCCGGGGTCTCGGCCCCGCAAGATTGCGCCCACGCAGCCGATCTTTCAGGTCAGCGCCCGCTGCGGTTGCGGCCGCAGCGCCGGGGCTTTCCGTTTGCCCCGCTTCGAGAGAACCCGGTAGACGAAGAGGCCGCCGATCAGGGGAGTGGTGAGGACGACCCACCAGCGGAACCAGGTCGCGCCGGCATCGGTGCCGGAACCGAGGGCGTGGACGAGGCCGAGCAGCCAGACGGCGACGGTGGCTCGGTGGGCCTTGCGCCAGAGCCTGGCGCCGATGCGGCGGCGGGCGTAGTAGCTGAGGCCGAGCAGGGCCGCCAGGTAGGCGGCGATCACGCCGAGGCCCGTGAAGAAGGTCTCGAAGTCGAGGGCGAAGGGGACGGCGACGCCGGCGAGGCCCGGCCGCAGCCAAGGGTCGCCGAGCAGGGCGATGCCGTGGACCGAGATCGCAACCAGCCCCGCCAGCGCCGTCTGCTCGTGGATCGCAAGCAGTTGCTTCGGGAGGCCGGGCCGGCGCATCACCTTGCCGGCCAGCGCCAGACCGAGGAAGACGGAGACGGTGACCAGGACCAGCGCGACCAGGCCGGAGGCGCGGCTGGCGAGCCACCAGCCATGGGACCTGATCGCTTCGGCGGCGGCGGAGCTCATCGAGCCGGCTCCGGCAACCGGATCCTCGGCGCCACCGCCCACGGCCCGACCAGCTCGGCCCGACCGCTGTCGTGGACCAGCATGCCGCCGCGCTCGGCGAGGATCTCGCGGCCGCGGGCGGGACCGGAGAGCAGCGCTGCCTTCGAGAGCGTCTCGGCTTCGAGGGCGGTGGCGCCGAGGGCGGTGGCGCCGACCAGGCCGGTCCAGGCGGGGGTTCCGCTCGAGGGATCGAGCAGGTGGTGGGCGCAGCGCCCTCGCTCGTCGCGCCAGATCCGGACGTTGATGCCGGAGGTGGCGACGCCGCCGGAGCCGAGGCGCAGGACATGGGCGCGGTCGCCGGTGATCGGGTGTTCGACGTAGACCTCGTAAGGGTGGAGTAGGGCGTCGGCGCCCCCGATCCGGATGTCGCCGCCGCAATCGACGAGGAAGCGCGAGTAGCCCCGCAGGCCGGCAGCCACCATGTCGGCGGCCAGCCCCTTTCCGGTCCCGCCGGTGTCGAAGCGCAGCCCTGGCGGGCGGACCACCTCCCCCGCCCCGTCGTCCACCTCGAAGCCGCGCCAGCGCTGCTCGGGTCGTGGCCTCGCCGGCCGCCGCGGCGGCGCCTCGGCCAGTGCCTCGGCCAGCGGCAGGCCCTCGACGCCGGCCCGGGAGGCGACGTACCCCGCGCCCTCGATCTCGCCGACCAGGGTCGGGTCGACGAGGCCCTGACTGCGTTCGGCGGCAAAGAGACCGGCCTCGACCGCGCGCCGCATCAGCTGCGAGGCGGGCACGCGCTCGCGGCGGTCGGCGTTCAGCCGGCAGAGCTCGCTTTCGGGTCTGAACCGCGAGAGCGCGGCCTCGAAGTCCTCGACGAACCGCCGCCCCCGTTCGGCCGCGACGGCGGCCGGCGGCATCCCGGGGCCCGCGTCGCCGATCAACAGGCGAACGTGGCTGCCCATCGCGTCGAAGGTGAGGTCGTGCTCGCTCACGAGGAGCTGGTCACCACCGGTTCGGCCCCGGAGGAGTAGGTGGAGCTGCTGACGGGGCCGCTACTGACCGAGGTCCCGCCCGGAGAGGGGACGATCGTCGTCACCACCCGCCGCTTGATCACCTTGCGCACCTGTACCGCCTTTGCGCTCGAGGCTTGCTGTTCGGCCGAGATGCGGAAGGTGAGCAGCGCGAAGAGCGCGGCGAAGAGGATGATCGAAGCCCAGAAGACGACGCTCGCCGACGGCCGCCCGGGGCGGCGCCGCTCAGTCATCGCCGCCCTCGCTCTCGTGCGCGGGCTCGCTCTCGAACTCGCTCTCGTGCTCGACCTCGCCGCCGCCGGTGCTCGCGGCGCCGCTGGCACCGGTGCTGACAGGGGCGCTTTCGCCGCCGCCGGAGCTGCCGGCTCCACTCGTGTGAGTGGTGACCGGGGCGCCGCCCGAGCCGGAGCCCGCGGGCGACGGGGAGCCGCTGCTCGAGGTGCTGACCGGCTCCGACGAGTAGGAGCCGGAGGACGAGCCCGACGAAGAGGCGCCGGTGGTGGCGCTGCCGTAGGAGCCGGTGGCCGGGGCGGCGTAGGAGCCGCCGGCGCCGATCGGGGGGTGCTTCGGCTTTGCGTGCTTGGTGACGTGGACGGTGCGCCGGATCACTTTGGTGTGGACGACGGGCTTGTCGGCCAGCTGCTTTTCCGGCGCCTTGACGCCCTGGCTCAGCGCCAGGCCGGTGAGGCCACCGAGCGCGACGACGGTTGCGGTGGCTGCGAGCTTGGCTTTGGGGTTCTTCACGGCGCTCCCTGGTCGAAGTTGCGGTGGCAGTGTGGGGCCGCGCGGCCCAAGCACCGGAAAGCGCCGGGTAAAGCCCTGGCAAAACTCGCCTGCAGCAGGCGGAAGTCGCCCTGCGAGGCCCTACAGTTGATCCATGAGGAACCAGTCGCCGGGTGGTCGCATCCTCGTCGTCGAGGACGAGGAATCGATCTCCCAGCCGTTCGCCGAGGCGCTGCGCCGGGCCGGCTTCGAAGCCGTCGTCACCGCCACCGCCGCCGGCGCCCTCAAGCTCGCCGCCTCAGAGGACCCGGACCTGGTGATGCTCGACCTCGCCCTCCCCGACGGCGACGGCCGCGACGTCTGCCGCGAGCTGCGCCGTCACTCGGACGTGCCGATCGTGATGCTGACGGCGCGGGGGACCGAGATGGACAAGATCGTCGGGCTCGAGCTCGGTGCCGACGATTACGTCGTCAAGCCCTTCAGCGCCGCCGAGGTGATCTCCCGCATCCGCGCCGTCCTCAGGCGCAGCAGCCCCCGCGACGACGCCGACGGCGCCCTGCGGCGCCTCGAGGTCGGCGAGCTGGAGCTCGACCCGGCGGCCCGAATCGCCCGCTTCCGCGGCGAGGAGCTGGAGCTCTCGCGCAAGGAGTTCGACCTGCTGGCGGCGCTGATGCGGAACGCCGGTCGCGTCGTCAAGCGCGAGGACCTGATGTCCGAGGTCTGGGACACCAACTGGTTCGGCTCGACCAAGACGCTCGACGTCCACATCGGCTGGCTGCGGCGCAAGCTCGAAGACGACCCCGCCGACCCGACCTACATCGAGACGGTCCGCGGCGTCGGCTTCCGCTTCGCCGCGCCGGAGGACGGGGAGCCGTAAGCCTCCGGGCGACCCTCCTGCTGGCGCTGGCCTACGTCCTCCTGCTGGCGCTGATCGCCTTCGGCGTGCCGTTGGCGCTGAGCCTGCGCGATCGCGTCGACTCCGAGGTCAAGGGCCAGGCGCGCAGTCAGGCAGAGGTGGTGGCCACCAGCGCCACCGAGTTCGTCGATCCGCCGCAGTCCCTGCCGCTGCAGCGGATCGCCGAGCGTTCCGCCGAAAGCGTCCGTGGTCGGGTAATCGTCGTCGACGCCCGCGGCGAGCTCCTCGCCGACTCCGCGGGAGCGCCATCGGGCCGCAGCTACGAGGACCGCCCGGAGGTAAAAGCGGCACTCACGGGCCGCAGCGAGCAGATCACCCGCGACAGCGAGACCCTCGGCGAAGAGATCCTCGCCACCTCGGTCCCGATCCTCGACCGCAATCGGCCGATCGGCGCGGTGCGGATAACTCAGAGCATCGAGGCGGTTCACAACGCGGTCAAGACCTCGATCCTCGACATCGCCGCGCTCGCCGGGGTGGTGTTGCTGCTCGGGATCGTCGCCGGCGCTCTGATCGCCCAGCAGATCGCGCGCCCGATCCGCCGTCTCGACAGCGCCGCCCGCCGCGTCGCCGAGGGCAATCTCGACACCACCGTCGCCGTCCAGGGCAGCACCGAGCAGCGCTCGCTGGCCCGTGCCTTCAACGAGATGACGCAGCGGATCAAGCGGCTGCTGCGGGTGCAGCAGGACTTCGTCGCCGACGCCTCCCACCAGCTGCGAACGCCGTTGACGGGGCTGCGCCTGCGGCTGGAGAACCTGGCCGAACGCTCCTCCGGCGACGCCCCGACCGAGCGCGAGCTCGACGCGGCGATGGGCGAGATCGACCGCCTCTCGCTAATCGTCGACGAGCTACTGATCCTCAGCCGCGCCGGCGAGCACGAACTGCCGGGCGAGCAGCTCGACCTGCAAGAAGCGGCGTGGCGGGCGGTCGACCGCTGGCGGGCCAGCGCCGAGGATCGCGGCATCGCGCTGGAGTTCGCCGCCGGCGCCGAGGCGGCCGAGGGATGGTGCGCGGCACCGGACCTGGAGCGCTCGCTCGACTCCCTGGTCGAGAACGCGCTCGCCTACTCGCCGCGCGGGGCGACGGTGCGGCTGCAGGCCGGCCCCGGGCGCATCGACGTACTCGACGAAGGGCCCGGCCTGGAGCCCGGCGAGGAGGAGGCGGTCTTCGAGCGCTTCAGCCGCGGCAGCGCCGGCCGTCGCGGCGCCGCTGGAACCGGGCTCGGCCTGGCGATCGCGCGCGAGCTGACCCGGCAGTGGGGCGGCGAGGTCCGCCTGCGCAACCGCGGCGAGGGCGGGCTGGCGGCGACGATCGAGCTGGCGCCGGCGGAGGTGCGCGCATGAGCATCTCGGCAACCGCGAAATGGGTCCTGCTTGCCCTCGCCGGCCTGGCGATCGCAATCGCAATCGCGATCGCCGCCGCCAACCTGACCAGCCAGCAAATCGGGATCGCCTCCGAATCGGTCTCGGCTGGCGACGCCCTGGCGCCGGCCCTGCAGGCGCCGGCGGGCGACGGCGAACCGCAGGAACGCCCGCCGGAAACGACGACGACGCCGGAACAGCCGACGACGACCGAAGAACCGCCGTCGGAAGAAACCACCGAACCCGACGACCACGGCGGCGAAAGCCACGGCGGTGGCGACTCCGACGGCGACGACGACTGAGCCGCTCAGCCGCCGGCCCCGCCGGGCGGCGGATCGGTCGCGTAGAGGCGGGTGATCGCGGTCACCAGCTGCTTCTTTTCCCGCGAGGAGAGGCGAGCCGAGCCGTGCGCCAGCTTGTACTGGAGCGGCGGCATCTCGCCGCTTTCGACCTTCTCGACCAGCTCGCCGGCGTCGGGCTGCGGCTTGTCCCATTCGGAGAAGTCGAGGATGCCGCGCCCGTCTTCGACGTCGTGCTCGATCAACCAGGAAGCCGGCGCGACGTTCGAGTACCAGCGCCACTCGGTGAGGTTGCTGTGGCAGTCGTAACAGCCGGCTTCGGCAACCTGCTGTCCCGGCCCGGCCGGCCACTTCGCCGCCCGGGTGACCGGGGGATTGCTGTGCGCGTGCCCGTAGGGCACCAGCTGGATCAGCAGGAAAGCGAGAACGGCCAAGGCCAGGAGCTTGCGCACGCGCCCACCCTGCCCGGCAGATGGCAAAGAAAGCGCAAAGCCCAGGGAAGGAAGGCGAAAAGCCGAACTAGCCGATTGCGACCATGCGCTCGATCGGGATCCGCGCCCGCTCGGCGATCTTCGCCGGGACGCTGACCTCGAACTTCAGCTCGCGCAGCGAGTCGCGCAGCTTCGGCAGGGTGATCATCTTCATGTACTTGCAGGTGGCCATCCGGTTGGCCTCGATCAGGTTGGCGCGCGGCGCCGCCTGCTGCAGCGGGTACAGCATCCCGTTCTCGGTGGCGACGATGAACTCGCCGTCGGGGTGGGCTTCGACGTGCCTCTGCATCCCCGAGGTGGAGAGCATGTGGACGCCCTCGGGATCGATGTCGCCGGACGCGACGTACTCCATCGCCTGGGTCGAGCAGCCGCACTCGGGGTGGATCAGGAACTCGGCGTTCGGGTGCTCTTCGCGGGTGCGAACGATGTCCAGCGGCTTGATCCCGGCGTGGACGTGACACTCGCCGTCCCAGATGTGGAAGCGGCCGCGGCGCTCGGGTTCGTCGACGAGGCCGGTCTCGCGCTCGACGAAGGCGCCGAGCCACATGTCGGGACCGAAGAGGATCTCCTGGTCGGGGCCGTGCTCCTCCCAGATGTGGCGGACGACGTCGACGGCGTTGGAGGAGGTGACGCAGTAGTCGGTCTCCGCCTTCACCTCGGCCGAGGTGTTGACGTACATCACCACCAACGCCTCCGGGTACTGCGCCTTCCAGGTCCGCAGCTGGTCGGCGTCGATCGAGTCGGCGAGGGAGCAGCCGGCGTCGAGGTCGGGGATCAGGACCTTCTTCTGCGGCGAGAGGATCGAGGCGGTCTCGGCCATGAAGTGGACGCCGCAGAAGGCGATCACCTCGGCGTCGGTCTCGGACGCCTGGCGCGAGAGCCCAAGCGAATCGCCGCGGTAGTTGGCGACGTCCTGGATCTCCGGCAGCTCGTAGTTGTGGGCGAGGATGACGGCGTTCCGCTCCTCCGCGAGCGCGCGAACCTCGTCGCTGATCTCAGCGATCTCCTCCGGGCTCAGCTCCGGTGCGAGCGTAGGTTGGATAGTCGGGAGCTCCTGCATGAGCCCTTCCTTCCTGATGTTCGCCGGCGGGACTGGGTCCGGACCGGTCGAATGAACGTAGAGGAAGTCTAGTTGATCGAAGCGCCCGTCTAGCCTTCTTCGGGTGCCCGAGCTGCCGGAGGTCGAGATCGTCGCCCGCCGCCTCGACAGCGCCCTCGCGGGCGCCGAGGTGGAATCGGCGCTGGCGCCCGGGATGAACGTGATGAAGACCTTCGACCCGCCGGTGGAAGCGCTGGCCGGGCGCAAGCTCACCGGCGTGCGGCGGGTCGGGAAGATGCCGGTGGTCGAGTTCGGCGACCTGGCGCTGCTGATCCACCTGATGTCGGCGGGACGGCTGCGGGCCTTCGACAAACGCGCCTCGCTGAAAGACAAAGCCTCGCGCATCCTCGTCCGCCTCGGCGACGGCCGCGAGCTGCGGCTGCGCGAGTTCGGGACCAAGCAGCGCGCCTGGGCGAAGCTGCTGCCGGCCGAGGCCGTCGCCGCGGACGAGATGGTCGCCAATCTCGGGCCCGAAGCCTGGCCCCCTCCCCCGCTCGCGGAGTTCGCGGCGGCGATCGACAAGCCGCGCCACCTGCACCCGCTGCTGCGCCACCAGAAAGACATCGCTGGGATCGGCCGCTCCTGGGTCGACGAGATCCTCTGGGAGGCGCGGCTCTCGCCGTTCAAGAAAGGGTCGGAGCTGGAGCCCGAAGAGGTCGAGCGACTGCACGCCGCCCTCCACGTCCTCGGCGACGCGATCGACCACTACGAGGAGACGATCGGCCCCGAGGTGCCCGACAAGGTGCCGATGCCGCTGCGGGTCCACAAGCGCGAGGGCGAGCCGTGCCCGCGCTGCGGGACGACGATCGAGGCCGTCTACTTCTCCGAGCACCAGACGAACTACTGCCCGCAGGAGCAGACCGGCGGCCGGGTGTTGAAAGACCGCCGGCTCTCGAAACTGCTCAAGTAGCGAGGTCGAGCAGCATCGAGAAGTCGAGCGTCTGCGCCGAATGGGTGAGGGCGCCGATGGAGATGAACTCGACCCCGGTCTCGGCGATCTCGCGGACGTTCTCGAGGGTGACGCCGCCGGAGGCCTCGAGCGAGACCCCGTCGGAGCCGCCCGCGTTCTCGTCGCGCAGGGCGACCGCTTCCCGCATCTCTTTCGCGCTCATGTTGTCGAGCAGGAGCCGGTCGACGCCCATGCCGAGCGCGTAGGCGGCCTCGTCGAGGTTGCGGACCTCGACCTCGATCGCCTTCTCGGGCTGGGCGCTTCGGGCGGCGTGTACCGCTTTCGCCAGGCCACCAGCGGCGGCGATGTGGTTCTCCTTGATCAGGATCGCGTCGTAGAGCCCCATCCGATGGTTGATCCCGCCGCCGGCCGCGACCGCCGCCTTCTCCAGGTGCCGCAGCCCCGGGGTGGTCTTGCGGGTGTCGAGGATCGTCGTCCCGGTGCCGACCACCGCCTCGGCGTAGCGCGCGGTCAGGGTGGCGACGCCGGAGAGGTGACCGAGGAAGTTGATCGCGGTCCGCTCCGCCGCCAGGAGGCCGCGAGCGCTGCCGCTCGCGATCAGCACCTCGGCCGGCACGTCCTCGCGCCACTGTCCCTCGACGACGAGGTTGTCGACGTCCTCGACCCCGCACTGGCGCATCGCCTCGGCAACGACGGCGAGGCCGTAGACGACGCCCGGCTGTTTCTGCACGATCCGGGCCCGTCCCCGGGCGTCCTCCGGCACCGTCGCCTCGGAGGTGACGTCCCCCTCGCCGAGGTCCTCGGCCAGGGCGCGGCCGACCAGCTCCTCGATCTCCTCCGCCAGCTCGATCATCGCGGCAGCCTAACGAGGTTGCGTTTTGCCACCTCAGAGGTGGCAAATTGCAGGTTCGGCTTTCTAGATCTCACGTTTCGCAGTCTCGCCACGTTTAATCCCACAGAGTGACCGCGCTGCCGCCGTTTCAAACCGTCCTGGACGAGCATTCCGCCGCTGTGATGGCGATCTTGCGCGGGGCGGTCGGCCGGGACGGGGCCGACGACTGCTTCCAGGAGACCTTCCTGGCGGCGCTGCGCGCCTACCCGAAGCTGGGCGACGCGAGCAACCTCCGCGGCTGGTTGCTGACGATCGCCCACCGCAAGGCGATCGACTTCCACCGGGCCAGGGGGCGCAACCCGGTCCCGGTCGCCGAGGTGGCCGCGGAGGCGGCCGAAGACGGCCTCCCCGAGCCCGACGACGGGCTCTGGGCGGCGGTCGGAGCCCTGCCGCCGAAGCAGCGCGCCGCGGTGGCGCTCCGCTACGGCAGCGACCTCCCCCACGTCGAGATCGCCGCCGCGCTGGGCTGCTCGCCGGAGGCGGCGCGGCGCAGCCTGCACGAGGGACTGAAGCGACTGCGAAAGGAGCTGGCATGACGCCTGCGATCGACACCACCATCAACCGGTTCAAGGCCCGGGCCGCCGAGGAGGGCCTGCTCGACGTCGCCTACGCGACCGCCGACTCGCCCTTCGGCCCGCTCCTGCTGGCGCGGACCCGGCGCGGGCTCGTCCGGGTCGGGCTGCCGAATCAGGATGCCGACGAGCTCCTGGTCGACCTCGCCGAGCGCGTCTCGCCGCGGGTCCTGGAGGCGCCCGCCGAGCTGGACGAGGTGCGGCGCGAGCTCGACCTCTACTTCGCGGGCAAGCTGGACCACTTCGACCTGCCGCTCGACTGGCGCCTCAGCGGCGGCTTCCGCCGGCGGGTGCTGCGGGCGATCGACCGCATCCCCTACGGGCAGACCAGGACCTACACCGAGATGGCCCGCAAGGCCGGGAACGAGCGCGCGGTCCGCGCCGCCGGCACCGCCTGCGGCAGCAACCCGCTCCCGCTCGTCGTCCCCTGCCACCGCGTCCTGCGAACCGGCGGCGCCCTCGGCGGCTACGGCGGCGGCCTACCGATGAAGGAAGGACTGCTGGAGCTCGAGGGAGTCTTGGACGGAAAGTCCAGTACCTAAAGGAGTCGCGGCGGTGCTCCGATGAAGGGGCGATGCGAAAACTGCCGCTCCTCCTCGCCCTCCTGCTCCTCTCCCTGCTCGGGACCGCCGTCGCGGCCCAGGCCGCTTTGCTGCCCCAGCCCGGGCAGCTAACCGCGCCGTTCGCCGCCGAAGACGAAGGCGAAGACGAGGCCGAAGCGGAAGCCTCCGACGCCGACGAAGAAGAACTGGACGCGGAAGAAGCCTGCGACCCCGAAGAAGAAATCTGCGAAGAGGAAGAGCAGCCGAAAGGCAGGAGCAAGGACGACGCCTGCCTGCTGAAGGACGCCACCGTCGCGGTCAGCGTCAACCCGGGCAAGCGCCGCCTACGCCTGGTCGTCCGCTACCGGACCTGGAAGCCCGCCGGCGTCAGCGTCGAGGCGGTTCTGCGAGGCGTCAAAGGCGCCGTCTACCTGGGGACCAGCCACGTCCACTTCCGCCGCTCGGGCGTCTACCGCGACACCTACGAGCTGGCCGAGAGGGAGACCAGGAAGGCACTGGCGGCGCGCGAGGTGAGCGTCGACCTGCGGGCCATCAACACCCCTCCCTCCTGCCGCCTGCACCTCACCGAATCACTTCGCCGAGCCAAGCACTAGCTTCGCGCAGGTGCGCCGGATCGATCTGGTGCCCCAGCTCGGACTCGCGGTAGGTGACGTCGAGCCCGCCGTTGGTGAGCAGCTCCCGCGCCCGCTCGGCGAACTCCACCCTGATCACCGGGTCGTTGCGGCCGTGGCTGACGAAGGCGCGGGTGTCGGTGCGGTCGGCCAGCGCCGGTTTCCATCCCTCGAGGGTGGGGACGAAGCCGCTGAAGGCGAGGATCCCGGCGACAGCCGGGCGATCGCCGCTGAGCGCCAGCGCGTAGCTCATCACCGCCCCCATCGAGAAGCCGCCGAGGACCGTGCGCTCCGGGCCGATGCCGCTCTCTTCCCAGAGCCCGTCGTGCAGCTCGGCCAGCGCCGTCCGCGCCGCCTCGAAGGTCTCCGGGTCCGGGTAGCCGACGCGCGGGACCAGGTACCAGTGGTAGCCGGGCGATCCGGGTAGCGTCAGCGGCGCCCGCGGGGTGACGACCCGCAGCCGTGCGTCCGGGTCGAGGAGGTCGGCCAGCCCCAGCAGGTCGCGCTCGTCGGTGCCACGCCCGTGGTGGAGCACCAGCAGCCCCTCCGGCTCCCCCGCCGCCGCCCGTTCGACTCTGAAGAGCGGCTCCGCCATCTAATTGGCCGAGGCGGCCGCGGTCTTGTTCAGGTAGTCGCGGATGAACTCGTCGATGTCGCCGTCGAGGACCCGCTGCACGTCGCCGACCTCGTGCTCGGTGCGGTGGTCCTTGACCATCGTGTACGGGTGCATCACGTAGCTGCGGATCTGCGAGCCCCAGGCGACGTCTTTGACCTCGCCGCGCTGCTTGGCCAGCTCTTCGGAGCGTTTGCGCTCCTCCAGCTCGATCAGCTTCGAGCGCAGCAGCTGCATCGCCACCGCCTTGTTCTGGGTCTGGGAGCGCTCGTTCTGGCACTGGACGACGACGCCGGTCGGGACGTGGGTGATGCGGACCGCGGAGTCGGTCTTGTTGACGTGCTGACCGCCGGCGCCGGAGGCCCGGTAGGTGTCGATCCGCAGGTCGCCCTCGTCGATCTCGACCTCGACGCCGTCCTCGACGACCGGACCGACGTCGACCTGGGCAAAGCTGGTGTGGCGGCGGGAGGATGAGTCGAAGGGCGAGATTCGGACCAGACGGTGGACGCCGCGCTCGGCCGCGAAGAGCCCGTAGGCGTTCTCGCCGCGGGCGATGAAGGTGGCGGACTTCAGCCCGGCCTCCTCCCCTGGCGAGGCCTCGACCATCTCGACCGCGAAGCCCCGGCGTTCGGCCCAGCGCAGGTACATCCGCAGCAGGATCTCCGCCCAGTCCTGGGAGTCGGTCCCGCCCGCCCCGGCGTGGACGGTGACGACGGCGTCGCCGGCGTCGTACTCACCCGAGAACAGGCGCGCCTCCTCCAGCTCGGCCAGCCGTCGCTCGACCGAACCCAGCTGGGAGTCGAGCTCGCTCGCCATCTCCTCGTCCTCGGCGGCCATCTCGGCCAGGTCGGCGAGGTCGGCGACGTCCTGCTCGAGGCCGCGGAACATCTCCAGCCGCCGCTGGGCGCGGGCGTGCGCGGCGGAGGTCCTGGCGGCGGCGTCCTGGTCGTCCCAGAAGCCCGGCCGGCCCATCTCCTCCTCCAGGCGGTTCGCTTCGGCCTCTAGCGCAGCGGGGTCAAAGGTAGTCCGAGAGCAGGGACAGCTGCTCGCGGACGGCGGCCAAGCGGGGTGCCACGGATTGGCTCTGCGCGGTATCGGCCATGGGCAAAGACTATTGCGTGGACTACTTCGGCTTGCCGGAGGTGAATTCGACGCCGCAGGAGCCGGCTTTGATGCCGCCGCGGAAGACCTTGCTCGGGTTCGAGTAGTCCCAGAGCAAGTAGAACGAGCCCTGCACGGTGTCGCCGCCGAGCACGACCTGGGCGTTCATGTAGGTCGGTTCGCCGCCGGCATCCTTGCCGACGCCCCAGGCGCTGTAGCCGCCGCGGCGGAACTGCTTCAGCGGGTACCTGCCGAGCACCTTGACCGTCGCCCCCGGCGCCGAGGTGCACTCGGAGCCGAGCTTGGCGTGCAGGCCGACCAGGACGAGCTTGCCTTTCTGAGAACCCTTGCCGTTGACGAGCGAGAAGCCGCTGCCGGGGCCGAGCGTCCAGGCGCCGGTCGGCGGCTTCGAGCCGGCGCCCGCGGCCAGCGGGACCGCCGCGAAAGCAGCGAGGGCGACGGCGATGAGGGTGAGGCGGGCGCGCTTCACGAGGGCGGCAGCTTATACGGGAACCCGGGCCGTGATGATCCAGGTCGAGGCTGGCGCCCAGACGCCGTCGGGCTGCTCGAAATCGGCTATCGCGGCGCGGATCTTGGCGGCGATCTCGGGCCGGATCTCGTCGACGCGGTCACCCCAGAGCCGCAGGATCTCCCCGGCAGGGCCCAGGGCCATGCCGAACTCGACGGCCTGGTCGAGATCGGCGCCGACCTTCATTGGCAGGTCGCAGCGGCGCAACCCAATCTCCTCGAAACCAGCAATCTTCATTTGCTCGGTGACGGTGTCGGCATTGGCCATCGAGAAGGGGCCGGGGCCGCAGGTCGGTTCGTCGGTCTCCTCGGGGTGATCGAGGTACTCGTCGACGATCTCCTCGGCGCGGTGGACCCACTCGTTGTCGAGCTTGCGCCGCCAGACGACCGCGGTGAAGCGCCCGCCCGGCTTCAGCGCCGCGCGGACGTTGCGCAGGGCGGCGACCGGGTTCGCGAAGAACATGATCCCCATCCGCGAGTAGGCGTAGTCGAATTCCTGCGGCAGCTCCAGCGTCTGCACGTCGGCGAGCCGGAACTCGACGTTCTCGATGCCGGCTTCCTCGGACTCCCGGCGCGCGGTCTCGATGAACGGCGCCGAGACGTCGACCCCGAGAGCAGAGCCCTCGGCCCCGACCAGCTCGGCCAGCCGCTGGGTGGTGTCGCCGAACCCGCAGCCGATGTCGATCGCCCGCTCCCCGGGTCGCGGCGGGTTCGCCTGCATCGCCACCTCGCCGTGGGCGCCGAGGCCGCCGGTGGTCAGGTCCCGGTACTCGAGGAAGATCTCGAAGAGCGGCCCGCTCCAGGCCTCGGTCGCCTCGGCGTTGTCGGGTGCGACGGACTCCATTGCCCCCATCGTAGGTCGCCGTCGCGTCTGTGGCTAGTGGTGGGCGAAGCGGTAGGCGCGGAGCGCCTCCTCGCGGTCGTCGTAGGGGCGCCAGCTGAGGATCTTGCGGTCGCGCAGCTCGAAGGCCCAGGCCATCCTTTCCATCCCCGCGACGGTGCCGTCTTCGGCCCACCGCCAGTGGCGCCAGATCAGCGCCACCGCGCGGCCGCCGCCGCCCTCGGTCCCGTCCTCGTAGAGCTGCTCCAGCTCGATCGTCTGCTGCGCCCCGCCGGGAGCCCGCGTCGCCCAGACTCGCGCCGCCTCAATCCCCTTCCGCACCCCCCTGCCCGCGTGCAGCTCCACCTCGGGGTCGAGGACGGCGGCGAAGGCGTCCAGGTCCTCATCGTTGAAGGCCCGGATGAACTCGCGGACGGGATCGGTCATGCGCCGCTAGGCGCCGTGGCACTTCTTGAACTTTTTCCCGCTGCCGCACCAGCATGGGTCGTTGCGGCCGATGTTCTCTTTGTCGCTCTTGACCACCGTCTCGACCACCTCGCCGTTGCCGGGGCCGATCGCCTGGGTGGCGGCGGCGTCGGCCGCGTCGGCGCCGCTGGCGGCGGCGACCTCCGCCAGGGCCGAGGGCTGGTTCTCCGCCGTCCCGCCGGAGTAGGCAAAGGTGGTCGTCGTCTCGCCGCCTCCGTTGCCGGCGGCGACGGCCTCCCCCTGCCCGGGCTGGATTTCGATCTCGGCCCGGAAGACCAGTTTCGAGAACTCGTCCCAGATCGCGTGCAGGAGCTCTTCGAACATCGAGAAGCCCTCGTTTTTGTAGGCGACGAGCGGATCGATCTGGGCGAAGCTGCGGAGGTGGATTCCTTCGCGCAGGTAGTCCATGTCGAAGAGGTGTTCGCGCCAGCGGTTGTCGATCACCTGCAGCAGGATCGAGCGCTCCAGGTACCGCATCAGCTCCTCGCCGAGCTGCTCTTCGCGCTCGTCATAGGCCTTCATCGCGTCGTCGTCGAGGGCGTCTTTCAGCTTCTCGCGATCGACCGTCTCCGGCGCCAGGCTCGCGACCTCGATCCCGACCGGCCAGATCTGACGCAGCTGCGTCTCCAGCTCCTCCAGGTCCCATTCCTCGAGCAGCTCGCCGGCGGTGTACTCGTCCACCAGCCGCTCGATCACGCCCTCGAGCTCGTCGCGGGAGTTCTCGGAGATGTCGCGGCCTTCGAGGATCTCGCGCCGGTATTTGTAGATCACCCGCCGCTGCTCGTTCATCACGTCGTCGTACTCGAGGACGCGTTTGCGGATCAGGAAGTTCTGCTCCTCGACCTTCTTCTGGGCGTTCTCGACGGTTTTCGTCAGCATCTTCGCTTCCAGCGGCATTTCGCCGCCGTCGTCGTCGACGGGCCCGAGTTTGTCGAGGATTTTGTAGATGCGGTCGCCGGCAAAGAGGCGGATCACGTCGTCTTCGGCGGAGAGGAAGAAGCGGGACTCGCCGGGGTCGCCCTGGCGACCGGAGCGGCCGCGCAGCTGGTTGTCGATCCGCCGCGACTCGTGGCGCTCGGTGCCGCAGATGAAGAGCCCGCCGAGCGCACGGACCTCGTCGGCCTCGGCCTTGCACTGCGGCGCCAGCTCAGCCGCCTTGGCCGCCAGCGCCTCCTCGTAGCCCTCGCTCTCGTGCGTGATCCCCTGCTTTTTCAGCTCGGCGATCGCGAGGTGCTCAGGGTCGCCGCCGAGCTTGATGTCGACGCCGCGGCCCGCCATGTTGGTGGCGATCATCACCGCGCCCTTGCGGCCCGCCTGGGCGATCAGCTCGCCCTCTCGTTCGGCGTGCTCCGGCTTCGCGTTGAGGACGGCGTGCTTGATCCCCTGGCGCTTCAGCGCCTCGGAGATCATCTCCGAGACCTCGACCGAGACGGTTCCGACCAGGACCGGCTGGCCTTTTTCGTGGCGGCTGACGATTTCGTCGATCACGGCGCCCCACTTGCCGTCCTTGGTCTTGAAGATCTGGTCGTTCTGGTCGAGCCTGACCATGTCCCGGTTGGTCGGGATCTCGACGACCGGCATTTTGTAGATCTTCATGAACTCGGTCGCCTCGGTCATGGCGGTACCGGTCATGCCGGAGAGCTTGTCGTAGAGCCGGAAGTAGTTCTGGAGGGTGATCGTCGCCAGGGTCTGGTTCTCCTCGCGGATCGCCACGCCCTCCTTGGCCTCGACCGCCTGGTGCAGCCCCTCCGACCAGCGTCGGCCCTCAAGGATGCGGCCGGTGAACTCGTCGATGATCATCACCTCGCCGTCGATCACCGCGTAGTCGTCGTCCTTCTTGTAGAGGGACTCCGCCTTCAGGGACTGGACGAGGTGGTTGACGAGGCTGCCGTGCTCGCCGAGGTAGAGGTTGTCGACGCCGATGAACTGCTCGGCTTTCTTCACGCCCTGCTCGGTCGGCGCCACCGTCTTGTGTTTCTCGTCGTACTCGTAGTCGTACTCGGCCTCGGAGGTGTCGCGGGACTCGCCCAGCGATTTCAGTTTCTGTTTCGCCGGCACCCCGACCATCTGTTTGGCGAGGCGGGCGAACGTGTAGTAGGTCTGGGCGGCCTGTTCGGGGGCGCCGGAGATGATCAGCGGCGTCCTCGCCTCGTCGATGAGGATGTTGTCGACCTCGTCCACGATCGCGAAGTTGTGGTCGCGCTGGACGCAGTGCTCGAGCGCTTCAGCCATGTTGTCGCGGAGGTAGTCAAAGCCGAACTCGGAGTTGGTCCCGTAGGTGACGTCGAGCGCGTACTTGCGCTGGCGGGTGGCGTGGTCGTCGCCGTCCTGGAGGGCGTCGACGCTGACCCCGAGCGCCTCGTAGATCGGCTTCATCCATTCGGCGTCGCGGCGGGCCAGGTAGTCGTTGACGGTGACCACGTGGACGCTCTTGCCGGCCAGGGTGTTGAGGAAGACGGGGAGGGTCGCGGTCAGGGTCTTGCCCTCGCCGGTCTTCATCTCGGAGATACCGCCGTCGTGGAGGACCATGCCGCCGATCAACTGCACGTCGTAGTGGCGCTGGCCCGTGGTTCGGCGCGATGCCTCGCGGCAGAGGGCGAACGCCTCGGGCAGCAGGTCGTCGAGCGCCTCGCCCTTGGCGGCGCGCTCGCGGAGAGCGTCCGCCTCGGCGCGGATTTCCTCGTCGGCAAGCGCTTCCATCTCAGGCTCGAAGCGGTTTATCGCCTCCGCGCGCTTCTGGTAGGTCTTGAACTTCCGTCCCTCTCCCGCGCGCAGCGCCTTCGTTACAAGGTCCATCGCTGGCATTGGTCAAGAGTAGCGGTGCCGACTTAAATTCCCCTTGCTCCCCTCCGCCAGGGGTACTACCCTCGTGACGGAACCCACAAGGAGGCACTCATGCGGATGGAGATTCGGGGCCGGAACGTCGAGATGACGGATGACCTGCGTGAGATGGTGCGGAAACGCTTCCAGCGGCTGGGACGACAGGTCTCGCCGCTCGCGACCCTGGAGGTCGTGCTCTCGGAGGAGCGCAACCCCCGGGTCGCCGACAGCCAGGTGGCGGAGGCGACGTTTTACCTGAAGGGGGTGACGCTGCACGCCCGCGAGTGCAGCCCGGAGATGACGCACTCGGTGAGCGAGCTTTCCGAGGACATCGGCAGACAGGTAAAGAAACACCGAGAACTGCGTCGCAAGCGCAGCCGCACGCGGAAGCTTGTCGACCAGATGCGAGGCCGCCCGGCCGAGGCACGGCCGTAGGGCCGCGGAGAGCCAACTAGAGGCGCCGGGCAAAGGTCACCGCCACCACACGGGACGCCCCCACGGCCCGTAGCGCGCGAGCGCAGGCCGTGAGGGTGGACCCGGTGGTGAGGACGTCGTCGACGAGGAGGACGCTGCGCGGGGCCGGGCCGGCGCTGTCGATGCGGGGCGGATGGGCGACGCGCTCCGCCCGCCGCCGGCCGACCTGACGGCCGCCGCCGCGGCGCTCGAGGCAGCTCGAGAGCGGCGCTTCCAGGTGCGCCGCCAGAGCGGCCGCCAGCTCCCCCGCGGGGTCGAAACCCCGCCGCCGCAACCGCGCCGGAGCCGGGGGCACCGGCACGATCGTCCCGCTCAGCATGTGGGCGGGCGCCAGCCACTCGATCCGCTCCGCCATCAAGTCGGCGACCGGCAGCAGCCGCCGGAACTTCAGGGCCGCGACCAGGTTCCGCGCCACCCCCTCGTAGGAGGCCGAGGACCAGACCCGATCCAGCCCGGCCGGCCCATTGCCCAGGAACGGCTCCGCATCCCCCAGCCGCCGAGAGCACCGCGTGCAGACCACCGACTCCGACCGACAAGATCGCCCGCAGGAGGCACAAAGCGCCGGCACCAGCGCCACCCCAATCGTCGGCAACAGATCCATGCCCCGACCCTGCCGGGCAAGGTCGCACGCGTGGCGCGCTGGAAGCAAAATCTCTGGGCCAACTTTGTCCCGAGACAGGGGCTTGTGCGGTAGAGGGTCCGGCGACCCTCCCGTCGAATTAGTCGCGCCCCTGCGGGGCTGGCTCCCGATGATGCTGCCCGCCTATGGCGGGCAGGGATCAGATTGCATATCGCCGCTTCGCGCACATTCGCCGGGAGGGTCACCGGACCCTTGGCCACACGCTCACCCAGACAGCTATGCCTCGAATCCGCGAGAAAGGCTCCTGAGGGACCGTTCTCGCGGATTCGATGAATCAGGGAGCTACGGAGCGCGCTGGAGGGGAGGGTGTGGGTGTCCCTCGGTGGAATGTTCGGCGACATGCAATCTGGTGTTTGCGCGCGAAGCGCGCTCCAGCTTCTCCCCGGAGCGAAGCGGAGGGGAGGTCAATTCCGGAGAGGGACACCCACACCCTCCCCCCTCACCAGCTACGGCCGCGCCCCCGCGATGGCGTTGATCAGAACCTGCCGGGCTGGGATCTCAGCGTTCGGAAGGGCGATTACCTCTTTGAGGCGCGCCCCGTCGCCGATCTTCACGGAGTCGCCGATCACGGCCGGCCCGTCGATGCGGACGTCGTCGCCGATCTCGCAGCCCGGCCCGAGGAGGACAGGGCCGATGAGGCCGGGCTCGCCCTCGGCCCGCTCGCCGCTGCGGTAGCCCTCGACCAGGTCTCCCTCGCGATCGACCTGGACCGCGCCGGTGAGCGCGTCGAGGTTGCCGTCGCGCAGCTCCTGGAGGTTGCCGATGTCGTTCCAGTAGGCCTCGATCTCGTGCGAGTAGAAGGGGACGTCGCCGTCGAGCAGGCGCGGGAAGACGTCCATCGCCCAGTCGGCAAAGCCCGGCGGGTCGCCGTCGCCGGCCGCCTTGCTCGTCCCGGGCTCCGGAAAGAAGTCGAAGATCTCCTTGCGGAACATGTAGATGCCGCAGTTGGCGAGATCGGAGAGCGCTTCGGAGGGGTCTGGCTTCTCCTGGAAGCCCTGGATCCGCCCGTCGGAGCCGACGATCGCGACCCCGAACTGGCTGGTGTCCTGCACCCGCTTCATCGCCAACGTCGCGATCCCGTCGTGCGATTCGTGGTACTCGCGCATCGCCGCCAGGTCGATGTCAGTGAGGGCGTCGCCGGAGATGACGAGAAAGGAGTCGCCGAGGAAGTCGGCGGCGTTGCGGACCCCGCCCGAGGTCCCCAGCAGAGCCTCCTCGCGGCTGTAGGTGAGCGAGACGCCGCAGCCACTCCCGTCGCCGAAGTAGCCCTCGATCAGATCCGGGAACCAGTGGAGGTTGGCGATCGTCTCGGTGAAGCCGTGGCGGGCCAGCAGCCGCAGGATGTGCTCCATCACCGGCTTGTTCAGCACCGGCACCATCGGCTTCGGCATCTCGTAGGTGATCGGCCGCAGCCGCGTCCCCAGTCCTGCCGCCAGAACCATCGCCCTCATCCCGCCATGCCCTCCTTCAACCTGTCGATCGCCACGATGCTCTCGGGGTCCACTCCCCGCCCGCGCGCCATCTCAAGCGAGACCAGGTCGCCGAGCAGGACCCCCCAGAGCAGTCGCTCGACCCGGGTCTCCCCCGCCGTCTCCAGGCGGACCGCGGTGGCGCCGCTCTCCTCCACGATCTCGGCCGTCAGCTCGAACCGACGGCGCTCGCGGGGATGCTGGTCGCAGTCTTCGAGGAAGACGGCGCCCATCCCGGCGGCGTCCTCGCCCGCCCAGCCGCAGATCTCATTGTGGTCAGCCTCGGGAAGCTCGGAGTAAAAGGCCGGGAGCTTCGCGTTCTCGTTGATCTGCGTCTTCCAGCGGTGGGCCACCGGGGCGGTCAGGTCGCTGCCGTAGATCACGGTCGGGCCGGTGGCGAGCGTCGAGGCGATCTCCGCCGCCTTCGCCTTCAGCGTCAAGGCCTCGCGCTCGACGAAGGCGGCGGCGGTGTCGACCTCGGTGCGGATCCCCGGGGCCGCGCCGGCGAGCGCCGCCGCCTCGGCGGCGGTGGCGAACATGTATGCGACGGCGACGCGCGGCTGGTAGATGCCGGGCGGCGCGACGACGGGGACGCCGGCCTCGCGCGCCCTCTCGACGAGCTCGCCGCCGGTGCTGACGACGAGCCGGCGCATCCCCAGAATCCCCGCCGCCTCGAAACAGGCGAGCGTCTCCTCGGTGTTGCCCGAGTAGCTGCAGCAGAGGACCGACCACTCCGGCGTCGTCCAGCTCGGCAGCTCGTAGCCGCGGACGGAGATCATCGGCCTGGTCAGGCGGTCGCCGATCGCAGCGGCGGCGAGGTCGCCGCCGATCGCCGAGCCCCCCATCCCGCAGACGATCAGGCCGGCCGCCTCCGCCGGCTCCAGCCGCGCGGTTTCGATCCGCCAGAGGGCGTCGCGCAGCTGGTTCGGCAGGTCGAGCGTGTCCTCGAGGATCGGGCTCATCAGGCGGGGACTCTTTCATCTCGGCCGACAACCGCGTTTCTCAGGGACGCCCCGGGCTCGACCTCCGCGCCCGGGGCGAGGATCGATTCCTCGACGAGTGCGTCGCGGCCGACCGTGCAGCCGTCCAGCAGCACCGAGTCCCGCACCTGGGCGCCCGGCTCGACCCGGCAGCCGGCGGAGACGACCGCCCGCGGGCCGACGGAGGCCCCCTCGGCGATCTCCGCCCCGGCGGCGACGAGCATGCCACCGGCGGTCGGCTCGACCCGAGTCGCCACGCGGCCTTCGAGGATGTCCCAGCTCGCCTGCAGGTAGCGCTCGGGGGTGCCGATGTCCATCCAGTAGCCCTCGAGCAGCAGCCCGTAGAGGCCGGCCCCGACCAGCCGCGGGAAGACCTCGCGCTCGATCGAAACGGCCTCGCCCGCCGGCACCAGGTCGAGGACCGAGCGCTCGAGCACGTAGGCGCCGGCGTTGATCTGCCCCGGCACCGGCTCCCCGGTCTTCTCGGTGAACTCCAGGACCGCACCGTCGGCGTCGCAGCTGACGAGCCCGTAGGCGGCCGAGTCGGCGACGGGGTGCAGCGCGATCGTCGCCTCGGCGCCGGCCTCCTCGTGGGCGCGGACCAGCGCCGAGAGGTCGAGGTCGGCGAGGACGTCGCCGTTGAGGGCGAGGAACCGGTCTTCGAGCCGCTCGCCGAGGGCGTCGGCGGCGAAGCGGATCGCGCCCGCGGTCCCCAGCGGCTCCGGCTCGGCGACGTAGGCGATCTCCACCCCGGCCCGCTCCTCCTCGTCGGCTAGCGCGGCGCGGAGGACGTCGGGGAGGAAGCCGCAGGCGAGGACAACCTCGGTGACACCATGGGCCGCGAGCCACTCGATCGCGTAGGCGAGGAAGGGGCGGTCGACCAGCGTCACCGCCGGCTTCGGCACGTCGCTGGTCAGCGGCCGCAGCCGCGTCCCCTCGCCGCCGACGAGAACTATCGCCTGCACTAGGAAGCGGCGGCCGGCCTCGGCGAGCTGACCTGGCGGCCTATGCCCTCGTACTCGAACCCGGCCGCCATCAGCGCCTCGGGGTCGAGGAAGTTGCGCCCGTCGATCAGCAGCGGCCGCGCCATCCGCTCGGCGGCGGCGCTCCAGTCGAGCTCGGCGAACTCGCGCCACTCGGTGACCAGGACGGCGGCGTCGGCGCCCTCGAGCGCCTCCATCGCCGAGGTCGACATCTCGACCGAGCCCAGCATCCCGGCGGCGCGCTCGGCGGCGACGGGGTCGTAGCCGACCACTTCGGCCCCCTCCCCCTGCAGCCGCGCCGCCAGCACCAGGCTCGAGGCCTCGCGCATGTCGTCGGTGTCGGGCTTGAAGGCAAGGCCCAGCAGCGCCACCCGCTTGCCGATCAGCGAGCCCAGGTGCTTCTCGAGCTTGCCGACCACGCGCCGCTTCTGCAGCTCGTTGACCTCGATCACCGCGGTCAGCAGCTGGAAGTGGTAGCCGGTGTTACCGGCCAGCATCTTCAGGGCGCTGACGTCCTTCGGGAAGCAGCTGCCCCCGTAGCCGATCCCGGCCCGCAGGAACGAGGACCCGATCCGCTCGTCGAGGCCCATCCCGCGCGCGACCTGGCCGACGTCGGCGCCGACCTCCTCGCAGACGTTGGCGATCTCGTTGATGAAGGAGATCTTCGTCGCCAGGAAGGCGTTGGAAGCGAGCTTGATCATCTCGGCGCTGGCGACGTCGGTGCGGAGGATCTCCCCGCCGAGCGGCCGGTAGAGCGCTTCGACCGCGTCGGCGGCGCCCTCGTCGCCGACGTCGGCCCCGACCACCACCCGGTCGGGGTTCATGAAGTCCTTGACCGCGGTGCCCTCCTTGAGGAACTCGGGACAGGAGACGTAGGAGAGGTTCGGCATGTCGCGGCGGATCGACTCGCCGGTCCCGGCCGGGACGGTGCTCTTCATGATCAGGACGTGGTCGCCGTCGTCGGAGAGCTCCTGGACGACCGCCCGCACGCGCGAGAGGTCGGCGTCGCCCGAGTAGGTGGGCGGCGTGTCGACGCAGACGAAGAGCAGGCGCGCACCCGCGAGCAGCTCGTCCATGTCGGTGGTGAAGGTGATCCGCTCGGCGTTCCGCCGCAGCAGGTCCTCGAGTTCGGGCTCGTGGATCGCCACCTCGCCGCGCGAGAGCGAGTCGACCTTCTCCTGGACGATGTCGCGCGCGATTACGCGGTGGCCGAGCTCGGCGAAGCAGGCCGCGGTGACCAGCCCTACCCAGCCCACTCCGATGACGCCGACTGGCTCTAGCTGCTCACTCATGGCTTCCTCCTACCCTCTTTCTTTGGCTTCTTCTTGGCGATGAACACATCCGCCGACCGCGCCATTCCGATCATCTGCTCGTTGGTCAGCGTCCGCAGGAGGTCGTTCGAGATCCAGTAGGCGTTCTCCCCCCTGCGCCAGGCGACCATTTTGACGTTTTCGCCGTCGACGTAGATGTCGTACTCGCGTCCGTTGATCTCCTTGGTCAGGCTCGGGTCGTCGAGGATCGGCGGGTCAGACCAGCCGCGGATCCCCTGCAGTCCGAAGTAATGAGTGCCGTCGGACATTTCGGCGACCATCATCATCCGGTAGGCGAGGTGGCGATCCCCGTCTTCGTCCTTGAGGTTGTAGACGTAGGGGTCGACGACCTTCTCGTAGGGGTCGGTTTCGACGAAGCGGGTCGCTTCCGGGAGTCGCGTCGGGTAGTAGATCGGGAAGAAACCGCGGGCGCGGCGGGAGGCGATCTTGGCCTCGGCTTCGCCAGCTTCCCGCGCCGGCACCAACCCGTCGGTGCCGGGCTCGGCGACTTCGACCTTCGGCTTCTTCGCCTTGTGCTTCTTCTTCGCCTTGTGCTTCTTCTTGTGCTTGTTGCCGGCTTCGGCTTCTTCGCGGCTCTGGCGCTGCGCCGCTTTCGCTTCCTGCGTGGTCTCGCCGCCGAGGAATTCCTGCACCGCTTCTTCGACCGCCCCAGGGGTCGTGTAGACGAAGCTGGGCCCGAGTTCAGCCGGGAAGTTGACCTCGTTGATCGTCGAGTTGCGCGAGGCCGCGAGCAGTTTCAGCACCTCCAGCAGGGTCTTGCCGTCGCTGATGTCGGAGGTCGTGTAGTCGGTGAAGGCCTCGACCAGTTCGCCCTGGTCGAAGACGATGTCCTGGACCGAGATCCGAGAGCGGGCCGAGCTGAGGAAGTCCTGTTGGCGGGCGGAGCGGACGATGTCGGTGTCGGTATGGCGGTAGCGCACGTAGTCGAGTGCTTGCTTGCCGCACATCAGCTGATAGCCGGGCTGGACGTTGATCTCGGCGTACTGTTCGGCCGATTCGAGATTCGAGTGGTAGTAGCGGCGATCGATGTCGACGTAGACGCAGCCGATCGCGTAGACGCCCTGGGCGAAGCCGAGGAAGTCGACGTTGACGACGTGGTTGATCGGCAGGTCGGTCAGCTCCTTCACCGTCTGCAGGGTCAGCTTCGTGCCCCCATAGGCGTACGCTTCGTTGAACTTGCCGGTGCCGTACCCGGGGATTTCGACCTTGAGGTCACGCGGGATCGACATCATCGAGATCAGGCTCTTGTCGGGATCGAGCCGGATCAGCATCGTCGTGTCCGAGCGGCCCGGGTCTTCGGCTTCGTTGGCGCGCTTGTCGGAGCCGATGATGAGGAAGGTCTGGGCGCCGCCGTCGCCGGCGTCGGCGAGGAAGCGGTCGAGCCGCTTCTGCAGTTTGTCGTTCTTCGGCTGGATCGCGTCGGCGATGCCGCCGAGGTAGACGAGGACCGCGGTTGCCGTCGTCGTCGCCGAGACGGCGACGATCAGGACCGAGGCGAGGGCGAACCGCCACCAGAAGCGCTTCGGCTTCGGCGCCGGCTCGGGATCCCCGCTCGGGGGCGGCTTCTTCGCGGCCCAGCCCGGCCCGATCGGCTCACTCATCGCCGAGCCGGTCCGGGATCGCCCGCAGGAACGACTCCAGCGCCTGACGGTAGGTCTCCAGCGAGGACACCGAGACCCACTCCGAGGGCCCGTGGTGCCCGGCGCCGACCGGCCCGAACTCGACCGCCGGCACCCCCGCACGGAGGAAGGAGACGGCGTCGGAGGCGCCGTCTCGCCCGACGCTCATCGGCTCCCCGTCGTGGTGCTCGGTCGCCGCGACGCGCAGCGCCTGGACGTAGGCGAAGTCCCGCTCGACGGTCGCCGGCGGCCGCGTCAGCAGCGCCTCGACCTCGATCCCCCGCAGCTCCCGCACCTGGGCGAGGATCTCCTGCGGGTCTTGGTCCGGGAGGTAGCGAATGTCGACGTCGATCACGCATCGGTCGGGCACCTTGTTGAGGGCGTCGCCGCCGACGATCCTCCCCAGGTTGATCGACGGCCGGTCGAAGAGCTCGGAGCTGTGCCGGGCAAACGGTAGCGACTCGATACTGCGGAAAACGTCGATCGCGTTGAGGACGGCGTTGTCGCCGAGCCAGGGGGTGGCCCCGTGGGCGGCGGTCCCCTCCACCTCGAGGCGCAGCGCCAGCACTCCCTTGGCCTCGATCCCGATGTGCAGGTCGGTGGGCTCGCCGGTGATCGCGAAGTCGCCGAGGAAGCCGCTGTCGACGAGGTGGTCGGAGCCGCGCTCGGACTCCTCCTCGGACTCCTCGTCGCCGACGATCCCCAGCCGCACCCGCACCCGGTCCTGCTCGCGCATCGCCGCCGTCACCATCAGCATCGCCGCGATCGCGCCCTTCATGTCGTAGGAGCCCCGCCCATAGAGCCGGTCGCCCTCGATCCTCGGCTCGAACTGCCCGGCCAGGCCCGGCACCACGTCGAGGTGCCCGTGGAGGACGACCGTGGGCGCGTCCGCCGGCCCCACCTCGGCCTTGACCACCGGCAGCCCTCGGACCTCGTCCCCTTCGGTCTCGATCCCCCGAGCTTCCAGCCACCCCTGCACGAACCCCGCGGCCTCCGAGATGGCGTCGGGCTCGCAGGTCTCGAAAGAGATCAGCCGCTGCGCGAGGACAACCAGCTCCTCGCTCATGTGATCACCCCCCGGCGATCGAGAGGAACGCTTCGGCCCGGTCCCGGTCTTTCTGCGCCCGGTTCTGCTCGGCGCTGCCGTCCTCGGCCTCCGAGAGCCGCTGTTCGGCGTCGGCGAGCTGCTCTTTCAGCCTGCCGGTGTCGAGATCCTCGGGCGGGATCGCCTCCTCGAGCAGGAGGCGGGCGGTGTTGCCGTAGACCTGCAGCCAGCCGTGGGCCTGCGCGTAGCGTTTCGTCTCCGAGTCGGAGACGTGGAGGCGCAGCTCGGTCGGCCGCAGCGCCGCCAGGACCGGCGCGTGGTTGGCGAGGATGCCGATTTCGCCGACCTCGGTCCGGGTCGAGACCTGGCGCGCTTCACCGCTCCAGACCTCGCCCTCCGGGGTCAGGACCTCGACGTCGACCATGTGCTCCGCCGCCACGAGTCAGCTCCTAGGCGGCGGCGCCGGACTTGGCGTTCTCGAGGACCTGGTCGATCGAGCCCTGCATGTAGAAGGCGCCCTCGGAGAGGTCGTCGTGCTCGCCGTCGAGGATCTCGCGGAAGCCGCGGACCGTCTCCGCCACCGGCACGTACTCGCCGGAGCGGCCGGTGAACTGTTCGGCGACGAAGAACGGCTGCGAGAGGAAGCGCTCGATCTTGCGGGCCCGGGAGACCGTCTGGCGGTCCTCGTCGGAGAGCTCGTCGATGCCGAGGATGGCGATGATGTCCTGCAGCTCCTTGTAGCGCTGCAGCACCTCCTGGACCTCGGTCGCAGTGCGGTAGTGCTCGTCGCCGACGACGTCGGGCTTGAGGATCGTCGAGGTCGAGTCCAGCGGGTCGACCGCCGGGTAGATCCCTTTCTCGGAGATCGACCGCGACAGCGCCGTGGTCGCGTTGAGGTGGGCGAACACCGAGGCCGGGGCCGGGTCGGTGTAGTCGTCCGCCGGCACGTAGACCGCCTGGATCGAGGTCACCGAGCCGCGGTCGGTCGAGGTGATCCGCTCCTGCAGGCCGCCCATCTCGGTCTCCAGCGTCGGCTGGTAGCCGACCGCCGAAGGCATGCGCCCCAGCAGCGCCGAGACCTCGGAGCCCGCCTGGACGAAGCGGAAGATGTTGTCGATGAACAGGAGCACGTCCTGGCCACCCTGCTCGCGGTAGTACTCGGCCATCGTCAGACCGGAGAGGGCGACGCGGAGGCGCGCACCCGGGGGCTCGTTCATCTGGCCGAAGACGAGCATGGTCTTGTCGATCACGCCCGACTCTTTCATCTCCAGCCAGAGGTCGTTCCCCTCTCGCGAGCGCTCGCCGACGCCGACGAAGGCGGAGAGGCCGGAGTGCTCCTCGGCGATGTTGCGGATGAGCTCCTGGATCAGCACGGTCTTGCCGACGCCGGCGCCGCCGAACAGCCCGACCTTGCCGCCTTTGGCGTACGGCGCGAGGAGGTCGATGACCTTGATCCCGGTCTCGAGGATCTCCTGGGTCGGGGTCAGGTCGGAGGCCTTCGGGGCCGGGCGGTGGATCGGCCAGCGCTCGCCGTCCTCCAGCTCGGGGCCGTTGTCGATCGGCTCGCCGAGCAGGTTGAAGATGCGGCCCAGGGTCGCGTCGCCGACCGGAACCGTGATCGGGCCGCCGGTGTCGGTGACGACGGCGCCGCGCTCGATCCCGTCGGTGGCGTCCATCGCGACCGCGCGGACGCGGTCGTCGCCGAGATGCTGCTGTACCTCGCAGACGAGGACCGCCGATTCGCCGTCGCCGTCGCCGGCGCTGGTCTCAATCGTCACCGCGGAGAAGATCTCCGGCAGTTCGTCAGGGAAGACGGCGTCGATGACCACTCCGGTCACCTGCTCGACGCGCCCTACGTTGGTTCCGTTTCCGTTGCTCTCAGCCATGGGTTCCTTTTCTCGTCTTAGAAGTGCTGTTGGTGATGCTGGTCCGTCGTTACCCGAGCGCCTCGGCGCCGCCAACGACCTCCAAGATCTCCTGCGTGATCTCCGCCTGACGGACCCGGTTCATCTCCAGGGTCAGGTCGCCGATCATCGTCTCCGCGTTCTCCGCCGCGTTGCGCATTGCCGTCATCCGCGCGCCCAGCTCCGAGGCCGCCGACTCGAGCAGCGCCCGGTAGACCGAGATCGTCACGTACTCCGGGATCAGCCGCGCCAGCAGCTCCTCCGGCTCGGGCTCGTAGATCCACTCCGAGCGGCTCTGGGCCTGCTCCGCCTCGGTTTCCTCGTCTTCGGCGGCGGCCTCCTCGCCGGCGCCCTCGCCGATCACCTCGGCCTGCTGCAACGGCAGCAGGGTCTGGCGCCAGACGTGCTGGGTCAGCGGCGAGACGAAGCGGTTGTAGATCAGCTCGACCCGGTCGAGCTCCTGGTCGACGTAGCGGGCGGTCAGCCCCTCGCCGATCTCGCGGGCGTTGGCGAAGGCGGGACGGTCGGTGAAGCCGACGTAGGAGTCGGTCACGTCCATCTTGCGGAAGGTCAGCGCCGAGACACCCTTGCGGCCGACCACGGCGAAGGCGGGCTCGGCGCCCTCCTCGCGGACCTGCGCCGCCATCCGCATGCCCTCGCGGATGATGTTGGAGTTGAAGGCGCCGGCGAGGCCGCGGTCGCCGGTGACGAGCACGATCCCGACGCGTTTGACGTTCTCCCGCTCCTCGAGGACCGGGACCCGGGGGATGCCTCCCGCCTGGGCGGCAGCGCGGCGGGTCAGCTTGCGCATTCCCTCGGCGTAGGGCCGCATGTCGGAGATCCGCTGTTCGGCCCGCCGCAGGCGCGCCGCCGCAACCATCTCCATCGCGCGCGTGATCTTGTTGATGTTCTTGACCGACGCGATGCGGTTCTTGACTTCCTTCTGCGTTGCCATGAAGTGCTCAGCTCCCAGGCGCTAGGCCGGGGTCGCCGCCTCCTCGTCCTCGGCGCTGTCCGAGTCGCTTCCGGAATCCGAGTCACCCTCGGAGGCCGCCGTGCGACCGGGGGCCTCGCGCTCCTCTTTGGAGTGGACGCGGTCGGACTCGCCCGCCTCGAGCGGGTCGCCGTGCTCGTCGAAGTCGGGGCCGAAGTCGTCGACGAAGTCGGCGATCGCCTTGCCCAGCTTCTCCTCGTCGTCCTCCTCGAGCTTGCCGGTCTCTTCGATCCGGCTCAGCAGCTCAGACTCCTCGGCGTGCAGACGGGTCCGCAGGTCGGCGAGGAACTCGCCGACGCGCTCGACTTTGATCCGGTCGAGGTAGCCGCCGGTGCCCGAGTAGATCGAGGCGACCTGGTCGCCGACGCTCAGCGGTTCGCGCTCTTTCTGTTTCAGCAGCTCGACCAGCCGTTCGCCGCGGGTCAGCGCTTTCTGGGTCTCGGCGTCGAGCTCGGAGCCGAACTGGGCGAAGGCCTCGAGGTCTCGGTACTGGGAGAGGTCGAGGCGCAGTTTTCCGGCGACCTTCTTCATCGCCTTGGTCTGCGCGTTACCGCCGACCCGGGAGACCGAGATGCCGACGTTGATCGCCGGGCGGACCCCCGAGAAGAAGAGGTCGGACTCGAGGAAGATCTGGCCGTCGGTGATCGAGATCACGTTGGTCGGGATGTAGGCGGAGACGTCGGAGGCCTGGGTCTCGATGATCGGCAGCGCCGTCAGCGAGCCGCCGCCGAGCTCGTCGTTCAGCTTCACCGCCCGCTCCAGCAGGCGCGAGTGCAGGTAGAAGACGTCGCCCGGGTATGCCTCGCGACCCGGCGGGCGCCGCAGCAGCAGCGACATCTGCCGGTAGGCGGAGGCGTGTTTGGTGAGGTCGTCGTAGACGCAGAGCGCGGCTTTGCCGTTGTAGAGGAAGTACTCGCCCATCGCGCAGCCGGCGTAGGGGGCGATGTACTTGATCGGCGCCGCCTCGTCGGCGGGGGCGGCGACGATGATCGTATTCTCCATCGCGCCGTTTTCCTCGAGCGTCTCTTTCAGCTGGACGACCGTCGACATCCGCTGCCCGATCGCGACGTAGATGCAGATCAGGTCCTTGTCCTTGTTGTTGATGATCGTGTCGATCGCGATCGCGGTCTTGCCGGTCTGGCGGTCGCCGATGATCAGCTCTCGCTGGCCGCGGCCGATCGGGATCATCCCGTCGATCGACATCAGCCCGGTCTGGACGGGTTCCTCGACCGGCTGGCGCTGGACGACGCCGGGGGCTTTGAACTCGGCCGGGCGGGTCTCGGTGGTGGCGATCTCGCCGCGGTCGTCGAGCGGACGGCCGAGCGGGTCGACCATGCGGCCGAGCAGCTGCTCGCCGACGGGGATCTCGAGCAGCTTGCCGGTCCGCTTGACCGTGTCGCCCTCGACGATCTCGTCCCAGTCGCCGAACAGCACGGCGCCGACGTTGTCGGCCTCGAGGTTCAGCGCCAGGCCGGTGACACCGTGCGGCAGCTCGAGCATCTCCAGCGCCATGCAGTTGTCGAGCCCGTGGATGCGGGCGATGCCGTCGGCGACGGACAGGACCGTCCCGACCTCGGAGAGGTCGGCGGAATCGGTCTCCAGTCCCTCGATCCGCTCTCGCAGGATGCTTGCGATCTCGTCGGGCTTGATCTCCATCGGGTGCTCTCTGCCTCCTTACGCCGCGGTGGCGACGCTCTTTCGAAGTTTCTCCAGGCGACTGCGGATGCTCGCGTCCAGGACCATGTTGCCGACCTGCAGGACGATGCCGCCGAGGATGTTCGAGTCGACCTTGCTCGCGAGGTCGACCTCCTCCCCGGTCTGGCGTTCGACCTCCTGGCCGATTTTCTCGACCACCGAGGAGTCCAACTCGACGGCGCTGGTGACGGTGACGTCGATGCGGCGGTTCTCGTGCTTCCAGAGCTCGTCGAGCTGACGGCGGATGCGGAAGATCTCCGGCATCCGGTGCTTGTCGATGAGCAACTCGAGGAAGTTGATCAGCTCGGGCTCGGCGCCCGTGATGGCCCGCTTCAGCCCCTCTTTCTTCTCCTCTGAAGACAGGTAGGGACTGAAGAAGTAGACCTGCAGCTCGTGGTTGCGATCGATGGCGTCGGTGAACTCGCCGAGCTGTTGCTGCAGCGAGTCCAGCTTGCCTTTGTCACGGCCCACCTCGAAGAGGGCCTCGGCGTATACGCGAGCTGCGTCGGCCATCGTTAGTTCTTCTCCGCTCCCGAGAGCGCCGAGAAGTCGACCTCGCTGAGCGCCTCCTCGACGAGGCGTTTCTGATCCTCGTCGGTGAGCGATTTGCGGGTCACCCGCTCGGTGGCGAGCACGGTCAGGTCGGCGACCTCCTGGCGGATCTGGTCGAGCGAGCGACGGGTCTCCGCTTCGATGTCGCGCTTAGCCGCCTCGACCAGCTCCTCGCGCTTCTCCCTGCCGGCCGCGGCCGCCTCGGATTCGGCGGTCTCGGCGGCCTTACGGGCGCGGGCCATGATGTCGTCAGCCTGCTCGCGGGCCTCGGCGAGGCGGGCGCGGTACTCGGCCAGCAGCTCGTCCGATTCCTTGCGCTGCCTTTCGGCGGCGTCGATCGACTCGCTGATCGTCGCGGCGCGTTTGTCGAGCGCTTCCTGGATTTTCGGGAAGGCGACCTTGCTCAACACCCACATCGTGATCAGGAACAGGACCAGCGTCCAGATCATCAGGCCGAGGCCCGGGCTGACCAGGAAGCTGCCGCCGCTTTCCTCGCCGTGCTCGGCCGCCTCGGCGGCCAAGGGGACTATGTAGCCGAGCAGCTCCATCGACCTAGGCGAGGAAGAACGCGATCAGACCGAAGATGAAGGTGTAGAAGGCGACCGCCTCGGTCAGCGCGAAGCCGAGCCAGCGGATGCTTTCCAGGTCGCTTTTCATCTCCGGCTGGCGAGCGACCGACTCGATCTCCTTACCGAAGATGAAGCCCACGCCGATACCGGCGCCGATCGAACCGAGCCCGGCGCCGACGCCGAGGGCGATCGCTTTGCCGGCGCTTTCGACGGCTTCGCTGCTTACCTCAGCAACAGGCAACAAGGTGGGATCCATTTGAGAGTTGACTCCTTTTCTAGTGAGAGGCGGAGGTCGCTCCGCCGATGTAGATAGCGCTCAGGGTCGAGAAGATGAATGCCTGCAGGGTCGCCACCAGCCCGACCTCGAAGATGAAGAAGGCGAAGGCGAGCGGGAAGGTCAGCGCCCCGAGGGCGGCGATCCCCAGCAGCACCGCCAGCCCGCCGCCCATGAAGAGCAGCAGCAAGTGGCCGGCGAGGATGTTGGCGAAGAGACGGACGGAGAGGCTGATCAGCCGCACGAAGTGGGAGATCACCTCGATCACGAAGATCGCGGCCTTGCCGACTGGGTGCATCTCCTCCAGGCCCGGGGGCAGCCAGCTCTTGAAGTAGGGAAGGGCGCCCTTGGCCCGGATGCCCTCGACGTGGTAGCTGAGCCAGACGACGAGGGTGAGGACGAGCGGGATCGCGATGTTGGCGGTGGCGGCGTAGATCGCGAAGGAGGGGATCTCGAGGCCGCCGATCGAGAAGGTGTGCTCGGTGTTGGTCGGCAGCGGCAGGAAGCCGAGCATGTTCGAGAACCAGATCCAGAAGAAGAGGGCGCCGATGAACGGGAACCACTTGCGGGCCAGCTCGCCGTGGAGGCTGCCGCCGGTGATCGTGTTCTTGGTCAGGTCATAGGCGACCTCGACCGCGGTCTGGACCCGGTTCGGCTTTTCCACCATCCGCTTCGCGATCCAGGTCATCGTCAGGATCGTCAGGGCGCTGGCCAGGACCAGGTAGAGGACCGCCTTGTTGATGCTGAAGTCGATCCCGGCGAGTTCGATCGTGACCCACGGTTCGAGTTTGAACTCGTTCTGCGGCTTGAAGGCTTCGTTCTTGCCGTCGCTCTTGAAGATCAGCAGCAGCAGGATCGAGATCGCGAAGTAGACCCCGAAGCCGATCAGGACCTTGGCCTTGGTGCTGAGCCCCTTCTTCTCGGGGTCGCTGCCGGAGGCGGCGCCGCCCGGCGCCTGGATCGTCGCCGACTCCATTGCCTAGGCCCCCTGACCCTCGGGCTGGTCGTCGAGCAGGTGCGCGAGGCCCTGCGCGGCGAAGGAGATCGTGAAGAGGGCGAGCAGCAGGAGCGCTGCGGCGAGGCCGGACTCCCGTTCGGCGAGGCCGACGAGGAGGACGGCGGTGGCCATCAGCCAGACCCGGCCGAGGCCGCTGAAGGCGACGATCCCCATCGCCTTCTGCCGGTTGCCGGCCGCCAGCTCCTGCTTCATGCGGCGCTGGGCGAGCACCTGGACCCCTCGCTGGAGGAGCCAGACCGCCGCCGCCACGGCGAAACCGAGCAGCGGCAACCCGCCGAGCAGAAAAACGGCGAGTGCGGCGAGCAGCGCGAGTAGATCGACGTACTTGGGAGGAGACATAACAAAGGAATTGCGCCCAACTCGGGGCGGAGTGAGCGCAAGGGCGACTATACCCAACCGAGCCCGGGAATGGCTTGCTGAAGCCACATAGTGAGGGTTGCCACTACCGGCCGGGCGATACCGGGGCGGGAGCGGATCGGGGTTATTTCCCGATCGCCTCGAACTCGCCGGTCTCCGGGTCCACCGCGGGGAAGGATCCGGTCTCGAGCTCCCGCTCGACGGCGACGTTGACCTCCTCCAGGTCCGGCTCGGGGGCGCCGGCGCTGCGGCGCAGGGTGACGAGCTGGCGGAGGCGGGTCTGGCGCAGCTTGAGGATCTCCAGCACCTCGACCAGGTAGACGCTGGCGGCGAGGGCGAGGACGCCGAAGAAGGCGATCACCGCCGTCCAGAGGGGGTCGAAGTTGCCGTGGTCGTCGCTGTAGGGGACGAAGCGCAGGGCGAGCGCCAGCAGCGCCATCACGGCCGTCCAGCCGTAGAGGTAGAGCAGGGTACGGCGCTGTGAGAAGCCGATGTCGGCCATCCGGTGGTGGAAGTGCCAGCGGTCCGCTTTGTAGATCGGTTTCCCGTATTTGAGGCGCTTGGCGACGACGAAGCCGGTGTCGAGGATCGGCACCGCGAGGATGATCAGCGGCAGGAAGAGGGCGACCACCGCGTTCGTCTTCAGCGCCCCCTGCACCGCCACCGCCCCAAGCAGGTAGCCGAGCAGGTTGGAGCCGGTGTCCCCCATGAAGGTGCTGGCGGGCGGGAAGCCCCAGCGCAGGTAGCCGAGAGCGGCGCCGGCGGTTAGGGCGGCGAGGACGCCGGCGGCGGTGCGGTCGAGCGAGAGCGCGATCGTCGCCAGGGTGACGCCGGAGATCACGGCGACGCCGGCGGCGAGGCCGTCGACCCCGTCGATCAGGTTGATGACGTTGATCACGGCGACGATCGCGACCACGGTGGCGACGTCGCCGAGGTGGACGACGTCGCCCCCGGGCAGGGCGAGGAGGTCGACGGTCCCCGGGGTGAGGCGGCCGAAGAAGGGGAAGGTGAAGTTGTCGACGGTGACCCCGGCGGAGACGGGGATGACGACGGCGACGACCTGGCCGAGCAGCTTCGGCGCCGCCGGCAGGTCGAAGACGTCGTCGAGGACGCCGATCCAGGCGATTGCGACGGCGCCGATCAGGATCGCGTGGCTTTCGCTGTCGTTCGGCAGGAACAGCAGCCCGGCGACGAGGACGCCGCCGAGGATGCCGAGGCCGCCCAGCTTCGGCGTCGGGGTGAGGTGCAGCTTGCGCTCGCTGGGTTGGTCGATCGCCCCCACCCGCACCGCCAGCCACTTCGTCAGCGGCACCAGGACGAGGGCGAGGACGGCGGCGACGAGGAAGGCCAGGTAGGCGTCGGTGTCAGTGGGCATAGCGGTCGAACCAGAGGGTAAGCGCCATCAGGCCCCAGATCTGGCGACTGAGGTCCTCCTGTCCCGAGCAGTGGCGGTCGAGGATCGGGGTGACGGCGGCGGGCTCGAGCAGGCCCTGGCGCTCGAGGGCGCCCGGCGCCAGCACCTCGCGCGCGAACGGCTCCAGCGGTCCCCGCAGCCAGGCGGCGATCGGGATCGAGAAGCCCTGCTTGCGACCGTGGATGATCTCCCGCGGCAGCAACGGCTCCAGCGCCTTGCGCAGCAGCCGCTTCTTTGAGAAGCCGCGGACTTTCGCCCGCCGCGGCAGCGAGAAGGCGAGCTCGGCGACCCGCGGGTCGAGGAAGGGGACGCGGGTCTCCAACGAGTGGGCCATGCTGGCGCGGTCGGTCTTGACCAGGAGATCGTCGACGAGGTAGATGCCGAGGTCGACGTCCTGCATCCGCGCCAGCTCCTCGGCGCCGGCGGTCTCCGCGTAGCGCTCGCGGTAGAGGTCGACCGGGTCCCAGCCCGAGGCGGCGGCGCCGGCCAGCTCGGCCCGCTGCCCCGGCGAGAAGATCTCCTTCCAGGCGTGGTGGCGCTCCAGCGGCGGCAGGGCCGCGGCCCGGGCGAAGCGCTTCGCTTTGTAGTCGAAGCCGACCCGGTCGTGGCGGCTCGGGAGCGCCTCGGCGAGCGGCCGGGCAAGCGGCGCCAGCCGGCCGATGCGGCGGGCGAGGAGGTCGGCGACGTAGGTGTAGTAGCCGCCGAAGAGCTCGTCCCCGCCCTCACCGGAGAGGGCGACCTTGACGTGCTCGGCGGCGAGCTCGGAGACCAGATAGGTGGGCAGCGCCGAGGAGTCGCCGAACGGCTCGTCGAAGGCCTCGACCAGCTTCGGCAGCAGCTCGACCGCGTCGGGGCGGACGATCAGCTCGCGGTGGTCGGTCCCGTAGCGCTCGGCGACGAGGCGGGCGCGGGAGAGCTCGTCGAAGCCGGCCTCCTCGAAGCCGATCGAGAAGGTCCGCACCGGCTCGCCGGAGTGGCCGGCGGCGAGGGCGGCGAGGCCGCCGGAGTCGACGCCGCCGGAGAGGAGGACCCCGACCGGGACGTCGGCGACGAGATGGGCGCGGACGCTGTCCTCGAGGACTTCGCGCAGCCGCGCCGCCAGCTCGTCCTCGGAGCCGCCGCGCTCGTCGCCCGGCGTCGCCCCGACCCGCGCGTAGCGCCGCAGCTCGACCTCTCCCCCCTCCCAGGCGAGCAGGTGCCCGGGGGGCAGCTTGCGCGCCTCGGCGAAGATCGTCAGCGGCGCCGGGATCGAGTTGAAGGCGAGGTAGGCGGAGACGGCCTTCGGGTCGATCGCGCGCGAGAAGCCCGGCTGCTCGAGCATCGCCTTCAGCTCCGAGGCGAAGGAGAGCGTGCCGCCGACGTGGCGGTAGTAGAGCGGCTTGATCCCGAAGCGGTCGCGGGCCAACAGCAGCCGGCGGCGGCGCTTGTCCCAGAGCGCGATCGCGAACATCCCCCGCAACCGCTCGACGAACCCCTCCCCCCACTCCTCGTAGCCGTGGACGAGGACCTCGGTGTCGCAGTCGGTGGCGAAGCGATGCCCCTTCCCCTCCAGCTCCCGCTTCAGCTCCCGGTAGTTGTAGATCTCGCCGTTCTGGACGACGACCGCCGAGCGGTCCTCGTTCTCGATCGGCTGGTGCCCGTGGGCGAGGTCGATGATCGAGAGCCGCCGCGCCGCCAACGCCACCGGCCCCTCGTGGAAGAGGCCGTCGTCGTCGGGTCCGCGGTGGACCAGGCGCTCGCTCATCCGCGCCACCGCCTCCAGGTCCGGAGCGCCCTCTCGCTCGGCGGCGACGACGCCGCAGATACCGCACATGGGCGGCAGTCTCGCAGGGGGCGAGGCCGATTTAGTTGACCAGGAGGACACACCAAAGCGCCCCGGAGCGCTGAGAGTCCAGACACCGGTCTGGTCCCAGGCGCGGATAAGGTGGCCGCCATCGGAGGGTCGCGGCGAAACTTAGAGCTGAAGGCGCGAGATCCGGATACTGCGAAATCGCTCGAAATATGCCAAGAGCTTGGCGCGGAGAGCAAGGGAACGCTGATCCAGCGGGACACCTACTTCGAGGTTCCCCGGGGGCGACTGAAGCTTCGTGAAGAACCCGGTGCGGTCAGCTGCTTGATCGCCTACGAGCGTCCAGATCACTTCGGCTACAAGGAGAGTCGCTATCGGCTGATCGAGGTACCCGAGCCTGCCGCGATGCTGGACGCACTGGCCGCCGTCCTGGACATCTCAATCGTGGTGCGCAAAACCCGTCAGCTCTTCATTCTCAAAGGGGTGAGGATCCACCTCGACCAGGTCGAGGGCCTCGGCGACTTCATCGAGTTCGAGGGAGTTGCCGCCGATGGTGATGATCCGAGTCTCTTCGCGGGGTTGCTGAACGATCTGCGGCGGTGCTTCGGGATCATGGATGGCGATCTCGTGCCGGTGAGTTATTCGGATTTGCTCCGCTCTGATTCTCGCGCCTGAACCTTCTGCTCTCTTTCTCATTCATTTTCAGGTCGGTCCTTTCAACGCTTCCGACTTTCGCCCGCGAGAGAGCCGCCGCTTAAGAGGTCGGCTGGCCTTTGCCAAGCACCTTGGCCACCGTGGCGAAGAGGACCTGGAAGTAGAGCGGCACCGAGCGGTCGGCGATGTACTCCATGTCGTGGGCGAGCTTGTCGGCCCAGGTCTCCTCGCGGGTAATCCGGGTCTGGGCGAAGCCGGTGACGCCGGGGCGGACGACGAGGCGCTGCCAGTACTGCGGGATCTCGCGGCAGAGCTCGGCGTAGAAGGTGGGTCGGATCGGGCGCGGACCGACGATCGACATGTCGCCGCGGAGCACGTTCCAGAGCTGCGGCACCTCGTCGAGGTGGGTTTTGCGGAGGGCGCCGCCGATCCGGGTCCGCTCCTCCTCGGTCCGGCGCGTCAGCTCCTCGCCGTAGTAGGGGCCGAGGCGCGTCTCGGCGTCCGGCTTCAGCGTCCGGAACTTGTACATCCAGAAGAGGTGGCCCGCCTTGCCGACGCGGGCGCCGCGGTAGAGGACCGGCCGCCCGGAGTCGAGCGCGATCGTCAGGGCGATCAGCGCCAGCAGCGGCGAGAGGACGAGCAGGATCGTGGCGGAGATGAGGATGTCGAGCGTCCGCAGAACCGGGTCGATCGGCCGTGGGTCGCCCTCCGCGGCGGGCGCGACGAGTTCTTCGAGGCCGGGCTCGGCCTCGGGGAACTCGCTCAGGAGGGCGTTACGGGATGAGGCTCTTCGCGCAATGGTTGGGCTCCGACGGTACCGAGGATGGTCTCGACCAGGAAGGCCGGATCGCGGCGGGTGGGCGTCGCCTCCGCCGTGCGCTTCGCCAGCTCCAACGCGCGCGGGTCGGTCAGCGGCCGCAGGCGCCCGGAGCGGATCAGGGCTTCGTCGACGCCGCCGAGGCGGCCGCCGTAGGTGGTGTACACGGGGGTCCCGAGGGCGGCGGCCTCGCGGTTCATCGTCCCGCCCGCGGAGAGGACGAGGTCGGCCAGCGCGACGAGGCTCTGGGCCTCGACGGCGCCGGGCGGGACGATCACCGAGGGCAGCCCGAGGCCGGTGATGAACTCGCGCTGGGCCGCGGTCCGCGGCAGGACGACGGCGTGGACCCCTTCGTCGCGCCCGAGGCGGTCGAGGACCCTGGGGAAGAGCGGGTTCGACTTGCGGTGGTAGAGGGAGACGTCGGGCGGGGGGCGGACGATCACGACTACCCGCTCGGGCTCGACGCCGAGCCGGACCAGCGCCTCCGGGTCGGGCTCGAAGTCGTACAGGTAGTACTCCTCCTTGAGGCCGGGATAGGGGAAGTACTTGGCCTCGGTGACGCCGAAGCGGCGCAGGCGCTCGAGCGGCACCGAGTCGGGGAACATCACCCGCCGGGCGAGGCGGCAGCCGATCCGGTGCTGGGTGACCGCGTACTCGTAGTCATGCATGTTGGCCTCGGGGACGCCGAGGGTCTTCGCCGCGATCGCAAGGTCGTTGGAGCCGTGAGCGATCGCGAGGTCGAAGCCGCGGCCGCGGCCGTAGCGGAGCATGCCGCTGCTGCGCGAGGCGAGGCTCGCCGCCTTGCGCAGGCGCGAGGCGCCGCCGTGGCGGCCGATCGGGGTGTGGTCCATGCCGTGCAGCTCGAGCAGCTGCTGGGTCTGGGCGTAGTCCCGGGAGGTGATCTCGACCTCGTGCCCTTCGCCCCGCAGCCGCTCGATGATCGGGCGCAGCACCAGCACGTGCGCCGGGGCGCTCATGTCCACCCAGATGCGCATGTGGTTAAACGGCCGCCGCGAGCTCGGCGTAGAGCGGGAAACGGTCCATCAGGGCGGCGGTGCGGCCGGAGAGCTCGCTCTTCTGCGCCTCGAAGTCGGGGCCGAGAGCGGCGACGATCACCTCGGCGATCTCGGTCATCTCCTCGGTGCCCATCCCCCGCGTGGTCAGCGCCGGCGTCCCGATCCGCAGGCCGGACGGGTTCATCGGCGGGCGCTCGTCGAAGGGGATCGCGTTGCGGTTGACGGTGATCCCGACCTCGTCCAGCCGATCCTCGGCGGTCTGGCCGTCGAGGCCGGTCGGGGTGAGGTCGACGAGGACGAGGTGGACGTCGGTACCGCCCGTGATCACCGGCACGCCGCCTGCTTCGAGGCCGGCCGCGAACGCCTGCGCGTTGGCGATCGTCTGCCGCTGGCGCTGCTTGAACCCCTCGCCGGCGGCGATGTGGAGCGCTACCGCCTTGGCGGCGACGGTGTGCATCAGCGGCCCGCCCTGCTGGCCGGGAAAGACCGCTTTGTCGATCGCTTTCGCGTGCTCGGAGCGGCAGAGGATCATGCCGCTGCGGGGGCCGCAGAGAGTCTTGTGGATCGTCGTCGTGACGACATCGGCGTGCTCGACCGGGTTCGGGTGCTCGCCGGCGGCGACGAGGCCGGCGAAGTGGGCCATGTCGACCATCAGCTTCGCCCCGACCGAGTCGGCGATCTGCCGGAAGGCGGCGAAGTCGAGCTGGCGCGGGTAGGCCGACCAGCCGGCGACGATCAGGGCCGGCCGGTGCTCCTGCGCGAGGCGCTCGACCTCCTCCATGTCGACGCGGAAGTCCTCGCGGCTGACGTGGTAGGGCACGGGGTTGTAGAGCGTGCCGCTGACGTTGATCTTCATCCCGTGGCTGAGGTGGCCGCCGTGGTCGAGGGCGAGGCCGAGGAAGGTGTCGCCCGGTTCGAGCAGCGCCATGTAGACGGCGTTGTTGGCCTGGGCGCCGGAGTGGGCCTGGACGTTGGCGTGCTCGGCCCCGAACAGGCCCTTGGCGCGGTCAATGGCGAGCTGCTCGGCGACGTCGACCTCCTCGCAGCCGCCGTAGTAGCGCCGGCCGGGGTAGCCCTCGGCGTACTTGTTGGTGAGGACCGAGCCGACCGCTTCCAGCACCGCCCGCGGGACGAAGTTCTCCGAGGCGATCATCTCCAGGGTCCGCTGCTGGCGCCGCAGCTCGGCCTCGAGGACGTCCGCGATCTCGGGATCGACCTCGGTCAGCGGGGCGTCCTGGAGGTTCTCTGGAAGGTCGGCCATCGTCGGCCGACCATAGCAACGGACATGGATAGTCTGGGGCCGGTGAGAGCAAGAGCTCTGCTCGCTCCGCTGGCCCTTCTACTGGTCCTGGCGACGCCCCTCGGCGCCTCCGCCGCGGTCGAGAACCCGTGCGAGGGGCCCGAAGCCCGTTCCCTCCTCTGCCCCAACCTGCGGATCGCGCCGCCGAGCGAAATCTACGCCCAAAAAGCCGGGGGGCATGTGCTGCTGCGGGCAACCAGCGACGTGCAGAGCCGCGGCAAGGGGCCGATGGAGCTGCGCGGCCGCCGCGACGGCTCCCGCTCGATGAAGACCAACCAGCGGATCTACAAGAAGGGGGGCGGCCACATCACCGTGCCGAGCCAGGCGAAGCTCCGCTTCACCTACGTCGGCACCTACTTCGGCGGCTCCTACTGGAAGGTCCACCAACTGGCGATGTTCGAGCTGCGGCGGGTCGGGCCCGACGGCGAGGTCGGCGACGTCGTCCGCACCAGCCCCAAGCTCAACTACTGCCTGCGCGACCTTACCCACACCCGGCCGGGCCGCCGCTCCCCGAGCCACTGGGTCTACCCCGGATGCAACCAGAACCCCTTCCAGGACTGGGTCGCGCTCGGCACCTCGGTCGGCTGGTCGGACATCTACCCGGCGGCCTACCACCAGCAGTGGATCGACGTCGCCGGCCTCCGCGGCTGCTTCGCCTACCGGATGATCGTCGACCCGCAGGAAAACCTCTTCGAGTCGAACGAGAGCGACAACATCTCCCAGCGCCTGGTTCGCCTGCCCTACAAGGGCAAGCCCGGCTGCTGAGCGGCTTCCCCGGCTAACCGAGGCCGACCGAGGCCAGCTTGCTGGCGAGGTCCCCGGGCGAGAGGGCGCCGTCGCGGAGAACGCGCCAGCTGCCGTCCCCCTCGAGGGCGGTGACGTCGACCACGGTCGACGGCAGACCCGGCAGGACGTTGTCGTCGATGGCGAGATCGACGCCTTCGAGGATCTGCTTGGGGACGTCGATGAAGCGGGCCGGTGCGGGCTCGCCGCTGAGGTTGGCCGAGGTCTGGAAGACGGGGCACATCGTCCCCGCCAGCGGCCCGCCGATCAGGCGGATGCCGAGCCGTTCGGGGTCGGCGCGGCAGGCGAGCGGGTAGCGCCGCTGCGGGTTGGCGACGACGAGCGTCACCGGTCCCGGCAGCAGGGCGCTGACCGCGGCTTTGGTGCGGGGCCCGAAGCCCTCGACCAGCTCCCGGATCGCCAGCGGCGAGAAGTACATGACGGCCGAGGGCTTGCCGTCGTCGCGGCCCTTGAGCCGGTGGATCCTCGCGATCGCCCCCGCGTCGAGGGGGTCGCAGGCGAGCCCGTAGAGGCCGTCGGAGGGAAAGACCACGACGCCGCCGCCGGCGATCGTCCGCTCCAGGGCTTTGCGCGCCACGTCGGCTTCGCCGCTGCGCAGTCGAATCACCTCGGTCACGCCGATCTCCCTACCCGCCCGACGACGATTCGCTCGATCCCCGCCAGGTCGCGCCGCGTCCCGATCTCCTCGAAGCCGGCCTCCAGCATCAGCGCCGCCACCGCCTCAGCCTGCCCCTCCCCCACCTCGACAGCAAGTGCGCCTGCCCTTTGCCCCGCATAGCGGTGGAAAAGTCCGGCGGACTCTGGGATGAAGGCGCGGTAGGCGTCGAGGCCGTCGGGGCCGGCGAGGAGCGCCTCGCCGGGCTCCCATTGCGTGACCTCGGGCTGAAGGGTGGACCAGTCGCGCTCGGCGACGTAGGGGAGGTTGGCGAGGACGAGATCGAACTCGCCCTCGGGCAGGGTTCCCGCCACGAAGCCGACCCTCTCGGCGAGGCCGAGACGGTCGGCGTTGGCGCGGGCCACTTCAAGCGCATCGGGAGAGGTGTCGGTCGCCGTCACGACGCAATCTGGCAACTCGTCGGCGATCGCCAGCGCGATCGCACCCGACCCGGTGCCGACGTCGAGCACACCTGCCGGGCGCAGCTCCAGCGCCAGCTCGACCAGCAGCTCGGTCTCCGGGCGCGGGACCAGCACCCGCCGGTCTACCACCAGCTCCAGGTTGCGAAACCCCTTGCGGCCGAGGATGTAGGCGACCGGCTCACGCCGCAGCCGCCGCCGCACCATCTCTCCGAACAACCGCGCCGCCGGCGCCGGCACCTCCGCCCCGCCGTCGGCCATAAGCGCAGCCCGCTCGCACCCCATCGCCTCGCCCAGCAGCAGTTCGGCGTCCAGGCGCGGCTCGTCCACACCCGCCGCCCGCAGCGCATCGACGCTCGCATCCAGCGCCTCGCGCACAGCCGCGCCCGTCGTCACCGTCGCCACCGGCTCAAGCGGCGGAGGCGGCAGCCTCGAGCCTCTGTCGCTTCTCCTCGGCTTCGAGAGCGTCGGTGAACTCGCCCAGCTCGCCCGCCAGCACGCCCTCGAGGTTGTGCGAGGTGTGCTTGATCCGGTGGTCGGTCACCCGCCCCTGCGGGAAGTTGTAGGTGCGGATCTTCTCGGAGCGCTCGCCGCTGCCGACCTGGGAGAGGCGCGCGGCGGCGAGCTCGGCCTCCTGCTCGGCGCGCGCCTTCTCGAGCAGTCGCGCACGCAGCACGCGCATCGCCTTCTCGCGGTTCTGCAGCTGCGACTTCTCGTCCTGCATCGAGACGACGATGCCCGAGGGCTTGTGCGTGATCCGCACGGCGGAGTCCGTCGTGTTGACCGACTGCCCGCCGGGGCCGGACGAGCGATATACGTCGATCTGAAGGTCGTTCTGGTCGATCTCGATCTCCACCTCTTCGGCCTCGGGCATGACGGCCACGGTCGCCGTCGACGTGTGGATCCGCCCCTGCGACTCCGTCTGCGGAACGCGTTGCACGCGGTGCGTCCCGCCCTCGTACTTGAAGACCGAATACGCACCGTTGCCCTTCACCGCGAACGTGTAGTCACCCTCGCCCACAGCGAGGTCCTCGACCTTGAAGCCGCGCCGCTCCGCGTAGCGGGCGAGCATCCGGTAGAGGTCGCCGGCGAACAGGCCTGCCTCGTCGCCGCCCGTTCCCGGCCGGATCTCCACGATCACGTCCTTGTCGTCGGCGGGGTCCGTCTCGACCATTGCCAGGCGCAGTTCCTCGACGAGCTCCTCCAGGCGCTGCTCGGAGCGCTGCAGCAGCTCGCGCAGCTCAGGGTCGTCGCCGCCTTCGGACAGGAGCTCACGTGCGCCCGCGGCATCGTCGGCGGCGTGTCGGTACTCCACAGCCAGATCGTGCGCCTTCTCGATCTTGCGGTACTCGCGGCCGACCTCGGCGTAGCGCTCGCGGTCGTTTATGACCGCGGGGTCGACCATCTGGTCCTGCAGCTCGGAGAAGCGGCGCTCTATCTGGGCGACGAGGTCATCGATCAAGCGACGACCTCCATGCCGATCTTGTCCTCCTCGGACGCGGCCTTGGGGTTCTCAACGGCAAGCACGGCGTCCATCGCGGCGATCGCGACGGCGAGCTGGGTCAGGTCGGGCTCCCGCGTGGTCAGCTTCTGCAGCTGCATGCCGGGCCACATCATGACCCGCGCCCAGCGCTTGGTGCGGTGCTTCCCGAACAGCTTGATCAGCTCGAAAGCGAGGCCCGCGACGATCGGGATGCCCACGATCCGCGAGACGATCAGGAGCCACCAGTCGGGGCGGCCCAGCGGCGCGAAGACGAAGATCGCGACGATCATGACGATCAGCAGGAAGCTCGTTCCGCAGCGCGGGTGCAAGCGGGAGAACTGCTTCGCGTTCTCGGGCGTCAGATCCAGGCCGGCTTCGTAACAGGAGATCGTCTTGTGCTCGGCGCCGTGGTACTGGAAGACGCGCTGCAGGTCTTTCATCTGCGCGATCAGCCAGAGATAGCCGAGGAAGATCGAAATGCGGACGAGCTTCTCGACGACGACGAAGGTGACGCCGTTGTCAGTGTGGCCGAACGCCTTTACGAGGAAGGCGGGCAGCAGGAAGAACAGGCCGACCGCAAACAGCACGGCGAAGGCCACAGTGCCCGTCCAGGTCCCCTTGCCGATCTCGGCCTCTTCCTCGGGCATCTGAGCGTTCGCCGAGATGCCGAGGGCCTTGAAGCC
>DASTZP010000011.1:0-136253 GCA_035764245.1 Solirubrobacterales bacterium
CCGGAGCGGCGTGTCGGGCGGCGCCGCCACCACCAGCCGCTGGCCGGAGTCCACCTCGACGTGCACCCGGAGCTGGGCCCCGGCATACACCGCCTCCGCCACCCGTCCCTCGAGCAGGTTGCCCGCCGGAGCCGGCTGGTCCCGCCGCAGGATGGCGATCGCCTCCGGCCGCACCGAGAGCCAGGCGTCGCCGCCGGCCGTGAGGCCGGGGTCGCAGGCGGCGGCCAGATCGGCCTCGCCGACGCGCAGGACCGCCCTCCCCTCGGCCACCGCCTCGACCCGTCCGGCGAGCAGGTTGGTATCGCCGATGAAATCCGCCACGTAGCGCGAGGCCGGCCGGTCGTAGAGCTCCCGGGGCGTCCCCACCTGCGCGATCCGTCCCTGCCGCATGAGCACGACCCGGTCGCTCATCGTGAGCGCTTCTTCCTGGTCGTGGGTGACGTAGACGAAGGTGATCCCGACCTCGCGCTGGATCCGCTTCAGCTCGACCTGCAGCCCCTTGCGCAGTTTCAGGTCGAGGGCGCCGAGCGGCTCGTCGAGGAGGAGGACCTTGGGCAGGTTGACGAGGGCGCGGGCGAGGGCGACCCGCTGCTGCATGCCGCCGGAGAGCTGCGAGGGCTTGCGCTTGGCGTGGGAGGCGAGCCCGACCCGCTCGAGCTCGGCCCGGACCCGCTCGGCGATCTCGTCCTTCGCGACCTTCTTTCGCTTCAGCCCGAAGCCGACGTTGGCCTCGACGGTGAGGTGGGGGAAGAGCGCGTAGCTCTGGAAGACGGTGTTGGTCGGGCGCTTATGCGGCGGCAGTTGCGCCACGTCGGAGCCCTCGATCCGGATCTCCCCCTCGGTCGGCCGCTCGAAGCCGGCGATCATCCGCAGCGTCGTCGTCTTCCCGCAGCCGCTGGGTCCCAACAGCGTGAAGAACTCTCCGGAACTCAGGTCCAAGCTGAGATCGTCGACGGCGACGAGCTCGTCGAAGCGCTTGGTGACGCCGCAGAGCTCGACGCTGGGGGTCTCTCCTCGATCGTCCATTGCCGGTCTATCAGCCCCCTTCTGGGTGGATTGGGTACCCGTAACCCCTGGCAACCTAATCGCGAAGGTAAGCCCCCGTGGATCAACGCGCAAGGGGCGAATGTCCTAAAAGCACATGGTCGCCTTGTACTTCATGTACAAGCGGAGCGCCAGTCCTTGACCCAAAGACCACTTGCGATTGTTGTTCGTGGTCTCTAGCTTTGTCCATAACGTCGTAATCCGGAGAGGAGGGCACGATGGCCACCGCGTCACAGGCCCCAGCAGGAACCGATCTCCAGCAGATGGCCCGCCGCCACCTCTGGATGCACTTCTCGCGCATGGGGGGCTACGGCCCCGACCACGAGATCCCGATCATCACCCGGGCCGAGGGCTGCTACGTCTACGACGAACACGGCAACCGCTACCTCGACGGCCTCTCCGGCCTCTTCTGCGTCAACGCCGGCCACGGCCGCACCGAGTACGGCGAGGCCGCCGCGCGCCAGGTCGAAGAGCTCGACTTCTACACGCTCTGGTCCTACGCCCACCCCAAGGCGATCGAACTCGCCACGCGGATCGCCTCGCTGGCGCCGGCCGACCTCAACCGCGTCTTCTTCACCTCCGGCGGCTCGGAGGCGGTCGAGTCGGCGCTGAAGCTGGCCCGCAACTACCACCGCATGCACGGCAAAGGTCAGAAGCACAAGGTGATCGCCCGTGAGGTCGCTTACCACGGCACCTCCTTCGGGGCGCTCTCGGCGACCGGGATCACCGAGCTGCGCAGCCAGTTCGAGCCGCTGACGCCGGGTGGCTGCCACGTCCCCAACACGAACATCTACCGCTGGCCCGAGGACCGCGACCCGCTCTGGGCGGCCGACGCGATCGAGGAGCGGATCGTCTTCGAGGGGCCGGAGACCGTCGCCGCCGTGATCCTCGAGCCGGTCCAGAACGCCGGTGGTTGCTTCGTCCCGCCCGATGGCTACTTCCAGCGGGTGCGGGAGATCTGCGATCAGTACGACGTGCTGATGATCTCCGACGAGGTGATCTGCGCCTGGGGCCGCCTCGGCCACTACTTCGGCTGCGAGCGCTTCGGCTACGTCCCTGACCTGATCACGGTCGCGAAGGCGCTGACCTCGGCTTACGCGCCGATGGGCGGCGTCATCGCCTCCGACAAGGTCGCGGAGCCGTTCATGGAGGGGACCGCCTCCTTCGCCCACGGCTTCACCTTCGCCGGCCACCCGATCGCCGCCGCGATCGCGATGGCCAACCTCGACGTCTTCGAGCGCGAGGACCTCTGCGGCCACGTGCTCCGCAAGGAGGGCGAGTTCCGGCAGATGCTCGAGTCCCTGCACGACCTGCCGATCGTCGGCGACGTGCGCGGCGCCGGCTACTTCCACGCGGTCGAGCTGGTCAAAGACAAGGAGACGAAAGAGAGCTTCAACGACGAGGAGTCCGAGCGGCTGCTGCGCGGCTTCCTCTCCGCCGAGCTCTACAAGCGCGGGCTGATCTGCCGCGCCGACGATCGCGGCGACCCGGTCGTGCAGCTGGCGCCGCCGCTGATCTCGGACACCGAGCAGTTCGAAGAGATCCACGATGTCCTCCACTCCGTGCTCGCCGAGGCCTGGGACCAGGTAGTCGGCTAGGGGTCGCGTGCTTACTGTCCAGAGCCTGCTCGACGAGCTCGACCTCGAGCTGGCGGCCGGCGCTGACGCGGCCGCGGCGCCGGTGCGCTGGGTCCACATCTCCGAGCTCGAGGACCCGACCCCCTGGCTCTCGGGCGGCGAGCTGATGCTGACGACCGGGATCCCGCTCGAGACCGCGGCCAAGCAGCGCGCCTTCATCCGCATCCTCGCCGACCGCAACCTCGCCGGGCTCGGGTTCGGCACCGGCTTCAACCACAAATCGCTGCCGAAGGCGCTGGTCGACGAGGCGGAGAAGCGCGACTTCCCGCTCTTCGAGGTGCCCTACTCGGTGCCGTTCATCGCGATCACCGAGAAGGCCTTCGCGCGTCTGGTCAACGAGCAGTACGAGGTGCTGCAGCGGGGGATCGCCGTGCAGCGGCGGTTGGAGCGGCTGGTCCTCGAGGAGCGCGGGCTGGAGGAAATCGCCGCCACGGTCGCCTCCGCCGTCGGCGGCACGGTCGCGGTCCTCGACGCCCGCGGCGAGCGCCTCGCCGGCAAGGGCTTCCGCCGCCAGCTCTCGGCCGAGGCGATCGGCGCGATCCGCAAGGAAGCGCTCAGCCACGCCCATGACGGACATCCCTTCGTGCCCTCCCACCCGAGCGTCGCCGGCCGGGCGCTGGCGCACCCGGTCATCTCCCCCGGTGGCGGCCCGCCGCAGGCATGGGTGGTGATCGTCCGCGACTCCGGCGGCCTCGGGGACTTCGAGCGGCTGATCCTCCAGCAGGCGGTGGCGGTGGTGGCACTGGAGCTGATGCGCCGCCGGGTCGCCCGCGAGACCGAGCGGCGGCTGGCCGGCGACGTCGTCGCCGCGGCGCTGGGCGGCCGGATGGACCCGGCCGAGCTGCGGCGCCGGCTCGAGCCGTTCGGGATCGGCGAGGAAGCCGCCGTCCTCGTCTTTTCCCTCGACGACCCGGGCGGGGCAGTCGCCGCCCTCGAAGCGGCCCTGACGGCCGACGCCTGCTCGGCCGTCGTCGCCCCCCACAGCACCGGCGGCCGCGAGCTTCTCTGCGCCGTCGTCGACTGCGCCGAGCGGGACCCGATCGAGGTCGCCACCGCGGCCCGGGGGGAGCTGGCCCGGGAGCGGGGCGGGGTTCGTGCCGGCGCCAGCCGTCCGGCGCCGCCGGAGCGCCTGCGCCACTCCTTCCACGAGGCGCGCTGCGCGCTCGAGGCGACCGCATTCGACAACGGCTCGGCCCCGGAGGTCGCCTCCTGGCGCGACCTCGGCGCCTTCACCCTGCTGCTCTCGATCCAGGACGATGACGCCCTCGACCTTTACTGCGACAGCGTCCTCGGCCCGATCGAGCGCGGCGACGAGGAGTACGGCAGCGAGCTGCTGCGCTCGCTCGAGGCGTTCATCGAGCAGAACGGGCAGTGGGAGCGGGCCGCCCGCCAGGTCTACTGCCACCGCCACACGCTGCGCTACCGGATGCGCAAGGTGGAAGAGCTGACGGGGCGGGACCTCTCCCGCGCCCACGACCGGATCGAGTTCTGGCTGGCCCTGCGAGCGAGGGAGCTTGTCGCATGAAGATTGGAGTCCCGACCGAGATCAAGTCCGACGAGTACCGCGTCGCCGTCACCCCCGCCGGGGTGCGCGAACTCTCCGAGCACGGCCACGAAGTTGTGGTCCAGGCGGGGGCCGGCGAGGGCAGCGCGATCGACGACGGCTCCTACGAGGCCCAGGGGGCGACGATCGTCCCCGACGCGGCCGCTGTCTTCGAGGCGGCGGAGATGATCCTTCACGTCAAGGAGCTGCAGCCGAACGAGATCGAGATGCTGCGCCCTGGCCAGCTCCTCTTCACCTACCTGCACCTGGCTCCCGACCCCGAGCAGACCCGCGGCCTCTGCGGCGCCGGGGTGACCGCGATCGCCTACGAGACCGTCGAGGACCCCCACGGGCGGCTGCCGCTGCTGGCGCCGATGAGCGAGGTGGCGGGCAAGATCGCCACCCAGGCGGGCGCCTTCATGCTGGAGAAACCGATGGGCGGCAGGGGGATCCTGCTGGGAGGGGTGCCGGGCGTCGCCGCAGCCAACGTGATGGTGATCGGCGGCGGCGTCGTCGGGATGAACGCGGCCTTCATCGCGATCGGGATGGAAGCCGACGTCTTCGTCTACGACCGCTCGATCGACCGCCTGCGGGAGCTCGAAGTCGACTTCGGCGGCCGCTGCTCGACCGTGTACTCGACGACGCTGGCGATCGAGGAGATGCTGCCGAACGCCGACCTCGTGATCGGCGCGGTGCTCGTCCACGGGGCGCGCGCGCCCTACGTGATTCGGCGCGAGCAGCTGGCGCTGATGAAGCCGGGCGCGGTGCTGGTCGACGTCGCGATCGACCAGGGGGGTTGCTTCGAGACCTCACGCCCGACCACCCATCGCGACCCGACCTTCGAGGTCGACGGGATCACGCACTACTGCGTCGCCAACATGCCCGGCGCGGTCCCGATCACTTCGACCCACGCCCTCACCAACGCGACCCTGCCCTACGCGCTGGCGCTCGCCGACCACGGCGTCGCCGAGGCGATCCGGCGCGATCCCGGGCTGCGGCTCGGGGTCAACGTCGCCGCCGGCAAGGTCACCCATCCGGCGGTCGCCGAGGGGGTGGGGATGGAGTACGTCCCGGTCGAGGATGCGCTCGGCCTGGAGCAGTCTGTGAAGGGGTAGGACGAACTTGGAAACGATCATCCACAGGGGGAGCTGAATGAGCACCTACGCGGTTGTCAACCCAGCCACCGGCGAGACCGTCAAGGAGTACCCGGAGATCACCGACGACGAGCTGCGCGCGGCGATCGGCCGCTCCGACCAGGCCGCGAAGAGCTGGCCCGGCTCGACCTCGGTCGCCGACCGCGCCGCCCTTGTGCGCCGGGTCGCTGAGCTGCACTCCGAGCGCCGCGAGGAGCTGGCCGAGATCATCGTCCGCGAGATGGGGAAGCCGATCGAGCAGGCGCTGATGGAGGTCGACTTCGCGGCGATGATCTACGGCTTCTACGCCGACAACGCCGAGAGCCTGATGGCGGACGAGCCGATCGAGCTCTCCGAAGGCGAGGGCACGGCGGTGATCCGCCGCAGCCCCTACGGCGTGCTGCTCGGGATCATGCCCTGGAACTTCCCCTACTACCAGGTGGCCCGCTTCGCCGGCCCGAACCTGGTGATCGGCAACACGATCCTGCTCAAGCACGCGCCGCAGTGCCCCGAATCGGCGGAGGCGATGCAGAAGATCTTCGACGACGCCGGCTTCCCCGAGGGCTGCTACGAGAACGTCTACGCGACCAACGAGCAGGTCGAGTGGGTGATCGCCGACCCGCGCGTGCACGGGGTCTCGGTCACCGGGTCGGAGCGGGCGGGCTCCGCGGTTGCCGCGATCGCCGGCAAGAACCTGAAGAAGGTCGTGCTCGAGCTCGGCGGATCGGACCCGTTCATCCTCCTCGGCACCGACGACCTCGACGAGGCGGTGACGGCGGCGGCCGAAGCGCGGCTGGACAACACTGGCCAGTCCTGCAACGCCGCGAAGCGGTTCATCGTCGTCGACGAGCTCTACGACGAGTTCCTCGAGAAGTTCAAGGAGCAGCTCGCCGGGGCGAAGCCGGGCGATCCGACGGCCGAGGACACCGCGGTCGGGCCGCTCTCGTCCCAGACCGCGGCCGACCGGCTCGAGGACCAGGTCAAGCGGGCGATCGAGAACGGCGCCGAGGTCGTCGTCGGCGGCAAGCGCGACGGCAACTTCTTCGAACCGACGATCCTCACCGGGATTGAGCCCGGCGACGAGGCCTCCCAGGAAGAGTTCTTCGGGCCGGTCGCGCAGGTCTACAAGGTCGGCTCCGAGGAGGAGGCGGTCGAGCTCGCCAACCAGACGCCGTTCGGGCTCGGCTCCTACGTGATGACGACCGACAAGGAGCAGGCCGAGCGGGTCGCCGACCGGATCGAAGCCGGGATGGTCTACGTCAACCTGGTCGGCGCCGACGCTCCCGAGCTGCCGTTCGGCGGCTTCAAGCGTTCGGGCTTCGGCCGGGAGCTGGGCCGCTACGGCGCCGACGAGTTCGTCAACAAGAAGCTGATCCGCAGCGCCTAGGACAAACAACCCCTCCTGGCTGACGTCTACGATCCACGCCTTGTGAGCCGACGTTTCCGGGGGGTCATCGCTCTGCTGCTGCTGGCGTCTGCCGCTTTCGCGGCGGTCGCCGCCGCGGCCGACAACGAGGGCGAAGACGTCCCCCGCTGCCACGGCCGCCAGGCGGAGATCGTCGGCACCGACGGCGACGACGACCTGCGGGGGACGCCGGAGCGCGACGTCATCTGGGGCGGCAAGGGCGACGACGTCATCTTCGGCAGCCTCGGCAACGACCTGATCTGCGGCGGTCCGGGGACCGACGAGATGCACGGCGGCCGCGGCAACGACGAGGTCTTCGGCGACGCTGGGGAGGAGGACCAGGTCAACGGCAACCTCGGCGACGACAAGATCCTCGGCGGGCCGGGCGCCCGCGACGAGGTCGCCGGCGACCTCGGCATCGACATCGTCAACGGCGGCCCCGGGGCGGAAGACCTCGTCCACGGCGACTACGGCTACGACCGCATGAGCGGCGGCGCCGGTCCCGGGGACATCGCCTCCTTCGCGACCGCGCGGGCGGGCGGCAAAGGCAGCGGGGTCTGGGTCTCGCTGCGCAAGCACCGCGCCTATGGCGACGGCCACGACAAGCTCTTCGGCTTCGAGAGCCTCGAAGGCTCGGCCTTCCGCGACACCCTGATCGGGACCCCGCAGGCGAACGTGATCACCGGCGGGCCCGGCGACGACCACCTCGTCGGCAGCGGCGGCCGCGACGTCCTCGACGGGCAGCAGGGGAGCGACGGCTGCGAGGGCGCGAAAGGCCGCACCACCTCCTGCGGCAGGGAAGCGCCGCCGAAGGCCTCAGCCTTCGTCAACCTCAACCCGACGCCCGGCGGCGGCGCCGGTCTGCAGATCATCGGCGGCGGTGGCCGCGACCAGTTCGTCGTCGCCTACGACGAAGCGAACGACGTCTTCAGCGTCACCGCGAGGAAGGGAGTCGCGATCGGGCCCGGCTGCTCGCGGCCAACCGGCGACCCGCTGACGATCGCCTGTCCCGCCAACGGACCCGGGCGCTGGCTGATGGCGGACCTCGGGCCGGGCAACGACAGCCTCCGCGTCGAAGGCACGCTGGAGTCGATCGGCAGCGTCCGCTTCGCCGGCGGCTTCGGCAACGACACGATCAAAGCCGGCCCTGAGGACGACCTGGTCGAGGCGGGCCCGGGCGCGGACAAGCTCTACGGGGGCGACGGCGCCGACGGCCTGGTCGGCGGCCTGCCGGGACCGACGTACCTGTACGGCGAAGGCAGCGGCGACCTGCTGGCGGCGGGCGGCGGCTGCGCCGGCGGCGCCCTGGTCGGCGGCCCCGGCCGCGACGACGCCTCCTTCGCCGAGACCCAGGCCCATCCCGGCCTCCTGATCATCTCCTTCCCCCAGCACGCCGCTTGGGTGACGGGAGTGAAGAACTGCGACTCGGTCCACCTCTCGGCGACGAACGAGGACATGGAGGGCTCCTTCGACTGGGACGTCCTGATCGGCGACGGCGGTCCCAACGCGATGCTCGGCCAGCCCGGCGAGGACCGCTTCTACGGCAACGGCGGCGACGACATCATCGACGCCCGCGACGGCGTCAAGGACTTCTCGATCCAGTGCGGCAAAGGCACGCCGCCCAAGAAGATCACGACCCAGGGCAAAGGCGGCCGCAAGGTAACGCGCGAAACCCAAGGCACCGGCAAACCCGCCGGCCGCGCGATCACCGACGCCTTCGACCCCGCCCCGTACAACTGCGAATTCGTCAAGTACGGCACCCCGGTTCCGGGCCTTCACGGCTGACGCCCAGGGCGTCGCCCCGGCCCGCCCGAGCGCCTAGGCCGGCGGGTCGTATCGTCGCCACCCGCCGGAGGTGCCGTTGAGGGGGGAGAACCCAGGCGGCGTTCGTCCTTTGTTCTTCGTATGGCGAATAAAGGACGAACGCCACCAGCGTTGACGACGCTTGCGACCCGCCAACACGGGGTCGTTTCGGCGCGGCAGCTATTGCGGCTGGGGTTCTCGCGTCAACTTCTTGTTGCTGAAGCTGACCGGGGACGCTTGGTTCCGGTTCATCACGGCGTCTACGCGGTCGGGCATCGGCGGCTTACCTGGCACTCGCGTTGCTGGGCGGCTGTTCTGGCCGCTGAAGCGAACGAGACCGACGAGGTGGTTTGGCCGGCGGTGGCCAGTCACGCTTCTGCTGCGTATCTGTGGGGGCTCTATCGCTATGCGCCGGAACGGATCGACGTCACGGCGCCGATTCGACGGCGGGCGAAGCGGGCGTTCGTCGTCCACTTCTCGTCGATCCTCGCTTCCGAGGACCGGGGCGAGCGGGAAGGGATCCCGGTTACCTCGGTCGCTCGGACGCTGATGGACCTTGCGATCCGCGCCACGCCCGAGCGGCTCGATCGCCTGCTGGAGCGCGCCGAAGAACTGGGGCTCCTCGACCTGCACCAGCTCGAGGACGTGCTCGATCGCGCCGGCGGCCATCGTGGCCGGGGCCGGCTCCGGCGCGCGCTTGTCCTCTACCAGCCCGATCCTGCCTTCACCCGCTCCCGTTTCGAGAAGCGCTTCCGCGATCTCGCCCGGGCCTTCGGCATCCCCGACCCCTCGATGAACTTCAACGCCCACGGCTATGAGCTCGACGCCTACTGGCCCGAGCTGCGCTTCGCGGTCGAACTCGACCTCTTCGAGACCCACGGCAGCCGCGCCGCCTTCGAGCGCGATCGCCTCCGCCAGGAGGAGCTGAAGCTGCTCGGGATCGAGATGATCCGGGTGACGAGGCCCCGCCTCGACCGCGAACCGGACACCGTCATGCGCAACCTCGCGACCCTGCTCGAGCGCCGCCGCCGCGAGCCGCAGCCCGCGTGATCTAGGCTTGCTGGGTGGCACGCAAGACCGCAGAAGGGGACGAGGCCGCGGCCGTCGCCGCCGCGATCGCGCAGTTCGAGGCGGAGCTCGCCGCCGTCCCCGCGCCCGAGCAGCCGCAGACGCCCGCCTGGCAGCGCGCGGCCCTGCTCGAGGGGGTCAGCGCGAAGGAGACGATCGAGGACCTACGAGGAGGATCCGCATGGCTGTCGTGAAAATCATCGAGCTGGTCGGCAGCTCCAAGACGTCCACCGACGACGCCGCCAAACAGGCGCTGCTGCAGGCCCAGGGCTCGTTGCGCAACATCCGCGCGGTCGACATCGTCTCGACCGGGATCCGCGGTGAGAACCTCGACGAGTACCGCGCCCACGTCCGTGTCGCATTTCTGATCGAGGGAACGGAGGTCGACTGATGTCCGACGCACCGCAGGGTGAGGCCCGCGAGGTCAGCCGCGCCGAGGCGCGCAAGCTGGTCGACGAGGGCGCCCAGCTGATCGACGTCCGCGCCGACCACGAGTGGGAGGCGGGGCGGATCGCCGGCGCCGCCCACGTGCCGCTGCCGGAGCTGCCCCAGCGGCTCGGCGAGATCGACAAGGACCGCCAGGTCGTCGTCTACTGCCGCGGCGGCAACCGCTCGACGATGGCCACCGACGCCCTCATCGACGCCGGCTACGACGCGGTCAAGCTCAGCGAGGGGATCGTCGGCTGGAGCGAGGAGGACCTCCCCCTCGAGCCGGAGGGCGGCTACGTCGCCGACTCCGGCGAGGCCGCGGCGATCCTCCAGGCGCAGAAAAAACCCTCGCATAGCTGATCCGGGATTTGGCTCCCGGAGCGGGATCGCCCCGCTCCGACGACCGGTCAAGAAATTAAATACCTGAATCCCAATCGGGTTTGCTACCTTTCCAACCCATGGAGGTAGCCGTCGCAGAGAACAAGGAGCAGCGGGGCAAGGGCCGGGTCGGGACCCCCCAGAACCCCGAGACCTACGAGAACGTCCCCGGCCACGTCATCCCGATCATCGAGCGCGAGTTCGACGACTTCGACAACGAAGCCGAGCAGTTCCTCTCCGGCGAGCTGGAGGAGAACCAGTTCATCGGCTTCCGCCTCAAACAGGGCGTCTACGGGCAGCGCCAGCCCGACGTCCAGATGATCCGCATCAAGCTCCCGTTCGGCGGGGTCACCCCCGAGCAGATGGACACCTTCGCCAGCGTCGTCGAGAAGTACGCGCCGCTGAACAAGGGCCACATCACCACCCGCCAGAACATCCAGATCCACCACGTGCCGCTGCGCGACACCGAGCTCCTGCTCCGCGAGATCGCCGAAGCCGGCCTCTCCTCGCGCGAGGGCTGCGGCAACACGGTCCGCAACGTCACCGGCGACCCCTGGGCCGGCGTTGCCGCCGACGAGGTCTTCGACCCGACCGCCTACGGCACCGCCTACGTCCGCTACTTCGTCCGCCACCCGACGACCCAGCTGATGCCGCGCAAGATCAAGACCTCGTTCACCGGCTCCGCCGAGGACCGGGCGATCAGCGGCATCCACGACATCGCCTTCCTCTCCCAGGAAAGGGACGGCGTCAAGGGTTTCGAGGTCCGGGTCGGCGGCGGCACCTCGATCATGGCCCGCGTCGCCCCGACCCTCTACGAGTTCGTCGAGGCCGACAACGGCGACTACCTCAAGGTCGCCGAGGCCGTCTTCCGCATCTTCGACCGCCAGGAGTGGCTGCGCGTCAACCGCGCCCGTGCCCGGATCAAGGTCCTCGTCGACAAGATCGGCATGGACGCCTTCCGCGAGCTCGTCAACGAGGAGCTTCAGGGCGACTGGGTGGCGGAGCGCGAATTCGGCCCCGAGCTGGTCGAGCGCCTCAGCTTCGCCGTCGACGAGGAGGAGAATGCCCCCAAGGCGCCGCTCACCCCGTCCTCGCCGAACGGCGATCGCACCGAGTTCGAGCGCTTCCTCGCCGGCAACGTCCAGCCGCAGCGCCAAGAGGGCTTCAACACGGTCGAGGTCAAGGTCACCCGCGGCGACCTCACCCCGGAGCAGTTCCGCGGCCTCGCCCAGATCATGCGCGAGTTCACCGGCGGCGCCGCCCGCAGCACGGTGCAGCAGAACTTCGTCCTCCGCTGGGTCCGCGACGAGGCCCTCTACGACGTCTGGGAGCGCCTCGGCGCCCTCGGCCTCGACGAGGCCGGCGCCCGCGAGATCACCGACGTCGTCTCCTGCCCCGGCACCGACAGCTGCAAACTCGGGATCACCGCCTCGATGGGCCTCAACCGGGCGATCAAGGAGCGGGTCACCTCGATGCAGATCTCGGACGAGCTGACCAAGCGCATCCACATCAAAATGAGCGGCTGCCCCAACGGCTGCAGCCAGCACCACATCGCCAACATCGGCTTCTACGGCGCATCGCTGAAAGTCGGCGGCCGCCCGATGCCCGCCTACATCCCGCACATCGGCGGCAACTTCGAGGGCGGCGAGGTCATCTTCGGCACGCGGCTCAAATCCCGCCTGCCGGCGAAACGCGTCCCCGAGGCCGTCGAGCGCTGGATCCGTCTCTACGAGTCCGACCGCGACGAGGGCGAGGAGTTCAACGCCTTCGCCGAGCGGGTCGGCGCCGAGCCCTTCGAAGCCGCCGCCAAGGACCTGACCCTGCCCGCCGAGTTCAGCCTCGAGACGATGCAGGAGTTCATCGACTGGAACCGCTCCAGCCCCTACGAGGTCGTGCGTGGAGAGGGTGAGTGCGCGATCTGAGTCGCGCCCGCGATGAAGCCGCCACCCGTCACCCTCTCTGGCACCGTGCCCACACCGGCGGACCTCGACCACGAGGAGATCGCCGCCCGGCTGGAGGACAGCACGGCCCAGGAGGCGCTCGAGTGGATGTTCGAGAACTTCGGCACCCAGCACTACATCGCCTGCTCGTTCCAGAAAACGAGCTCGGTGACGGCCCACCTGGCGAGCACGGTCAACCCCGAGGCGCGCTTCTTCTACCTCGACACCGACGTCCTCTTCGAGGAGACCTACGAGACCCGCGACCGCCTCGCCGCGGCGCTCGGGATCGAGTTCGACCGCTTCCACAACCTGACGCTGGAGGAGCAGGAGGCTGAGCACGGGCCGGAGCTCTGGAACCGCAACCCCGACGCCTGCTGCGGCATCCGTAAGGTCGAGCCGATGCGCCAGGCGCTCTCTTCCGTAGACTGCTGGGTCGCCGGTGTCCGCCGGGCAGACTCCAGTTCCCGAGCCAAGACCCCGAAGTTCGGCTGGGACAAGCGCTTCAACCTCTGGAAGCTGAACCCCCTTGCGGATTGGACCGAGCGCGACGTTTGGAACTACATCCGTGAGCACCACCTCCCGTACAACCCGCTTCACGATCGTGGCTACCCCTCGATCGGATGCACCCACTGCACCCAGCCGGTCGAACCGGGTGGGGATCTGCGCGCAGGCCGCTGGACGGGCCTGGCAAAGACCGAGTGCGGGATCAACTAGCGGCGCCGGCACGCCGCCCCTGACCCTTTAGACCCTTCCCCCGACCCGACAGGTGAGATGAGCGAGACGATGGCTGAGTTGTCCCTGACCCTTTCCGAGCGAGCGACCGCGGACTTCGAGATGATCGGAAACGGCGGCTTTGCGCCGCTGACCGGCTTCCAAGGATCCGCCGACTGGGAGCGTGTCTGTAGCGAGATGCGGACCGCCGACGGCGATTACTGGCCGATCCCGATCACCCTCCCGACCGACCTCGAGTGCGAGGTCGGCGACGTCGTCGAGCTCTCCTCCGACGAAGGCAAGAAGCTCGGCCGGATCACCGTCGAGGAGATCTACGAGCGCGACCTCGAGCGCGAGGCCCGCGACGTCTACGGGACGACCGATGAGGCGCACCCGGGAGTCGCCGCGATCTACGAGGAGGGCGCCCGCACCATCGCCGGTCCGATCGAGGTCGACGCGCTGCCGGACCACGACGAGGCCTTCATGCGCCGCTACAAGACGCCGGCGGAGCACAAAGCCGACTTCGAGGCGCGCGGCTGGAAGAAGATCGTCGCCTTCCAGACCCGCAACCCGATCCACCGCGCCCACGAGTACCTGACCAAGGCCGCGCTGGAGACCTGCGACGGCCTCTTCATCCACCCGCTGATCGGCAAGACCAAGGCCGGCGACATCCCCGCCGACGTGCGGATGCGCTGCTACGAGGTGCTGATGGAGAACTACTACCCGAACGACCGCGTCGTCCTCGGCGTCAAGCCGGCGAAGATGCACTACGCCGGCCCCCGCGAGGCGGTCCTGCACGCGATCGTCCGCCGCAACTACGGCGCCACGCATTTCATCGTCGGCCGCGATCACGCCGGCGCCGGCGACTACTACGGCACCTACGACGCGCAGAAGATCTTCGACGAGATCGACATCGACGAGCTCGGGATCGAGCCGCTGATGTTCGAGCACACCTTCTGGTGCAACGAGTGCGAGGGGCTCGCCTCCGGCAAGACGTGCCCCCACGACAACGAGGCGCACCTGTTCCTCTCCGGGACCAAGGTCCGGGAGATGCTCGGCAACGGCGAACGGCCGCCGCACGAGTTCTCGCGGGACGAGGTCGCCGACATCCTGATCGACGCTTACAAGGAGGACTGACAAAGCATGGCTGGTGAGAAGGGCTTCACCCTCTGGTTCACCGGGCTCTCCGGAGCCGGCAAGACGACGATTTCCCGGGTCCTCGAGGGCCACCTGCGCGAGCGCGGCTCGAAGCTGGAGATCCTCGACGGCGACATCGTCCGCGAAAACCTCTCCAAGGGGCTCGGCTTCTCGAAAGAGGACCGCGACACCAACATCCGCCGCATCGCCTTCGTCGCCGACCTGCTCAGCCGCAACGGCGTGCCGGTGATCACCGCGGCGATCTCCCCTTACGCGGAGATCCGCCAGGAGGCGCGTGAACTGATGGGCGACCGCTTCGTCGAGGTCTATGTCGAGGCTTCCGTCGACACCTGCGCCGAGCGCGACGTCAAGGGCCTGTACGCGAAAGCGTTCGCCGGCGAGATCAAGGAATTCACCGGCGTCTCCGACCCCTACGAGGCCCCGGAGAACCCGGAGTTCGTCTGCCACACCGAGAGCGAGACCCCCGAGGAGTCGGCCGAGAAGCTTCTGGCTTACCTCGAAGAGCGGGGCTTCGTGCCGGCCAAGGAGGCCGCGGCCGCTTAGGTCCGCGCTCACAAGCGTCTTGAGAAAGGGCGGCGGAAGCCGCCCTTTCTCATTCAGCCAGGCGCTTCAGCACCTCTTGGTCTTCTTTCAGACGTTTGTGGAGGCGTGCTTGGAAGTCCTTGTCGGCGCGCCGTTCCGCGATGTGCTTCTCGATCGCTTCGCGCACCGCCTCCGAGACGGGCATCTCGTCCGCGCGGGCGACGGCGGCGATTTCCGCCGCCATCTGCTCGGTCAGTCGGAGGCTCGTGATTCTGGTCCCCATCGGCGCCCGGTGATGTTAACGCATTAATGCGCTAACCTGGCCGTAGTACACAAGTCACAGAGCTGTAGCAATTAGTTGCTGGGAGGATCCGGATGGCGAACCCATTGGCATTGATAGGAGTCCTGCTCGAAGTCGCGGAGGACGAGCTCGACGGGACGGCAGAGGAGCTGGCGAAGGGAATCGAGGTCGTCGGCGACGACGAGGTTCCGCCCGGCTACGCCGCCGACTTCGAGGCAGCGGCTTCCTGCCCCGACCCCGAGGAAAGGGCCGCGATGCTCGGCGCCTGGGTGATCTGCCACCAGCCCTTCCCACGGCGCAATCTGGAGATCGGCCACGGGTTCATGCGCCGGCTGCTGGCCGAAGCCGAGATCCCCTGGCCTTGGCCCTACGACGATCCTGAGGTCGAAGCGATGCTGAGGAGGCTGGAGGCCGGAGAGATCGACGTCGCGAAGTTCGCCGACTGGGCTCGCCTGCGGGCGGCTACGGCTTAGGCGGCACCTGGGGCTCACCGAGCCCGTAGGTGTCGTAGGCGCCGAACTCGGCGAAGGTCTTGTGGGTGGGGCCGTGGTAGTCGGAGCTGGCGGTGGGGACGAGGCCGAGCTCGTCGCAGAGCTCGAGGAGGTGTTCGGTCTGCTCCTTGGAGTGGGTCGGGTAGTAGGTCTCGACCCCGTCGGCCCCGAGCGAGCGGATCAGATCGTCGACCTCGGTGGGCTCGGAGATGTCCCAGTAGGGGTGGGCGATGACGGCGATGCCGCCGGCGTCGCGGATCAGCTGGATCGCCTGCTCGGCGGTGGGCCAGCGGCGGGGGACGAAAGCCTTGGCGCCCGGCACCAGGTACTCCTCGAAGAAGGGCCCGAGGTCGCCGCTGGCGCCGGCGGCGCGGGCGATGTGGGGGCGGCCGATCGAGAGCGCGTCGCCGGCCTCGCGAACGGCGTCCTCGAGGTGGAGGTCGAAGCCGTGCTCTCGCAGCTTCGCGACGATCTCCCCGGCGCGCGTCACCCGCTCGTGCTGGGCCCGCTCGCAGGCGGCGGCGATCCGCCGCACGTCCACCCAGTACCCGCAGACGTGGAGGTCTTCCGCGTATTCATGGACGCAGGACATCTCGATCGCGGGAACCACCTCGACCCCGAGCCGCTCTCCCGCTTCCTCTGCCTCGACGACGCCGGCGATCGCGTCGTGGTCGGTCAGCGCCAGCGTCGTCACCCCCGCTTTCGCGGCTTCGGCGACGACGTCGGCCGGGGCGAGCTGCCCGTCGGAGACCGTGGAATGGCTTTGCAGCTCGATCAGCATCGGCCGCGCACCCTAGCGGCCCAAATAAATAGACTGCGCCGCCGTGTTCCAGAAGGTCCTCATTGCCAACCGCGGCGAGATCGCGATCCGGGTCGCCCGCACGTTGAAGGAGATGGGCATCACCTCGGTCGCCGTCTACTCGGAGATCGACCGCGACGCCCCCCACGTGCGTGAGGCCGACGAGGCATACCTGATCGGCCCCGCGGTCCCGGCCGAGAGCTACCTGAACATCCAGAAGATCATCGATACCGCCAAGGAAGCGGGCGCCGAAGGGATCCACCCCGGTTACGGCTTCCTCGCCGAGAACGCCGACATGGCCCGCGCCTGCGCCGAGTACGGGATCACCTGGATCGGGCCGCCGCCGGAGGCGATCGAAGCGATGGGCTCGAAGACCCGGGCGCGCGAGATCATGGAGCAGGCCGGGGTGCCGATCGTTCCCGGCTCGACCGAGGTCGCCAAAGACCTCGACGAGGCTCGCAAGCAGGCCGACGAAGCCGGCTACCCGGTCGCCTGCAAGGCCGCGGGCGGCGGCGGCGGCAAGGGCTTCCGCGTGGCGATGACGCCCGACGACCTGCAGGAGGCTTTCGAGGGCTCCGCGCGCGAAGGCGAGAAGTTCTTTTCCGACTCCCGCGTCTACATTGAGCGCTACCTCGAGGACCCGCGCCACGTCGAGGTCCAGGTGCTGGCCGACGGCCACGGCAACGTGATCCACCTCGGCGAGCGCGACTGCTCGATCCAGCGCCGCCACCAGAAGGTGATCGAGGAGGCCCCCGGCCCGCACGTCGACGAGGAGATGCGGGCACGGATCGGGAAAATCGCAACCGACGCGGCCGAGGCCGTCGGCTACCGCGGCGCCGGCACGATCGAGGGCATGCAGGTCGGCGACGAGTACTTCTTCCTCGAGATGAACACCCGCGTCCAGGTCGAGCACTGCGTGACCGAGATGGTCACCGGCGTCGACATCGTCCGCGAGCAGATCCTCGTCGCCGCCGGCGAGCCGCTCTCGATCGCCCAGCAGGACGTAAAGCTCAACGGTTGGTCGATCGAGTGCCGGATCAACGCCGAGGCCGCGCACAAGAAATTCGCCCCCGCCCCGGGGCCGATCGGCGACTCCTACCGCGAGCCCTCCGGCCCCGGTGTCCGCGTCGACTCCGGCGTCGAGGGCGGCTCCGAGGTGACGCCGATGTACGACCCGATGGTGGCCAAGCTGATCGTCTGGGACGTCGACCGCGAGAAAGCGACCCGGCGCATGCTGCGGGCGCTCTCTGAATACGACTCCGGCGGCCTCACCACCCTGATCCCCTTCCACGAAGCGATCCTCGCCACCGAGCAGTGGGCGAAGGGGGAGACCTGCCGCGACCTGATGGAGGACAACGAGTGGCTGAAGTCGACCGCTCCGGCCGACGCGAAGCCGCCCGAGCCCTCCGAGGACGGCGGCGAGGTCGTCACCCGCGACTACAAGGTCGAGGTCTCCGGCAAGCTCTTCGACGTCAAGGTGATCGGCGAGGCCCCCGCGGGCGGCGTCGCCGCGCCGGCGGCCGGCGGTAAGAAACCGCCGAAGAGGGAGCGCAAGGCAGGCGCCGGGGCGGGCGCCTCCAGTGAGGCCCTGATCGCCCCGCTGCAGGGAACCGTCTTCAAGGTGGCGGTCGAGCAGGGCGCCGAGGTCAGCGAGGGCGACCTGATCTGCGTGATCGAGGCGATGAAGATGGAGAACGAGATCAACGCCCACCGATCGGGCAAGGTCGAGGAGCTCCCCATCTCCGAGGGCACCGCCGTGAGCAGCGGCGACACCCTCGCCGTCATCAAGTAGCCGGCTTCGCCCTCAGCGCTGCTGGCGTTTCGGGTGGCGTTTTTCTTCCCGTTCTTTTTCTTTGCGCCGTTCTTCTTCGCGCCGTTCCTTGTCGACCTTGCGCTGCTGCTCGCGCGTGAGCGGGAATTTCGGCGCGACTTCCTGGCAGGTGCGGCCGACGCAGCTCTCGAGGCGGATCAGCTGGGCGTGGAGGAAGGCGCGGATCGGCGAGAGGTTGCGGACGCGGACGATGTTGTTGAGCTCGTAGGGGTCCTTGGTGATGTCGTAGAGCTCTTTCTCGCCACTCGGCCACTCGATGTACTTGTACGGCCCGAGGCGGATCCCGAGGTAGTCCTTGGGCGGGGCGACGATCGAGGCGGTCGCCTTCGGGCCGCTGTCCTTCGTGTTGGGCCTGGCCCGCTGGGCGGTCGGTTCCCCGTTCGCTTCGACGTCGGCCGTCTCGACGAAGGACTCGAAGAGGATCGGCCGCCGCGTGCGCAGGCTCGAATCCTTCATGTAGGGGACGAGTGAGCGCCCGTCGATGCTTTTGTCCGCTTCGACGCCGGCGAGCTCGAGGATCGTCGGCGCGATGTCGATGTTGGCCGCCAGCTCGCCGGTCGCGGTGCCGGCTTTGATCCCCGGTCCGCGGATCAGCAGCGGTAGGTGGGTGGCCGGCTCGTAGGCGAGGAACTTGCCGCCGGTCAGCCGGTGCTCGCCGTAGAAGAAGCCGTTGTCGGAGGTGAAGATGATGTAGGTGTTGCGCAGCCGGTGCAGGCCGCCGAGCGTGTCGACGATCAGCTTCACGCCTTCGTCGACCGAGCGCAGCGACTCCAGCGCCTTCTGGTAGTAGACGCGGTAGGTGTGGATCTCGTTCAGCGAGAGGTAGGGGGCTTCGCGGATGAAGCGGGGCTTGTCGTTGACGCTGCCCTCGTTGAAGCCTTCAGAGCGCCCGTGCGGGTAGGGCGCGCCGGCGAAGGTGTTGTAGTGGCGCAGCGCCGGCTCCGGCCCGGCCGGCCGGCGGAAGTCGCCGTGGGGGGCGGTGTAGTCGACCTGCAGGTAGAAGGGCTGTTCGGGGGAGGTCTGGGTCAGCTCCTGCCAGGCGAGGGTGTTGAAGGTGTCGGTCTCGTAGTAGCAGGGTTTGCCGTTCAGCGGTGCGCTCGGACAGCCGAAGTCGTCGCGTTCGCCGTATTCCCGCGTCTCCCAGCTGCCGGGGTCGCCGTAGGGGCCCTCGAGGGTGCCGTTGTTGTTGAGCGTGTAGCCGTAGAAGAAGTGGTTGGTGTCCGCGCGGAGGACGCTGTGCCAGGCGCTCCAGCCCGGCGGCACGTCTTTGCCTTCGTCGAACGGTTCGTCGCCGTAGCCGTTGAGGAACTTGCCGATGTGGATCGTCCGGTAGCCCGCCCCCTGCAGCCAGGTCGCGATGTTGTGGCTGTAGGCCTGACGCGCCTTGAAGCCCGTGAAGCCGCCGTTGGGCGGCACGTTGCCGCGGACGTTGTTGTTGTGCGAGTAGCGGCCGGTGAGGAGGCTGACCCGGGAGGGGCAGCAGAGCGGGTAGGGGACGTAGTAGCGGTTGAAGGTGACCCCGCGGTTGGCGATCAGCGCGTGCGTGTAGGGCATCGCCTGGACTTCGACGCCGCCGACATTGAGGCTGGCGTAGAGCTGATCGAGCGTCTCGTCGTCGGTCTGGATGACGACGAAGCTCGGTTTCTGCAGGGCGGACTGCTGCGCCGCGTTCGCGGCCGGCAGGGTCGCGAAGACGAGGCCGGCCAGCAGCGCCGCGAGCGCCGCGGCGACGAGGAGCCGCACCCTCTCGAGGGCAGGCGAAGGACTGGCTTTTGGAGCGAGAATCTGCATCGAAGAGTCTGGGGCGCTGTACCCCGAAACCGGCGCCTCACGCCTGAGTTGCGGCCTGAAAGCTAGAAGACGGTGAAGACGCTCAGGACGCGCCGAGCTTTTTCACTGCTTCGCGAAAGTTTTTCACCGTCGCGCTGGGGGCTTTGCGCCCTTCCAGTTTCTCGCCGTGGCGGTTGACCCAGATCACCGGCACGTTCATTTTCAGCACCGGGGCGATGTCGGTCGCGTAATTGGAGCCGATGTGGAGCCAGCCTTTCTTGCCCCCGATCCGCCGCGCGCACTCTTTGAAGTGGACGGGGTCCGGCTTGTAGCTGCGCACCTGCTGGGCGGTGACGACGAGGTCGAGTTCGGTCCGCAGGTGGCGGCGGCTGATCCCCAGCAGTTTGTCGTCGATGTTGGAGATGATCCCGATCTCGTACTTCTTCCCCAGCCGGTCCATCGCCGCGTTGGACTCGCGGAACGGCAGCCAGTAGGCGACGCTGTTGGGCAGGAACTGGGCCCGCGAGGGCTCGACTTCCCAGCCGATCTCACCGGCGACTTTGACGATCGTCCGGCGCAGCACCTCGGCGTAGAGCTCGTAGGAGCCGGCCATGATCTCCGCCTGCACTTCCATGAAACGGGCGAGGAAGGGCTCCTCTTCGAAGCTGAAACCGTCTTTGGCCGCCTCTTTCTTGCAGGCCTCGACGATGCCTTTCTCCCAGTCGATGAGGGTGCCGTAGCAGTCGGTGGTCACCCAATTGATGTTTTTGAGACTGGGGAGGGCCATGAGAGAGCGCGGCATTATGTCATTCGGATAGTCTGCCGCGCGCGCTCCCCCCGGAGCCGACCTCTCACATGGACCTTCTCGAGTACCAGGGCAAGCAGCTGTTCGCCAAGCACGGCATCGCCGTGCCGAGCGGCGAAGTCGCCGACACGGTCGACGACGCCGTCGCCGCGGCGGAGAAGATCGGCTACCCCTGCGCGATCAAGGCCCAGGTGCTGATCGGCGGCCGCGGCAAGGCGGGCGGGATCAAGATCGCCCAGAACGCCGAGGAGGCGCGCGCCCACGCCGACGCGATCCTCGGCATGGACATCGTCGGCCCCCACGGCGAGGGTCCGTTCCGGGTCGACCAGGTCTGGATCGAGGGGGGCTCCGACATCGCCGAGGAGTACTACGCCTCGATCATCCTCGACCGCGGCGAGAAGAAGCTGCTGGCGATGGTCTCCGCCAAGGGCGGGATGGACATCGAGGCGGTCGCCGCCGAGGACCCCGACGCGCTGGTCAAGCGCCATGTCGACCCGACCAAGGACTTCGACGCCGCCACGGCGCGCTCCATCGCCGCCGACGCCGGGCTCGCCGAGGACGCTCTCGACCAGGCCGCCGAGGTTCTGGTCCAGCTCGAGGAGGTGGCGCGCGAGGAGGACGCGACCCTGATCGAGGTCAACCCGCTGATCGTCACCGCCGACCGCGAGGTCGTCGCCCTGGACTCGAAGGTGACGATCGACGGCAACTCGCTCTTCCGCCACCAGGACCTGGCCGAGATCGCCGACACCGTCGACGACCCGCAGGAGCAGATGGCGAAGGAAAAGGGCCTCACCTACGTGAAACTCGACGGCAACGTCGGCATCCTCGCCAACGGCGCCGGCCTCTGCATGTCGACCCTTGACGTCGTCGCCCAGGCGGGCGGCGCCCCGGCCAACTTCCTCGACGCCGGCGGCGGCTCCAAAGCCGAGGCGATCGTTAACGCGCTCGAAGTCATCAAGTCCGACGCGAAGGTGACGGCGATCCTCTTCAACATCTTCGGCGGCATCACCCGCTGCGACGAGATCGCCAACGGGATCGTCACCGCCTCCCAGCAGATCGACCTCGGCGTGCCTTTGGTAGTCCGCCTCGACGGGACGAACTCCGAGGAGGGGCTGAAGATCCTCGCCGAGGCGAACCTGCCGAACCTGCACCAGGAGAAGACGATGCTGGACGCCGCCCGCCGCGTCGTCGAGCTCGCCGGGAGCGCCGCATGAGCATCATCGTCGACGAGGGTACGAAGCTCGCCGTCTCCGGCCTGACCGGCCGCGAGGGCTCCTTCCACGGCCTCCGCAACAAGGCCTACGGGACCGACCTCGTCGCCGGGGTGACGCCGGGCAAGGGCGGCCAGGACGTCGAGGGCGTCCCCGACTTCGACACGATCAAGGAGGCCGTCACCGAGGCCGGCGCCAACACCTCGATGATCTTCGTCCCCGCCCGCTTCGCCGCGCCGGCGATCGACGAGGCGATCGAGTCCGGCGTCGAGACGGTGATCGCGATCACCGAGGGGATCCCGGTCCTCGACATGCTCTCCACGTACTGGAAGGCGAAGGAGGCCGGTGTCCGGTTGATCGGCCCCAACTGCCCCGGCGTGCTCTCGCCCGGCAAGGCCAACGTCGGCATCATCCCGGCCCAGTTCTTCGACCCGGGCCCGATCGGCGTCGTCTCCAAGAGCGGCACCCTGACCTACCAGATCGGCAACGAGCTGAAGCAGGCCGGGACCGGCAACTCCTCGATCGTCGGCATCGGCGGCGACCCGATCGTCGGCTCCGACTTCATCGACATCTTGAAGCTCTACGAGGCCGACCCCGACACCGAGCTGATCGTGATGGTCGGCGAGATCGGCGGCGACGCCGAGGAGCGGGCGGCGGAGTTCATCGCCTCCGACATCTCCAAGCCCGTGGTCGCCTACATCGCCGGCTTCACCGCCCCGCCCGGCAAGCAGATGGGCCACGCCGGGGCGATCATCTCCGGCTCCTCGGGCACCGCCCAGGCGAAGAAAGACGCGCTCGAAGCGAAGGGCGTTCGGGTCGGCGAAAGCCCGACCGAGACGGCGGCCATTGCCGCCGAGATGCTGCGCAGCCTTTAGCGAGTCCGCGTCAGCCGTCGAATAGCGACGCTTTTCGCGGACTCGGCGCGTAGACCGGCTTCGGGCGCGGCGCGAGCGCTCGCAGGACGGCGATGACGCCGCGCTTGTCCCCGTAAGGGCCGCCGACCCCGCCGCGGCAATTGAGGCAGACGCCGAGGTTGACGCCGACGACCATGCCGCCGAGGTGGGCGACCGCGTAATAGCGATCCGGCTTGCCCCGCGGACACTTCTTGCGGAAGCGTCGGTCGTAGGTGCCGTAGAGCGTCGCGCTGCCGCCGGCGAGGGCGAGCGGCTCCTTGCTGACGCAGCGCGCCGCCAGGTTTACCTCGGCCAGGCGGCTATTGACGTAGCGCTTCCAGGTAGTGCGGGTCCAGAGGTCGATCGTGAGGCCGTCGTACCAGAGGGCCACCAGCTGCCCCGGGGGCCCGCCGCGGCCACCTTCGAGGGTGAAGGCTTCTTCCAGTTCGGTCGGCGGCAGTCCGCCGCCGGGGGCGAAGGTGCGGCCGACCCAGTAGACGGGAAAGGTCAGCGCCGGGTCGTCGAGCAGGACTTCGGTGTCGTCGCGTTCGGCCTCGGTGTAGGGGGTCGGCGCTTCCAGGCGCGCCTGCTGGGCCCCGGCGAGGCGGAGCGCGGCGGCGTCGTTGGCGCGCGGGCTCATGCCGGCCACCTCGAGGAAGGAGATCAGGTTGCCGTGGCGCCAGAGGAGGAAGGTCCCGTTGCCGCCGGTCTGGCCTTCGACCAGCTCGTCCCCGGTGCGGATCAGGAGCGCCGGCGTTTCGGTCGGCGGGATCGTGACCTCCTTGCGATGCCTGCCCTCCTTCGAGCGATCGAGGATTTCGATCTGGAGGCGGTAGCCCTGGTCGGCGGCTTTGCGACTCGGCGTGTTCAGCGTTTCCGTCGCCACCAGCGGCGGCTGCGGGCCGAGGCTCGGGACCTCGAAGCGCCGCTCGTATTCGAAGTAGCAGCCTTCCGGCCAGTACCGGAGCAGCCACCGCAGGTAGCGCCGCTCCAGCTTGCCCCTCGGTCCGTCGCCCTCGCTCGGCCCCAGTGGGCCGCAGCCGCTGTCGTCGCCGACCTGGTAGCCGGGCGCCAGGTCGTGCAGCCGCAGCACCGTTTCTTCGCTGCCGGCGACGAGCTTGCCGCTCGGTTTGGTCAGCGCCGCCGCCGTGGGCGCGGCCAGCAGGACGAGCGCCACCGCGATCCCCAGTGCCCTTGCCATGAGGTTGACATCCCCCCGAGGGACCGTCGGAAAACCCCTAGTAGACAGGCTTCGGCCGCAGGACCAGACCTCGGAGAATCGCCTTCATCCCCCGTAGAGATTCGCTGTATGGGCCGAAGCCAGGGCTCAAGCACCTGCAGGTCGTCTGGTTAACCCCCACCACCACGCCGCCGATGTGGGTGGCCGCCCAGTAGCGGTTCGGGGCAAAGTCGGGGCAGCCTTCCGCGAAGGTCCGGCGACGGTAGCCGGCGGAAATCACTGCGTCCCCTCCTTGCCACTCGTAGGCGATCGTCCGCGAGCAGGGCGGATGATTGATCTTGCTGAAGAAGGATTCCCGGAAGCGCTCCCAGCTCCGCTCGGTCCAGATGTCGAGATTGAACCCGTCGTATCTGAGCTCGACCTTTGCGCCGGGAAGGCCGTTCTGATTGACGACATCGGCCGTTTGGAGTTCGGCGTCGATGAATCCCTCCGCGGCGAAGTCACGACCCAGCCAGTAGACCGGGAGCTTCAGGCTGGGGTCGTCGAGCTCCACCTCGGTGTCGTCGCGTTCGTCTTCCGTGTACGGCGACGGAGATTCGAGTCGCCGCTGCTGGACCTGCGCGTAGAAGAGAGCGGCCTCGTCGCTCGCCCGGGAATCCAGGTCGCTCACCTCGACCAGGGCCAGCAGCTTTCCGTAGCGCCACCACAGCATCGAGGTTGACCTACCCCTCAAGAGAAGAGCCTGCGGACCGCCCGGGCCGATCGACGTCGACCCCCGAAGATCCAGGGAAGGCTCGCGCTTGAGCAGGCGGAGGAAGACCTTCCAGCCCGCGGCGGCGGCCCTCCTGCTCGGCGTGTTGATGGTTTCTCCCTGGATCTGCAGCGGCGCGGGCGTGGAACCGGGGACCTGGAAGCGGCGCTCGTAGAGGAATCTGCAGCTTGCGGGCCTGTACCTGGCGATCCAGCGGTCGAGGGATCTGTACTTGCGGAGCCCGATGAGGTGGATTGCTTCGCAGCCCCGGCCGGCCTCGATCAGATAACCGGGAGGGAGGTCGTGCAGGCGCAACACGGTTTCCTCGGCGCCGGCAATCAGTTTGCCGCTGTGCCCCGTCGCGCCCTCGGCCGCGGGCGCAGCAAGGAGAGCGAGTGCCACCACCAGCCCCAGCGCCTTCCCCATGGTGTGCAGTATGCCGCAGAGGTCCCTGAGCGGCTGCCGTTGCTAGGGTCGTTGGCCGATGGCCGGCGACACGATCTCATTCGCTCGCGGCGCTCCGAGCGCCGACATCCTCCCCCACGAGCAGGTGCGGGAGGCGGCGTCGCGGGCGCTCGCATCGGATTGGGAAACGGCGCTCTCCTACGGCGTCGGGATCGGCCACCCTGTCCTCTGCCAGTGGGTTGCCGAGCGGCACGGCCACCTCGACGCTTCGCAGGTGATGATCACCAACGGCTCGCTCGAGGCCGGGGCGATGCTCTTCCAGCATCTGCTCGGCCCCGGCGACCGCGTCGTCGTCGAGCAGCCGACCTACGACCGCACCCTGCTCCTCCTCCAGCAGCTGGGGGTCGAGCTGGTGCCGGTGCGACTGGAGGCCGACGGCCTCGACGTCGCGCAGCTCGAAGCGGCGCTCGCCGAGGGCCCGATCAAGCTCGCCCACGTCATCGCCAACGCCCACAACCCCGCCGGCTGCACGCTCTCGGAGGAGAAGCGCCGGCGCCTGGTCGCGCTCGCCGCCGAGCACGACTTCTGGATCTTCGAGGACGACCCCTACCGCGAGCTCCCCTTCGAGGGGGAGCCGCTGGAGACGATGCTCTCGATGGACGGGGCCGGCAAGGTGGTCCACGCCTCCTCCTTTTCGAAGACGGTCAGCCCGGGAGTTCGGGTCGGTTACCTCGCCGGCCCCACCGAGGAGATCAAGAAGCTGGCGAAGAAAGCGAACGAGACCTACATCTCGCCGAACATGCTGGCCGAGTCGATCGTGCTCGAGCTCTGCCGCAGCGGTGAGCTCGACCGCAACATCGAGTTCGTCAAGGGAGAGCTGAAGGCGCGCTGCGACGCCCTGGTGGCCGCGCTCCGCGAGCAGATTCCCGAGGCGGAGTTCGTCGTCCCGGACGGCGGCTACTTCCTCTGGCTCGACCTCGCCGAGGGGACCGACAGCAAGGCCCTGCTGGCGGAGGCGAAAGCCGACGGGGTCTCCTTCGTCGCCGGGCCCGACTTCATGATCGAGGGGGGCGGGAACAGCCTCCGCCTCTCCTTCGCGCCGGTCCCGGCGGACCGCGCCGCCGAGGGCGTCTCGCGAATCGCGAGCGCCCTCGACCGCCTGCGGTCCTAGCTACTACGGGATCAGCCGATCCCGTATGTGCCGGAGTTGAGCCCTTCGACCGTCCAGGAGCCGTAGGCTTTGTAGCCGCCGGTGGTGCCGTTGAATTCCATTTCGGTGATCGCAGTCGGAGCATTCAGATTGACTGTCATTTCAGCGAACGTTTTGTCGTATTCGGCCACCACGCAGCCGGCTTTGAACGTCCGTTTCACCCGCATGTTTGTGATCGCCAGGTCATTGGTTTTCACGTCCACGGTCCAGGGAAGGCCTTTTGCTTCCTGCGTGTTCACCGAACAACCGGTCATTTTCCCGAAGGCCGCGGTACAGCTTTTGGTTTCGTATTTATTGATTTTCGCCGTGCTGCCGCCTTCGGTCGTCATCACCGCGCGAACTTCGCACGACATCCCGCTTTTGACGCCTTCGATTTCGGTTTCGAAGATTTCGCCGCCCGGCAGGCTGAATTCGACGAATTTGGCGAGGTTGACGCCTTTGTGTTTCCAGACCGCGGCCTGAGCGAGCGCGGGGACCGCAAGCGCGAAGCAGGCGATGGCGGCGATGGCGATCGCCAGCCTTCTCTGGTTGTTCATCTCTCTCCCTTTCTAGCGCCGCCGTCGCGGCGGCATTGACTGGAAGAAAGCGACTATATTCAAGATTTCCTGAGTCTGAAGACGACCGGCACCCGGAGCTTCTGACTGCCCCCGGTCAGCGGCCTCCAGGTCAGGCTGACGCCGACGCGCAGCTTGCCGCGGCGCTCGAGGATGGCGCGGCCCTTGGCGCTCGGCCGCAGGCGCAGCTTCACCACGCCCGCCCGGGCGGTTCTCGCCGACGTCGCCCTCGCCTTGCCGCTGGCGCTGCGGGCGACCAGGCGGCCGGCCTCGGGAACCTGCACCGGCAAGACGACGGTGCCTTTGCGCGGGTTCGCCTTCGGTTTCCGCGGGCGGATGCGCCTCACCTGGGACTGCGGGAAGGTTCCGTCCGGGGCCGAGAGGGCGATCGCGTCGACGCCCCCGTTCAGCACTTCCTCGGTCGCCGTGACCCCGATCCGCAGCCGCACCGTCTGGCCGGCGAACGGCGCCAGGTCGGCGACGAACCTGGTCGGGCCCATCGTCCGGGCGCCGCCACTCCTGGTGCGGAAGACGTTGAGGAGGACGTCGCCGGAATCGACCGAGGCAAGCGGCGCCTCCGGCCGCACCACGTCGATCCGGAACTGCTGGTTCTGGGGCGTGTCGGGCGCTTCGGGGTCGACCGCGAGGGTGTCCGAAGAGGGAGCCGTGAGGGCGGCGTAGGAGTCGTAATAGGCGAGGAGGCTGAGTTTGTACCTGGAGCCCGGCTCGAGCTGCAGGTCCTGGTAGAGGAGCAGCGAGTCCGGGTTGATCTCGTCGGTCATCGCCGCGTAGGCGCCCTGAGGCGGCGGCTGGACCGAGACGGCGCCACGTTCGTGGGGAATCAGCGCCTCCGTGCCTTTGTACGCGTACCACTTCCCGGAGCCGGTGGTCTGCCGGACCTCCCAGCCGGCGAAGTTGCCGGTCTCGAAGCCGCCGTTGACGACCTCGGTCGCCCCCGCCGTGGCCGGCAGCAACGACGTCAGCGCGATCACGACCAACAGTGCCTTCCTAATCAAGGACCTCGAACCTCCTCCGCACCGGGGTGGGATCGACGTTGCCGGCCGGGTCGACGGCCCGCACCCGGAAGAGGTGCTTGCCGGGCCGCGACAGCCGGTACTTCTTCGGCGACCTGCAGGGGCGGAACTGACCGCGGTCGAGGCTGCACTGGAAGCTCGACCCCGGCTCGTTGGCGGTGAAGGAGAACCTGGCGACGCCTCCGGCCCGCACCCGCCGCGGCTGTTTCAGCATCCTCGTCCGGGGCGGCCTGCTGTCGGTGCCGCCATCCGAGCCTGACGGCGCGAGCTGCGACCCGTCCGCGAGTGGCACGGCGGCGATTTCGAGCTCCGAGGTGCCCCCGTTCAGGGTCTGGGTCGCGGCGACCCCGGTCCCGGCCGGGAGTGCCGGGAACGCGAGGGACCAGTTCCCGACTCCGTCGGCGACGGTCTCGCCGAGGAAGGACTCGACCTCCCCGGGGGAAGAAGAGGCCTTGCGGAAGACCCTGACCACGGCCCCGGGCTCGGCGAAGCCCGCGGCCGCGGTGGCGGAGATCGAGGCGATCGGCGGCGGCTGGGTGCCGTCGTTGGGGTCGCCCGGTTCGGGATCGGCCGGGAGCAGCTCGATGAAGCGGCCGGCGTTGCCTGAGCCCCGGTTGCGGGCCACTTCGTTCCAGCTTTTCTCGACGCTTTCGATCTCGATCGCGGGGCCGCCGCTGCCGTCGATGACGTTCTCGGTCGCGGCCGTATTGCCGCCGACCAGGTTTGCGTTGATCCCGAAGGGGGCGGCGCCGGCGAGCCGGATTCCGGCACCGCCGGCGCCCGCGACCTGGTTGTCGAACACTTCGTTGCCGCCAGACTCGAGGAGGATGCCGGAGCCCTCGGCGTCGTCGACGACGTTCCCCGCGAGCAGGCTGCCGCCGGCTTCCTCCCTGACCCGGATCCCGGTCTCGGCCCCTTCGATCCGGTTGCCGGAGATGGTGGCGGGGGAGCCCTGCAGGGAGATCCCAGCGCCGCCTTCGAGGCCGATCTCGTTCGCGAGGATCGAGACTTCCTGCGCGGGGAACTGGAGGCCGGTGGAGTCGACCAGGATGCCTCCCGTCGACGGTGGTGAGACGGAGGGGCCCGCTCGAAGACCGATCAGGTTGCCCCGGATGGCAAGTCCCGGGGCGGGACCGGATTCGATCGCGGCGGGGCCGCCGGCGAACCGGTTCGCGTCCCCCGCTTTCGCGCCGCCGACCGTGGTCTGCGGCGCGGCGCCGACGTAGGCGCCGGCTTCGTCATTGGCGATGGTGCCTTCGCCGGTGGCGTCGAACCCGACCAGGTTGCCGGCGATCGTCGTCGCGACCGGCGGGCCGGAGCCGCCGCTGCCGCTGAGGTCGATCCCGGGGCCGGCAGAGCCGGAGATGAGGTTGCAGCCGCCGTCGCAAGCTGGGGTCGCCGCCGCTTCGGGGCTGACCCGGGTCCCGATCGTGTTTTCGAGTGCGACCGAGGCGGCGGCCGAGCTGACCGCGACGTTCGACCCGTTCGCGGCCGCGGCCGTCCCCGCCGGCGTGACGCCGAGCCGGTTGCCGAGGACCCTGACGTTGCTCGCGCCGCGAATCTCGAGCCCGACCCCGCTGTTGTTCGCGATCAGGTTCCCCGCTCCCGGCCCTTCGCCGCCGACCCGGCTGCGGTCCGAACCGGGCCCGACCAGGATGCCGGTGTCGTTGCCGGCGGGCCCGCCGTCGAGCGAGGTGCCGATCCAGTTGCTCCTCAGCCAGAACCGTTCGGCTTCGACCAGTTCGATTCCGACTTCGGCGCCGGTCACCGCCACCAGTTCGATCGTCACTTCTTCGACGCCTTCGACGGCGAGCGCCGGCACGGACGGATCGCCGGAGATCTCCGCGCAGGGGCCGACGACCCCCGCTTCGGTTTCGCATTCGGGGCCGGCGAGGGTGAGCGGCGCGACGATCGTGGGCAGCGGGGAGGCCAGCTCGACGACGCTGTCGGCATCGCCTTCGAAGACTTCTTCTTCGAAGCGGACTTCGTCGAATTCGCCAGGCGTCGCGTTCGCCTCTTCGAGGGCTGCCCGCAGGCTGCATTTGCCGGCGGCGGTGAGGCAGGTTTCGTTGCCCAGGACGGCGTCGACTTCGTCGGCCGTGGTGTCGACCCTGAACTGTTCGGCGGTCGCGAGGGCGGGGGCGGCGAGAGCGCAGGCGCAGACCAGCGCCGCAGCGAGAAGCACGCGGCAATCGAGCAGCTTCCCTGCCCCCTCGACTGGCACCGGGCGACTCTAGCCGTCCCGGCCGGTATGAGCAAGTGACCTCGTTTAATACGGAGCGGCTGATATTTCAGCTAGAAGGGATTGGCTAGCGATCCTGCAAGGCGGGGGCCGCCGCCGAGCGCAGCGCCCCGGCGGAGGCGAGGACGACCAGGCCGATCGCCAGCAGTTCGATCGCATCCAGATCCTGGGAGAGGGCGAGGAACCCGATCGCCGCCGCGACCGCCGGCTCCAGGCTCATGAGGACGCCGAAGACGGATTGCGGCAGTCGTCGCAGCGCCTCGATCTCGAAGGCGTAGGGGATCGCGGTGCTGAGGACGCCGACTGCGGCGCCGGCGGCGAGCACGGCGGGGTCGAGGATTTCTCCGGCGCCCTGGGCGATCCCAAGCGGGGCGATCAGGACGGCGGAGATGACCGCGGCCATCGTCGCCCCGCCCAGGCCGGGTCCGAGCGAGCCGACCCGGGCGCTGAGGACAATGTAGGCGGCCCAGAAGAGACCGGCGGCAAGGGCCAGGGCCACGCCCAGCGCATCGATCCCCTCGCCGCCGCCCCCGTCGGAGAGGAGGACGATCCCGGCGGCGGCAAGCAGCACCCAGAGTAGGTCCCGGCGATGTCGCGAACCGAACACGGCGACCCCGAGCGGGCCGATGAACTCGAGCGTGACCGTGATCCCGAGCGGGAGGCGGTCGAGCGCGGCATAGAAGAGGAGGTTGACGGCGGCTACCGCGGCGCCGAGCAGAAGGACGTCGCGGTGGCGCCACTCCTCAGAGCGGAGCGGCGCTCCCCGGGTCAACGCCAGCAGCGCCAGCGCCCCGAAGGCGGCGCGGAGGAAGACCGCCCCCGCCGGCCCGATCGAGTCGAAGAGGCTCGTCGCCAGCGCCGCCCCGCACTGGACCGAGACGATCGAGGTCAGCACCAGGAGCGCCGCCCCTCTCGTCCGCGCGCCGTCCGCAGTCATCGCCGAATTCTGATCCACCCGGCGTCCGCTCCCCGTAGGGGTGGGCAGGCAAACGACCAGGAGGCGACCCCCCGATGGCTGAGATCAAGCAGCTCAAAGACCCCGTTTCGCGGCGCCGGTTCTTCGCCGTCGGCGGCGGCTCGGCCGCGCTGGCGGCGTTCCTCGCCGCTTGCGGCGACGACGGCGGCACGACGACGATGGGCACCACGGACTCGATGGGCTCCGGCGGCGGCAAGGACGAAACGGCCCAATTCGGCAAGGGGGACGTCGGCATCCTCAACTACGCCCTCACCCTCGAGTACCTGGAGGCCGCCTTCTACGCCGACGTCGTCAAGAGCGGGCTGTTCAAGGGCGCCGACCTGGAGACGATCCGCAAGTTCGGGCGCGAGGAGGCCGAACACGTGCAGGCCCTGACCGCGGCGGTGAAGCAGCTCGGCGGCAAGCCGGCGGCGGAACCGAAAGCCGAGTTCCCGCTCGAAAGCGCGAAGTCGGTGTTGGAACTGGCGGGGACGGTGGAGAACCTCGGCGCCGCCGCCTACCTCGGCCAGGCGGCGAACATCGAAAGCCCCGAAGTGCTCGCCTCCGCGTTGGCGATTCACAGCGTCGAGGGCAGGCACGCGGCCGTCCTCAACACGCTGCTGGGCGAATCGATCACCCCCGACGGGGCGTTCGCCAAGCCCGCCGACGTGAAGACGGTCCTGATGTCGGTCGAACCCTTCCTGGTCGGCTGAGGCCGCCGCGAGACGAAAGGAGCACGAGCATGAGCGCAGAGCAGTTGAAGGTCCCGGAGCTCGCGAGCGTCGAGGTCGACGCCGAGGGCGGCGACCTCTCCCGCAGCGAGGTGATCCTCAAGGGGGCGCTGGCGGTCGGGGCGATCTACGGCACGGCGATGGTCAGCCCGTTCGTCCGCAGCGCCCTGGCGAAGTCGGAAACCGGCGACGTCGGGATCCTCAACTTCGCCCTCACCCTGGAGTACCTGGAGGCGAAGTTCTACGAAGAAGCGAAGCGCCGCGCGAAGCTGCGGGGCGACCTCAAGAGCCTCGTCGACCTGATCGCCTCCGACGAGCAGCAGCACGTCGAAGCGCTGGCGGCGACCGTCAAGCAGCTCGGCGGCAAGCCGGTCGCGGAGCCGATGTTCCAGTTCGACTACATGGGCACCGGCGGCTTCCTGAAGCTGGCCCAGACCTTCGAGGACACCGGGGTCAGCGCCTACAACGGGTCGGCGCCGATGATCAAGTCGAAGGAGGTGCTGGCGGCGGCCGGCGGCATCGTCCAGGTCGAGGCGCGCCATGCGGCGGCGATCCGGCTGCAGAACGGGGCCGATCCCGCCCCGGTCGCCTTCGACCCCCCGCTCGACGAAAAGCAGGTTTTGAAGGCCGTCGAACCGTTCATCGTGTAGGACGATGGCGGTGCGACGAGAGAAGGCGGAGCGGCTGGCCGACGAGGAGCTGATGCCCCTCGTCGGCCGCAAGGACCCGGAGGCGTTCGAGGTCCTCTACGACCGCCACGGCGGCGCCGCCTACTCGCTCGCCTACCGGGTCGTCGGCGACCGCGCCGCGGCCGAAGAAGTGACCCAGGAGGCGTTCATCTCGGTCTGGCGCAGCGGCGCCCGCTTCGACGCGGCCCGCGGCAGCGTCCGCTCCTGGCTGCTCAGCGTCGTCCGCAACCGGGCGATCGACTTCCTCCGCAGCCGCGCCGGCAAGGCCCCCAAGCTGACCTTCGACGACGACGCGGCGCTGGAGCAGCGGCCGGCCGAGGAGCGGACCGAGGAGGAAGCGCTGCGCCACGAGACCGCCGCCGAGCTGCGCGGCGCCCTCGGCAAACTGCCCGGCGAGCAGTCGAAGGTGATCGAGCTCGCCTACTTCGGCGGCTTCAGCCACTCGGAGATCGCCCAGATCCTCGGGCTGCCGATGGGGACCGTGAAGGGGAGGATGCGGCTCGGGTTGGAGAAGATTCGGGGAGAGATGGCGGAGGGACTGGCATGAACGCTTCCGATCACAACCGCTGGAGCGAGGATCTGGCGGCCTACATGCTGGGCGCGCTCGAGGGTGACGAGGCGGCGACGTTCGAGCGGCACCTCGAGGGCTGCGAGCGCTGCCGCGAGGAGATGCGCTGGCTGGAGCCGGCGGTGCAGACGCTGCCGGAGGCGGCCGAGCGGCAGGAGCCGCCGCGGGCGCTGCGGGCGAACTTGATGGCCGAGGTGCGGGCGGACGTCGAGGCGGAGGCGCGGAGCGCGGAAACGCGGCCCGAACCGGCGCGCGGCCGGCGCTGGCTGCTGAAGCCGGCCGTCGGCTTCGCCGTCGTCGCCCTGCTGGTTGCCGGCGTCGTCGGCTACGAGGTCGGCAAGGACGGAGGCGACGAGGGAGGGGGCGCCAGCACCATCGTCCGCGAGATCAACGGGATGACCGTGAAGATGGTCCGCGAAGGCGACGGCGGCAAGCTGGAACTGGCGGGCGTGCCCCAGCCGCCCGAGGACAAGGTCTTCGAGGCCTGGGTCGAACGCGACGGCGAGGTCGAAGCGGTCCCGGCGCTGATCGTCCCCGACCGCAACGGCCACGCCGAGACGACGATCGCCGACATGACTGGCGTCGAGACGGTGATGGTCACCCTCGAGCCCCGCGGCGGCAGCGAGACGCCGACGGGGAAGACGGTCATGGCGATGACTCTCTAGTACTTCTCAAGTTTTCTTGAGTACTGATTTGTTTCCAGGTAGAAGGGGGGCATGGGCTTCCGGAAGTTCCTCCTCGCGCTGACGATCGGATGTGTGTTCTTGGGCGCTGTCGCGCCTGCGGCATCCGCGGTCTCCGGCGAATTCCTTCACTCCGAATACCCCAACTCCGCCTACGCCGAATCGACTGTGAATGGGGTTCTCAAAATCGACAGCCAGTCGGTCACCTGCAATACAGAAGACGTGAATGGAGCGACCCAGATTGGTCCCGCGACCGAATTGGTCCTGACCCCGTCCTTCACGGGTTGCACGGCTTTCGGGTTCGCGGGCGCATCCGTCAATCCCAACGGCTGCACCTACCGGCTGACCCAGCCCGCAGGCTCCGCCGACACCTGGAATGGCGGCTTCGCGATCAAATGCCCAGCGGGGAAAAAGCTCGCGATATCGAGTTCGGCCTTCGGCTCCGAATGCAAAGCCGAAATCGGCGAACAGACGCTCGCGAGCGGTGTCAGCTACAAAAACGAAACAGCCAATGCAGGAATCCTCCTCACCTTCAATCTTTCTGCGATCAGAGTCACCAAGGTCACCGACAATGGGCTCTGCCCACTGGGCGGCACCGGCACGGTCAATAACGGCACCTACACCAACAACACAGAAGCCAAAGGGGCTGCCGGGGGAAGCCTGGCGATCGGGGTCTACGACGACGGCTGGTTCCTCCACTCCAAATACTCCAACTCCGCCCACGCCGTCCAGAATGAATCGCACGTCTTCAAAGTCGACGGCCAGTCCGCCACCTGCAAATCGGTCGAACTCAATGGAACGGCTCTGAATGGGCCGGTGACCGAACTCGCTCTGACGCCGACCTACAAAGAATGCACCGTCTTCGGATTCGCGAATTCAACGATCAATCCCAACGGCTGCACCTACCGGCTGGCCCAACCGGAAGGCTCCGCGGACAGCTGGGCGGGGTCCTTCAGGTTCAAATGTCCGGCAGGGAAAAAGCTCGTGATCGAAGCCACTCCCTTCGGCTCGACCTGCAAGGTCGAAATCGGCGAACAGACTCTCGCGAGCGGTGTCGCCTACGAAAACGAAACAGCCGAAGAAGTGATCGATCTGACCTTCTCCCTCTCGGGGATCAAATCGACCACCGCCATCGACAATGGGATCTGCCCGCTGACGGGCACCGGCGAACGCAATAACTCCACCTACGCGGGCGGCAGCACGGCTTCAGCGGTATCTGGGGGAGGCATGGCGATCGACCTTCCCGGCCCCGGCGAATTCGCCTACTCCAAATATTCCAACTCCGTCTACGCCGACCTCGCCGGCAGTGGGCAGCTCGCCGTTGACGGCCAGACTGTCACCTGCACCGTCGAAGAATTCAATGGCGCCACCCAGAATGGTCCTGCCACCGAACTGGTCCTGACCCCCTCCTTCTCGGGGTGCACGGCCTTCGGGTTCGCGGGTGCCACGATCAAATTCAGCGGCTGCACCTACCGACTGACCCAGCCTCAAGGGTTCGCCGACAACTGGGCGGGCGGCTTCGCGATCAAATGCCCGGAAGGCAAAAAGATCGCGATCGAAGTGACTTCCGGCGGCTCGACCTGCAAGGTCGAAATCGGCGAACAGACTCCGACCGGCAGCGTCACCTACGGAAACGACACAGCCGAAGCAGGGATCGACCTCGCCCTCAACCTCCTCACGATCAAAGTCACCAAGGCCACCGACAATGGCTCCTGCCCGTTGGAAGGCACGGGCACGGTCAATAACGCCACCTTCATAGGCGGCACCGAAGCCGAAGCGGCCTCGGGCGGAGAACTGGTGATCGTGGGGTAGGCCCACTCCTTTCGCGATGCCTGGAAACCTGAACATGCGCAAGTACATCCTCACGTTGACGATCTGCTGCGCGCCCCTGGGCGCCATGGCCTCTACGGCAGCTGCCTCCTCGGGCCAGTTCCTCCACTCCAAATACCCCAACTCCGCCCACGCGGTCCAGACCACCAAACACATCTTCACGATCGACGGCCAGGGAACCGAATGCAAAACGGCGGAACTCAATGGTTCCACCCAGAATGGCCCCGCCAGCGAATTGACCCTGACGCCAACCTTCAAAGAATGCACGGCCTTCGGGTTCGGGGGCGCGACCATCGCCGTCAACGGCTGCACCTATCGGCTGACCCAGCCCGAAGGCTTCGCCGACAACTGGGCGGGCGGCTTTGCGATCAAATGCCCGGAAGGCAAAAAGCTCGTGATCGCAAGCGGGGTTCTCGGCTCGGAATGCAAAGCCGAAATCGGCGAACAGACGCTCGCGGCCGGCGTCACCTACGAAAACGACACAACGAATGGCGAGGTCGACCTTGCGCTCAACCTCACGGGCATCAAAGCCACCAAGGTCACCGACAATGGGCTCTGCCCGCTGAGCGGCACCGGCACGGCCAATAACGGCACCTACGAAGGCCCCTTCACCTTCAAAGCGGCCTCGGGGGGGAATCTGGCGGTCGCGGGCTAGCCGCTACCGCCCGTAGCGATCGCTCGACAGCACCAGCTGCTCCGGGATCGCCGCGCGCGGCGGGGGCGCCGGGTCGGCGCGGACGGAGACCGTCTCGGCGACGCTGCGGCTGACCTCGTGCCGGCGGTCGGCGGAGGCGATGACGACGCGCTCGTCGTCGGAGGTCTCGACCTTGCCCTCGAGGCCGGGGTCGAGGCCCGCCGCCTTCAGGTAGTGGAGGAGCTCCTCGGCCTCGTTCTCGAAGCGGAGGACGACGACGTCGGCGCCGACCTCGACGTCGGCGAGGAGGGATCCCTGCTCGCGGATGCCCTCGACGATCGGGTGCCCGTGCGGGCAGGTGGTGGCGTCGCCGATCGCCGCCCGCATCCGCTCCTCCAGCACCGGGCTCATCGCGTGCTCGATCCGCTCCGCCTCCTCGTGCACCTCGTCCCAGGGGATGTGGAGGACGTCGGTGAGGAAGCGCTCGATCATCCGGTGGCGGCGGACGATGTGGCTGGCGTGGTCGCGGCCGGCCTCGGTAAAGGCGAGGGTCTTGTCGGCGTTGCGCTCGACGTAGCCGTCGTCGATCAGGCGGCCGATCATCTCGTGCACGGTCGGCGGCGAGAGCTGCATCGCGCGGGCGATGTTGGCACCCGTCATCGGCAGCCCGGCCTCCTCCAGCCAGAACATGATCTCCAGGTACTCCTGCTCCGCGACGGTCGCGTTTTCAGACGACACGAACTCTCCTTCGGGCTCGGCTTTCCGGTCCCCGCCGATACTAGAGGAGCTTCACCGGCGCTCCATCAGGGTCGAGACGACCGCCTCGTAGAAGCCGTCGCCCATGCTCCCCTCGGTCACCGTGACGTTGTCCCAGCCGGCGAGCGCGGCCCGCAGGCCGGCGTCGTGCTCGGGGCCGTTGGCGACGACGAAGAAGCGGCCGACCGCCGCCGCCACCTCGAGGTCCTCGACCGAGTCGCCGACGGCGATGCAGTCGGCGGGGTCGTAGCCGCGGGCGCGGGCGTGGCCGGCGACCGCCGCCGCCTTGCTGACCTGCTTCGGAACCAGGTGGTAGGCGTGGGTGCGGCCCTCGACGGTCGGCATCGGCCGGCCGATGGCGCCGTTGTCGAGCAGGCGCAGGTCCTCGTCGCCGCGCTCGTGCAGCAGCGCGTTCGCCTCCTCGACGTCGACCTTGCCGCGGAAGAGGTGGGAGAGGACGCGCCCGTGGTGCCAGGGCGAGTGGTACTCCAGCCGCCCTTCGAAGTGCTCGAAGAGCAGCTTCGGGATCCCCCGCTGCTCGATCTGCTCGTAGATCGTTCCATCCTCGCTCGGCGCCATCTCGCCGGTCATCAGCGTCGTCTCGCCGTCGATCGCGAAGGCGCAGCCGGCCTCGTAGATGTAGGAGGTCTGGCCCATCAGCCGGGCGGCCTCGTGGACCTGGGGCTCGCGGCGGCCGGACATGATCACGACCTCGGCGCCGGCCCGGTGGCAGGCCTCGAGCGCCCGCCCCTGCGCCAGGCTGAAGCCGCCCTCGGCGTCGCGGAAGAGGGAGCTGCCCCGGCCGAGCAGGGTCCCGTCGAGGTCGGTGTAGACGCAACTCAGACCCAAGAGGACGGTTACGGTACCGACCATGCGCCGGGGGGCAGCGACAAGACGGCTGGGATTGGCGGCGGCGGCAGCGCTGGCGCTACTCGTCGCGCCCGCTTCCGCGCCGGCCTCGGTCGGCGACTTCGCGATGGCGGTCCAGCCCGACGGCAAGATCGTCGTCGCGGGCGGCGCCGGCTACGCCGGCGGCCTCAAAGGCCGCGAGTTCGCCGCGGTGGTCCGCTACCTGCCGGGCGGCAAGCTCGACCCGGGCTTCGGCGGGGGGGATGGAGTGGTCCTGCTGCGGCCGCAGAACCCGTTCACGGCGATCGCGCTGCAGGAGAACGGCCGCATCCTGCTCACCTCCGCCGGAGGAGCGGGTGGGGTGACCCGGCTGCTGGCGAACGGCAACCTCGACCGCACCTTCGGCAGCAAGGGCTACCTCTACGCGGGGGCCAGCAGCTCCTGGTACCCGACCAGCATCGCCGTCGACAAAAGTGGCTCGATCTTCACCGCCGGCATGTCCGGCTACCCCAACGACCCCGGCGAAGCCTGGTACGGCTGGCTCTACCGGATCACCGCCGACGGCCGCAGCGGGGAAGTGACCGGTGGGATGACGGACGGCGAGAGCGGCAATCCCAAGACCCAGATCAACGACTTCGTCCTCGCCGCAAACGAAACGGCGATCGCCGCCGGGACCGTGGCGGAGCGGCGGCCGGACGCGAAGAGCCACCTCTCCCTGGCCCGCCTCACCGAGGACCCGTTCGGCGGCGGCCTCGTGACCGAGCCGGACCCGAACTTCGGCGGCGGTCTCGTCCAGTCGAACTTCTTCCCCGACAGCCCCTTCCCCGAAGCGGCCAACGCGCTGACCTGGAGCAAGGGCAGGTTGCTGGTCGCCGGTACCGCGAACGACGACCTGCTGCTTGCGCGGTACTCGCAGCAGGGGATCCTCCAGCCGGGTTTCGGCCACGGCGGCTGGATCACGACCAGCAGCAGCAGCGGCACCGACGTCGCCAACGACCTGGCGGTGAGCCGCGACGGGAGTGTCTACGTCGCCGGCGGCACCGAGCGTGGCTGCGAAGGGTGCGCGGGCCTCCTCCTCGCCCGTTACGGCAAGCGGGGTCGGCTGCAGCCCGGATTCGGCCGCAGGGGAACCGTCACCCCCGACATCGATCGCAAGCGCTACGGCAAGTCCGCCTCCGAAGTCGCTTACGCGGTCAAGGTGCTGGCCGGCGGCGAAGTCCTGGTCGGCGGCCTCGTCACCAGCCCCGGCTCCAGCCGTTACTTCCTCCGTCGCTACCTGTCCGACGGCGCCGCGGACGGGGGCTTCGGCCGCGGCGGCCGGCTGACGACGCTGCCCGCCACCGCCCAGCGCGCCCTTCCGTAAGCTCGCTGGGTGGGCAGCTGGAGACTCGGCGCCGAGCGCCTCGACCTCTCCCGGCCGATCGGCGCCGGGATCGTCAACGTCACCGTCGACTCGATGTTCGAGGGGGCGCGCAGCGGCACGCCCGAGCAGGCGATCACCGACGGCCTGGCGCTGGCCGAGGCGGGCTTCGAGATGCTCGACGTCGGCGCCGTGGCGGCGAAGGCGGGCCCGCCGGTCCCGCCCGAGGACGAGGCCGCGGCGCTGGTCCCGGCGGTCGAGGGTCTGGTGCGTCGTTTCCAGACTTTTCCGGGCTCTAGGACGGGAAAGTCTGGAAACGACGGTTCATTGCCGGTGTCGGCGGACACGTTTTCGCCGGACGTGGCGCGGCGGGCGTTGGCGGCGGGGGCGACGGTCGTCAACGACATCTCCGGCGGCTGCGAGGAGATGTTCGAGCTCGTCGCCGAGAGCGGCTGCGGCTATGTCCTCATGCACATCGAGGGGCCGCCGCGGGTCGACCGGCCGTGGCGCCGCTACGACGACGTCGTCGACCACCTGCGCGCCTGGTTCGAGGGGAGAGTCGAGCTGGCCCGGGAGCTTGGCGTCTCCGAGGAGCAGATCGCGATTGACCCCGGACTCGACTTTGACCTCAGCCCCGAGCAGGACCTCGAGATCCTGCGCCGGCTCGGCGAGCTTCGCTCGCTCGGGCTGCCGCTCTACGTCTCGCTCTCTCGTAAGGACTTCATCGGCGCCGTCCTCGCCGGCTCCTGGGACGGGCGCCTGCCGGCGGGCGAGCGGGAGTGGGGGACCGTCGCGGCCGTGACCCTCGCCGTCCGCGCCGGCGCCGACATCCTTCGCATCCACGACCGCTCGTCCCTGCAGGCGATGCGGATCGCCGCCGAGATCTGTCGCCCGGTCGGGAGCGCCGCCTGATGGCTCGCGGGAGCTCGCTTCTCTCGTCCGAGTGGGCGGTCGCGATCGATCCAGCCCGCCGGGACGGGCGGATCGTCGCCGAGTCCTCAGAGGAGGAGCGGCGCTCGCGGCCGGCGCCGCTGCCGGCCGAGCTGCAGCCGGCGCTCGCCGAGGCGCTCGCCCGCTTTGGCGTCGACTCCCTCTACACCCACCAGCTCGAAGCCTTCGAGGCGGCCGCCGCCTCCAACCTCGTGATCACCAGCGGCACCGCCTCGGGCAAGAGCCTCGCCTTCAACCTCCCGGTCCTGAACGGGATCGCCGCCCGCCCCAAGGACCGGGCGCTCTACCTCTACCCGACCAAGGCGCTGGCCCAGGACCAGGCGCGCAAGCTCGCCCAGCTGCGCCCGCCGGGCCTGCGCGAGGCGATCTACGACGGCGACACCCCGCGCGAGGACCGTCCGGCGATCCGCCGCAAAAGCAACCTCGTCCTCACCAACCCGGACATGCTCCACGTCGCCCTCCTGCCGAACCACAAGAAATGGGGCGACTTCCTCGCCAACCTCGAGTGGGTCGTCGTCGACGAGGCCCACACCTACCGCGGCGTCTTCGGCTCCCACGTCGCCAACGTCCTGCGGCGGCTGCGACGGCTCGCCCGCGCCTACGGCTCCGAGCCGCGCTTCCTCCTCGCCTCGGCGACGATCGCCAACCCGGTCGAGCTGGCCGAGCGGCTGGTCGGAACGCCGTTCGAGCTGGTCGACGGCGACGGCGCCCCGCGCGCCGGCCGCGAGATCGCGATGTGGAACCCGCCACTGATCGACGAGCGCAGCGGCACCCGGCGCTCGGCCCTCTCCGAGGCCGCCGACCTGCTGGCCGAGCTCGTCACCCACGGCGTGCGGACGATCTGCTTCCTCAAAAGCCGCCGCGGGATCGAGCTGATCCAGCGCTTCGCCCGCGAAAACCTCGAGCGCCGCGGCAAGCCGGAGCTGGCGAAGCGGATCGCCCCCTACCGCGGCGGCTACACGCCGCAGCAGCGGCGCGAGATCGAGTCCCGCCTCTCCTCGGGAGAGCTGCTCGCGGTCGTCGCCACCGACGCGCTGGAGCTGGGGATCGACGTCGGCGAGCTCGACGCGGCGATCTGCGTCACCTTCCCCGGCACCGTCGCCAGCCTGCGGCAGATGTGGGGACGGGCGGGGCGCCGGCGCCGCGGCCTCGCCGTCTACGTCGCCGGCCAGGACGCCCTCGACCAGTTCTTCTGCCGCCACCCGGAGGAGTTCATCGGGCGGCCGGTCGAGGCGGCGATCCTCGACCACACCAACGAGCAGATCGCCTCCCGGCACCTGATCGCCGCCGCCTACGAGCTGCCGCTGACCGACGAGGACGACGACGTCTTCGGCGACGGTTGGCGCGAGCGGGCCGAACGGCTGGTCGCGGCGGGGGAGCTTCGCGGCGTCGGCGGCAAGCTGATGCCGCGGCGCAGCGAGTTCGTCGCCAACCGGATCGCGCTGCGCTCGGCCTCGGCCGACTCGGTCGCGGTGATCGAGCGCGACTCGGGGGAGATGCTGGGCTTGGTCGAGGCCGAGCGCGCCTTCACCACGGTCCACCCCGGCGCCGTCTACCTCCACCTCGGCCGCTCCTACGAGGTCGACCGCCTCGACGTCGAGGAGCGGCGCGCGGTCGTCTCCACCTTCGACGGCGACTGGTACACGCGGCCGAAAAAGGAGACCGAGATCTACATCGAGCGCGTCCACGAGCAGCGCGAGGTCGCCGGGGTGCAGCTCAACTTCGGCGAGGTCTCGGTGACCGAGCAGGTGATCGCCTTCCAGCGGGTCTCGGTCTCCGACCAGGAGCCGATCGACATCGTCGCCCTCGAGCTGCCCGAACAGAACTTCGTCACCCAGGCGCTCTGGTACGTGCTGCCGGACCGGCTCAGCGGGGCGCTGCCGACCGAGGCACTGCTCGGCTCCCTGCACGCGACCGAGCACAGTCAGATCGCGGTCCTGCCGCTGATCGCGATGTGCGACCGCTGGGACATCGGCGGCCTCTCGACCAACGTCCACTTCCAGACCGGCCGCTCGACGATCTTCATCTACGACGGCCACCCCGGCGGGGTCGGGATCACCAAGCGCGGCTACGAGGAGTTCGAGCGCCTGCTCGGCGACGCCGAGCGGCTGATCGCCGAGTGCCCCTGCGAGGCCGGCTGCCCCTCCTGCGTCCAGAGCCCGAAGTGCGGCAACCTCAACGAACCGCTGCACAAGGCGGGCGCGCTGGAGCTGATGGGGCTGATGCGCGGGGAGCTGTAGGGACGTCAGCCGGTCGGCCAGAGCTCGCGCAGGGCGAGGATCGCGAAGGCGTGCGACCAGGCGAGCGGGGTGGTGGAGCGGGGGACGCCGGTATCGGCGTCGACGCGCTCGGGCAGGTCGCCGGCGGGGGTGGCGCTGCGGCGGAGCGCACTCATCAGCTGCAGCGCCTGCCGGCGCTCTCCGAGCGCGGCGAGCGACCAGGCGGTCCAGGCGGTCGGGGCGGACCATGGGTCATTGCCGCCAGGCCAGTCTTCGCCCGGGGTGATGCCGAAGGGCGTACCCGCGGCCACCAGATGTTCCATCGTGCGTCGCGCGGCGGGGTAGAGGTGGGGTTGTGAGAAAGGCCGCACCGCCCAGGCGGCCGCGGAGTCCAGCCCCGAATCCGGATCGCCGAGCGTCCGCGCCAATCGAACCTGCGATTTGCCCCCATATAGGTGTTCAATCGCAGGCTCGCCAGAAGCGAGGGCGTTGCCTAGATAGTCGCCGCGCTCTCCCTCCCAGTAGTCGGAGCGGTCGCGCCAGGGGATCGCCTCACCGCCGGCGAGGATGTGGGCCGCCTGGCGGGCGCTGCCGAGACCGGCGGCCTCCGATGCCGCGGCGACCCAGCCGATCGCGTCTCCCTGCGCCTCGCGCCCGGAGACCGGGCTGCCGTCGCCGTGGAAGCGGGCGGCGTGCTCGAGACCGAGGCCGAGCATGAACTGAAGGGTCAGTTCGGCTTCGGGCTGGTATCCGGCAGCGGCGAGGGCGATCGCGGTGGCCGCGGCGTCCCGGGGCCAGACGTAGGCCCAGCCGTCCCGCGCGCCCGCGGCGACGGCGCCGTTCTCGCGTGCGGTCAGGGCCCGCAGGACGAGCAACGAGCGCTCGTACATTCGCCGCGCCCACCCGGGCGCCGAGGCGCCGAGCGGCAGGGCGCGCGCGAGCCAGCGGCGGTCGGAAGCGGCCGCCGCGGCAAGCACCCGCCGGGCTTCGACGCCGGCGTCCCCGCCGGCGCCGCCGCGCGCGCAGGCCATCGCCAGCTCTCCGTCCCCGCGCGCCAGCCTGCAGGCGACGCCGGCGTTCATCCGCAGCTCGACCCCGGGTCCGTCGACCACCACCGCCAGCACCCCGCGGTCGACCCCCTGCTCGACGACCGCCCGCCGCCCGCCGAAGTCGGCGATCGTCCGCAGCACGCCGGTCCCGGGCAGGTATTCCTGCCGCACCTCGTCGGCCCGCCACGTCGGCAGCATCTCCCCGCCGACCCGCGCCCAGACCTGGATCCCGGTGTCGGGAGGGACCGTCCCCGCCGCCTGCCGTCCCGAAGGGTTCTCGATTAAGTTCCGTCCCGCCGGCCCCGGCGCCCGCAGGTCGACGACGTTCCCGTAGGCGTCGACCGCCGCAGTCAGCTCCCCGTCGCCGAGCACCGCCACCCCGAGGAACGGCGGCGGCAGTCCCGGCAGTGCCGGCGGCGTCTCGGGATCGGTCCCCGAACCGCCCGAGAGGAGCAGCGCCGCGGCCACGGCGACCGCGACGAACCCCAGCACCGCCCGACCCCTGCTCATCCCCCCATGCAATCAGCCGCGCCCCCCGCCGGACCGCTAGCCTTCCCGCTGCGCAAGCGGTTCCAGCGCGCCCAGGCGAGGTAGCTCAGTTGGTAGAGCACACGACTGAAAATCGTGGTGTCGCCGGTTCGAATCCGGCCCTCGCCACTGCTGCTGCGGAGTCCGCCGGCAGGACACTCCTGATCATGCCCAGGCGGCGTGCAATGCCCACCAAGCCTGCTTTTTTTCTTCTGCCGGAGTCAGCCTGCCTAGGCCGTATCCCACAAACGGGCTATTGGCCGGCTCGCTGTCGTCCCACATCCGGTAGACGATCATCGCTTTGCAGCGACTGCGTTGCGCGAGACCTTCGGTGACGCTTAGAAGGACATCCTGTTGCCCTTGCTGCCCCCAGGGTGATCTGGAGGAGCATCCGGTCTCCGTGACCCAGAGGTTTCGCAGTGGCACACCCGATGCCTGGACCGTCAAATTCTTGGCTTCGTCGAAGAGCGTGAGGATTTTGGCGGCGGTCCCTTCGCTGGAGAAGACGTAGGGATGGATCCCGAGGTCGAACGTCGACCACTGGATGGATTCCTGGAAGCTTTTGAGATACGTCTGCCACGTCATCGGAATCCGCACGAATTTCCCGTTCTCATAGCTCCAACCGTTCATGGAGCCACCCTCGCCGGGCGGGCTAGTGCCGCCCTGGACGCAGGTTGAAGTTTTCGAGGCTGGACCAAACATCGCTATGCCGCCCGCTAGGACGGTCATCGGCCGGGAGTAGTTGCCCTGCTGGTAGTAGAGACCCGCGTAGTACTGCCCGTTCCAGACGAGTCCGGCGAAGCGGGAATAGGGGACCGCACCGAACTCGGGCGTGTTCGGCTCGTTCCAGATCTCCACCGCGTCGACGAGCCGGTATCCCGGGGCATCGAAGTACTTCAGGGTCTCGGCGACGAAGGTCCCGAATTGCCCGTCGTGGCTTTCATGGCACCAGTTCCAATAAACAGGGCATTGGTATCCCCACGGCTGCGCCCATTGGGGACACCCCATGCAAACCGGAAGGATTCTCAGGGGACGTTGTGGGTTTTCCGTGTTCCATTCACGGAGGTGCTCGCGGAGAGCCCAGTATCTCGTGAAGTCGAAGGCTCCTGGCCCGCCGTTCTGCACCTCGTTCCAGTCGATGATCTGCCGGACATAGCGGACGGATCCGTTATTGCTTGGAGAGGCCGCCCATTTGCCGAACGTCACGCCCCATCCGGTGAGCACTTCGTTCCATCCGTCCATGAATCCGCGCACCGGTGGCAGTGCAGCCGCCTCGGCGGAGGGCAGTTTGATGTTGCCCAAGGCCAGTGCGGCAGCCCCTCCTCCGGCAGCGGTGAGAAACCTACGTCGGCTCAGCCCCTCGGATTGATCCTGATCCGCCACGCTCGCCTCCTCTACGCATGAGCGTCTTGCCGGTCAGGTACCCCGAGGGGTCGTATACCGAAACAATCACATATTAATTAGGAACATCTTGAGCCACGTCTTGAGGGGGGTTCGAACCCGCAATCGCTAGCGCCGCCGGTGCACCTCGGTCGCCGTCGCTTGGTCCCGCGGCCTGACCACGATCTCATCGATGTTGACGTGCTCGGGCTGAGCGACGGCCCAGCGGATGCACTCGGCGACATCCTCGGCTCGCAGCGGCTCGATGCCCTCGTAGACCCGCCGCGCCGCCTCCTCGTCGCCGTCGAAGCGGACCAGGGAGAACTCGGTCTCGACCATGCCGGGGGCAATCTCGGTCAACTTGACCGGCGTCCCCAGCAGCTCCAGCCGCAGGGTGCGGTGGACCGCGCGCTGGGCGTGCTTGGCCGCCGAGTAGCCGCTGCCGCCGCGGTAGACCTCGAAGGCGGCGATGCTGGTGACGTCGACGATGTGGCCGTCGCCCGACGCGGTCAGCTGCGGCAGCAGGGCACGGGTCATCCGCATCGTCCCCATCACGTTCGTCTCGTACATCTGGCGCCACTTCTCCTCGTCCGCCTCCTCAAGGGAATCGAGGCCGAGGGCACCGCCGGCGTTGTTGACGAGGACGCCGCACTCGGGGACCTCGGCGACGAACTCCTCGACGGACCGCGGCTGGGTGACGTCGAGCGGCAGCGCCCTGGCGCCGGTCTCCTCCGCCAGCGGAAGCATTCGCTCGAGGCGGCGGGCGCCGAGGACGACGGCCCAGCCGTCGGCCGCCAGCGCCTTCGCGGTGGCTGCCCCGATCCCGCTCGATGCTCCGGTGACGACTGCGGTCTTCATGCGCTCGCTTCCTCCTCGCCGCCGTCCCGCCCGGGCTCAGTCCCGTTCCCGGCGCGCCAGCCACCAGTCGACGACGTAGCCGCCGAAGGGCAGGACCGCTCCGATCAGTATCCAGATCGTCTGCTTTCCGGTCCACCCCTCCGGCTCCCGCAGATTGAGGGCGAAGACGACGTAGGCGACGAAGAGCGCCCCGTGGATCGGCCCGAGGATCTGGACGCCGACCTCACTGCCGCCGGTGTTTTTGACGACCGAGGCGACGAGGAGGGCGAGGAAGGTGGTCGCCTCGACGAGGGCGACGTAGCGGAAGTTCCGCAGGTTCACGGGCGGGAGCCTATGGCCCCGCGACCGGGGGGCGTCAGCCCCCTGCCGCCGAGAAGTGCTGGTAGTCCTTCGGCCAGGACCAGTTGCCGCCCCACTCCCAGTCGCTCCTCGCGAACGCCGCGACGACCGGCCCGCGCCGGTGGATCAGGCCGTCCGCCCGCTGCGAGCGGTCCGCGTACAGCGCCCCGGCCGGCGGCGAGACGTAGCCGTCGGCGGTGACGTATGGGTTCTCCACCGGGTTGACGTCGATCGCGTGGCCGTAGGCGTGTTCGGACCAGCGATTCGTGCCGGCGACGAACCGGCAGTTGAAGGCCGAGGTGTTGTCGGCGGCCATGCTGCGGCGGTCGTCGGCCCCGTAGGCGTCGACCAGGCGCATGCGGCGGATCGGGAAGCGGAGGCGGTAGAGCTCCCGCATCGTCCGCAGCATCGGCCGGGCGGAGTCGCGGTGGACGACGAGGCGGCCGCGGTGGACCTCGCCGTCGAAGCCCCAGTGGGTGACGCGGAGCAGCCGCAGCCGGTCGAGGTCAACCGGGCAGCCGTGGTGCCACGAGACCCCGGTCATCCGCTCCCGCAGCTGCGGCCTGATCACCTCCGAGGTCCCGGCGAACCCCGGAAGTGACAGGGCGATGGCGGCGAAGCTCGCCATCGCCCTGTGCACCGGAGCTACTTGCCTTTCGGCTTGGCCGGTTTCTGGACCTTCGGGACCTCGCAGCTGCCGGCCTCGCTGTCGTTCCCCTTCTGACCGCGGCAGACGTCGCCTTTGCCGGCTCCGCCCTTGAGCTTGTCGTTGCCCTTGCCGCCGATCAGCTGGTCCTTGGCCGCGCCGCCGTTGAGGACGTCGGCCGCACCCTGTCCGAGCAGCGTGTCCTTGCCTGCCTGTCCGAACAGCGCGTCCTTGCCGCCGCCGCCACAGGCGACGTCGTTGCCGTTGCCGCCGCTGAAGCGGTCGTTGCCGTTGCCGCCGACGAAGACGTCCGCCGCGGCGGTCCCGAGCACAACGTCAGCGCCCGGGGTTCCGACGATGGTGGCCGGCTTGCCTTTGCAGGTCCCGGCCTGGACGACCGTCGTGCCGGTGCCGTAGTTGAAGACGCCCGGCTCGATGCCCTGGCCCGACGTCCCATCCTGAGCCGACGTCTCGCCGGCGCCGCCCTTGCCTCCCGTCACCTGGTTGCCGGTGATGGTGGCGTTGACGAGAGCAACGGTGCCGCCCTCGTTGAAGATGGCGCCACCGATACCGGCACCGCCCCCACCACCGCTGTTGGTGTCTTTGACGGCCCCGCCGGAGCCACCACCGAAGCCGCCGGCGCCGCCGGCGTATTCTTCGGTGCTGCTGTCCGAGGAGGATCCGCCACCGCCGCCGCCGAAGCCGCCGGCGCCGCCGGTGCCGTCCTCGCCACCACCGCCGCCGCCGCCGCCGAAACCGCCGGCGCCGCCGAAGGTCGGAATCTCTTCTTCGTCGTTCTCGCCGGCACCGCCGCCGCCACCGCCGATGCCGCCGGCGCCGCCGGAGCCTTCGTCGGCAGCACCGCCGCCGCCACCACCGATGCCGCCGGCGTGCCCGTCTTCGTTGGATTCGACGGCGCCGTTCCCGCCGTTCTGCGTTCCACCCAAGCCGGGCTGGTCATTTCCTACATTGGCCTCCACCGTGCTGCCGCCGTCGGAGACGGTTCCACCGCCACCGCCACCGCCATTGGCGTCGATGCCGACCGAGCCGCCATTGCCGCCGAAGCCGCCACCGCCGGCGCCGGCCTCGCCTTCGTTGGCCTGGCCCGAAGACCCGCCATTGCCACCGAGACCGCCACCGCCGGCACCGCCACCGCCGTCTTCGCCAGTGTTGTCGGCGCCGGCTCCGCCGTCGCCGCCCTGAGCGGTGTTGCCGGAGATGGTCGCGACCGCAACGGTGAGCGCGCCGCGGTTGTAGATCGCGCCACCGAGCCCGGCGCCACCGCCACCGCCACCGCCGTCGTCGGCGTTGCCACGGTCGCTACCGCCGTCGCCGCCCTTGGCGAGGCCGCCGGTGAGGGTGACGCCGATCAGCCGCAGCGAGCCGGAGGAATCGACGGCGATCAGGCGAAACGACGGGGCGCCGGCCGCGCGCTGGATCGTCGCGCCGTTGCCGACGATGGTCACCGGCGAGGTGATGGTCGGCAGGCCGTTGTAGCCGTAGAAGGAGTTGTCACGCGCGGTCAGCGAGTAGATGCAGCCTTTGCTCAGCTGCAGCTCGTCGGCCTCCGGCGTCGAGTTGGCAGCATTGATCGCGTTGATCAGGGCGGCAGGGTCGCAGCCGACGGCCGTGTTCGCTGCTTGACCCGACTGGGAAGCGACCAGGAGCGCTACGGCTGCAAGTAGCGCGCCGGCGCCGAGCTTGAGACTGAGACCGGGATGGGCGGTGAAAGGAAATCGCAAACTGTCCTCCTCTGGGCTAGTGGTCCTCGAAACCTAATGCGCAGACTGGATGCCTCGGCAGATATGCAATTTCGGCCGCCGCCTGAGACCATCAAGGACGTTCCATGGAAGCGGAGACGCACTACGCCGACTCGGATGGCGTCAGCATCGCCTACCAGGTCTACGGGGACGGGCCGGTCGACTTCGTCCTCGTCCCCGGCTTCGTCTCCCACGTCGAGCTGCTGACCGAGGACCCCGCGACCGAGCGCTTCTTCCGCCGCCTCACCGCCTTCTCGCGGCTGCTCGTCTTCGACAAGCGCGGCCAGGGGCTCTCCGACCGTCCGGGCCGGCCGCCGACCCTGGAGGAGTCGATGGACGACCTGCGCGCGGTGATCAAGGCGGCCGGCTTCGAGCGCCCCGCGGTCCTCGGCATCTCCGAGGGCGGGCCGATGTCGACCCTCTACGCGGCCACCTATCCGGACGAGATCTCGGCCCTCGTCCTCTTCGGGACCTTCGCGCGGATGGTCGAAACCGAGGGCTTCCCGCACGGGATCAGCGACGAGCAGCTGGACAGATGGGGGTCGGTGGTGCGCCGCGACTGGGGCAGCCCGGTCGCGCTCGAGATCTGGGCGCCGAGCCGGGTCGGCGACGGCGAGTTCGAACGCTGGTGGGCGCGGCTGCTGCGGCAGGGGACCAGCCCGGCGGGGGCGATCGCGCTGATGGACCTCTACCGGGAGATGGACGTGCGCTCGATCCTGCCGGCGATCGACGTCCCGACCCTCGTCCTGCACCGGGTCGGCGACCGGATGATCTCCGTCGACCAGGGTCGCTACCTGGCCCAGAGCATCGCCGGCGCCCGCCTGGTCGAGCTGCCGGGGAACGACCACCTGCCGTTTGCCGGCGACCTCGACGCGGTCCTGGGCGAGGTCGAGGAGTTCCTCGTCGGCAGCCGCGAGGCGACCGAGTCCGAACGGGCGCTGGCGACGATCCTCTTCACCGACATCGTCGGCTCGACCGAGAAGGCGGCCGAGCTCGGCGACCACGGATGGCGGCAGCTGCTCGAGCGCCACGACGCCGCCGTGCGCCACCAGCTCTCGGTGCACCGCGGCCGCGAGGTGAAGACGATGGGCGACGGCTTCCTCGCCACCTTCGACGGTCCGGCGCGGGCGATCCGCTGCGCCTCCGCGGTGCGCGAGGAGGTGGCGGGGCTGGGGATCGAGGTGCGGGCCGGGATCCACACCGGCGAGGTCGAGCTGATCGGCGACGACGTCGGCGGCATGGCGGTCAACATCGGCGCCCGCATCGGCGCCCTCGCCGGCGCCGGCGAAGTCCTCGTCTCCAGCACCGTGCGCGAGCTGGTCGTCGGCTCCGGCCTCGAGTTCGAGGAGCGCGGGGTGGAGAAGCTGAAGGGCGCGCCGGGCGAGTGGCGCCTCTTCGCGATCGACGCGCCGCCGGCCTAGCGCCTGGCACTGCTTGACCCGACCCTCCCGTAACATCTGCGACATGAGCGCCCCGTCTCGAAAGACGCTCCTCGCCCCTGGCAACGAGGCCGAGTGGGCGCGGATCAACGAGGAGGAGGAACGCGAGGAAGCTGAGTTCGCGGCCTCGCTGTCAATTCCCGACCGGCTTGAGTTCGGTCAGCGGCTCTGCGACCAGGCTTTCGACTTCTACAACGCCGTCCACGCCGACCGTGGCCCCCAGAGAGATCCGCGGGCCTGACCTGGCCGGCGTCGTGGCCGACGCGAACAAGGCCGGGTTGGAACACGTCGTTATCGGCGGCTTCGCGGTCATCGCCCACGGCTACTTCCGAGCCACCAAGGACTCCGACCTGCTCGTGCCGGACGGACCGGAGGCAGACGCGGCGATCCTCCGCTTCCTCGAGAAGATCGACGCCGTCCGTTTCAGCAACGGGAAGCCGTACACCAGCGATGAGATCGCCGCCGCCCACCACCTGCGCGTCGACAGCCGCCACGGCGTGGTCGACATCATGAGAGGCGGAGCACCCCCGCTCGATTACGAGACGGTGGCGACTCGCGCGATCGAGGGGTCCTGGCGTGGGCAGCCGTTCCGAGTCGCCTCGCTTCGAACCCTAGTTGGCTTCAAGCGCCTCGCCGGCCGCCCCGTGGATCGCGTCGACCTCGAAAAACTCGAACGCGCGAACGGTGAGCTCCCCGAAGACGAGATCCCCGGCCTCGACTGCTGATCCGTCAGCGTGCTGCTCAGCCGATCGCGACCTCGTAGGCCTCATCGGCCTCGAGGAACGGCGCCAGGGTGACGTAGACCAGCGTCGGCACCAGGTCCGGCAGCGTCTCCGGGCCCTTCTTGTTGACGTGGTCGTAGAGGAGCGAGTAGAGGGCGCCGCCGATCGCCTCGGCCGCGATCGGCGGGGTGTCGGGTTTCAGCTCGTAGCCGGGGGCGAGCAGGCCCTCCATTCCTTCGGTGACGATCTCGCGCTGGTCGAGGGCGCGCTTGCCGGCGGCGTACATCTCGACCCCGCCGAGGCGCGCGTACTCGGGCTCTTCGGCGCCGAAGGCGAACATCGCCTCCTGGGTGTCGTGGACCGCGTGGGGCCAGTCGGGGGCGCGGCGGAAGGCCGGCAGGGCGGCGGCGAGCATGTGGGCCGAGCCGCTGTCGAGGGCGGCGACGATCGCGTCCTCCTTGTTCTTGAAGTGTTCATAGAAGGTGCGCTGCGAGGTCGAGGCGCGTTCGACGATCTCGGCGACGGTGGTGTCGGGGTAGCCCTTCTCGGCAACTACCGCGGCCAGCGCCCGCAGTAGCCGCTCGGGCGGGCTCGACTGCCCCTGGCGCTCCTCGAAGGGCACCGCCTTCACCACCCGCCGGCGGGTCGCCTTCAGCGGCCCCGGCGGCACGGGATAGGAGAAGAGCCACTCCCAGAGCTGGGGCGCGAGCTCCGGCAGCTCCTCCTCCTGGCCGCGGTATAGGCGCTTGTGGATCACCTTCTGGATGCCGCCGACGATTGCCCGGACCAGCTCCCGCGGCATTCCTTCGCGCTCGGGCACCTGCTGAAGCATCTGCTCCGCCAGGTCGGTCGCCTGGTCCAACGAGCGGTCGACCAGTTCGGCCCCCTCCGGCCCCGCCGCGTAGACCTCGACGATGCACATCTTCGCCGCCGCCGGCTGCTCGACGATCAGCTCAATCAGGTACTCGAAGGCCCGTTTCGCCCGCTCGACCCCGGGTGGCGCGCTCTCGTCGCCGCCGAGTTTCTCGAAGGTCGGTTCGACCATCTCCCGCACCGCCGCCAGGAAGCAGGCCTCCTTGTCCTCGAAGTGCCGGTAAAAGGCGCTGCGCGAGACCCCGGAGAGCTTGACCAGGTCGGCGACGGTAGTCGCCTCGTAGCCCTTCTCGTCGACGGTCGCCACCATCGCCGCGAAGAGCCGCTCGCGCTGGTTGCGCTCTGCCTCCGCTCGGGGCGTGCCTCGTCCCGGAGGGAGCTGTTTGTCCCGCAACTGAGCTGCATCCCCCCACGGCGTCCGCACCATCGCAGGCGCACCATATCCGGGGATATGCGCCTCCTTCATGGTGATGCGCCGGAGGTTGTCAAGCGGTACGCCCTCGGCTCGATAGAAGGATCTGGACCAGATCGATGGACAGGTGAATTTCCCATTCTAGTGCAGAAAACGCCGGTTCAAAATTCTGGTCTCGTTTCGGCTAGAGACGCCTCTCTTAGCAAGATGGTCTGCCGTTGTCTCCAAAGCGATCTACAGCCGATTTCCTGGACTGAGCTGCAATGCTCTGAATTAATCGAGGTGGTACGGGCATGACTCTCAAGGATCTCCCTTGGGAATCGTGAGATCTTCCTATTTCAAGCCAAAATTTCGTGTCACATTCCCGACGTAGAGGGAGCCAGAGATCCCATCCTTGACAAACTGGTCCGTCTATGTTCCAATTCTCCTGTCGCGGCTTCCATGGGGAGGCGGGACAGGGAAGAGAAAAAGGGGCCACCCCCGGACAGGCCAGGGAAATCCGGTTTCGGATTGGCACAGGTCGGGCGGCCAGGGACAAAGGAAAGAACGCTTGAACAAGACGTCCTCACTTACGTCGTCTGTTGCCACCTCCGATTCGAAGCGCCGCGGCCGCTCGAGGATGGCCCTTCTTCTGGTTGTGCTGGCTGCACTCCTTCTGATTCCGGCGGCACAGGCCGCCGCCGAACCCACCGTCTCCGTCGAAATCATCGGCGACGGCTCCGGCGAAGTCAGCTCAGTCGGCGGCTACGGAGGGTTCTACGAAACCAATCCGGCGATCGAATGCACCGGCCCCCCGGCCACCGGGACCTGCGAAGCGGAAATGTCCAAAGAGGCCGAGGGACCAAACCCTGACGTGTCGGGGGCTGCCCTCAACGCCCTCCCCGACCGCGGCTCCACCTTTGTCGAATGGATCGTCGTGACCGGGAATAGCGAACTCATCTGCGGAGTTCTCGACACCGAAAACCCCTTTCAAGACCGAGGCCTCTGCATCGTCGAATCCGACGGCGGTGCGAATGCCTCCGTCGAAGCGGTCTTCGAAGCCCTACCCGAATACAGCCTCTCGGTGAACAAGACCGGAACCGGGTCGGGCACCGTGACCAGCTCTTTCGGAGGGATCGATTGCGGCGCGACCTGTTCGGCTCCGTTCTACAAAGGCGAGAAAGTGACGCTGACGCCGACCGCGTCCAGCGGCTCTGAGTTCAAAGAATGGACCGGCGCCTGCACGGGCACCGGCGCCTGCGAAGTGACCTTCGACGAAGCGAAGTCGGTGGGCGCGGTGTTCGACAGCACCAGCACTCCCTCGTTCACCCTCTCGGTGAGCAAGTCCGGCACCGGCTCGGGGACCGTCACGAGCAATCCGTCGGGAATCAACTGCGGCCCGACCTGCTCGGCCGAATTCACGGAAGGCACCGTGGTCACCCTGACCCCGGCCGCCGACTCGGGCTCTGAATTCAAAGAATGGACCGGCGCCTGCACGGGCACCGGCGCCTGCGAAGTGACGATGAGCGCGGCGAAATCGGTCGGGGCCAAATTCGACCTCGAACCGACGCCCGAATTCACCCTCTCGGTGAGCAAGTCCGGCACCGGCTCTGGCAACGTGACCTGCGACGGCGGCGCCTGCGCCTCCAGCTACACGCAGGGAACGACGGTGACCCTGGCCGCCCAGGCCGCCTCCGGCTCCAGCTTCACCGGGTGGTCCGGCGCCGGCTGCTCGGGCACCGGCAGCTGCGTGGTGACGATCAACGCCGACACCTCGGTGACCGCGGCGTTCAGGGCCGACGCTGTCTCGCCGCCCCCTCCGCCCCCGCCGGTGGTGAACTGCGTCGTGCCGAAGGTCAAGGGCAAGAGCCTCGGCAAGGCGAAGTCGGCGCTGAAGGCCGCGAACTGCGCCGTCGGCAAGGTCACCAAGCCGAAGAAGGGCAAGCCGAAGAAGGGCAAGGGCCCGCTGGTCGTGAAGTCCACGAAGCCGGCTGCGGGTTCGACGCATCCCGCCGGCACCAAGGTGAACCTCACCCTCCAGCACAAGCCGAAGAAGGGCTAGGGGACCGCGATGCCTGGCAGGGGAGCGCTGACGGTGAAAAGGAAGATGGCACGGCGTTTGCAGATCGCGGCCGGGGCCGCGATCTGCTGGGCGGCCCTGCTCTGCCCCGCCGCGGTCGCGGCCGACGAACCGCCGATCCTCTGGACCTCCTGCCAGAAAAAATCCCAAGCCCTTCCTGACGATGCCGGGGAATGTCACAGCCCTGTCGGCATTGCCGTGAGCCCGATCGACGGCCATGTCTTCATCACCGAGAGGTTCATCGGTCGAGTGACTGAGGTAACGGGCTGGGGCGAGTTCGTCAGGTCCTGGGGATGGGGCGTTCAGGACGGTTCACCCGAACTTCAGACCTGCACGATTGAGACCGGCTGTCGGAGCGGGTTGGTAGGCGGTGGCCCTGGTCAAGTCGGACGACCGATGGGCATCGAGATCGATTCGGTAGGGGATATCTACATTTTTGACTCGATTCAGAGTCGGATTCAGAAATTCGACCCAGAGGGAAACTTCCTCCTTTCCTTCGGTGGCGATGCGATCGAGGGCGGCGCCGTCGGCGCCGGCGTGGTCACCAGTGGATCCGCCACGGTCACGTCGGTGACGACCACCAAAAAGGCTTTCCGGGTCGGCCAGAGAATCGAAGGTACGGGAATCGAACCCGGGACCACGATCCAAGCACTCGGTTCCGGGACGATCACCCTCTCGAAACCGGCCGGCCCGGCGGCAACGGGTTCGTCAACGGCGCTGACCGTTGCCGCCGCTCCGAGCAACGTCCCGAGCAACGAGAAACAGACGGTTGCCCTCGGCGCCAACACGACCGGCGGCACCTTCACGCTCAACTTCAGGATTCCGATTCCTTCTCCGAGTCAGGCGACCACCTCTGCGATTCCCTTCAACGCCACTGCGGCAGAACTACAGTCGGAGCTCGAGGAACTCTCCAACCTCGGCGCCGGATCGATATCCGTCAGCGGTCCGGCAGGGGGCCCGTGGATTGTGGAATTCGGCGGTGCGCGCTTTGCCGACACCGACGTTGAGACGCTGAGCGTCGGGACGGCGGGGTTGAGTACCGCAGCCGGTAGCCCTACTGCCAGCGTCAAGAGGGAAAACGGCTTCGAGATCTGCACGGCGGCGAACCAATGCAGAACCGGTAGCTTCAATATCGAAGGTATGAGTACCATCGGTCCGGCAGCCGCGGGAGAGGGGGATGGTCAGATGACGCCCGCCCCGGAAGTTGATTTCCTCCCCAGTGAGCACATTGCCATCGGAGCCGATGACGAGCTCTTCGTGGGTGGGAAGAACAGGATCCAGGTCTTCGATGCCAATGGTCACTACCTGCGCCAGTTGCCATTGCCACAAGCTGGCGAAGCCTCGTCGCTCGCCGTAGACCCGGTTTCCGGAGACGTCTACTTCTCCTATGCACTCCTTGGTATCGATGCTCAGCCCGCGGAAAAACCGGATGTCTACCGGCTGAACGCCGCATCCGGGGCTCAGATCGCGACGCTTGGCGTTGGCAAGCCCGCTGGGATGACTGTCGATCCCCAGGGAAACCTCTATGCGTTAGATGGCAGCACCTTCATAAATCCTGGGAATCCTCTGAACCACCCCTTGCGGATTCTCATCTTCAACAGCAATGGCGAAAAGGTCGGAAAAATCGGCCCGCCCGAAGACGAATTCTTTGGAGAAGAAGAACGCCTGCTCGGTTTCCAATCCGTCGGTCTCGCAACTGGCTCGGCGTGCTTCGCAGCGGATGAGGTAGGGATATATCTGGCTCGCGGAGCCTCTTTTTCCGTGAAAGGACAGCCTGGGGGCATCCGCGCCTACGGGCCACCGCCCTCCAACACCACGCTCTGCCCCCCGCCTCAAGGTCCACCTTCGATCAACGCTCAGTGGGCTGCTTCTGTCGGCGCCGACTCGGCTTTGCTGAAGGCGAAGATCAACCCCCACTTCTGGTCAGGCAGTGCCGGTGAGACCACCTACTTCCTTCAATACGCAACCGCCGATTGCATAGCCCAATCAGGGTGGGAAGGCGGCTGTGTCCAGGAGCGCCCGGCTGCGCCCGGAGCGGTGTTGAAAGCGGGCGTGGTCAACGTGGACATCACCACCGACGGGCTCCAATTGGTCGGTCTCACCCCCGCCACCGCCTACCGCTACCGGTTCATCGCCGAAAGCGACGGCGCTCCCGGCGTCGAGATAGTCGGCCGCGACGGCAAACCCAGCGAGGAGGGCAGCGATGCGGGCTTCCTGACGGCCGGACTGCCCGGCGAAGCCCTGACCAATTGCTCCAACCAGGCTTTCCGGCTCGGCGCCGGTGCGAACCTGCCCGACTGTCGCGCCTACGAGCTCGTCTCCCCGATCGACAAGAACGGGGGTGACGTCGTCGCCCCGCTCAACGTCGGCGGCTGGGAAGCGAGGCTCGACCAGGCGACGCCGGACGGGGGCGGGATCGCCTACTCCTCCTACCGCGCATTCGCCGGCGCGGTCAGCTCGGCCTTCTCCAACCACTACCTCGCCCGCCGCGACGCTGCGAGCGGCTGGTCTACCAAAGCGATCTCCCCGCCCCAGGAAGGGGAAGCGTTCGGGGCTCCCGCGGTCGCAGTCGACAACATGTTCAAGGCCTTCTCGCCGGATCTGCGCTACGGGTGGGTGCTGACCGCCACCGAACCGGTGCTTGCTCCCGGTGGAATTCCGGGGCACGCCAACTTTTACCGCCGCGACAGCCTCGACGGCAGTTACCAGGCCTGCACGACCAGCACTCCCAAAGGGCCCGATTGGGTTCACCCCCCTCAGCTGCAGGGTGTTTCCGGTGACCAGCAAACGGCGATCTTCCGGGCCCGCAACGAACTGACCGAGGATTCGGCACCGACCGGCAATGACATGTACCAACTCTACCTCTGCACCTTCGAAGGATCTGGCCCGGCGCAGATGAAGCTGGTCAGCGTGCTCCCCGACGGCAGCGCCAGCACCGTCAACAACACCGGCGGCGGTCCAACCCACGAGTCCTTCGAGTACGAGATGGAACGGGGAGCAACGTACACGAGGTCCGTTTCATCCGATGGCAGCCGCGTCTTCTGGACCGCGAGCACGAGCAACTTCGGATCAGGTCCGGGAACCATCTACGCCCGGTTGAACCCGACCGAGGCTGAAAGCGCGCAGGCGCTCGGGTCGGCCAGGGGCTTTGGTGACCTCGCCGGACCAGCCAAAGGAACCGGCAACTTGAACAAATTCTCGCTCACGGTGCAAAACGTGACGATCCAATCCGGCTCCTTCTTCGTCGGTCAGGAACTCACCGGTCCGCAGCTCCAGGAAGGAACGACCGTCACCGAACTCATCGGCGGCGACAAACTGAAACTCTCGAAAACCCCGAAAGAAACCCTGGCTGGGGCGATTCTCGAAGGCCAGGGTTCGCCTGTGATCAGCAACGTGACCTTGGCCAGCGGTAGCTTCCAGGTGGGGCAGATCATCGCCGCATCAGGGATTCCGGACGGGGCGACGATCGAAGCGGTTGAAGAGACGAGCCCGGGCATCTTCCGCCTGACGATCTCAGCGGCCGCCACGGCGGGGGGAAGCGGTTTCCCGCTCTCTGCCTCGAGCTCGTGCAGCGAACCGGAGAAAGCCTGCACGGTTCAGGTCTCGGTCGGCGCGAACGCCGAGTACGTCGCCGCTACGGCTGATGGAGGGCAAGTCCTCTACCTGGAAGGCGGGCCCGGAGGAAGCCTTCGTCTTGCCGACGTCGACAGCGGCGAAGACACCCTGATCGCCGGCAAAGCGAAGGTGATGGGGGCGAGCGACGACCTCACCCGCATCTATCTGACCTCCCTGGAAGACCTGGCTCTTGGTGCAACCGCTGGGCAGCCCAACCTCTACTTTTACGAAGCAGGTAATCCCGGCACCGTTACCTTCGTCGCTGGACTCACCGCGGCGGATAACGGGACCGAATCCCTGACGCCCTCTCCAGTCCACGGTGTTCCCGCTTACCGCCTCTCGAGGGTGAGCCCTGACGGAAGCGCGGTTACCTTCATGTCGAACTCGCCGCAGCTGGCCGAGACGGTGGCCGACTACGACAACACCGACCAGGCCAGCGGCAAAGCGGATTTCGTCATCTACCGCTTCGAGGCGCAGAGCGGCCGACTCGATTGCATCTCCTGCAACCCGACCGGGGCGAGGCCGGTGGCGCGTCCCCCCACTGGTGAGCAGAAGGGTCAGCCGGACGTGTTGTGGACCGCGGCGACGCTGCGCCCCTGGGAGAACGGCTCCTACGCCCCGCGGGCGATCAGCGACGACGGCTCCCGCATCTTCTTCGAGACCGTCGAAGCCCTGGTCCTCGCCGATACCAACGGGAAGCTCGACGTCTACCAGTGGGAGGAGCTGGGCACCGGGAGCTGCACCGCTGCCGACGACTCCTTCGTCGCGGCCTCGGGTGGCTGCCTGGACCTTCTCTCGACCGGCAAGAGTTCGGCGGACTCGGAATTCATCGACGCGAGCGCCGACGGCAGCGACGTCTTCATCCGCACCGTCTCCTCGCTGGTCGATTGGGACACCGGACAGGTCGACATATACGACGTCCGCGTCGACGGCGGCTTCCCGCCGCCGCCGAGCCCCCCCGCGGCCTGTGAAGGCGAAGCCTGTCAGGGACAGCCCACGCCGCCCAACGACCCGACGCCGGCCTCCTCGGCCTTCCAGGGCGCGGGCAATGTGACGACCCCGGTCGGAAGGAAACCGTGCGGCAAGGGCAAGGTGCGGCGCCACGGCAAGTGCGTCAAGAAGCCCAAGGGCAAGAAGCACCGGAAGCAGGGGAAGCGATCCAAGCAGACCGGGAGGGCGGGACGATGAAGGCGAGGATCTGGGCATTGACCGCGGCGATCGCGGCGATTGCGGCCATCTTCGCCGCGAGCGCGAGCGCGGCTCCCCTCGAACTCGAAGGGCTCGACCTCTCCTTCCGTGAAGCCGACGGCTCGCCGGGCATGGCGGCCGGCTCCCACCCCTACGAAGTGGTGACGGAGAACGCGGTGAAGACGACGATCGACCCGAAAACCGGGAAAGTCGTGCCGGTCGCGGACATCAAGGATCTAAATGTCGCCCTGCCACCTGGCTTCACCGGCAACCCGACGGCCACGATCCGCTGCACCACCTCCCAGTTTCTCGAAAGCTCAGATCTGAGCGGCAGGCCGAAATGCCCCGACTCCTCGGCGGTCGGCATTGTCAAAGTCACCTTCGGCGAACCGGGCGCCGGCGGGCAGTTTCCCGTCTACAACCTCGTGCCGCCGCCCGGTCAGGCGGCGAAACTCGCCTTCAACGTCCTCGGTCGCGCGCCGGTCTGGATCGACCTGAAAGTCAACCCCGAACCGCCCTACAACGTCCTCGCCGAGGTCAGCTCGATCTCCCAGGCGGTCAACTACTACGACTCGGTGGTGCGGATCTGGGGAGTGCCCGCCGCCTCCTCCCACGATGGCGACCGCGGCTTCTGCGCCTACTTCGACGGGCCGGCCAATTGCCCGGTGAACGTCCCCCTGCAGCCCTTCGTGACGATGCCGACCTCCTGCACCGGGCCGCTGCCGGTTGGCTTCCGCGCCGATTCGTGGTTGCAGCCGGGACTCTGGCTCGAAGAGACCGTCTTCACCCATGATGGGCTTCTGCCGCCCTCGCCCCTGGGCGTCGGCGACTGCACCAAACTCGGGTTCGCGCCGGGGATCACGGCGCGGCCGACGACCAAAGCGGCCACCAGCCCCTCGGGTCTCGACTTCTCCCTGGACGTCGACGACGACGGGCTCACCAGCGCCACCGGCAAGGCCGACTCGACGATCCGCAAGGCCGTCGTCACCCTGCCGGAGGGGATGACCGTCAACCCCTCGATCGCCGAAGGCCTCGAGGTCTGCACGCAGGCTCAGCTGGCCGCCGAGACCGCCTTCTCGGTGCCGGGCGCCGGCTGCCCCGAGGCTTCGAAGATCGGCACCGTGGAGGTGGAGACGCCGCTGCTGGACGAAAACGTCAACGGCGCCCTCTACATCGCCAAGCCCTACGAGAACAGCTTCGGCTCGCTGATCGCCGCATACATCGTCATCAAGAACCCGACCCTCGGGATCGTCATCAAGCAGGGGCTGAAGATCGAGCCCGATCCGGTTACCGGACAGCTGACCACCACCGCCGACGGCCTGCCCCAGCTGCCCTTCGCGCACTTCAAGCTGCATTTCCGCGAGGGCGCCCGCAGTCCGCTCGCGTCTCCGCAGGGCTGTGGGACCTACAGTGCCGAGGCCAAGCTGACGCCGTGGTCCGGTGGTCCGGTTCGGACCACCACCTCGGCCTTCTCGATCATCGTCGGTCCCGAAAGCGGCCCCTGCCCGGCGGGCGGAGTGCCGCCGCTGCGCCCCGATCTCGTCGCCGGGACGATCAACAACGCCGGCGGCCGCTTCAGCCCCTTCTACGTGCGGCTCTCGCGCAAGGACTCCGAACAGGAGATCACCCACTTCTCGATCAAGCTGCCCCCCGGCGTCAGCGGCAAGCTCGCCGGCATCCCCTACTGCCCCGACGCGGCGATCGCGGCCGCCAAGGCGAGGACCGGGCCCAACGGCGGCGCCGAAGAGCTGGCCTCGCCCAGCTGTCCCGCCGCCTCGGAGATCGGCCGCACCCTGGTCGGCGCCGGCGTCGGCGGCTCGCTCGCCTACGCGCCGGGCAAGCTCTACCTCGCCGGCCCCTACAACGGCTCCCCGCTCTCGCTGGTGGCGATCACCGCCGGCGTGGTCGGGCCCTTCGACATCGGCACCGTGGTGGTCCGTGAGGCCTTCCAGATCAACCCCCGCACCGCCGAAGTCTTCATCGACGCCACCGGCTCGGACCCGATTCCTCACATCATCAAAGGGGTCCCGGTCCATCTGCGCGACATCCGCGTCTACGCGGACCGTCCCGAGTTCGTCCTCAACCCGAGCAACTGCAAGCGCACCTCGACCGCTTCCACGCTGCTCGGCGCCGGCCTCGACTTCGGCTCGGCCGCCGACGACCGTCCGTTCACCGTCTCCACCCCCTTCCAGGCCGCCGACTGCGGCGCCCTCAGCTTCAAGCCACGCCTGAAGCTGAAGCTGAAGGGCGGGACCAAGCGAGGGGGTCACCCGAGGCTGATCGCCAAGCTGGCGATGAACGGGTTCGGCGAAGCGGGAATCGCCAAAGCGCAGGTCACCCTCCCGCACTCCGCCTTCCTCGACCAGGGTCACATCAAAACGATCTGTACCCGCGTCCAGTTCAACGCCGGCGCCGGCCACGGCACCCAGTGCCCGGCCCGCTCGGTCTACGGCTTCGCCCGCGCAACCACCCCGATCCTCGCCGAGCCGCTGGTCGGCCCGGTCTACCTGCGCTCGTCTGAAAACCCGCTCCCCGACCTCGTCGCCGCCCTCGGCAACAGTCAGGTGAAAGTCGAACTGGTCGGGCGCATCGACTCGGTCAAAGGCCAGATCCGCAACACCTTCGAATCCACCCCCGACGCTCCGATCTCCAGCTTCACCTTGGAAATGCAAGGCGGCAAGAAGGGGCTCCTGGTCAACTCGACCAACATCTGCCGCGGCACCCACCGGGCGATCGCCGCCTTCGACGGCCAGAACGGCAAGCGCCACACCTTCCGGCCGCCGCTCAAGGCCGACTGCGGCAAGAAGGGTAAACGGTCGCAGTAGGACCGGTAAGCGCATAGAGATGGCAAGGCGGGTGGGGGCACTGGTCTTGGTTGGACTGGCGATTGGAGCCGCGGCCGCTTCGGGGGTCACCATCCAGCGCGGCGAACTGCGGATGAACGTCTTCGCCCAGGTCAAGCCGTTCAAGCTGCCAAGGCAGAAGCCCGGCCCGATCGCCGTCTTCGTCGCCGGCAGTCTGCAGAGCGTCAAAGGGGGTCTTCCTCCCCAGGTGCAGAGCATGCGGGTGGAAGTGAACCGGCATGGTCTGCTCCAGTCGCGGGGGCTGCCTGTCTGTCGCCCCTCCCAGATCGTTGCCGCATCGACCCAGCGCGCGCTCGCCAACTGCTCCGACGCGCTGATCGGCTCCGGCCAGTTCTGGGCTCACATCGTCCTTCCCGCGCAGGATGCTTATCCGACTCGCGGCCGCCTTCTCGTCTTCAACGGTCGCAGCGGGAAGCAGCCGACCCTGCTCGCGCACATCTACACCTCGAACCCGTTCAACAGCTCGTTCACGATCGCCTTCTCGATCCGGCGAATCGACCGCGGACCGTACGGGACGGAACTGTCGGCATCGTTCCCGGCGGCCCTGGGCGAATGGGGCTACCTGGATCGGATCAAGCTGACCCTGCGCCGGGAGTACACCTCACATGGGCGCCACCTCAGCTATTTCAACGCCGCCTGCCCGGCTCCGCCGAAAGTGAATGTTGCCCCGTTCCCCCTCGCCCGCGCCACGCTGTTCGCCGGCGAGAGGTCGATAACCGCGGCGATCGACAAGAGCTGCGGGGTGAAGGAATGAGGGCGCTTGCCTGTGGCGTCGCCGCTCTGGTCTTGTTCGTCGGTTCGGCGCCTCCAGCCCTGGCGCGATATGAGCCCCTGGCGTCTGGGAGCGTCACCCTGACGATCGACCCGGGCTTCGCGAGCTTCCTCGAGCGGAATCGCATCGAGCTCGGGGCCGTGGCGCCGACCAAGGGCAAGGGAAAGAAGTTCGTCCTGCCTGTCGAGGGAGGGAGAATCGACCCAACTCTCGGCAAGGGGGACCTGGAGACCGCCGGGTCGCTCGCCTTTCGCTCCGCTGGTCGGCGGCTCCCGTTGCGATCCCTCGTCGTCAAAGCGAACCGGGTTCCGTTGAGCGCGAAGGTCGGAGGGGGGCAGCTGAAAGTGGCCAGCACCCGCCGGTTGAGCGTCTCGAGGAGCGGCTTCGGGTCCCGGCTGACGAGCAGCGACCTCGCGCTCACCGCCAAGGCCGCGACCCGGCTCAACAAGAAGCTCCGCCCCGAAGCCCCGTTCACGGCTGGCCAGGCGATCGGCAGGATCGTCGCGAAGGCCCAGCCCGCCACCATCGCGGTCCTGCCGAAGGGCAAGCTGTCGCTTGTGCCGGCTCCGGAAATCCTCTCCAAGTTCCGGTCCCTCTTCGTCTCACTGAACCCGATCGCACCCGCTGAACTCGCCGCCGGGCCGGTTTTCACCTTCCCGCTGATCGCCGACGGATCGATCGCCCCCGATGCCTCGACCGGGGAGATCCGGGTGGGTGGCGAACTGGAATTCCTGCAGCTGAGCGGGGGCCAGGTCTTCTGGTACGAAGACTGGTTCGACCTTGGCACGGGGTCGACGACCGCCGAGACGATCCTGCAGCCATCACCGCCCTACGCGGGCAAACTCGGCAGGATCGGGATTCTCGGCCTTTCGCCAAACAGAGATGCAGTTGGCGATCCAGGGGCCAGAACCGTGACCGTCAATGGTCAGATCCTGACCCTCACCCCGGCGACCGCAAGCTCCTTCAACGAGCTCTTCGCCCAGGGCGATCCGGTTTTCCAGCCCGGCGAGACCTTCGGAACCATCGCTTTTCAGGCGGCGGGCCAGTAAAGGAAGGGCGTGGGTAACTCGATCGAGCAGGCTCGGGTGGCCCTTGCCGAGCGGCTGCGCGTTCGGCAGGAGGAGATCGAGGATGCGATCTTGACCCGGGTCTATGCGATCGACGGTGGCGAAGGTCGCGGGGACCACGAATGGCTCGCCGGGGTGAGGGCCACGGTCTCGACGGCTGTCGAGCATGCATTGGTCCTGATCGAGGGGGGTGTGGAGTCCGCGCCCCTGCCCCCGGTGCTCCTGCTCGCACAGACTCGCCTCGCCGCTCGCAGCGGCATCAGCCTGGATACCGTGCTGCGGCGCTACTTCGCCGGTTTCACCCTGATCGGCGACTTCATCGTCCAGGAGTCGGCGGGGATAGATCTTCGCGAGCGCTGGCTGAAGAAGCTGCTCCGCGAGCAGGCGGCCGCGTTCGACGGCCTGCTGCTGGCCTTGAGCGAGGAATACCGGCGCGAGGCCAATCTGCGACCCGATACGCCGGAAGCGCGGCGCGTAGCCCGGGTGAAGAGGCTTCTCGAGGGGGAGCTGACCGACGCCTCGGAGCTGAACTACCCACTCGAGCTTCATCACAACGGGGTGATCGCCGCGGGCCCCGGGGCCCAGGAGGCTTTGAAGCTTCTCGCGGCCGGCCTCGACCGCCTGATCCTCGCGGTCGAACCGGCGGACGAGGTGATCTGGGCGTGGTTGGGGGGGCGGCAACCCGTGTCCTCCGATTCGATCGCGAGCACGGTTCGCGGCCGGCTCTCCCCGCAGGTCACCATGGCCCTCGGCGAGGGCGGGCGCCGGGCCTCCGGGTGGCGGCTGACCCATCGGCAGGCGTTCGCCGCATTTCGAGTCGCGCGGGAGACCGACGAGCAGGTCGTGCGTTACGCCGACATCAGCCTGCTCGCCTCCACGCTGGCCGACGACGTGCTCGCCGACTACCTGCGGCAGCGCATCTATCCCTCCTTGGTCGACGCCAGCAGTGGCGGTACCGCGATCAGGGACACCCTGAGGGCGTACCTGCAGACCGGCCGCAACGTCACTTCCGCCGCGGCGGTGCTGAACATCAGCCGGCGCACCGTTTCCAATCGCCTGCGTGCTCTCGAGGAGAGCCTGGGAGAACCGCTCGACGCCAGGGTGGCAGAGGTCGAGGTCGCGCTCAACCTGCTCGATTTCGAAGAAAGGCGGGCGTTGCCCCAGGCCGAGAGGTTGACACTTTCCAACCACTCCAAATAAGTCTCTTATCAATGTGCGACGAATGGTGGGAGTGGGATTCCCACATCGACTAAAAACCTGCTGCGCATTGTTGACAGGCTGGCCGAGCTGACCTCCGGGTCGGCGACCAAATGTCCAGTCACCGTCACGGTGATCAGCAATGGAGAGAGAATGAGAATAAGAAAGAGATTTGCGATGGTGACGGTTCTCGCCACCGTTGTCGTATGTTCGATCGGAGTGGGGTCGGCTCTTGCCTCCGGCTTCCAGGCAACCGACACCAGCACCGGCGAGGGCGCTTACCCGGCCACCGTGAGCGGCCAAGCCGCTGCGGCGGATGGACTCTCGCTCGGCGGTAGCCCCGGCGCGGCAACGTGCAGCCCGAACTTCATCGGCGGCACCCTCAACGGAACCTCGGAGAACATGGTCCTGCAGCTTGCCTGCACCGGGAACGTCAACATGGGGGGCTGCTACCTCTCGGTCGAGCCCGGATCCGAAAATGCGGCCGGGAATTTCAACGCCACGCTCGCCGTCGGCGGGTCCAAATGCGCCGGTATCACTTTCGAAACGACCGTCAAATGCAAAGGGACGATCACGCCGCAGACCGGGGCCACCGGCCTGACGGTGGAGAACGTCAGCGGATCGCCTGACAAGGTGAAGGTATTCGGTACCGCGTCGCTTGCCGCCACGTCGTCCGGTGGGTTCGGTTGCCCGGCTTCGGGGCCGACGTACGCCACCTGGAGCAAAATCGACTGGGCCATCACTGCAGCGAAATCGGGAATCCCGGTCGATCTCAGCGCGATCGCCGAGCCGGTCAACGGGATCTCGGTGAGCGGTGGCAGTTTCAGCGCCGAAAACTACCCGGCGAGCATCCTCGCGCAGCAGGGCACCCAACTGGCGTTCACCGCCGGTACCGGTGTTGGCACCATCAAATGCAACACGGCCGAATTCGCCGGAGCGCTCTCCGGCGCCTCCTCCAGCCTGGCCCTCGGCGGCGGCTACAGCTCGTGCAAAGACTCGCTGGGCCGGACGGTTCAGGTGGCGATGAACGGTTGTGAGTACGTCCTCAACGCGGCTGGCACCGCAGGTGTCAGTTGCGCGGGCAGCAACCAGATCGAATACAAAGTGATCGTCGGTGAAAGCGTCGGCTGTCTGATCAAGGTCGCGGGGCAGTCGGGCCTGGCGTCGGTCGGCTACAGCAACACCGGCTCGGGGACCGAATCCGGGATCGATGCCACGCTCAATCTCGGCTCGATCACCTCCACTCTGACCGGTGGTTTCTTCAAATGCGGGACGAGTAAAGAAAGCAGCACCAATGGCACCCTCACCGGGAGCCTCTCGATGCGCGGTCTGCAGGAATGGCAGACCCAGGCTTGGCCCTCCTGATCGGCGCCTAGCCACACAGTCGGAGTTCGGACGAGGCCGCCCACTGGGCGGCCTCGTCCCCTTTGGCCGGCCGTCTGGCATCCCTATAGTGGGTGCCTGTAGACCGGGGAGGTCGAGGGGCTGTTGCAGGACGCGAGAAGTGGATGCCGATGCGCGGCAGCGCTGCTGATGCTGCTGCTCGCAGCCGTTTTCGCCCCGGCCCCTGCTGCCGGCTACGAGTTCAAATCGCTCAGCTCGGCCTTCTCCAAGGCCGATGGCTCGGGCGCGACCGAAGCGGGCACGCACCCGGATTCCTGGACCGCCGAGTTCGCCGGCGAGACCACCGTCAACGAGGGCGGTTTCGAGGTTCCCACCGAGTCGTTGAAAGCGCTGCGGGTGAACTTTCCACCGGGCCTGGTCGCCGCCCCCGAAGCCGTCCCACGCTGCCCGCGTCTGGATCTCCTCGCCGAAGCTTGCGCGGAGACCTCGGTGATCGGCAGCGTCGCCTTCGCCTACTACGTGTCCGATGAACGAATCGACGTCGAGATGCCGCTGTACAACCTGGAGCCGCAGCTTGGAGTGGTCGCCGAACTGGGCTTCCTGGTCGAAAGGCAACGTTGGCCGGGGCTGATTCAGGTCGGGATCGACCCCGATCCTCCCCACGGCCTGGAAGCGACCTTGACGGGAGTCCCCCAGGTGGCGTTGATCTACGGAGCCTCGATCACCCTGCGGGGAAGATCCGGCGATGACGCGATCATCACGCTCCCTCGCCGCTGCGGTCGTTCTCTCGACACGGTCTTCCAGGTGGCCGGTGGCGATGACGTCTGGAGCACCGAAGTCGCCCCGGCCCTGGATCCCCTTGAACCGTCGCGGCGATTGACGACGACCATCTGCGGCCCGCTCGGCTTCAGCCCGACGATTGCGATCAGGCCGACGTCGAGGGCGGCAGGCTCCGCCTCCGGCCTCGACGTCGGGCTCGACGCGCCGAACCCGGAAATCTCCTCGGCACCGGGGATAGCCGAGGCGGACATCCGCGCCGCGACCGTCGAGCTCCCGGACGGCTTGACCTTGAACCCCTCGATCGCGGAAGGGCTCGGGGCATGCAGTCCCTCGCAGCTCGAGGCGGAGACCCTGACCGCGGACCCGGGGCAGGGGTGCCCGGACGCAGCGAAGATCGGAACCGTCGAGGCGAGGACCCCCCTGCTCGCGGACCCGATACCGGGCTCTCTCTTCGTCGCCCAGCCGGACGACCCCGCCACCGGAGCGGACGGGGCGGAGAACCCGTTCGACGCGATGCTCGCGCTCTATGCGGTGCTGCGCGACCGGGATCGGGGAATCCTCTTCAAGCAGCCGATCGAGGTCGAGGTCGACCCCGCCGACGGCCACCTCACGGCAACCGTGGGCGAGCTCCCCGAATTCCCCCTCTCCCACCTCGCACTCCACTTGCGGGCGGGCCCCCGCAGCCCGCTGACGACGCCACCGCGGTGCGGCGAGCGATCCGCCGCCGTAAGCCTCTCTCCCTCGTCGGGCGCCCTGCCGCTGCGCCGTCAGGTGGCCATCCGCCTCGACGCCAACTGCGCCGACGCCGGCTTCGCGCCGCGGCTTTCCGCCGGCGTGACCAACCCCCAGGCTGGAGCCCCCTCCCCATTCGTCCTCAGCCTCACCCGCGAGGACGGAGACGAGGGCGTTCGCGAGGTCACCGCCGCGCTGGCTCCCGGCCTGACCGCCCGCTTCGGCTCGGTTCCCATCTGCGGCGAGGCAGAGGTCGCGAGCGGCTCCTGTCCCGCGGCATCCAGGGTCGGGTTTGCCAGGGTCGCGGCGGGGAGCGGGCAGACCCCCGCATGGTTTCCGAGTACCGCGGCCGATCCGGGCAGCGTCTACCTCGCCGGACCGTATCGGGGGGCGCCTTTCAGCCTTGCGATCCAGGTTCCCGCCGTGGCCGGTCCCTTCGACTTCGGGGATGTCACCGTGCGGGCGGCGATCCACGTCGACCCCCGCACCGCCGAGGCTGAGGTGCGATTCGATCCGCTGCCGCAGATGCTCGCCGGCGTCCCGATCTCCTACCGCGTCCTGAGGGTGGTCATCGACCGACCGGGCTTTACCCACAACCCGACCAGCTGCGCGCCGGCGCGGGTGCAGGCCACGGTCCGGTCGGGTCAGGGGGCGGTCGCGCGCCCATCCGACCGGTTCCAGGTCGGCAACTGCGACGCGTTGCCCTTCCGGCCGCGGGTCTCGGTCGGCTTGATCGGCGCCGCCCATCGGGGCGCCCACCCGGCGGTACGCACCGGCTACTTCGCCCGCTCCGGAGAAGCCGCCCTGCGCCGGGTCGCGGTGACCCTGCCGGGGAGCCTGCTCCTCGACCACCGCCGCATCGGCGCGGTCTGCAGCCGGCGGCAGTTCGCGACCTCCAGCTGTCCACCGGGTTCGGCATATGGCCATGCACGGGCCTGGACGCCGCTTCTCGCCCGGCCGGTCGAGGGGCCGGTCTACCTCCGCGAAAGCGATGGCAAGCTTCCCAGCCTGGCAGTGGCGCTTCGCGGCGAAGTCGACTTCGAGCTCCTTGGCCTGGTCGACTCGGTCGACGGTCGGATTCGCACCGCGTTCCGGGGGCTGCCCGACATCCCTCTATCGAAGCTCGTGCTGACGATAGGGGGTGGCAGGCGGGGACTGTTCGTCAACAGCGGCGGGGTCTGTCGGGAGCGGCGCGCGAAGGTCGCGCTGCGCGGACAGAACGACAGGTCGGAGACGCTGCGCCCGCTGGTGAGGGCCATGTGCGGTCGCCGTTGAACTGAAACGTCAGCGTACCGGGTGGACCACAGTACCCGAGTAGACTCAACGTCCAATGGGGAGGGATTTTGGGGTGGCCAGCCACCGCCGGCCTCTCGCCGGCCTCTTTGCCGTGCTCGCCGCCTGCGCGGCCCTCGGTGTGCTGGGGTTGGGCGTCGAGGAGAAGCTCGAGCCGCTTTCGCTGCGGATCCCCGGAAACGCTGCAGCAAACGGTGAAGACTTGGCCGCAAGCCACTTCGGCGAGTCCACGCCGTTCGTCGTTCTGCTCGAAGGGCCGGCCTCGGAGCTCGAGCGCCAGGGCCCGGGACTGGTCGCGGCCCTGCGACGGGAGCCCGCCGCGACCGTTATCTCACCGTGGGACAAGGGGGCCCTGGTCGCCCTTCGCCCCGGTCGTGACAAGGCTCTTGTCTTAGTCGACTTTCGCGTACCACTAAAGACGGCGATGCGGGACGTCGTCCCGGACCTTGAAGAGACCTTGGAGGCAAGGGCCGAGGCGCCGGTGATCGCGACCCAGTCGGGTTTCGCCTCTGTCTCTCGTGCCTTGCAGGAGGAATCGCTGACCTCCACCGAGCGGGCCGAGCTGCTGGCGGCGCCGCTCTTGATCCTGGTCCTGCTCCTCGTCTTCCGCTCGGTGGTCGCGGCGGCGATCCCGCTCGCCTTCGGCGCCCTCACCGTGGTCGCCGGCCGCGGCGTCCTCGCCCTGCTCTCCGAGGCGATGACGATCGACGCGCTGGCGCTGGTCGTCTGCACGATGATGGGCCTCGCCCTCGGGGTCGACTACTCGCTGCTGATCGTCTCCCGCTACCGCGAGGAGCTCGAGCGCGACCCCGACCCCTGGCGGGCGGCCGCGGCGACCCGCTCCAGCGCCGGCCGCACCACGCTCTTCGCCGGGGTGACCCTGATCGTCGCCCTCGTCTTTTCCGCCTTCCTGCAGCCGGGCTCGCTGCTGCTGTCGCTCGCCACCGCCACCGCGGTGGTGACGGTGATCAGCGTCGTCATCTCGACTGTGGCCGTCCCGGCGCTGCTCGGCCTGCTCGGGCCGCGGATCAACGCCGGCCGGATCGGACGGGAGCGGAGGGCTTCGCGACCGTCGACTGTCGCCGGGGCGGCGGGGGCGGCGCTGCGCAACCCCGCTTTGGCCGCCTGCCTCGTCGCCGTGCCGCTGATCCTGTTGACCCTGCCGGTGCTCACCTTCACCACCGGCGCTCCGGGCATCGACGAGCTGCCGACCTCCAACGACGCTCGCCAGAGCGCCGAAACGATCGACCGCGCCGTCGGTCCCGGCTGGGAGGCGCCCTTCGTCCTCGTCGCCGCCACCGAGGAGGGTCCGATCACCGATCGCGAGGATCTGGCGGTGCTGAGCCGCTGGCAGCGGCGGATCGCCGCCGAGCCGGGGGTGCGAACGGTGATCGGACCGGCGCCGATCGCCCGGCGCGCCGCACCGCTGCGCTCCCTGGGCGCCAGGCTCACCGCCGGTGGAGGCGGGACGGAGGAGCTGGAGCGGCTCGGTCCAGGCCTGCGCCGCGCCGCCGACGCGGTCGGGGAGCTGCGCTCCGGCCTCACCGAAGGGGCGGCGGGCAGCGGCCTGCTCGCCGAGGGCTCCGAACGCGCCGCCGCCGGGGCGGGGCTGATCGCCTCCGAGCTGAAGCGCGCCGCCGGCAAGGGCGAAGAAGCGACCGGCGCGATCCGGCGCCTCGAGGACGGCAGCGAGCGCCTCGCGCGCGGTCAACGCGAAGTCTCGGTCGGCAGCCTCAGCCTCGCCCTCGGACTGCGTTCGCTGGTGCCGCGTTTACGCGGGGGAGAGCAGGCGCGCTCGCGCAAGCTCGCGCGCGAGCTCGAAGCCGCCGCGGCCGAGGACCCCTCCCTGCAGCCGCTGGCGAACCAAGCGCGCGTCCTCGCTCGCACCGTCGCCGCCAACCGCAAGGAAGTGCGGCGGCTGCGCGACGTCGCCCAGGAGGTCAACGGCGGCATGAACCGGCTCGTGCCGGGTGGCGAGCGACTCGAAGCCGGCGTCGACCGGCTCGCCGACGCGACCGACGGGCTCAGCAGCGGTCTCGATCGGCTCGGCGACGGCGCCGAACGACTCTCCACCGGTCTGGTCGAACTGCAGGGCGGGGCCGGGGCGCTGCAGGACGGGCTCGCCGCGGGCTCCAGCCGCGCCTACCCGCTGCAGACGAAGCTGGCCGGCGCCGGCGAGCGGGTGACCGCGGTGGCGACGCCGCTGGCGCTCGGCGCCGAAGAGCTGCGCCGCCGGTCACCCGGTCTGTTCGACTCGGGCTACTTCGTCCTCTCCGCGCTCGACGGCGCCCCCCCACGGCGGCGGGCGGAAGCCGGGGAGGCGATCAGCGTCGAGAGCGGCGGCCAGGCGGCGCGGATGCTGGTCGTCTCCAGCCACGCCTTCAACACCGAGGGTTCGCGCCGGGTCGGCGAGCGGCTCGACGCCGACGCGGCGCACCTGGCAGCGGCGAGCGGTCTGCAGACCGGCGTCACCGGTGGCGCGGCCACCCTCAACACCTACGGCGAAGCGACCGAAAAGCGCTTGCCTCTGGTGATCGGCGCCTTCGTCCTCTTCACCCTCCTGGCTCTGATCGTGATCCTGCGGGCGCCGCTGCTGGCGCTGCTCACCGTCTGCCTCAACCTCGCCTCGGTGGCGGCGGCGATCGGGGTGATGAGTCTGGTCTGCAAGATCCCCGAGGGCTACCCGCTGGGCGGCCACCCCTACATCGACACCGTCGGCGCCGGGGCGATCTTCGGCGTCACCTTCGGCCTCTCGATCGACTACGCGGTCTTCCTCATCGCCCGCATGCGCGAGCGCTACGAGGTCGACGGCGACAACGGCGCGGCGATCGCCTACGGGCTGGAGAAGACCGCCGGGGTGATCACTGGCGCCGCCGCAATCATGGCCGCGGTATTCGTCTCCTTCGCCACCGCGCCGATCGCGACCGTGAGTCAGATGGGGGTGGGGCTGACGGTCGCGATCCTGCTCGACGCGACGGTGGTGCGGATCGTCCTCCTGCCGGCGCTGATGCTGCTGCTCGGCGATCGCGTCTGGCGGGTGCCGGCGTCGCTCGACCGCATCCTCCCCCGCCGCAACCTGTTGATCCCCGAGAGGAGCCCCACTGGTGCCTAAGTCGATCCCGATCCTGTCTCTTGCGCTTGCCCTGCTGGCCGCAGCGCCCGCGCCGGCCGCGGAAGCGCCGACCCGCGACGAATACGTCGAGCGCTTGGAGGCAACCTGCAAGCCCGACGCCGAAGCGACCCAACGGGTGATGAAAGGAGCGCGCGCCGACGTCCGCGCCGAACGGCTGAAGCCGGCGGCGCGGAAGTTCGCGAAGGCGACGGCGATCTTCGGCGGCACCGTGAGGGAGATCTCCGCGGAGCCGAGGCCGACCGCTGACAAGGCCCGCCTGGCCAAGTGGTTCACCTACCTGAAGCGCCAGCAGTCCTACCTCGGGCAGATCACCGCGCAGTTGCGGCAGGGCCACGCGATCAAGGCCCAGCGGCTGACCGCTCGCTTCATCCACAACGGCAACCTCGCCAACAACGTCGTCCTCGCCTTCGGCTTCGACTGGTGCAGCTTCAAGTTCTCCAGGTACGGATGATCCGCCGGGCGCGTGCGAGTGCGGCGGTCATCGCCGCCATTGCCGCGGTGGCGCTCGGCTGCGCGGCGATCGCCCTGGGGGAGCAGAGCCAGAAGGGCAATCTGGTCGTCTTCCTCGACGGCGGTCTCTCGCCGCTGGCGTTGCCGCGCGACCGCCCGGCGCCGGTGGCAGTCCATCTCGAGGGAGGGCTGCGGACGGCCGACCGCGGGCCGTTGCCCCGGGTCGCGCGGATGGAGTTGGGGCTGCCCTCCCAGGGCGTTCTTTCCACTCGCGGCCTTCCGAGCTGTCGGCAGCGGCTGCTTCAGGACGCGAAGCCCCAGGAAGCGATGGTGGCCTGCCGCCCGGCGCTCGTCGGCCATGGCCGCCTGCAGGCCCAGATCTCACTACCGAACCAGGACCCGATCACGGTAGATGCACGGGTGCTTGCCTTCAACGCTCGGGTCGCCGGGGGCCGCGGCGTGCTCCTCCACGCCTTTTCCGTCGACCCCCCGACCGCGGCCGTCCTGCCGTTGCAGCTGCGCCGACAGCGGGGGCGCCTCGGCCTTGCGCTGGTCGGGGACCTCTCGGCGGCCCTCGGTCCATGGCCGCGTCTGCGGCGATTCGATCTCACCCTCTTCCGCCGCTACTCCTATCGCGGCCGGCCGCGCAGTTACCTGAGCGCATCCTGCCCGATCCCGGAGGGCAACACGGCTGCCTTCTTCTCCTTCGCCAGGGTGGCCTTCACCCTCGCCGACGGCCGAGAGATCGGCACCACCGCCACGCGAGGCTGCCGCGCCCGCTAAAAGAAGATTTCGCCATTGCGGTCTGTTAGTGTTCCAATACCGATGGGGCTCCCGCTGGCTTTAGCCAACCTCGAAGCGGCGGTACTGGAGGCCTGCGCCGGCGAGCGGCAGTGGCCGGCCCAGGTGGCCGCCGGGATATACGCCGGGATCGACTACGCGATCGCGCACCCCGAGGTCGCGGAGACCCTTGCCTTCGATGCCGCCCCCGGTGCCGACACGCTAAGTCGGTACGAGAGCGTTATTGGGCGTTTAGCAGGGTTTCTGAGAGTCAAAGCGCCCACTCACAGCAGAGTTCCGATTACCACCGACGAGGCCCTGGTGGGCGGGATGGTGGGTCTTGTCGGAGATCACCTGCGGATCGGTCGCATCGATCGGCTCGAGCAGCTGCGGCCCGAGTTGGTATTGCTGACCCTGCTGCCATACCTCGGGTTCGCCGAGGCTAAGCGATGGGCTGACGACGCGGCAAAGCCCGGCTGAAGTCGTTGACAATCTGGTCCGTTTATGTTCTTATAATTGTCCGTCTGCGGTTTCACATGGCCGGAGGCGGCACTGGCGCCAGCAGCAGGGACCACCGCCACCCTGGGCGGTTCGGTCTCATGACGCTACGGTCCGGGTGAGTTCCCCGCTTGCCCGGGCCGTCTGCGTCGCCCGCGGCGCCGCAGACGCATGAAGGCGGCGAGAAGACGGGCTCCAGGTCCCGATGCCTGGAGCACCTGCTTGCGAATCGGCTTCGCCTGCTCGGTTTCGGTCTCGGGCGCGCTGAGGTAATAGGCGGCGACCCCGGCGAGGATCGCCCGGTGGCGGCCGGCGCGGGGGAGGGCACCGGTCAGCGCCCGAGCACTGGCTGCGATCGCCGCGAGCCGCTCCGCCGCGTCCGCGTCCGCGTAGTAGCCGACGTAGTTGTGCTCACCTGCGGCGCGGTCATCCTCGCGATCGACGAGGTCGTCGAGGAGGACGGTCAGCGCCCCGATCGGCGGCTGGTAGGCGGCGTCGATCGCCTGCGCATCCCCGGCGCTGGTGGCGGGGTCGGCGGCGGCAGCGATCAGCGCGTGGGCGCCGGCGGAGCTGCTCGCGCCGGCGGCCACCTCCCACCAGCGGTAGTCCGGTGGGGCTCCCAGCCCCTCGGCCCAGCGCCGCAGCTCCTCCGTCCCCTGACCGGCGGCGGCGTGGGTGCGCAGCTGCCCCTGCTCGCAGCGCTCGACCGCGCGCTCGAGGCATGGGCGAATGGCCGAATAGGCGGGGAGAGCGGCGACCTCGCGCCGCCAGCGCTCCTCCAGCCGCTCGATCCGATCGCTCGGCGCGGCCTCCTCGCCGGCCTCTTCGAGCTCGTCGCGGAGGTCGATCGCCACCTGCAGGGCGACGATCGCCCGTACCGCGGCGGCGCGGGCGCGGCGCGGCGCCAGGGTCGCGAAGACCGCCACCGCCTCGGCGTTCTTCGCCTTCGCCGCCGGCAGCGGCCCCAGCGATTGCAGCTCCCGGCGGGCCCTCGGCAGCACCGTCGTCAGGTAGGCGAAGAGGGCGCCTGCCGCGGCCGCGGTCTCTCTCACGGCTTGCACCCTCAGCACCCTAAAGGCGCGTCCGCGCCCGTCTCTACCTTGGAGAAATCATGGCCGAGCAGACGCAGATCGAGGCGTTCGCCGAGACGCAGCCGCCAGCCGCCGAGGAGCCGGTCGCCCCCGCGCTCCGCGTCCCTCTGGGCGAGCTGGAGGACGGGCAGCGGGTCAGCGGCGTCTACGCGGTCCGCGAGCGCGAGCTGCGGCGCAAGCGCAACGGCGACCCCTGGCTGCGGCTCTCCGTCGGCGACGCGACCGGCAGCGCCGAGGCGGTCTGCTGGGAGGAGGCCGAGGCCCACTACGCCCTCTGCTGCACCGGCACCGCGGTCTTCGTCAGCGGCGTCTTCGAGGTCAGCGAGCGCTGGGGGGCGAAGATCAAGGTCGGCAGCATCCGCGCTGCCGAGCCGGGCGAGTTCGAGCCCGACGACCTCGCCGCCGAGTCGGATGTCTCCCCTGAGGAGCTGGAAGGGGGCCTGCGGGAACTGCTGGCCACGGTCCAGAACCCGCAGCTGCGCGAGCTGCTCGACGTCTTCTTCGGCGAGGAGACCGGGACCTGGGAGCGCTTCCGGGTCGCGCCGGCGGCGAAGACCTACCATCAGGCCTACCGGCACGGGCTGCTGGAGCACACGCTTTCGGTCGCCCAGGCGGTCTCCGCCGCGGCCAACTTCTTCCCGGGGATCGACCGCGACGTCGCCGTCACCGGCGCTCTCCTCCACGACATCGGCAAGTGCATCGCCTACAACGACGACCCGCTGGCGATCGACCTCACCGACGCCGGCCGCCTGCAGGGGGAGATCCCGCTCGGCTACTACACGGTGCGCCGCGCGATCGAGGACCTGCCGGGCTTCGACCCCCACCTCGCCCAGTGCGTCCTCCACATCATCCTCAGCCACCACGGCTCGCTCGAGCACGGCTCGCCGGTCGTCCCCGCCACCCGCGAGGCCGTCCTCGTCCACATGATCGACAACCTCGGCGGCCGCCTCGGCAGCTTCGACCGCCTCGAGCGCCAGCTCCCCGCCGGCGAGTCCTGGTCGGGATTCGACCGCGCCCTCTCCGGCTCGGCCTTCTTCGCGCAACGCGCCGCCTGAAGACAAAGCGTTGCTGTAGACAATCAGTTACGCTATGCTCATGGCGGTGATGATGAGCCCGAGGCGAGTGGAGGGGAAATGAACGATTGGCGTTACGAAGGTCTTCGGCGAGACATTCAGCGACTCGAAAAGCAACTTCGAAAGACCGAGGCCCGCACCTACGAGGTGCAGCAGTGGCAGCGACTTCTACCGATGCGGGTGACCGGGGCAGTCTTCTGGTTGATCGCCGTCGCCCTCGTCATCTTTTCGATCGCGATGGCTTTGGCACGCTCGAGCTGACAGAGCGCGCCGTTACTGAAACCGCTCGCTGCAGCGCTGGATCTTGTTGACGTTCTGGTGGGCGCGCTGGATGCAGTTGATCAGCTGGTCGGCGTCGCCCTGCTGCTTTGACGCTCGCAGCGACTTCTTGATTTCGCGCTGGACCTGGCGGTTGACGTCTTCGATCGTCGCGTTGATGCCGCGCATGTCGGACTGTTCGAAGCCCTTCTGGACGTTGACGTTGACTTCGTTGCTGATCTTCTCGGTCGTGTCCAGGGTGGGCCTGACGATGAAGAAATAGACCGCTGCGAGGATTCCGACCGTCACCAAAAGCCGGATAATGCCCGCGCTTAGGTTGCCGAAGAGGTTCCTGAGGACGTCCATGCGCTGCGTGCAGACTATCCTGCCGACCAGTGGCGAAGGACACCGAGAAGCTAATTCGCCAGCTCTCGTTGATCTCGTTCCTGATGGCTCAGGGGAGGCCGGTATCGGCCCTCGAGATCAAGCGTGAGGTGGAGGGCTACAGCGACATGAACGACGACGCGTTCGCGCGCCGTTTCTATGCCGATCGCGCGGAGCTGGAGAGCCTCGGGATCCAGCTCGGGGTCGAGAAGCCCGGCGAGGGCTTCTTCGAGGCCGAGCTCTACTCGCTGCCGCCGGAGAACTTCTACCTCGACCCGATCTCCTTCTCCGACGACGAGCTGGCGGCGCTCTCGACGGCGCTGATGCTGCTGACCGATGGGGGCTTCGCCTACGCGGAGCCGCTGCGGCTGGCGCTGCAGCAGGTCGCCTGGGGCCACCCGAACCCCCTCCACGAGGGCGAGCGGGCCCCGGTCGAGATGGCGATGACCGCCTCGGCGGGCGGCCGCGAGCTCTCCCAGCGCCTCTCCAAGATCGAGACCGCGATCAGCCGCCGGAAGACGATCGAGTTCACCTACTACACGATGGAGCGGGGCGAGACCGAAAAGCGCAAGGTCGACCCCTTCCACCTGGTCTTCCGCGGCGGGCAGTTCTACTTGATCGGCCACGCCCACGAGCGCGACGCGGTCCGCGTCTTCCGCCTCTCGCGGATCCAGGGCAAGGTCGGCTACGCCTCCAAGGCCGAGCACGACTTCTCCCCGCCCGAGGACTTCGACCGCCGCGACTACGGCAGCCGCGCCGACTGGCAGCTGGGGGAGACGAAGGGGACGGCGAAGATCTTCATCCGCGAGCGGATCGCCTGGCTGATCGAGCGCGACTTCGGCTCCTATGGCGAGCTGCGCAACGCGAAGAAGTCCGACGGCGCCCCCGGCAAAGGCCGCGTCTTCGAGACCACCTATGCCTCCGAGCGCGAGCTGATCGCCTGGGTCCTGCGCTGGCGCCAGAACGCGCAGGTGCTGGCGCCCGACGACCTTCGCGAGGAGGCCGAGAAGCGTCGCGACCTGCTGCTGAAGCGCCACGAGAACGGCTTCAGCCCCGCCGAGGTCGTCGACCGCCCGCTGGACGAGCAGCCGAAGCGGGGCCGCTCCAACGGCCGCGGCGAGGCGGCGATCCGGCCCGAGCGCTTCGCCCGCCTCGTCACCCTCGCCGGCCTCCTGATCGAAGCCGCGAAAAAGGACGAGCGGCTGCACGTCAACGACCTCCGCGACCGCCTCGAGCTGACCGAAGAGGAGCTGCGCGAGGACGTCGAGCTGCTCAACGTCGTCAACTTCGGCGGCGGCACCTACGTCCTCTACGCCGAAATCATCGGCAAGGAAATCGAGGTCGACTCGCAGCCCTACGGCGACAACTTCGCCCGACCCGCCCGCCTGCTGCCGCTGGAGGCGAAGGCGCTGGTGGCGGCGATCGACCTCTTCGGCGACCACCTGCCGCAGTCAGACCTGCAGACGGCGCGCCGGAAAATCGTCAAGGCGCTCGGCCACGACCCCTCGGAGGAGGGCTTGGAGATCGCCCCGGCCGGCGGCGGCGATGCCGAGGTCGCCCGCGCCGTCAACAAGGCGATCGCCGAGAGCCGTGTGCTCGAGCTCAGCTACTACAAGGAGAACGAGGACCAGTTCACCGAGCGCCGGGTCGAGCCTTACCGGCTCGAGAACGGCAAAGAGGGCTGGTACGTCGAGTGCTACGACCTGACCAAAGAAGGGGTCCGCCACTTCAAGCTCGACCGGGTCAAGGAGGCGCGCCTCTCCGAGGAGAAGTTCGAGCCGCGGCCCGAAGTCGAGGAGTTCGCCGGCGTCGAGGGCTGGATGACCCACGGCGAGGTGCCGACCGCCGAGGTCGCGCGGGTCTGGGTCTCGCCCGAGCGCGCCCGCTGGCTGCGGGAGGAGCGGACCGTGGTCGAGGAGCTGGCCGACGGCGCCGTCGTCGTCGAGCTGCCCTACGCGGGCAAGCCCTGGCTGGTGCGGGAGATTCTCCGCGGCGCCGGCGACCTCGTCGTCCTCGAGCCGTCGGACGCGCGCGAGGCGATCGCCAACGAAGTCACCAACAAATAAAGGCCTCGAACAACTGAACGAGGCGCCCGGCCATCCCGAGGTCCTGAAGATCGTCGCCCCGAACCCGGGGCCGATGACGCTGGAAGGGACCAACACGTATCTGTTCGGCGCCGACCCCTGCGTGGTGATCGACCCGGGCTCGGACGACCCGGCTCACCTCGACGCGATCCGGGCCGCCGCCGGCGAGCGCGGCGGCATCGGCCTCGTCCTCCTCACCCACTCCCACGGCGACCACACCGCCGGCGCGGACCGGCTCGGCGCCGAGGTCGTCCTGCCCGCCGGGGGAGAGGAGCATTTCGCCCTCCGCGCTCTCGCCACCCCCGGCCACGCCGAGGACCACGTCTGCTTCCTCACCGAAACCGGCGTCTGCTTCAGCGGCGACCTCGTCCTCGGCCTCGGCTCGACGATCGTCCCCCCGGGCGGCAACTCCCTCGCCGCCTTCATGGACTCGCTGGCGCTCCTGCAGGCCCAGGAGATCGAGCTGATCGCCCCCGGCCACGGCCCCTGGGTCACCGAGCCGGAGGCGAAGCTGGCCGAATACGTCGAGCACCGGCTGATGCGCGAGCGCCGGCTGCTCGCCGCGCTCGAGGCCGGCGAGCGCTCCCGCGCCGAGCTGCTGGCGACGGTCTGGGACGACATCCCGATGGAGCTGCTGCCGATGGCGGCGATGGCGATGGAGGCCCACCTCGAAAAGCTCGAGGGCGAGGGGCGGCTGCCGGAGGACCTCACTGCCTGAAATTTCACTCATATGAATGTAATTTCCTGCATATGACTTAAATTTCTGTCACAGTGAGCCTATGGACCTGTCGGCTCCGTTCTCATCGATCTTTCCCGGCGTGGACAGCGCGGTGCTGACTGTGCTGACGGGCTCGACGAAGCCGCGCACCGGGCGCGAAGTGGCCCGGCTGGCGGACCGCTCGCAGGCTGCGACCCAGCGCGTTCTCTCTCGTTTTGTGGACCAGGGCCTCGTTCACATGGAGGAAGCAGGACGAGCGCGTCTCTATACCTTGAACCGAGATCACATCGCGGCCGTTCCGATCGCCGAACTGGCGAGGCTCCGTCTGGCTTTCTTCCAGCGCCTGCGCGACGAGGAATTCGAGTTCTGGCGTATCCAGCCGCTTCACGTGTCGGTCTTCGGGTCTGCGGCACGGGGCGATGGAGACGCTGAGAGCGACATCGACATCTTTTTGGTTCGACCAATCGGCATCGACGAGGACGACGGGAAATGGCGGGGTCAGGTAGAGACATTGGCGGACAACGTCTTCCGCTGGACCGGTAACCACGCGGGGATAGCCGAGGTGAGTGAGGGGGACCTGGAGCACCTTCGCCACGATCGCCCCGCGATCGTGGAAAGCCTTCGCGTCGACGCCGTGTACATCGTCGGCAGCCCGCTTCGCGCCCTGTTGCGAAGGGTGTGATCGTGGCAGCGACCGGCCGAACGCGATCCTGTGACGCCAACGAAGCGAAGCAGCGGATGGACCGCGCTCGTGAGTTCCTGGAGGTCGCGGAACTGGTCGTTGACGAGAAGGATCAGGACGCCTCTCCCGTCTACGCGAGCGCGGCTGCGTCTCTCGCCGTGCTTGCCGGCATCGCCGCCTCGGACGCGGCCTGCTGCAAGGCCCTGCAAGAGCGGTCGCGATCGCAGAATCACCGGGATGCGGAGCAGCTTCTCGCTCAGATAACCCCCGAAGGCAAGCAGGCTGCCACCGACCTTCGTGAATTGCTGAACCTGAAGGACAAAGCCCAGTACGGCTTTCTCAAGTTGAGCCTTCCCGAGGTGCGGAAAGTGATGCGTCGGGCCAACCGGCTCGTCGAGTTCGCCGCCGAGGTCCTGAGCCGCTGAGCCGGCAGACTGGCTGAGTAGCCAGTACCCTGACCGAATGAAGCGGGCGGCAAGGGTTGGCGTACTCGCGGGGGCGGTGTCGACCGGCCTGGTCGCCTCTGCCGCAGCCGTCGTCTGGCACCGCCTGGCGCGGCGGCCGCTGCCGCAGGTCGAGGGGGCGATCGAGGTCCCGGAGCTGCGCGACCGGGTGCGGGTCCGCCGCGACCGCTGGGGCGTGCCCCACGTTGAGGCCGCCGACCGCGATGACCTCTTCTTCGCCCAGGGCTACTGCCACGGCCAGGACCGCCTCTGGCAGCTGAGCTTCTACCGCCGGGTCGTCGAAGGGCGGATCTCCGAGATGGCCGGGGAGGAGGGGCTGCCGGTCGACAAGCTGATGCGGACGCTGGGGATCCGGCGCACCGCCGAGGCCGAGCTGGCGGGGCTCGATCCCGGCCTGCGCGCCAACCTCGAGCGCTTCTGCGCCGGCGTCAACGCCGCCGCCCGCGACGCCCGCGCGCTGCCCTTCGAGATGCAGATCCTGCGCCAGAAGTGGACCCCCTGGAGCCCGGTCGACATCCTCAGCCTCGGCAAGCTGCTCGCCTTCGGCCTCTCGACCAACTGGGAGCGCGAGCTGTTGCGGGCCGACATGGTGCGCGAGCTCGGCCCTGAGTTGGCGGCGCGGCTCGACCCCGTCTACCCCGCCGACAACCCGGTGGTCGCCGAATCGCTGGAAGCCTGGACCGGCGAAGGGATGCCGCTGGTCGAGCAGATCGACCGCGTCCGCGGCTCCCTCGGCCTCGCCGCCGAGGCCTCGGGCTCGAACAACTGGGCCGTCTCCGGCGCCCGTTCGAAGGCCGGCACGCCGCTGATCGCCGGCGACCCGCACCTCTCCCCGAGCATGCCGGGCATCTGGTACGAGGTCGAGCTGCGCCATGGCGAGCGCTTCGTCCGCGGCGCCTCGCTGCCGGGGATGCCCGGGATCTACATGGGGCAGAACAACGACGTCTGCTGGACGATCACCAACGTCATGGCCGACGTCCAGGACCTCTTCGTGGAGAGAGTCGAGGGCGACAGCTACCAGTTCGAAGGCGAGTGGCGGCCGCTCGAGCTCGTCCGCGAGGAGATCGTCGTCAAGGGCCGCTCCGAGCCGGTCGTGCTGGAGGTGCGCTCGACCCACCACGGCCCGATCGTCAACGAGGCCCTCGGCGCCGACGAGGGCGAGCCGCTGGCGCTGGCCTTCCAGACGCTGCGCGAATCGACCGCCTTCGAAGCCGCCTTCGAGCTGCTCGACATCACCTCCGGCCCGGAGCTGGTGGCGAAGCTCGAGGGCCACACCTCGCCCGCCTCGAACATGGTCTGGGCCGACAGCAGGGGCTCGATCGGGTACAAGCTGATCGGCCGCCTGCCGCACCGCCGCGGCGGCTGCCCCGACCTGCCGAAGCCGGGCTGGAGCGGCGAGTTCGAGTGGGAGGGGACGGTGCCCTACGAGGAGTTGCCGGAGGTCGTCGACCCCGAGTGCGGGTACGTGATCACCGCCAACAACCGGATCGTCGGCGACGAGTACCCGCACCACATCACCAGCGACTGGCTCGACGGCTTCCGCGCCAAGCGGATCGAGGAAATGCTCGAGCAGACCGAGAAGCACGACCTCGAGAGCTTCGAGGCGATCCAGAACGACAACTTCTCCCTCCCCGGCGCCGAGGCGGTCGCGCGGCTGAGCCGCCTGCACCCGGCCGGCCAGCGCGAGCGCAGCGCCTTGGAGCGGCTGCGCAGCTGGGACGGCAACCTCGACCCCGACTCGATCGCCGGCACGATCTACCAGGCCTTCCTGCTGCGGCTGGCGCGGGAGACGGCGCGCTGCGCGATCGGCGACCGCGACCTCTGCGAGCGCTGGCTCGACCGCGCCGACAACGGCTTCCTCCCGCACGTGACCTCGCCCTGGCGCTGGCACTCGCACCTGATGGCGCTCTGGGAGGAAGGCGACGAGGGGCTGATCGGCCGCCCCTGGGACGAGCTCGTGCTGGAAGCGTTGGCCGGCGCCCTCGACGACCTCGGCGACCGCTTCGGCCCCGATCCCGAGGGCTGGCGCTGGGGCCAGGTCCACGAGCTGAAGTTCCCGCACCCGCTCGGCGACGCCAACCCGCTCTTCGACCGCCTGCTCAACCGCCGCCTCCGCGCCGGCGGCGCCCAGGAGACGGTCAGCCAGATCGCCTACGACCCCAACGACCCCTACAACGCGGTCTGGGCGCCGAGCTGGCGGATGATCGCCGACCCGACCGACCCGGACCGCTCCCGCTGGCAGATGTTCACCGGCCAGTCGGGCCACCCGGCCAGCCCCCACTACGACGACCTGCAGCCGGACTGGCTGGACGGGCGGACGCAGCCGATGTGCGGCGAGGGGCCGTGGCAGGACCTGGAGCTGGTGCCGGCCGGCACCTAGGCCCGGTCGCCGCGACTCCGGGGGCGCCGGCGGGTTCTCCGTAGATGCGACGCACCCGGCCCACCCTTCCCCTGCTTCTGCTCACCCTCGGCCTGCTCGTGCCCGCGAGCGCGGGGGCCGTCCCCCGCGGCTTCTTCGGGATCGTCCCGCAGACCGGGATCGAGGCCGCGGACCTGGCGCGGATGCGCGCCGGCGGCGTCGAAACGCTGCGGATGCCGCTCTCCTGGGCCGGGACCCAGCGCTCCCCGCGCGGCGACTTCGACTGGAGCGGGTTCGACCAGACGGTCGCCGCCGCGGCCGAACGCCGGATCGAGATCCTCCCGGTCCTCTCCGAGGCCCCGCGCTGGGCGACCGGGAACGCGCGGCGGCTGCCGGTCGACGGCGGCAGGCAGCGGCGGGCCTGGGCGGAGTTCGTCGGCGCCGCGGTCGAACGCTACGGGCGCCAGGGCGAGTTCTGGGCCGAGCACGGCCCGGGCAGCGACGATCCCCTGCCGCGGGTGCCGATCCGGGCCTGGCAGATCTGGAACGAGGAGAACTTCTTCTACTTCACGAAGCCGGTCTCGCCGGGCCGCTACGCCCGGCTGCTGGCGGTGACCCGGCCCGCGGTCCGCCGCGCCGACCGGCGCGCGGAGATCGTCCTCGGCGGGCTCTTCGGCTACCCGCGCCAAGGCCCGCCGCTGGGGATGGACGCGGTCGACTTCCTCGACCGCCTCTACCGCGCCCGCGGGGTGAAGGCGAACTTCGACGCCGTCGCCATCCATCCCTACGCGGCCGACGTCGGCGAGCTCAGCCGCGCCGTCGAGGACATGCGGGCGACGATGAACCGCCACGGCGACCGCCGCTCCGGCCTCTACGTGACCGAGATCGGCTGGGGCTCTGCCTTCAACCCCCGCGCCGTCGCCTTCGAGGTCGGCCCGCAAGGGCAGGCGCGCGAACTGCGCCGCGCCTACGGCTACCTGCTCGCCAACCGCGGTCGCCTGAAGCTGCGCCAGGTCGACTGGTTCACCTGGAAGGACGTCCAGGGCAGCTGCGCTTTCTGTGACTCCTCCGGACTCTTCCGGGCCGGCAAGCGCTTCAAGCCGAAGCCGGCCTGGCGCGCCTTCGTCGGGGTCACTCGGCGCGCGAGATCCCGCTGACCAGCTCGACGATCGGCGCCGGCGCCTTCTCCGGCGAGCCGGCGTCGAAGGGCGGGTCGGGGTCGTACTCGATCCCGAGTTGGATCGCCTGGGCGACGTCGGGGCCGACCTCGCGCCCGACCAGGTAGAGCGCCATATCGATCCCGGCCGAGACGCCGGCGGCGGTGATCACCTTGCCGTCCTCGATGTAGCGGCCGCCGACCGGGTCGGCGCCGAAGTCCCGCAGCGGCTCCAGCCAGGCCCAGTGCCCGGTCGCCCGCCTGCCCTCGAGCAACCCGGCGGCGGCGAGCAGCAGCGAACCGGTGCAGACCGAGGTCGTCCATTTGCTGCTCTCGTCGACGCGCCGCAGCCAGGAGAGGATCTCCTCGTCCTCCATCGTCTTCCGGGTCCCCATCCCGCCCGGGACGAGGACGATCTCCGGCGTGCCGACCTCCTCCAGGCTGCGGTCGGCGGTCAGGCCGACGGCGCCGCTGTCGGTCCGCACCTCGCCGCGCTGCTTGGCGACGAACTCGACCTCCCAGCCGGGAGCCGAGCGCAGGACCTCGTAGGGCCCGATCGCGTCGAGCGCGGTGAAGCCCTCGTAGAGGAGGATCGCGATCTTCACAGGAAGGATCGTCTCATGCCGGGTCAAACGCCCTAGAGTCCAGGCCGGTGAGCCGGCGCGACCAGATCAAGCTCGACGACGGGGAGCTGCGCCGGCTGCTGGGGGAGGAGCGGATCGCCGTCGTCTCCAGCCTCGGGCCGCGGGGCTGGCCGCACTCGATGCCGCTCTGGTTCGTCCCCCGCGACGGCGTCGTCTGGATCTGGACCTACGCGAAGTCCCAGAAGGTCCGCAACCTCGAACGGGACCCGCGGGCGACCGTCCTGGTCGAGGCCGGGCACGAGTACGGGGAGCTGCGGGGGGCGATGTTCGAGTCCGAGGCGGTCATCCACCGCGACTTCGAGACCGTCCTCGGGTTCGCGGAGGAGCTGACCTTGCGCTACGCCGAGGGCATCTCCTCAGTCGAGGGGGACGCCAAGGCGGCGTTGGAGGCCCAGGCGCCGAAACGGGTGGCGATCAGCTTCCCGCCGCTGCGCACGGCAACCTGGGACCACCGCAAGCTCGGCGGCACCTACTGACCCGAACCGACCGGCCCGCTACCTTTCCCGACTCGATGAAACGACGCCTCCTCGCCCTCCCGCTCCTCGCCTGCCTCCTCCTCGCCCTCGTCCTCGGCGGACCCTCCGGCGCCGCGAAACCGCTGCCGCAGCTCCCCAAGGGATTCTTCGGGATCGCCCCGCAGACCGAACTGACCGAACTCGACGCCCGCTACATGAAGGCCGGCGGGATCGGCAGCATCCGCCTGCCGCTGCTGTGGTCGAGCGTGCAGCCGACGCGCAACGCGCCCTACGACTGGAGCGGCTTCGACTCGATGGTCGAAGTCGCGGCCCGGGCCGGGCTGCGGGTCTTCCCCTCCCTGGCCTCGCCGCCGAGCTGGGTGGCGCGCAAGGAAACGACGCTGCCGGTGTCCAACGCGAGGCAGCGGCGCGCCTGGAGCGCCTTCCTCGCCGCCGCGGTCGCCCGCTACGGGCCCCGGGGCGAGTTCTGGGCCCAGCACGGAGGCGTCGGGGTCAACTACGAACCGGCGATAACGACGCCGGTCCCGATCCGCGAATGGCAGGTCTGGAACGAGCCGAACTTCTTCTACTTCGCCTACCCCGTCTCGGTCCCCCGCTACGCGCAGCTGCTGACGATCTCCAGCCAGGCGATCAAAGCCGTCGACCCGCGGGCGAAAGTCGTCCTCGGCGGCCTCTTCGCCGAGCCGAATGCGACCGGCAAGCGGGGGATGCCGGCGACCACCTTCCTGCAGCGCCTGTACGCGGTCCCCGGCCTGCGTAATCGGTTCGACGGGATCGACCTCCACCCCTACGCGGTCGACGCCGAAGAGCTGGAGGAAATGACCGAGGAATTCCACGACGTCGCGGTGGAGAACCGCGACCGCCCCTGGCTCTACATCGGCGAGCTCGGCTGGGGCTCGCAGAACAACTTCCAGCAGGTCGCCTTCGAGCAAGGGGTGCAGGGTCAGGTGAGGCAGCTGCGCGCCTCCTACGGCTACCTGATCGAAAACGCCCGCCGCCTCAACCTCAAGGCCTCCTACTGGTTCTCCTGGAAGGACCTGGCCGGCTCCTGCAGCTTCTGCGACTCGGTCGGCCTCTTCCGCGCCGGCCCGAAGTTCCGCCCGAAGCCCGCCTGGCGCGCCTTCGTCGCCATCACCGGCGGCCGCGCCCGGCCCTAGACGCCCTGAGCAATCGCTAACTTCGTGGGCGCCCGTGCGCCTACTGCTTGCCACTAACCACCTCGGGCTCGGGGGAAGCGAGTCCTACCTCTTCACCGTCGCCGAGCAGCTGCAGCGGCTGGGGCACGGGACCGAGCTCTACGCGGTCGAACGGGGCGCCGGGGTGGCGGCGGCGCAGGAGCGCGGGATCCCGCTCTGCTGGCCCGGCGGGCTGCCCGAGAGCATCGACGCGGCCCTGGTCCAGGACGCCGCCGTCTCCCACGAACTGGCGGAACGCCGGCCGGAGGTGCCGCAGCTCTTCGTCGCCCACAGCGAGAGCTTCGACCTGCAGACGCCGCCGCAGCTCGAAGGGCCGGTGCGGGCGGTGGTGGCGCTGAACGACCGGGTCGCGGAGCGGATGGGGAGCCTCGCGGTCGAGCGGGAGGTGGTGCGGCTGCGACAGCCGATCGACAGCGAGCGGTTCACCCCCCGGGGCCCCCTGCCCGAGCAGCCGCGGCGCGCCCTGCTGCTGAGCAACACGCCCCACGCCGACCGGCTGGGGGCGATCGAGGCCGCCTGCGCCGCGGCCGGGATCGAGCTGACGCAGGTCGGCGGCCGCGAGGGCCAGACGACCGACCCGCGCGAGGCGCTGCACGGGGTCGAGATCGTGATCGGGTACGGCCGCTCGGTCCTCGAGGCGATGGCCTGCGGCCGCGCCGCCTACGTCTACGACTGGAACGGCGGCGACGGCTGGGTCACGGCCGAGAGCTACCCGCGGATCGAGGCCGACGGCTTCGCCGGTCGCAGCGGCGAGCGGACGGTCGACCCCGAGACCCTGACCGCGGACCTCCGCGGCTACACGGCGGCGATGGGCCCGGTCAACCACGACCTCGTGCTCGGCCACCATCGGGCCAACAAGCACGCCCAAGAGCTGCTGGCGCTGCTGGAGGGTCTGACCCCGCCGCCGCCGCCGCCGCCGTCGCCGCTGGACGAGATGGCGCGGCTGGTGCGACTCGAGTGGCGGGCGCGGGTCGAGGTCCAGGGGCTGGCGCGCGAGAACGCGCTCCTGCACGATCGGCTGATGCGGGCCGAAAACAAGTTGGGGGAGGCCCAGTTGGCGGCCGAGCGAGAGGCGAAGAAGGGCGACGAACTGGCGCGCTCGGTCGAGGCGAGCGTCAGCTGGCGGGTGACGGCTCCCCTGCGCGCGGCGGCAAAGCTGTTCCGGCGACTGCGCGGATCCTCAGCCGAGTAGGTCGGCCGGGTCGGCCTCGCGCAGGCAGTCGCGGTAGCGGCGCCACCAGGAGTGCATGAGGCCGATCGACTCCATGCCCAGGCGCAGGTCGCCGGGCAGCTCCACCCCCTCGGGGGCCGCGAGCCACTCGTGCAGGTCGTCGGAGACGTAGGCGGCGAGGGGCCCGTCGGCGACCAGCTCGCGGTGCATCGCCAGGGCCGGCTCGCTACGCCAGCGGCGTGGCAGGTGGGGGGGCCGGCGCGGAGCGTCGGACGTCGAAGGCAGCATCCCCGCCGGGGGCCCGAGCCTCTCCAGCACACTGTCGTAGAGGGTGCCGCCGATCTTCTCGCTCGGCGCCGCTTCCAGGGCCGCGGCCGCCATTCCCCCTGCCCCCGGCATCAGCATTCTCGAGCCGGTGCCGAGCAGGCCGGTCGAGTAGGTCGCGACCCCGCCCAGCGAGCGGGTGGCGTAGAGCGAGAGGATCGGCTGCGAGGGATGGCCCTCGAACCGGCGCGTCGCCGTCCGAAACTGCTCGCGGGCGCTCGCCTCGAAGGCGTCGCGGAGCCGGGGGACCAGGGAGCGCTCGCCGCGGCCGTAGCGGCGCAGCGTCTCGAACAAGGCCCGCCCGGCGCGGGCGCCGTCGCGGGTGTCGAGCGTCTCCGGCGGGTAGAAGTGCCGGCCGGAGGAGAAGAAGACGTCGATCCCGAACCCGTCCGGGACCGGCCCGGGCACGCCGGCGATCCGCCGGGCCAGCGGCACCAGCCAGGCGTGGTCGACGAACTGGTGCTCGACCAGGCGCGCGCGCAGCTCCCAGTCCGCCGGGTACTCGGCCGCGCTCGCCTCCAGGCACTGGTGCGGGACGCCGAGGGCGGCCGCGACCGGGGCCGCCAGCGCCTCCTCGTGGGTGTCGCCCTCGTCGTCGGAAACCGTCGCCGCGGCCGCGACCTTGCCTTCCCGGGCGAGGGCGACGAAGAGGATGCGGGAGTCGCGGCCGCCGCTGAGAGGGCAGACCACCTCTTCCTCCAGCGGCGCCAGCGCCGTCTCCAGCTCGGCGACGGCGCGGTCGGCGGCCGCGCTCACCGTCGCCCGCGGCTCGATCTGCTCCCAGGGCCAGGTGTGACTGCGCGGGCGGGCGCGGCCGAAGCGGCGGCGGAGGGTGGCGTGGAACGGGAGCCGCTTGATCTCCGCGAACGGCGTCCGTTCCCCCATCGGGTACCGCATCGCGACGATCGAGGCCCAGGCCTCCCAGTCGATCGAGAGCTTGCGGGGCGAGGTGCGGACCAGTGGATCGAGCCGCGAAGCGAAGTAGGTGGCGCCGCCGTCTTCCATCCAGTAGACGGGGGCGAGCCCGTTGAGGGAGGTGTGGAGGTAGCGGCCGCGGCCCTCGACGACGAGCCCGGTCAGGCCCTGGGCCGCCGCCTGCTCCCAGTCGCCCAGCGGCGACCCGGCCCGCCGAAGCTCGCCTTCGACCCAGCCGAAGCCCCGCTGCCGGCGCCCGCTCCACTCGACCGGGGCGCGATCGAGCAGGAGGATCGAGCGCGGGTCCTCGTGCGCCGGCCGCGGCAGGCACCCCAGCCGGCCGGCGATCCGTAGCACCCGCTCGCGGTCGTAGTCGCCGAGAGCGCCGCAGGCGAGCGGCGCGTGGGTGGGCGGGGGCTGCACGCCGGGCTCAGCGCCGGTGGCGGCGAAGCGGCCGGATCGTCAGCCGCCGGGAGATCGCGGCGGCGAAGGACTGGTCGGCCTTGAGCGTTACCCGGAAGCTGGAGCGACGCTTGATCCGGGGCCGGAAGCGGGCCGAGCAGACCCGGTCGAGCCGCCGCGTGCCGAGGTTGCGCCGCCCCCGCCAGAGCGTCACCTGGCCGCCGCGGCGGCCGTTGCAGGGACTCGCCCAGGCGGAGATGAAGCCGCGGCGGTTGCGCTTGACCTTGCGGCTGGCGGCGCGGACCCTGAGGAGGGAGGGGGTGAGGGTCGGCGTCGGGCTGCTGCCGCAGCTGACCGGGCCGGATCCGAGCAAGCGGTACACCGGCCCTTCCCCGGAGACCGCGTAGAGCCGTTTGCAGGAGTCTTCGCCGAAGGAGGTCAGTTTGTCGACGTGGACGCCCTCGTAGCGATCCGTCGCCGACGGGGCGGCAAGGGAGAAGGAGCGGACGTCGCCGACGAAATAGTCGCCGTAGAGGTAGCGCCCGAAGGTGTCCCCCAGCCCGGGGTCGCGGGCGACGTAGCCGCCGATCAGCGCCGCGCCGTTGTCGGGCGGGTTTTCGTACTCGAAGACGGGTTTCGCGTAGCCGCCGGGGGGAGGGGAGGCGCACTCGGGGTCGGTGGCCGGACCCGGTTCGTCCCCCTCGAAGCAGTTCCAGCCGAAGTTCGCGTTCTGACCCATCGTCGGGGCCGCGGCGAAATCGACCTCCTCCCATTTGCCCTGTCCGACGTCGCCGATCCAGAGGTCATTCGTCTGCCGATCGAAGGAGAAGCGGAAGGGGTTGCGCAGGCCCAGGCTCCAGACGGTCGGCGCCACCGTCCCGATCTGGCTGGGGACGATGCGGAGGAGCTTGCCGAGGAAGCTCGTCGGGTCCTGCGCGTTGTGAAGTTCGTCGTCGCCGCCGCCCCCGTCCCCGGTCGAGGCGTAGAGGGCGCCGTCGGGCCCGAACTGCAGCTGCCCGCCGTTGTGGTTCGCGTTCGCCCCGTGGGGGATGGGCGCGATCACGTCGCGGAGGGTGTCGGCCGGCGCCCCGGCGCTGCCGGCGACCATTTCGGCGATGTGAAGCTCCCCCGGTTCTTCCTCGCCCGTGTAGAAGAGGAAGAAGCGGCCGCTCTGGGCGAAGTCGGGGGACAGCGCGATCGACTGCAGACCGCGCTCGACGGTGCAGCAGGAGACCGCCTGCCGGATGTCGGCAAAGGGCTTCACTTCGCCGTTTTCGAGCACCACGACCGTCCCGGCACGCTCGACGACGAAAAGGCGGTCGGGGTTGTCGGGAGCCGAGGTGACGTAGATCGGCTGCTGGAAGCTGCCGACCCGCTGGCTGGTCAGCGCCTGGGCGCTGGCCGTCGTCAGCCCCAACAGGAGGCAAATCGCCAACGCCAATTTTCCGCCTGCCCGGATCACGGTTTCAACTTAGCTAACCCGGTTCCCGTCTTTTCGAAGCGCTCCCCGGATCGAAAGTCCAGCGGCGCAGGGGCGGCAGGCGCGGCGCGTTGACGGCCAGCGCCGCCACGTAGCCGCTCGGCACCTCGAGGTCCCGGACCGCGAGCGACGCCGTCTCCACCAGAGACTCGCGGAAGATGCCGACGCCGAGGCACTTGAGGCGGGCCTCGTGGCGCGCCCAGCGCTGGTGGAAGACGAGGTCGCGCTCGGCGGGGGCGGCCTCGCGCACCGCGAGCACGTCCTCGTCACACAGCGCCCGTTCCGCCAGGGCGACCGGGTCCCGGTCCGCCTCCACCTTCTCGATGTCGACCCCGACGGCGTGCTCGGCGCTGACGGCGACGAGGGCGAGGTCGCCGGAGTGGCTGAGGTTGAACTCGAGGCCGCCGCTCGCCAGGCGCGGCTTGCCATGTTCGCCGCTGACGAGCTCGATCGCGGCCCCCTCGGGCAGGTGGGTGGCGAGGATCCGGCCCAGGGCGTCGTCAGCGGCCGCGCGCCGCTGCGGCGCCGGCTCCCGGCTGAGGTCGATGGACCAGAGGTGGAGGAGCTCCAAGCGCGGCGATTCTAGGTGATAGCTTCGCGAGCCTTGAACCGGCTGCTGATCACCGGTGGGGCGGGGTTCGTCGGCTCGAACCTCGCCGTCTCCCTCGCCACCCGGCACCCCGATTGGGAGGTCGTCGCCTTCGACAACCTCTACCGGAAGGGCTCGGAGCTGAACCTGCCGCGGCTGCAGGAGGCCGGGGTGGAGTTCGTCAAGGGCGACGTCCGCGAGCCCGGCGACCTCGGCGCGGTGGGGGAGCTGACGGCCCTGATCGAGTGCTCGGCCGAGCCCTCGGTGATGAGCGGCGTCGACGGCGACACCGGCTACCTCGTCCACACCAACCTCACCGGCGCCTACAACTGCCTCGAGCTCGCCCGCCGCGACGGCGCCTTCGTTGTCTTCCTCTCGACCAGCCGCGTCTACCCGGTCGCCCCGCAGGTGGAGCTGAAGCTCGAGGAGGCGGAGACCCGCTTCGAGCTCGCCGCCGAGCAGGAGGTCCGCGGCGTCTCCCCCCTCGGCATCTCCGAGGAGTTCCCGCTGGAGGGCGCGCGCACCCTCTACGGCGCCACCAAGCTGGCCGCCGAGATGCTGATCGAGGAGTACCGGGAGTCCCTCGGCGTGCCCGCGGTGATCGACCGCTGCGGCGTCATCGCCGGCCCCTGGCAGATGGGAAAGGTGGACCAGGGGGTATTCACCCACTGGATGCTCTCCCACCTCTTCCGCAACCCCCTCTCCTACATCGGGTTCGGGGGGAATGGCAAGCAGGTACGCGATCTCCTCCACGTCGAGGACCTGGTCGATCTGGTCGAGCGGCAGCTGCTCGATCCCGGCGCCTGGGACGGGCGCACCGTGAACGTCGGCGGCGGCCGCGAGTGCAGCCTCTCGCTGCGCGAGACGACCGAGATCTGCCAAAGGCTGACCGGCAACGAGGTGCCGATTGCGCCCGTCGAGGAGACGCGGCAGGGCGACGTCCCGATATACCTGTCTGACTGCACGAGACTCTTCGGCCTGGACGAGTGGCGGCCGCGGCGCAGCGCCGAGCAGGTGCTGGCCGACATCCACGACTGGATCGCCGCCGATCCCGAGCGAATCGCCCAGGCCCTCGACGTCTGAGGCGCCGGCCGGTCAGGCGATCAGCAGCCTGTAGGCGCCCTCGGCGGCCGCAAGATCCTCGCTGGTGAAGAGATCGGTCAGCCCACCGTCCCTCCAGGCGAGCAGCTCCTCGACTCCCCGCAGCCACTTTCTCTCGCTCCCTCTGAGCTCCTCCGCAAGCGCGCGCGGATCCTCGACCAGGCTGAGCAGGCGAATCAGGTCCTGGCGATCCGATTCGAACTTGTCGCGCTGCTTTTTGACCACGCGGGCCTTGAGCAGGATGGCTCCCAGCAGGTTCGGCCGCCTGATCGCAACGGGCTCGCCGCCATCGAGGGAGACTTCGACGACCTCGCACCTCGTCAGCGCCTGGGTACCGCCTGGGACCTGGAAGGTCGTGTACCTGCCGAGCGTCTTCGGATCGCGGCGGACGCCATCCGAGCCAAGGATCTCGACGATTGAGCCATCGACCTCGAACCGGTAGCCGAGATTCTCGTTGCTCAGCGATGGCATTGCCATCTCTCCGCCGCGCTCCTTCAGCGCTTCGGCCATCTGCACCGTCATCGCCGGGCGTCGACGCGAGTCGCCGAGGAAGTCGATGTCGGCGGTAAGGCGGGAGGCGCGACTGTGCTCGATCGCATGCAGCTGCACCATCAGGCCACCGACCAGGGCCCAGCGCTCGTCGACGCCGAAGTCCTGGGCCAGCTCCAGGGCGCTTTTCCAGAGGCGCTTCGCCTCGGCCGTGGGCGGATCGACATGGACGACGGTGCTCACGGCGATCGCAGCGCCTTCAGGAGCTCGTGGCCTGCGGCGGCCGAGCGGGGGTCCGCGTCCTCGGCGAGGTCGATCGCGACCGCGGCGAGCGGAGCCGACCGGCCACCCTTCGGCATCAGGCGCCAAGCGCTGTCGGGAACCACGCGCAGGCGGACGTTCGACCTCTCGGCGCTGGGGCGGAGGGCATGGTCGTTTTCGAAGCTCCGAAGCGCACCGGCGCGCACGTAGCCGTCGGCCTCAGACCCGGAGATCAGGTCGAGTTCGTGCATGGCGGCGGCGCTGACCCCAGAGGGGACGAAGCGCCGGTCGGCCATGAGGTAGGGGATCTCTCCCGGGTGGGCGTCGAAGAACCTGGAATCGGCCCGTCGGGACAGCCGCTGTCCGAGCCCCTCCAGTCCCTCCAGCCTCAGCGCTCTGCGAAGGCGGGAACGACTGACGGGATCGATCCCTTCGGGGTCTTCGCCGGAAGCGAGGCGAAGCAGCGCCCAGGCGTTGTGCGCGGCGAACGGTCGTCCTTTCAGCGGGGGCTGCCGCCGCCGACGTTCGACGTCGCCTCGCTCGATCAGCCAGCGGCCCCCTACCTTCACGGCCGGTAGCCCGCCGTGGGTGACCATGGCGTGGACCCGGCCGGCGCTGAGGCCGAGCACAGAGGCCGCCTCGGGAATGGAAATCGGATCCTTCATTGCCGAAAGTATAGGGGAATCTCCATACTTGCGTTAATTAATGACGTACCTCATTACTTTCCGCAATCCGGTCTCGGTACGCTTGCTGATAGCTTCGCCGCCTCTGAGTTGCGCTGGTCCTGCCAGGCGCTCGACATCGACGCCCCACGGGGGGGAAGGAGAAGGCACCAGACATGCCGGTAGCGATCATCACGGGCTCGGGGGGTCTGATCGGCTCGGAGGCCGTCGACCACTTCATCTCTGAAGGCTTCGACGTGGTCGGGATCGAGAACGACATGCGGGCGCGCTTCTTCGGGCCCGAGTCCTCGACCTCGCACGTCACCCGTCGCCTCGTCGACGCCTACCCGAAGGAGTTCCGCTGGGAGAACGCCGACATCCGCGACGCCGCCGAGATCGACCGCATCTTCCGCGAGCGCGCCGGCCAGATCGAGCTGGTCGTCCACACCGCCGCCCAGCCTTCGCACGACTGGGCCGCGAGCGAGCCGCAGACCGACTTCGGCGTCAACGCCAACGGCACCCTCAACCTGCTCGAGGCGGCGCGGGCTCACTGCCCGGACGCCCCCTTCGTCCACTGCTCGACCAACAAGGTCTACGGCGACACGCCGAACCGGCTGCCGCTGCAGAGCCTGGAGAAGCGGCTGGAGCTGCCGGAGGACCACGAGTACTACAAGGGCATCGACACCTCGATGACGATCGACCACTCGACCCACTCGCTGTTCGGCGTCTCCAAGGCCGCCGCCGACCTGCTGGTGCAGGAGTACGGCCGCTACTTCGACATGCCCACCGTCGCCTTCCGCGGCGGCTGCCTGACCGGGCCCCAGCACGCCGGCGCGAAGCTGCACGGCTTCCTCGCCTACCTGATGAAGTGCACCGTCACCGGCACGCCCTACACCGTCTTCGGCTACGAGGGCAAGCAGGTCCGCGACAACATCCACAGCGCCGACCTGATCGCCGCCTTCGACGCCTTCCGCAAGGCGCCGCGCCCCGCCGCCGTCTACAACATCGGCGGCGGCCGCTTCAGCAACTGCTCGATGCTGGAGGCGATCGACGCCTGCGAGCGGATCGCCGGGCGGGAGCTGCAGTGGGAGATGGGGGAGGAGCCGCGGATCGGCGACCACCGCTGGTGGATCTCCGACCTGCAGCCGTTCAAGGACGACTACCCCGACTTCGAGCTCCGCTACGGGATCGACGACATCCTCAAGGAGATGTACGAGCAGAACCTCGAGCGCTGGGTCGGCGCCGCCGCCTGAGCGTCAGAGCACGCCGCTGGCGATGATGGTGGCGTTGCTGCCGATGATGGCGGCGAAGATCAGGAAGAAGCCGGTTTTCATTTCCCGCCGCAGTTCGCGGATGTCGGCGTCGATGCGAGCGAAGCCCGCGCGCATCTCGGCTTTCGTGTCCGCGATTTCAGCTTTGAGGGCCGCGAAGCTGTCGTCGAGACGCTCGTCGGTCCACTTCTCTCTCGGCTCTCTGGGCTGCATCATCACCGCCATGAGCATAGCGTAACGTTTTGGCTGCGACAGAAGTAGCGCAGAAACAAAGAATTTCCGGGCGACTTCGCAGCCGATCTGGGACTTCCGGTAGCGTCGCGGCCTCATGGCAGAGGGGATGAAGCTCTCGGTGGTGATCCCGGCCCAGAACGAGGAGGGGTCGGTCGCCAACACGGTCGAAGGCGTGACCGCGGCGCTGGAGCGCGAAGGCATCGACTACGAGGTGATCGTCGTCAACGACGACTCCGAAGACTCGACCGAAGCGGTCGTCGCTGCGATCGGCGAGCGCAACCCCCGCGTCCGCGTCCACCGCTCCCACAACGAACGCGGCTTCGGCAACGCGATCCGGGCCGGGCTCGACGTCTTCACGGGCGACGCGGTGGCGATCGTGATGGCCGACGCCTCCGACGACCCCAACGACCTCGTCCGCTACCACATGCTGCTCGAAGAGGGCTGGGACTGCGCCTTCGGCTCGCGCTTCATGCCGGGGGCAAAAATCCACGACTACCCGCGCCTGAAGCTGACGATCAACCGCCTCGCCAACCAGTTCATCCGCATCCTCTTCCGCCACCGCTACAACGACACCACCAACGCCTTCAAGGCCTACCGGCGCGAGGTCATCGAAACCATCCAGCCGCTCCTCTCCAAGCACTTCAACCTCACCGTGGAGATGCCGCTGAAGGCGATCGTGCGGGGCCACAGCTACGCCGTCGTCCCCACCTCCTGGACCAACCGCACCAGCGGCGAGGCGAAGCTGGCAATGAAAGAGATGGGCAGCCGCTACCTCTTCATCGTCCTCTACGTCTGGCTCGAGAACACCCTCAGCCGCGGCGACTACCAGGTCAAAAACGCCGAGCTGCCGCGGGTCGAATCCGCTAGCCGGTAGCGGCGCCCAGCAGGTCGGAGATTTGCTCGGCGTAGGCGCCGAGGTCGTGCCGGTCGAGGACCAGCTGCCGCGCCGCCGTCCCGATCCGTCGCCGCGTCTCTTCGTCCGAGCCGAAGGCCAGATCCAGGCCCGCCGCCAGGGCGCCGAGGTCGCCGGGCTCGCAGAGCCAGCCGTCGGCGCCGTGCTCGATCGTCTCCGGCAGGCCGAAGACGGCGGTGGCGAGGACCGGTTTCTCCCAGGCCATCGCCTCCAGCACCGATTTCGGCAGCGACTCGACGTCGGAGGCGCAGACAAGGAGGTCGGCGGCTCCGATCCAGCGCTGGACCTCGGGGGTCCGGGGCACGATCCGCATCCGCTCGCCGTGGGCGGAGGCGGCGACGCAGGCGGCCAGCGCCGCCGAGTCCGTCCCCTCGTCGCTGCCGACGAAGGCCAGCTGCGCCCGCGGGTGGCGCCCGGCGACTAGGTCGAAGGCGCGGGCCAGCTGCACCTGCGCCTTGCGCGGCTCGACGGTGCCGACGCAGACGGCGAGGTCGGCGTCGGCGTCGATCCCCAGCTCGCGCCGGGTCGCGCCGCGGTCGAATCCCTCCCGCACCGCTTCGATCGGCGCCAGGTCGAGCCCGTAGGGGACCGTGACCGAGCGCTCGGCGACGGCGGGATAGAGGCGGCGCGTCGCCTCGGCCTCGAAGACGGCGAGCGCGGCCTCGGCCAGCGCCGCTTCGGCGTGCTCGCGCAAGCCCGGGCCGAGGCCGTCCCAGAGCAGCGGCGGCGGCAGGCTCTCGTGGACTAGCCAGACGACCGGCAGCCCGAGCGCACGGCCGACGTCGGCCCCCGGCAGCGTCAGCGCCGTCGCCGTGTTGACGAGGACCAGCTCGAAGCCCTTGCCGGCGGCCCAGGCGGCGATCTCCTCGCTGCGGTCGAGGTAGGCCTCGAGGTCGTCGAGCGGCAGCGGGCCGAGCAGGTGGACGGGGACGCCCTGGGCTTCGAGGTCCCCCCGCAGGGGGCCGTCGATCGCGGAGACGACGGTCGGCTCGATCCGCCCCTGGCGCCGCGCCTCGGTCAGCAGGTCGTAGAGGTGCAGCGCGGCGCCGCCGAGGGTGAGGACGTTGCTGAAGGCGAGGACGCGGAGCCCGTCTCCCGCCCCTCCAGCGGCGACGGCGCGCGGCGGGCGGGGATCCGGCGCCTGCCGCCCCGCCAGCGTCACCGGGACCGCTCCCAGCTCCTGCTGCTCGCCGCCGACGGCGGTCGCGACGACCCGCAGCTCCGCCTCGAGGTCCGCCGCCGGCGGCTCGACCCCGGCCCGCAGCTCGAAGCCGCAGACGACCGCCCCGGGAGCGGGGTGGACCACGGCGACGTCGGGCCGCGGCAGCCCCAGCCTGGCTCGCCCCAGGTAGACGTCCCCGAGCCAGGCCTCGACCCTCGAGACCGGCTCCTCGCCGAAGAGGGCCCAGCCGCTGGCGACGACGACGCCCGCCTCGAACCGGAAGCCGGCGGGAGGGTGGTCGAGGCTGCCTGCGGGCAGCCGGTCGCCGCCCCGCCTACGGCGCCGCAACGCCCTCGCGGCTGCGCCGGCGGTTCAGGATCCGGGGCAGGTTGGGGCGGCGCCGGATCGCCCAGTTGAGGGCGCCGCTCAGCCGCGGCGAGCCGTGGCGGAGGTGCGGGTTCGAGTACGGGTCGACCGCCGTCAGGGCCCCCCAGCGCTCGAGCAGGAGGTCTTTCTCCCATTCCTCGACGTCGGTCTCGCGGCTCGAGGACTCGAAGTGGCACATGACCAGGTCGGGGTCGTAGACGATCCGCTGCCCGCGCGAGTAGAGCTTCAGGCAGTAGTCGATGTCGTTGTAGTTGACCGGGAAGCTGGGGCTGAGGCCGCCGACCGCCTCGAACTGCTCGCGGCTGGTCATCAGGCAGGCGCCGGTGACCGCGAGGCAGTCGCGGGCGATGCGGACGCTGTTGCCGTAGCCGCGGTACTCGCCGCCGAAGCCGCGGCAGAGGTGCCCTGGTAGGCCGCCCTCGAACTCGACGCCGACGTGCTGGAGGCGGCCGTCTTCCCAGAGCAGCCTGCCGCCGACGGCGCCGATCCCGGGCTGGGCCGAGTACATCACCATCCGCTCCAGCCAGTCGGGGGTGGCGACCTCGATGTCGTCGTTCAGCAGCAGCAGGTGCTCGCCCCTGCTGCGCACGGCGCCGACGTTGATCTTCGCCGAGAAGTTGAAGGGGCGGTCGAAGCGGACGATCCGGACCCGCTCGCCGCCGATCTTGCGCAGGTCGTCGAAGACGTTGCGGGGCGTCTCGGCGTCGAGCACGCAGACGATCTCGTAGTTCTCGTAGGTCGAGCGCTCGACGATGCTGCGGACGCAGTTCTCGATCAGGACGATCGGCTGGTAGCGGACCTCGCGCACGGTGCCGCGGCTGGGGATGACGATGCTGACCAGCGGTTCGTCATTCAGCTCGGGCTCGAGGTGGTAGACGCCGGGGTCGACCTCGTCGCGCTCGCAGCGCGCCGGCAGGCCGATCCGCTCGCAGTGGGCCTGGATCGCCCGCTTGCCGGCCTCGAAGGCCCACGGTTTTGCCGCTTCGCCGCCGCCCGCGGCCGAGGTCTCGATCATCCGCCAGTGGTAGAGGACACGGGGCACGTGGAGGACGGCGCGGGCGCGCTCGGTCACCTTGAGGACGAGGTCCCAGTCCTGGGAGCCCTCGAACTCGGGGTCGAAGCCGCCGACCTCCTCGACCAGCGAGCGGCGGAGGACGCTGAGGTGGCAGGTGTACATCTGCGTCCGCATCCGCTCCGGCGACCAGTCGGGCTTGAAGAACGGGCCGGAGTGGTGGCCGGCGAGGTCGATCTTGTCCTCGTCGGTGTAGACGTAGTCGGCCTCCGGGGTTTTGAGCAGCGCCTCGTGCACGTGCGCGAGGGCGTCGGGGTGGAGCTCGTCATCGTGGTCGAGGAGGGCGAGGAACTCGCCTTCGGCCATCGCCAGGGCGTCGTTGGAGGCGGCGACGATGCCGCCGTTCTCCTCCCGCCGGCGGACCTTGATCCGCGGGTTCTCGGCGCTCGCCTCCGCCAGCATCTGGCGCACGTGGGGGGCGCTGGAGCAGTCGTCGACCAGGCACAGCTCCCAGTCGCCGAAGGTCTGGGTCCGGACCGACTCGAGCATCTCCCAGAGCACGCGCGGCGGCGTTTCGTAGACCGGCGTCAGGACCGAGAAGCGGGGTGGGGTCACGCCTAGCCCCCGGTGAGGCCGCGCAGCCGGCGCAGGACCGCGCCGAAGAGGCGGAAGACCCGCGGCAGGCGCGCGTGAACCCGGTTGGCGACGCTGGTCACCCGCTGGTTCTGGTCTTCGATCTCGCAGAGGCGGCCGCGGGCGGTGCCGAGTTCGGCGTCGCGCGCGATCAGCTGGTCGCGCAGCCGCAGGATCTCCTCCTGGCGGCGGTCCAGCTCCTGCAGCAGCTCCGGCCGGTCCTCGACCTCGCCGGCCTCCAGCTCCGCCAGCTGCTCCTGTGACTTCAGGAGCGCCTCGCGGACCTCCTGGACCTCCTTGCGCAGCCGCCACCAGGAGCGGTCGTAGCGGCGGACCGTGTCCGGCAGCGGCTCCTCCCGGCGCACGTAGAGAGCCGCCCAGGGGGTGAGGTATGAGACGTCGCGGTCGACCTCGCGGAAGAAGCCCTCACGCGCGAGCGCGGCCGACCAGAACTCCGGCGGCTGCACGTTGAGGTGGGTCGGCTCCGCGTAGTCGCTCGGCGAGGTCGAGAGCAGCAGGCAGTCGGTCGCGGCGCAGAGGTTGGCGATCGCCGTGCTCGCCTCCTCGGGCGGGATGTGCTCGAGCACCTCGATGCAGGTGACGAGGTCATAGCGGCCGGGCAGCGGCTCGCTCAGCGAGGCGACGCTGCAGTGCTCGGCGACCGACTCGTGCACCTGCGAGATCGCGTACTCGGAGACGTCGACCCCTTTGGCGTCGACGCCCCGTTTGCGCAGCCCCTCGACCAGGAAGCCCATCGCGCAGCCGGCATCGAGCACCGAGCCGGGGTGGAATTCGCGGACGATCTCCTCCGCGATCCGGTCGAAGAAGCCGAGCCAGTGCTCGTTGCGCTCGTAGGGGATGCCGCAGTCGTGCCGGTAGTAGTAGGACCCGTACTCGGGCGCGGCGCCGGCGTCCTCCCGCGGCGCCACCGGCGAGGTCTGATCTGCCATTGCGGCCAGTCTACCCCGCTCTGGATCGCTCAGAGCTCCTCTGCCACCCGCGGCGCCTCGCGGTTGAAGATCCAGACCGCGAAGGCGCAGACGCCGACGTATATGGCCAGCGCCGGTAGCAGGTGCAGGGCGCCGCCCGCCGCCTCGGCCGGGGAGGGGGCGGAGGATTCCAGCATCCAGACCCGGACCTGCTCGAAGATCACCGCCAGCGGGTTCAGCATCAGCAGGTTTTCCACCGTCTCGGAGAGGAAGTCCTCGAGGCCGAGCGGGTAGAGGATCGGCGTCGCGTAGAAGAGCACCTGGGCGAGGACGGTCCAGATGATCGCGACGTCGCGGAAGCGGACGAAGAGGACCGAGAGGATCATGCTGACGGCGGCGGTGAGGACGAAGAGCGCCGCCACCGCGACCGGGAACAGCAGCCAGGTCCACATCGGCTCCACCCCCCAGGCGAGGATGAAGGCGAAGACGACGACGAGGTTGAGGCAGAAGTTGAAGAAGGCCGTCAGCACCGTCGCCAGCGGGATCACCAGGCGCGGGAACTGGGTCTTGCGGACGACCCCCTCCTGGCCGACCACCGAGGTGACGGCGCTGGTCGTCGCTTCCTGGAAGAACGTGTACTGGACGATCCCCAGCAGCAGCAGCACCGGGTAGTTGTGGAGGCTGCTGCCGACTTTGAAGACCTGGGTGAAGACGAAGAGCAGCACCCCGAACAGCATCAGCGGTCGCACCAGCGACCAGAGGTAGCCGAAGACGGTGCCGAAGTAGACCCGCTTGAACTCGGTCGCCGACATCAGCCAGAGCAGGTCGAAGAAGCGCCGGGGGCCGCCGCCGAGGGCGGAGGGACCGTGGACCTCCCGCAGCTCCGCCGGGGCCGGGGCGCTCTGCGCGATCGGGCTCGGGGCGCTCATCCGCGTCCCTCGACCTCGAGCTCGGTGGCGTGGGGGAGCTCGACGACGCCCTGGCTCGGGGCGCCGCCGAAGACGTGGAAGCCGAGCGCGCGTTCGACGTGGAGGACGGTGGCCTTCGGGTCCGGGTAGCGCTGGGCGCCGAAGTGGAGGAAGTAGCGGCCCGGGGTCAGCAGGTTCTCCACCCGGCTGTCGATGGCGACGCGGTCGCCGGGTCCGAGCCCAGGGCCGTCCTCATCGGTGCCGGTGCCGAACTGGAAGACGCCGTGGCCGTTCTCGTCGATCAGCGTGAACCCGACCCGCACCCCGGGCGTCTCCCGCAACACCTCCAGCGAGCCCCGGATCACGAGCTCTTCGCCGCGCTCGAGGTTTTCCACCCGCTCGCCGGCGGCGTTCTCGAGCCAGAGGCCGTCGAGGCGCAGGTCCTTGGTCCCGGAGGTCAGCTTGCTGGCGTCGCCCCCCTCGAAGTTGAGGCGCAGGTACTCGCGGCCGACCTCCCCCGGCTCGCCGATGTGCTGGATGCGGCCGTCGGCGATCAGCATCGCCCGGTGGCAGTACTGCTCGACGGTCGCCATATCGTGGGTGACGAGGACGATCGTCTTGCCCGCTGCTTTCATCTCGTGGAAGGCGTCCGCGCACTTCTGCTGGAAGGCCGCGTCGCCCACGGCGAGCACCTCGTCGATCAGCAGGACGTCGGCGTCGGCCTCCATCATCACCGCGAAGGCGAGCCGGACCAGCATCCCCGAGGAGTAGTTCTTCAGCTTCAGGTCGGCGAAGTCCTCGAGCTCGGCGAACTCGATCACCGGGTCGAGGCGGCGCCGCATCTCGGCCGGGGTCAGGCCCATCATCACGCCGTTGAGGACGACGTTTTCGCGGGCGGTGAGGTCGTGGTTGAAGCCGACGCCGAGCTCGATGAAGGGGGCGAGCCGGCCGGCGATCCGGATCCTGCCGCCGTCGGCCCGGTAGATGCTGGCCAGCAGCTTCAGCAGGGTGCTCTTGCCGGAGCCGTTGCGGCCGACGATCCCGAAGAACTCGCCCTGGCGGATCTCGAAGGAGACGCCGTCGAGGGCGTGGAGCTCGCGGTACTCGCGCGGCGCGAAGGGGCGGACCGCCCGCTCTTTCAGCGAGTCGACGCGGTTGGTCGGGATCCGGAAGGACTTGTGCAGATCCTCGACGACGATCGCGGGGCGGCTGCCGCCGGCGGGGTCGGATTGCACCCGGCTCGGCTCGAGGACGGTTTCTTCGCTGGCCATGTGAAGGTGCCGAACGCTAGCGCCGATACGCTTCCGCCGTGCTGAGCGACAGTCGGCGGGGGCCGATCATCAGGACGGCGTTCGCCGTGCTCGCCTTCGCGGCCGTCACCGTCGTCACCTGCCTGATCGCCCATCCGCAGATGTTCACGGGCTTCCGGGGCTACGACGACGAGGGCTACATGCTCACGGCGATCAACGGGTTCGTCGAGCACGGTCACCTCTACGACCAGGTCTTCACCCAGTACGGGCCCTTCTACTTCGAGGCCTGGGGCGGTCTCTTCTCGCTCTTCGGCATCCCCGTCGACCACGAGGCCGGTCGCACTGTGACGATGTGCGCCTGGGTCATCTCCTCGCTCGCGATCGGGGTCGCGACGGCGCGGATCGCCGGCAGCGTCCTGCTCGGGCTGGCGACCCAGATGCTGGTCTTCTCCTCGCTCGGCGTCCTCATCAACGAGCCGATGCACCCGGGCGGGATCATCTGCCTGCTGCTGGCGGCGATCATCGCCATCGCCTGCTTCGTCCGCGACCGCCCCTCGCCGTTCGCCTTCGCGGTGCTCGGGGCCGCCGTCGCCGCCCTCGTCCTGGTGAAGATCAACGTCGGCGCCTTCGTCGTCGCCTCCCTCGCCCTTGCCGCGGCGGCGAGCTATCCGGCGATCTTCGAGCGCCGCTGGGCGCGGCCGCTGGTCGAGGTGGGCTTCGTGGCGATGCCGGTGGTCCTGCTGGCGGGCAAGTTCGGCGAACCCTGGCCGCGCCGGTTCGCGGCCCACGTCGCGGTCGCCGCGCTGGCGCTGGTGATCGTCCTCCGCGGCCGCCGCGTCGACCGCCGCCCGAACGAAGAGCTCGGCTGGCTGGTCGGCGGCTTCGTCGTCCTCGCCGCCGTCAGCTGCCTCACCCTGCTCGCCGCCGGCACCAGCCTCAACGGCCTCTTCGAAGGCGTCCTCAGGCAGCCGCTGCGCCAGGCCGACGCCTTCACGATCCCGCTCCAGCTCGACAGCCGGATCTTCGGCTTCGACCTCGTCGCCCTCGCCGGCGCGATCGCCTTCTGGCACGTCAGCCGCTCCCGCTCGGGCGAGCCCGGCCCGGCCTGGACGGCGCTGACCTCGCTCTTCGCGATCGGCGTCGGCGCGGCGATGGCGCTCTCGGTCACCGGCAAGGGGCTTCCTTTCGACGCCGGCGGCCTGCCCGGGTACCAGTTCACCCTCCTCTCCTTCTCCTGGGTCGCGCTCCTGCGCCCGACCGCCGACCGCCGGCCGGACGTCTCCTGGGCGCTCCTGCTGCTGCCGCTGATCGCCGTCCCGCAGGCGCTGCACGCCTTCCCGGTCGCCGGCAGCCAGACCCTCTGGGCGACCTTCCTGCTGATCCCGGTGGGGGCGATCTGCGTCGGCAACGGCGTCCGCGGCCTCCTCTCCGTCGTCCCCGAGGGGGCCGAACGCCAGGCCGTGGCCGTCGTCGGCGCCTGCCTCGTCGTCGTGATCGGCTACTTCGTCTTCCAGACCACCCTGCGGGGTCCGCTGAAGGCGGCCCGGTACGGCTACGACGCCGGCGTCCCGCTGCGCCTGCCGGGGTCGGAATCGATCCACCTCTCCGAAGAAGAAGCCGAGCTCTACGAAGGGATCACCGCCTCGATCAACCGCAACTGCGGCGCCCTGATCATGTTGCCGGGGATGGACAGCTTCTATCTCTGGACCGAGCAGGAACCCCCCACCGGATACACGGCCACGGGATGGCCGACCCTCTTCGACGCGGAGCATCAACGCCAGGTGATCGACGAAATCAGCCCGCTGAAGAACCTCTGCCTGCTCCGCAACCTGCCGATCGCCGAGGGCTGGGGCAACGGCGAAGTCCCGCCCGGGCCGCTGGTGCGGTACCTCGAACAGGGCTTCGGCCACGTGGCCGGCTTCGACGACTACGAACTGCTGCGGCAGGTGGACGGCGCGGGCTCCTCGTGAGGACCTGGATCTTCACCCCGATCTACCGGGACGTCAGGTCGTTCCGGATCCTGCGCGAGCGGCTGCTGGAGGTGCTCGCCTCCGACCCGGAGGCGAGCGGCGAGGTCCGCTTCCTGGCGATCGACGACACCGCCGGCCAGGACCCGGAGGTGGAGTCGCTCGCCTCCTTCGCGGACGTGACCGTGGTCTACCCGCCCTTCAACCTCGGCCACCAGCGGGCGCTCGTCTACGCGCTTCGCAAGACGCTGCCCGAAATCGCCGACGAGGACGCGATCGTGACGATGGACGCCGACGGCGAGGACCGCCCCGAGGACCTGCCGCGGCTGCTCGCGGAGCTGCGCGCGAAGCCGCCCTCGGAACGGCCGGTGGTGCTGGCGCTGCGGACCAAACGGCGCGAGTCGATCGGGTTCAAGATCTTCTACCGACTGTTCCGCCTGCTCTTCCGCTCGCTCACCGGGGCGACCGTGCGCTCCGGCAACTTCGTCGCGATGCCGGGGTCGATCGCCCGCCGCGCCCTGCTCCATCCCACCTTCGACCTCTCCTACTCCTCGGCGATCCTCGCCCTCGACCTGCCGACCGAGTACGTCCCCTGCGAGCGCGGCGAACGCTACGAGGGGCGCTCGAAGATGACCTACGGCAAGCTCGCGATGCACGGGCTGCGGATGCTGATGCCGTTCACCGACCGGATCGCGATCCGGGCCCTCGGCACCTTCGTCTTCTTCGGCGTCCTCGGCGCCGCCCTGGCGGCGGTCGTCGTCTGCCTCAAGCTCTTCACTGCCTCGACCGTGCCGGGGTGGACGAGCTACATCGCGCTCGGCGCCCTGATCGTCTCCCTCGTCGCCCTCGGCAACTTCGTCAGCCTCTTCGTCCTCTTCTCGCAGACCAGGGCGGTCTCCCTGGCGAACATCGAGGAGATCGAGCGGTGAGGGCCAACGCGGAGCTCGTCGCCGGCCTCATCGCCCACCTGACGCTGCTCGCCGCGCCCGCGATCGCGGCCGCCGTGGCGGCGACCAGGGGCGGCGTCAGGAGCGTCCCGGTCGCGCTCGGCATCGCCCTGGCGGCCTCGGGCGTCTCCGCCTTCATCGCCTTCTGGGCCTACTACGCCGACCCCCTCCTCGGCCGGACTTGGGACTACCTGCTGCTCGGCGGGTCGATCCTGGTGCTGGTCTGGATCTGGCGCGAAGGCAGGATGGACTGGCGGCAGCTGCGCCCGCTGGCGCCGCCGCTGGCCCTCTGGGTCCTCGGCTGCTGCTTCGTCGCCTTCCTCGGCTTCCTCCACGGCGGCACCCACGAAGCGGTGCCGATCTCGGCGCTGCGCTTCTCCGGACAGCTGCCGTCCGACAACGACATCCCCCGTTACTTCGGCGAATGGTTCGCCACCCACGGCCACCAGAACCCGCCGCCGGTCTACCCGCCGGACTGGCTGATGAGCGACCGCCCGCCCCTGCAGGTCGGCTACGTCCTCTCCCAGCGCGGCTTCATGCCGACCGAACAGGGGCTGCACTACGAGATCCTCTGCATCGGCGTCCAGGGCTTCTGGATCGTCGGCATGTGGGCGGTCCTCGTCGCCGCCCGCCTGCGGCCGCTGACCAGGGGGCTGGCGATGTTCGCGGCGATGGTCTCCGACATCGCGATCCTGCACGGCTTCTTCGTCTGGCCGAAGCTGATCGCCGCCGCCTTCCTGCTGGCGGCGCTGGCGATCGTGATCTCGCCGGCCTGGTCCCGCGACCGCCGCGACATCCGCGTCGGCGCCCTGGTCGGGGTCCTGCTCGCGCTGGCGCTGCTCTCGCACGGCTCCAGCGTCTTCGGCGTCGTCCCACTGGCCCTGCTGGCGCTGTGGCGCGGCCTCCCGGAGTGGCGCTGGGTCGCCGTCGCCGCCGTCGCCCTGCTGGCGCTGATGGTCCCCTGGATGGCCTACCAGCACTACGCCGACCCGCCCGGGAACCGGCTCCTCAAGTGGCAGCTCGGCGGCGACATCACCCTCGACGACAAAGGGACGCTGGAGGCGATCGAGGACGGCTACGAGGAAGCCGGCTGGGACGGGACGCTCGAGAACAAGGAAGACAACTTCGGCGAAATCGTCGGCTGGCCGCGGGGGAAGACGAGCTTCGAAGAAGCGGTCGACGGCGTCGAGGAAGGTAAGCCCGGCGAAACCGTCGCTGCGATCCGCGGCGCCCGCTTCTTCTGCCTGCTGCCCTTCCTCGGGATCTTCCTGATCGCCCCCTTCGCGATGCTCTTCGGCCGCCGCCGCGCCGGCCGCGACGAGGACGAGTGGCGCTTCGCGCTCCTCTGCTTCGCCTTCTTCGGGATCGCCTGCCTCGTCTGGGGTCTGCTGCTGTTCGGCACCCCCGACTCGCGGGCGACGATCCACGTCGGCAGCCTCGCCGTCCCCCTGCTCGGGGTGGTCGGCTGCGTCGCCGGGCTGCGGTCGCTCTTCCCGCGGCTGGCGGCGGCCGTGGTTGGGGTCAACGTCCTCTTCGTGCTTCTTATCTACACCCCGTCGCTGACCCCGCCGCCGGGGTCGAGCTACTCGCCGATCGCAGCGTTCCTCGCCCTGCTCAGCCTCGCCGGGATCGCCTTCGTCACCCTCGGGCTGCCGTCGTCGCGGCGGCAGCGGAGCCCGGAGACCGGCTCCCTCGGGCTCTCGGTCAGCGGCTGACGCCGGGGTCGGCGAACGATTCGATCTCCGTGCAGGAGACGGTGACGCCGAAGGGGGGGGGAGCGGTCTCGATGCCGGCGCCTTCTTCGCCCTGGGAGACGCACTTGTTCGCCGCGGTGCGCAGCGCGTCCTCCCAGTAGGGGCCTTCCCTGAACCCCGGCAGGCGCATGTCGTAGGAGGTGACGACGGCGAGGACGATGACCGCCAGGGTCACCCCGACCGGCCAGCTGAACCCGGTCGGCCGGGGGCGGTCGCGCACCGCGCCGTCGACGAAGACGACGACGGCGCTGACGAGCAGCAGGGCGGGGACGAGGACGTAGCGCCCGGCGACCCCCCCCGAGCTGTCGGGCGACCAGAAGATGTTGAGGCCGACCGAGCGCTGGTAGACCGAGAAGACGAAGATCGCCAGGGAGGCGAGGACGGCGATCGCGCCGAACCAGCGGGCGCTGGGGCGCGAGCGCCAGAGCGCCCAGACCAGGCCCCCGACCGCGGCGGCCAGCAGCACGATCAGGAAGCCCCAGCCGAACGCTTCCCAGAGTTCGCCGCCGAGGTCCTGCCCGAGCAGGCCGGCGTCGAGGACGCGCTGCAGGTAGGCGGTCCAGATGTGGGAGGTCCAGAGCGACTCGCCCTGTTCCTGGGCGAGCAGGACCGGGACCTGGACGACGGCGCCGAGCATGAACGAGCCGACCAGGGTGGCGTCGCGGCCGTTCCTGACCGTTGCGGCCCGCAACAGCGCCACCGGCATGAAGAACCAGACCCCGGGGGTGCTGAGGCCGGTGGCGAGCATGAAGAGCCCGCCGAGGACCGCGCCGGCTTGCGTCCGCGGATGCCAGAAGAGCAGCCAGAAGGTCCCGATCAGCATGTACCAGGGGACGTAGGCGGCCGAGAGCAGGGTCTCCTCGCCGGCGCTGGCGACGAGCAGCAGCGCCAGCGCCAGCCCCCCTCGCAGGTAGGGATTGCGGACGTGGCCGCCGCAGCCGTGCCAGACGGCGAGGGCGCTGAGCGCGGCCAGCAGCGCCGAGAGGATCGAGATCGCCGCCGGCGCCTGCTCGAGGGGCACCAGGGTCGCCACCTCGGCGATCAGCCGGGGGACGAGGACGAGGTAGCCGGCGTAGGGGCTGAAGATCGCGTCGAAGAAGCCCTGGCCCAGCGCCCCCCCCAGGTAGATCGGCCCATCCTCGGCCCAGATCGTCTTCAGCGGCGCCGACCAACCGAGGCGCAGCAGCGCGAGGACGGTGCCGACGACGAGCAGGGAGGAGACCAGCACCGTGGCTTCCCAGCGCGGCAGCGTGCGCGAGGCAGGCAGGGGGGCGGGAAACAGCGTCTCCCGCAGGGTGGCGCGGCTCGGCATCGGGGCGGGACCATATCTCGGGCTGGGGCGCCGCTCTTTTCGCAGCGCAGTAGGGTTCCAGCCTCGCATGGAGCCCTTGAAGGGACTGATCCTCTCCGGTGGCGCCGGTACCCGCTTGCGCCCGATCACCCACACCTCGGCCAAGCAGCTGGTGCCGGTGGCCAACAAACCCGTGCTCTTCTACGGGATCGAGGCGCTGGTCGACGCCGGGGTGAAGGAGATCGGGATCATCATCGCCCCGGAGACCGGCGACGAGATCCGCGAGGCGGCCGGCGACGGTTCCCGCTTCGGCGCCGAGATCACCTACATCGTCCAGGACTCGCCCGCCGGGCTCGCCCACGCGGTCCTCACCGCCGAGGACTTCATCGGCACCTCCCCGTTCGTCATGTACCTGGGGGACAACCTCCTGCGCGACGGCCTCCGCGGCCTCGTCTCGACCTTCACCGAGCACGAGCCCGACGCGCTGATCCTGCTGACGCCGGTCGACGACCCGCAGTCCTACGGCGTCGCCGAGCTCGACGACCAGGACCACATCGTCCGCCTGATCGAGAAGCCGAAAGACCCGCCTTCGAACCTGGCCCTGGTCGGCGTCTACCTCTTCCAGAACCTGATCTTCGACGCCGCCCGCTCGCTGGAGCCCTCCTGGCGCGGCGAGCTGGAGATCACCGAGGCGATCCAGAAGCTGATCGACGACGGCCGGACCGTCCGCTCCGAGGTCGTCCGCGGCTGGTGGAAGGACACCGGCCAGCTCGCCGACATGCTCGAGGCCAACCGCCTCGTGCTCGAGGAGCTGGTCACCTCGGTCGAGGGCGAGGTCGACGAGGACTCGAAGGTCGAGGGCCGCGTCGTCATCGGCCCCGGCGCCAAGCTCGAGCGCGCGGTCGTCCGCGGTCCCGCCGTGATCGGCGCCGGCGCCTGCATCGAGGACGCCTACATCGGCCCCTACACCTCGATCGGCGACGACGTCCACGTCCGCCGCTCCGAAGTCGAGAACTCGATCGTCCTCTCCGGCTCGGTGGTCGAGGACCTCGGCACGCGGATGGAGGCGAGCCTGCTCGGCAAGGAAGTGAAGCTGACCCGCAGCGAGGGGATGCCGCAGACGCTGCAGCTCCTCGTCGGCGATCGCTCCGAGATCAAACTGGTCTAGTGAGCCGGCGGGACGCGCGGGCGGCCTGGGCCGCGTTCTGGCCCAGGTGCCTCGTCGTCTTCGGCGTTGCGATCTGGGTCACGGTCGCCAACTTCGCCCCCGCCGGCGAGGACGTCGCCGGCCTCGTCGGCCATCCCTTCTCCGGCCCCTGGCCGGCGCAGAACCTCCTCGACCTCGTCTTCTCGCCGCTCACCGCCTGGGACGCCAAGCACTACCTGGCGATCGCCTACGACGGCTACGTCGAGAGCGGCGAAGGGCTGACGCCGCAGGAATACCGCTTCGCCTTCTTCCCGCTCTACCCGGCGACGGTGGGCGTGCTCGGCGGCTGGGGCACGAGCGCGGGCGCGACCCTGATCGCCGCCTACGCCGTCTCGCTCTCCTGCTTCTTCGCCGCCCTGGCGCTGCTGCACCGGCTGGTGACGATCGAACTCGGCGAGCGCCTCGCGGCGCCGACCCTGCTCCTGCTCTCGTTCTTCCCGACCGCCTTCTTCTTCGGCATCCCCTACAGCGAGTCGATGTTCCTGCTGCTCGCGGTCGGCGCCTTCCTCGCCGCCCGCACCGGGCACTGGGCGACCGCCGGCGTCGTCCTCGCGCTGGCCTCGGCGACCCGCGTCCCCGGCCTGCTGCTGGTCGTCCCCGTCGCCCTCCTCTACCTCTACGGGCCGCGGGCGGACGCCGAGCCCGAGCCCGCCCGCGGGCGCCGTCCTCGCTACCGCCTCCGGCCCGATTTCGCCTGGCTCCTGCTGGCGCCGCTCGGCCTCCTCGCCTTCAGCCTCTACCTGCACTTCGCGGTCGGCAACGGGCTCGCCTGGAGCGACGCGCAGGCGCTCTTCGGCCGCCACAACGTCGACCCGTTCTCGGGCGCCTGGTTCGGCGTCCGCGAGGCGGGGAAGGGGGTCGTCCACATCGTCGAGGGCACCTACCAGGGCAGCTTCGACTACCTCAACGTCATGCAGCTGGCCTTCGTCGCCTTCGCCCTCGTCGGCGGCATCGGCGCCCTGCGGGTGCTGCCGGTCGCCTACGGGGTCTGGGTGCTGGTCTCGCTGCTGCCGATCCTGATCTCCCAGACCGACCCCCTGCCGTTCTACTCCGCGCCGCGCTTCGTCGCCGTCCTCTTCCCCCTCTTCATCTGGCTGGCGATCGTGACCGAGCGCCGACAGCTGACGACCAGGGTCGTCGCCGTCTCCGCCGCCGCGATGGCGGTCCTCGCCGCCCAGTTCTCGCTCTGGTCCTTCGTTGCATGAGCGCAAGTGGAGCGAAAGGGATCTGCTAGCGTTTTGCAAGCAATGCCCACTCTCTATGTAAGAGACGTCCCTGAAGAGCTCTACGAGCGGCTGCGCGGTGAGGCGAAATCTGCCCGGCGTTCGATCAGCGCCGAGGCCGTTGAGCGGTTGCGTCGCAGCCTCTCGCCCCGTTCGGGCACGACGCTGGACCAGTTTCTCCGCGATGCCGACCGGATCCGGGCGGAGCACGTTCTTCCTCGCAAGGCTTCAACCGCCGCCGAACTGATCCGCGAAGACCGCGACCGGTAAGCCGATGGCGTCAGTCGTCGTCGATGCCAGCGTCATGGTGGCGCTTTACGTGGAGGAGGAGATGTCGGCACCGGCCCGCGCGGCCCTGCTCCGCGCCCACGAGGATGGCCACGATCTCCACGCTCCCGACCTGATCACGGTCGAGTTCGCCAACGCACTATGGAAGCGCGTCGGCCGAGGTGAGCTCGGTCGCGATTCGGCGATGGCGGCCCTCGGGGCGCTGGCGAACCTCGACGACCTCGACCGCCATCCCCTGGACGCGCAGCTCGTCCTGCCCGCCCTCTCGCTCGCGATCGCACACTCCCTGACCGCCTACGACGCTCTCTATGCGGCGCTCGCCGTACAGCTGGGAGGGACGGTGATCACCAGCGACAGGCGCTTTGCCGAACGGGGGTTGGAAGCGGGCCTGCCCGTTGCGGCCGTCCCTGCAGAATGACCTTGCGATCGTCGCCCCCTCGGCTGGATAGCTAGCCTGCTGCCCGTGCAAACGCCACCGCGCACGAAATGAAGCTGCTCGTCACCGGCGCCGCCGGGATGCTCGGCCGCGACGTCCTCCTCGCCGCCGGCAACGCCGGCCACGACGTCGTCGGCTACGGCCGCGCCGAGCTCGACGTCGCCAACCCCGACGCGCTCGACCGCAAGCTCGACCTCGAGCGCCCCGACGTCGTCATCAACTGCGCCGCCTGGACCGACGTCGACGGGGCCGAGACCGCCGAGCAGGCGGCCTTCGCCGTCAACGGAGCCGGGGCCGGCAACGTCGCCGCCGCCGCGGCGAAGGTCGACGCCCGGATCCTCCACGTCTCCACCGACTACGTCTTCGACGGCGTCAAGGGCGCGTCCTACGTGGAGAGCGACCAGCCGGCGCCGCTCTCGGCCTACGGCCGCACCAAGCTGGCCGGCGAGGAGGCGGTCGCGGCGGCCAACAAGCGCCACTTCATCGTCCGCTCGGCCGGGCTGTTCGGGCTCGGCGGCCGCAACTTCGTCGACACGATGCTGCGCCTCTCCGAGGCCCAGAGCGAGGTCACGGTTGTCCGCGACCAGGTCGGCTCGCCGACCTACACCTGGCACCTCGCCTACGGCATCGTCCGCCTGATCGAGGGGATCGAGTACGGCATCCACCACATGGCGGCGGCGGGCCAGTGCTCCTGGTACGAGTTCGCCCGCGAGATCTTCGAGCAGGCCAAGGTCGAGTGCAGGGTGCTCTCGATCACCAGCGAAGAATTCGGCGCCGCGGCGCCGCGACCGGCCTTCTCGGCCCTGGTCAGCCAGCGCGAGCACGCGATCCGGCTCCCCACCTGGCAGGACGGGCTGGCAGGCTATCTCGCCCAACGACAAGCGGAGGCAAGCGAATGAGACTCCTGGTGACCGGCGCCGCCGGCTTCATCGGCTCCACCTATGTGCGACTGGTTCAGGACGAGCACGACGTCGTCGTCCTCGACAAGCTCACCTACGCCGGGCGGCGCGAGAACCTGCCCGAGGGGACCGAGCTGATCGAGGGCGCGATCGAGGACCCGGCCGTGGTGCGCGAAGCGATGCAGGGCGCCGACGCCGTCGTCAACTTCGCTGCCGAGAGTCACGTCGACCGCTCGATCGACGACCAGGACGCCTTCGCCCGCACCCACGTGATCGGCACCGGGACGCTGCTCGACGCGGCGCGCGAGCTCGGTGTCGAGCGCTACTTGCAGGTCTCGACCGACGAGGTCTACGGCTCGATCGACTCCGGCTCCTTCACCGAGACCTCGCCGCTCGACCCGTCCTCGCCGTACTCGGCGACGAAGGCCGCCGGCGACCTGCTCGTCTCCGCCCACTGGCACACCTACGGCATCGACGCCTCGATCGTCCGCGGCTCCAACAACTACGGCCCGCGCCAATATCCAGAGAAGCTGATTCCCCTGATCACCCTGAACGCTTTGCACCGTGACCCGCTACCGGTGTATGGGGATGGACGTCAAGTCCGCAACTGGCTCTTCGTCGAGGACTTCTGCACCGGCATCCACACCGTCCTGACGAAGGGCAAGGCGGGGGAGGCCTACAACGTCGGCGGTCCCGACGAGTGCGAGAACATCGATGTCGTCAAGCGGGTGATCGAGCTGACCGGCGGCGACGAGTCGCTGATCGAGTACGTCAAAGACCGCCCCGGCCACGACCGCCGTTACTCGCTCTCCTCCGAGAAGCTGAAGCGCGACCTCGGCTGGGAGGCGCAGGTCCACTTCGCCGAGGGCCTCGAGCGGACCGTCGACTGGTACCGCGAGAACGAGGACTGGTGGGGCCCGATTCGCTCCGGCGAGTACCGCGAGTACTACGAAAAGCAGTACGGCAAGGCGCTCGGCTAGTGGCGGAGCGGCTGGAGACGAAGCTCGACGGGGTGGTCCTGGTCGAGCCGCAGGTCCACGGCGACGAGCGCGGCTTCATGGTCGAGTCCTTCAGCCGCGAGGAGTGGGCGCGGCTCGGCGTCGAGGTCGAGTTCGTCCAGCACAACCACTCGCGCTCGCGCCGGGGGACGCTGCGGGGGATCCACTTCCAGACCGAGCCCGGGCAGGCGAAGCTGGTCCGCTGTGCCCGCGGCGAGATCCTCGACGTCGCCGTCGACCTCCGCCGCGGCTCACCCACCTACGGCCAGTGGGAGGCGCACGTCCTCGACGACGTCAGGCACCGCCAGCTCTTCGTCCCGGTCGGCTTCGGCCACGGCTTCGCCGTCCTCTCCGAGGAAGCCGACGTCGCCTACCAAGTCTCCAGCTACTACGACCCGGCGACCGAGAAGGGGATCGCCTGGGACGACCCCGACGTCGCCGTCGACTGGCGGGTCGACGAGCCGCTCCTCTCCGAGCGCGACAGGACCGCGCCGAAGCTCTCGGAGATCGCCGACGAGCTGCCTTTTTAGGAGGGATCGGCGAAACCCCCGCGCACGTCTGGCGGCGCCGGACACTTCGCGGGGCGTCGTCCTCAGTCGGCCGAATAGCGCTGCTATTCGGCCTCCCTGCGTCCTACCCCCGCTCGGTCCGGCACTCGCCAGCCGCACACGCGAGTTTCACCAATCCCTCCTAGGCGTCGCCGTAGAAGGTCTGCATCCCGCCCTCGACTTCGCCCTCGATGTAGTCGAGCCAGGGGGGAGGGGAATCCGTCTTGCGGGCGAGGACGACGGTCGTGTGGCCGGCGCTCTTCCAGAGCGACGAGAAGGGCCGGCTCCAGGCCGCCGGCAGCGGGTAGAAGCCGGCGGTGAGGGCGCGCTCGACCTCGTAGGCGCCGCCGAGGGCGACGAGGTCGCGGAACTCGCCGAAGGCGTAGCCGCGCACGTGGGGGCCGAGGACGCGGATCGAGGTTGGCTGGCGGCCGAGCGCGAGGAGGACGCGGTTGTGGAGGCTGGCCAGGTTCGGGACCGAGAGGATCGCGTGCCCGCCCGGTCGCAGCACCCGGTGCATCTCGGTCATCGGCAGCCAGACGTTCTTCAGGTGCTCGAGGACCTGGTTGCAGACGACGACGTCGACGCTCCCGTCCTCCCAGGGGAAGCGCCCGCTTTCGAGGTCGACCCGGGCGACCTCTAGGCCCTTCGCTTCCGCTTCGGCGGCCGGCCCCTCGTAGACCTCGATGCCGAGCATCCGCCCCGCCCCGAGAGCGTTGCCGCAGCGCGCGCTCAGCTCGCCGTTCCAGCAGCCGACGTCGAGCAGGGTCGGCTCGCGGCGCTCGCCGGCGATCCCGCGCAGCAGGCGCTCGATCGTGTCGCCGACCTCGACGAGGACCTGGGTGCAGAGGTCGCTCATCGGGCCATCGTCTCGCTCAGGAGCCGACGCATCGCGGCGGCGAAGCGGGGGCGGGAGAACTCGGCCGCCCGCTCGGCGAGCGCTTGCCGGTCCCACTCGGCGGCGGCGACGCGCGCGATCGCCTCGCGCAGGGAATCCAGGTCCGGCTGCTCGAGGAGGACGCCGTCGACGCCGTCGCGGACGATGTCGCGGGCGCCGCCGGCGTTCTGGGCGATCACCGGCGCCCCGGCGGCGAGCGCCTCGACCATCGTGATCCCGAAGTCCTCTTCGCCGACGTGGAGGAAGCCGGCGGCCTCGCGGTAGAGCCGCTCCAGCTCCTCGCGGCCGATCCAGCCCCGCAGCTCGACGTTCTCCGGCAGGCGCTCGCGCAGCTCCTCCTCCTGGGGGCCGATTCCGACCATGGTCAGGCGGTGGGGGAGGCCGCGAAAGGCCTCGGCGACCAGCAGCGGCTGCTTGTAGGGGACGAGGCGGCCGACCCAGAGGAAGCTGTCGCGCGCGGCGCCCGCGTCCGCGCGCAGCTCCTCCACCTCGACCGGCGGGTGGACGACGTCCGCCTCGCGGTCGTAGAAGCGGCGGATGCGATCGCGGACCGCGGTCGAGTTGGCGACCAGCCGGTCCGGGCGCTGGGCGGCGGCGCGGTCCTGCTTGCGCAGCCGGCCCGAGAGCGCCCCCAGCACCCGACCCTGCAGGCCGTCGAGCCGCCCGCGCTCGGTGTCGGTCAGCCAGGCGTAGCGCATCGGCGTGTGGCAGTAACAGACGCAGGGCGTCCCGGGCGGGGGCGAGGCGTTGATCGCGCAGGAGTGGGAGGAGACGACGACGAGGTCGTACTCGCCGAGGTCGAGCGAGCGGAAGTACCGCGGCATGTAGGGGAGGAGGTACCGCCACCGGCCCGGGTCGTGACCGACCTGGCGCAGCCCCGGCAGCCGCGAGGGCCTCGATTCCCGCACGATCCGCGCCGCCAGCCGCGGCGGCAGCAGCTCCCGCTCGGCGTGGAAGGTGAAGACGTCGACCCGCCCCGCCTCCGCCAGCACGTCGTCGGCCAACACCTCGACGACCCGCTCGGCGCCGTGGAACCCCTGGAACCAGTCGTGGACGATCGCGACCGGCCGGCCGGCCCAGGGAGCGGCGCTGCTCATGCGCGCCAGCGTAGCCATCTGACAAGCTCGCGCACGCGATGCCCTCGGATGCCCCCGCCGTCACCGTGCTCATCGGCGCCTTCGAAAACGAGGCCACGGTCGCGCGGGCGGTCGCGTCGATCCTCGGGCAGACGGAGGCGAACCTCGAGCTGATCGTCATCGACGACGGCTCCCGGGACGGCTCGGCCGCGGCCGCCGAGACGGCGATCGGGGACGACCTGCGGGGGCGGGTGATGCGGCTGGAGCGGAACCTCGGGATCGCGCGCTCTCTCAACGCTGGGATCGAGGCCGCCGCGGCGCCGGTGGTCGCGATCCAGGACGCCGACGACTACTCGGCGCCCGAGCGGCTCGAGCGCGAGCTGACCGTCCTCGCCGCGGAGCCGGAGGTGGCGGTGGTGGGGTCGCGGATGCGCGAGGTCGACGCTGCCGGCCGGGTGCTGCGGCCGCGGACGAGCTTCGCCGCCGGCGACGTCGGGCCGGTGCTGATGCGCTTCAACCCGATCCCCAACGGCTCCGCCGCCTTCCGCCGCGAGGTGGCGCTGGGGCTGGGCGGCTACGACCCGCGCTACCGCTACGCGACCGAGTACGACCTCTGGCTGCGGATCGCCGAGCGGCACCGGCTCTTCGCCCTCGACGAGGAACTCTGCACGCGGGTGATGGGGGACGGCAACGTCGCCGCCCGCGCCGAGCGCGCGCAGCTGGCCGAGGGGCTGGCGATCCGGGCGCGGGCGCTGCGCCGCCGCCGCTCGTGGCGCGGCGCCACCGGCCTCCTGCGCCCGGCCCTCTCCTACGCGCTGCCGGCGCCGCTGAAACGGGCCCTGCGCGAGCGCCGCGGTCAGGCCCCCTGAGGCCCGCGGTAGAGGTTACGTGCCCTATGGGGGCCACAACCTCTACCGCGCGGCCGCGATCGCCGCCTCGTACTGCTCGCGCGTCCCGGCCAGGAACCGCTCGAGGCTGAGCTCGGTGCCGATCCGCTCCCGCGCCGCCGCGCCGAGGCGGGCGCGGGCGCCGGCGTCGGCGGCGAGTTCCGCGAGCAGGGCCGCCATCGCCTCGACGTCGCCCGCCGGGAAGACGGCGCCAGCCGCGCCCACGGTCTCGGCGTTGCCGGTGCCGTCGGCGACGACCGGGGCGAGCCCGTGCGCCATCGCCTCCAGCAGGGCGAACGACATCCCCTCGCGGTGGGAGGGCAGGAGGAAGAGGTCGGCGGCCGCGTAGAGGTCATCGAGCCGCTCCCGATGCCCCAGCGCCCGCACCGCCGCTCCCTCGCGGGCCGCGACCTGCTGCTCGAGCGGGCCGCCGCCGGCGACGAGGAGGACGAGGTCGCCGCCGCGCCGCCGCGCCGCCTCGACGGCGGCGATCGCGCCGAGCGGGTCCTTCCGCTCCTCGAGCTGGCCGACGAAGAGGGCGCCGACGCTCTCGTCTCCCAACCCCAGCGCCGCCCGGGCCCGCCGCCGCTCCTCCGCGTCGACGGGCGGGGCGACCGCGACCCCGTTCGCCACCACCACGAGCCGGTCCCGCAGGGAGGGCGGCAGCGCGGCGGCGAGGTCGTCGCGCTCGTCGCGGGCGATGCAGATCGTTCGCGACGACGCCGCCACCGCCGCCCGCAGGCGACGGCGGACGAGGTGGCCGGTGAGCCCGGTCGAGCGCCGCAGCCGGTGCAGGCCGTGGGTGGTGAAGACCAGCGGCCGGCCGCGTAGCCCCGGCGCGACGAGCATCGCCGCCATGTCGCCGTGGACGTGGACGAGGTCGGCCTCGCGGGCGAGCCGCCGCACCTCCCGGCGCCGCCCGAGGACCGAGGGGATCCCGCGCAGCCGCGAGCGGGTGACGCTGAGCGCGACCCGCCGGTGCTCGTACCCCTCGAGCCCTTCGAGCAGGTCGATGTAGGTCTCGGCCCCGCCGCCGGGATGGGGGAGGACGTGCAGGACCGTCCGCATCAGCGTCCCCAGAGGACCGCGGCCAGCAGCGAGAGCTCGATCCCCATCGTCTCGTTGTGCCCGGCCAGGCGCCGCAGCGAGCGCCGTGCCAGCCAGCCGGTCGGCGGCTTCTCCGAGTCCAGCCGCGCCAGCCGCCGCAGCGCCCGCGCCTTGTCCGGCTCGATTCCGCCCCCGGCCCGCGCCTCGATCTCCCGCGCGCTCAGGGCGATCCGCCGCAGATTGGTCTCGTACGCCCGCCTCGCGTGGGCGGAGACCTCCGCCCGCGTCCGCCGCGGGTCGCGCAGGCTCAGCACCCGGCGCGGGTTCCACGCTTGCATCGCCGCTTCGTGCCCGCGGGCGGCGCCCCCGTGCTGGACGTAGTCGTAGAGGGGCCGGTCGACGTAGGCGATCGTCCCCGTCGCCAGCGCCATCGCCGCGATCCACTGGTCGTGGAAGGGGTCCCCGACCGGCTCGGGGAAGGGCAGCACGAGGTCGAGCAGCTCACGGCGGAAGAGCGAGGCGGCGCCGGTGACGGTGTTGGCGAGGAGGAGCGAGGCGAGGTCGGTGTAGTTGTTGCGCCGCCCGCGCCAGAAGGTGTCGGAGACGACGGCGCCGCCCTCGTCGACGATCCGCATGTCGCTGTAGACGAGCTGCGCGTCGCCGAGCGCCGCCGCCAGCGTCGCCAGCTTCTCCGGGTACCAGCGGTCGTCCTGGTCGGCGAGGGCGACGAGCGCCGCCTCCGCCGGGACCATCCGCAGCGCCCGCTCGAAGTTGGCGTAGAAGCCGAGCCGCTCGCCGCCGACCGAGAGCGTGAACCGTTCGTCACCGGCGATCAGCCCCTGCAGGTGCCGCAGCCGCTCCGGCGCCGAGCCGTCGTCGCTGATCAGGCAGACCCACTCCTGGTGGCTCTGCTCCCGGATCGAGCCGATCTGGCGCTCGAGCAGCAGGGGGTCGGGGTCGAAGGTGGCCATGCAGATAGCCACCAGGGGAGCCGCTGGGGCCATCGGCTCAGTAGGCGCCGTCGCCGCGGACGATCGCCCGCGGCGTTCGCAGCAGGATCGCCAGGTCGGTCAGCAGCGAGAGGTTGTCGAGGTAGTCGCGCTCCATCGCCAGCCGCTCCTCGAAGGTGAGGTCGCTGCGCCCGTACACCTGCATCGGCCCGGTCACCCCCGGCTTCACCGCCAGGCGGCCGCGCTGCCGCTCGTCGTAGAGGGCGACGATCGCCTCCTCCTCGGGGCGGGGGCCGACCAGGGACATGTCGCCCCGGAGGACGTTGAAGAGCTGCGGCAGCTCGTCGAGGCTGGTCCGGCGCAGGAAGCGCCCGACCCGGGTCACCCGGGGGTCGTCGCGGATCTTGAAGGCCGGCTGCTCGAGGGTGGCGACGTCGATCAGCTCCGGCAGCCGCTGCTCGGCGTCGACGACCATCGTCCTGAACTTCGACATCGTGAACGGCTCCCCGCCTTCGCCGACGCGGCGCTGGCGGAAGAGGACCGGGCGGCCGCCGTCGAGCAGGATCGCCAGCGCGATCAGCGCCAGCAGCGGCGAGAGCAGCAGCAGCACGGCGGCGGAGATGACGACGTCCATCGTCCGCTTCATCGCCATCGTCGAGCGGGGCGGGTCGCTGAAGCGGAAGTCGAGGACGGGCAGCTCGGCGAGGCGGTTCAGCTCGACGCCGGGGCCGAGCAGGCCGTAGTGCTGCGGCAGGAAGGTCAGCGCCAGCCCCGCCGCCTTGCAGTCCTCGATCAGCCGCTCGGTCGTCGGCTCGCTCATCTCGCCTTCGGTCACGACCACGCGCTCGATCGCGAACTCGCTGGCGGTCTCGGCGAGGTCGGCGAGGTCGCCCAGCCGCGGCAGCTCGGCGGCCGTCGGCTCGGCCTGGGTGGAGAGGTAGCCGACCAGCGCCAGGCGGGTCTCCGGGTGGATCGCGACGCGGCGGGCGACGACGTCGACCGCGGCCGGCGAGCCGATCACGATCCCGGTCCCGACCGGCGTCAGCCGGTGCCAGAGGAGCCGCAGGACGCCGCGGAGGAAGAAGCTGCCGGCGAGGGTGCCGATGCCGACGGCGATCGCGCTCTTGGGCGAGAGCGGGCCGACCGGGCTCAGCGCCAGCAGCCCGTCGAGGATGAGGACGCCGACCGCGGAGGCCGAGATCAGCGAGGGCAGCTCGTCGAGGGTGCTGTGGCGGATCCGCCGGTGGTCGTTGTCGTAGAGGCCGTGGAGCTTGAAGACGAGGACCCAGGCCGGGCTCACCAGCGTCGCCCAGAACAGCGTCCCGACTTCGGTGCTGGAGGTGACCGCGGTGACGACGAAGAGGCAGCCGATCAGGACCAGCCAGTCGGAGAAGGCGAGCAGCCGTCGCAGCACCGCCCCCCGGCGCCGGTACTCCTGGGCGCCAGGGCTCGGCGCCGGCTCCCGCTCGGCGGGGGACTGCGCCGGCCGCGCCTCGCTCTGCTTGGTGTGCGAGATCCGGTTCATCGTCATCCGCACCCTTCGAAACCGTCCTCGAGGCACTTTTCTTCGGGGTTGAGGCGGACGGCTTCGGCGAAGTCCGCCCGCGCCGCCGCCTCGTCGCCCGCCCGGTCCTCAACCCGCGCCCGCAGGTAGTAGAGGAGCCAGTTGTCCTCTTCGCGGTCGATCGCTTCGTCGAACCGCTCGACCGCGGCCGGGTAGTTGCCTTCGCGCTCGGCGATGAGGCCGAGCTGCTTGTAGGGGGAGGTGGCCCAGGGCTCAATCTTGCGCGCGTTTTCGGCGTGGCTGACGGCGCTCGGGATGTTGCCCTCGGCCGCCGCCGCGTTGCTGGCGTCGAGCTCGCGGTCGACCAGCAGCGGGCCGACCAAGGCGAGCATGCTGACCCAGGCGACCGCGAGGCCGACGACCGGGAGCCCGAACCCGCGCCGGCTCTCGCGCCCGTTGCCGGTTGCCCTCAGGTGCGCCAGCTGGGCGCAGCGGGCGGCGACGAGGACGCCGCTGGCCATGAAGAAGACCGCGCCGATCACCGCGATCTGCCAGAACCAGTCAATCGCCGAGCAGACCGCGAAGGCGAGGCAGGCGCCGAGCAGCGCCGCGTAGAGGTCGCGCCTGGGGCTCTGCGCGTGGCGCCAGGCGGAGACCCCGGTCCAGAGCAGCACCCCGACCAGCGCCAGCACGAGCAGCCCGCCGAGCAGCCCGAGCTCGGAGAACGCCTGCAGGTAGAGCGAGTGGGCGTCGGTGTTCGGCTCCGAGTTGTGTCGCAGCTGGTACCAGGAGAAGCGGAAGGTGCCGGCGCCGCTGCCCAGCACGGGCTCCTCCTCGAAGCCGTCGACGGCGACCCGCCAGAACTCGTTGCGGCCGCTGCTGGAGAGCTGGGTGAAGTGACCGGCGGAGGTGTTGGGGGGTGCCACGTCGGAGCTGGTGAACTGGTCCCAGGCGCGGCCGCCGACGGCGAGGGCGGCGAAGAGCGCCAGCAGCGCCGCCGCCAGCGCGATCCCCTGCAGCAGCCGGGGATTGCGGGAGACGGCGAGCGCCCGGCCGGTGAGGCGGCCCCGGGTTCGCTCGAGCCGGCGGAGGGCGGCGAAGAGGAGGGCCGCCAGGAGCGACCCGGCGGCGAGGATGGCCAGGGTTTTGTGGCCCTGGGCGGCGATGTGGCTGTCGTCGAAGTTCTCCGAGAGGCTGTTGTACCCCTGTACCGCCAGGACCGCGGGAACCGCTCCCAGGGCTCCGATCGCGAGGGTCGCGAGCAACCAGAGGCGGTCCCGCGAGAGCGCGATCAGGCAGCCGCAGGCAAGCGCGGCCGCGAGCAGGCCGCCGCGCGAGTAGGTGAAGTAGAGCGCCAGCAGGACCGCCGGCAGCGCCGCCACCGCGGTCCAGCGCAGGATCGGGCCGGCGGCGGACCGGCTCAGCCACAGCGCCAGCCCCATCCCGATCCCGAACAGCACGCCGTCGCCGTTCCAGTACCCGAGCGGATAGCTGAGCCGCGCCCCCGCTTCGGCGCCCTGGGATACCGAGAGCAGGTCGGGCAGCAGGCGCGAGGCAAGCGCGATGACCGCGATCGCGATCAGGCCGATCGCCAGGCCTTCACCGAAACGTTGGCGCCTCTGGCCGGTTTGGGCGATCAGGAAGGTGGCTATGAAGACGCCGAGGTAGACGAGAACCCGGTCAGCCTCGGTGACGCTTAGCTCGATCGATCCGGACCAAAAGGATGACAATGCGGATAGGAGCGCCAGTGCACCGATCAATCCAGTCGCCCAGTAGAAGGGCCGTGCGAGCAGGGCGCGGCCGGCGGCGCCCAGAACCAGCATCCCGACCACGAGCAGCCAGACGGCAAGGCCGGCCAGGTGCCGATCGCTCAGCCCGAAGCCGCCCCCGACCAGGGCCAGCGGCAGGAGCAAGAGCAGCGGACTTATCAGCGCCGATGATTCCTCTAACCTTGCGCGCCATGCTTCGGACCCCCCACCCCCAAGGCCCGAGCCTGGGGCGACCTGCCGTTGCGCTCGTTTCAGTGCTTGCTCTGCTGGCATTTGCGTGCTTCCCGGCCCTCGCTCAGGCTGAAACCGTCTACGAAAATGAATCGACCACCCTCCCGGGTGGCGGTGCTGGAAAGACCCCTACTCAGCACAAGAACCCCGATTCTCCGGAAAGTTCCCCCAGGGCGCACGACTCGACCCCCGATGGGGGCACGGAACAGCCGAACGGCGGATCTTCGGAAGGGGGCGGGGCATCGACGGGCAATCCAAGCACTCCCAACGGAGGCGGAGTAGCCCAGGGTAAAGACGGTGAGGGCAGCAAGGTCGCGAACCAGCAGCCGGGCGGCGACGTGCAGAACGCCAAGCCGCTGGCGACGACGACCAGCGCCGACGACGATTCGTCTTCACCGCTGGTCCCGATTTTGATCGCGGTGGCCGTGCTGGCCGCGATCTCGGTCGGTGCTGTGCTCTACCGCCAGCGCCGCGGCAGCGGCGGTCGGTTCTCGCCCAACGCCAGCTAGCCCGGAGGTGAAAGCGATGAAGCTTCGAACGAAGAAGAAGACTGCTGCGCTCGTGCTGGCGCTGGCACTCGTGCTGGCGACCGCCTTCGCCGCCACCGCCCAGGCGCTGCCCGCCCGGTTCTGGGGCGTGGTGCCGCAGTCGTCCCTGTCGACGGAACAGTTCCAGCGCCTCGGCCGGGGCGGGGTGGAAAGCATCCGCGTCCCCCTCGGCTGGGCCGACATGCAGTCGCAGAGCGGCGGCGCGATCAACTGGAGCGGCGTCGACGACGTGGTCGAAAAAGCCGCGCGCGCGGGCATCGAGGTCCTGCCGACGATCAGCGGCGCTCCCACCTGGGCCGTGCCGACCGTTGCCGTTCCCGGCGGCGGCGGCACCAAAGCCCCCGCGTACCTGCCGACGAAGGGCGCGGCGGCGGCCGCCTGGAAGACGCTGCTCGCCGAGGCTGTCGGGCGCTACGGCCCCGACGGCAGCTTCTGGGCGTCGCATCCGGGGGTGCCGGTGAAGCCAATTCGCGCCTGGCAGATCTGGAACGAGCCGAACTTCAAGTTCTTCGTCGCCAAGCCCAACCCGGCCGACTACGGAAAGCTGGTCAAGCTCTCCAGCAGCGCCCTGAAGTCGGTTGACCCCGGCGCCCAGGTCGTCCTCGCCGGACTCTTCTCGCAGCCGAAGGGCGCCCGCTACGTGCGCGTCGTCAACGGCAAGAAGAAGGTCATCAACCGCACCAACGTCAACTACTTCGCCAGCTACTTCCTCGAACAGATGTACAAGGCGACCCCGGGGATCAAGTCCAGGTTCACCGGCGTCTCCCTGCACCCGTACACCGGCACCTGGAAATACCTGACGCCGGAGATCGAAGAAGTGCGCAAGGTGCTGACCGCCAACGGCGACGCCCGCAAGGGCCTCTGGATCACCGAGCTCGGCTGGAGCTCCGGCCCGCCCGCCTCCGACGGCTCGAACTCCTTCGCCAAGGGACCGGCCGGGCAGGCGCGGGAACTGAAGAACTCGTTCCAGCTGCTGAAGTCCAAACAGGCGAAATGGCGGATCCAGCGCCTCTACTGGTTCTCGGTCGACGACCAGGAACACGTCTGCAACTTCTGCAACGGCTCCGGCCTCTTCGGCCCCGGCTTCACGCCGAAGAAGTCCTGGTTCGAATACGTCAAGTTCGCCGGCGGCAAACCCTAGAGCGGTAGAGCCGACCCACCGATCTGCGTAAGATCGGTGGGTTGGCGACCAAGGCGAAACCGAGTAGGAAATCCGATCCACTGGCGCCGTTCAGCGCGCCGGTGCGGCGCTGGTTCGAGGCCTCCTTCGAGGGGCCGACGCCGGCGCAGGCCGGCGGCTGGGAGGCGATCTCCAGCGGCGAGCACACGCTGATCTGCGCCCCGACCGGATCGGGCAAGACGCTCGCCAGCTTCCTCTGGGGGATCGACAAGCTGGCGCGCTCGAAAGACCTCGGCACGGGCGTCAAGCTCGTCTACGTCTCGCCGCTGAAAGCGCTCTCCTACGACATCGAGCGCAACCTGCGGGCGCCGCTGCGCGGGATCGGCGCCGACGTCTCCGTCGGCCTGCGGACCGGGGACACCTCGCAGAAAGAACGGCGGGCGATGGCGAAAACGCCGCCCGACATCCTCATCACCACCCCGGAGTCGCTCTACCTGATGCTCTCCTCCAGCGTGCGGGAGATCCTCACCGGGGTCGAGGCGGTGATCGTCGACGAGATCCATGCGGTGGCGCAGACCAAGCGGGGGGCACATCTGGCGTTGACGCTTGAGCGGTTGGAGTGGTTGGTGAGGGACTCAGGGGGGTCCTCTCCGGACAACAGCTTGGGAGGGTCCGGAGAGGACCCCCCTGAGTCCCTCGTCCAGCGGATTGGGCTCTCCGCCACCCAGCGCCCGCTTGAGCGGATCGGGCAGTTTTTGGTCGGGCCGAAGCGGGAGTGCCGGATCGTGGATGCGGGGCAGAAGAAGGCTCTTGACCTGGAGATCGTGGTGCCTGTGGAGGACATGGCGGATCCGAGCGAGGACGGGCCGCCTCCGACGGAAATCGAGCCCTCGGCTCATGTGAGGTCGATCTGGCCCGCGATCTATCCCAAGCTCCTCGAGCTGGTGCAGGAACACACCTCGACGATGATCTTCGTCAACAACCGGCGGGCGGCGGAGCGGTTGGCGAAGCGGTTGAACGAGCTGGCGAACGGCGAAGGGGAGCAGGAGCTGCCTGCGACCGAGCAAGCGGGTCATCACGAGGACACCGGTGAGCCGCTGGAGCAGGTCGAGATCGCCCGCGCGCACCATGGCTCTCTGTCTCACGAGGAGCGCTCGGTCGTCGAGGAGATGCTCAAGTCCGGCGAGCTGCCCTGCCTGGTCGCCACCTCCTCGCTGGAGCTCGGGATCGACATGGGCGCGGTCGACCTGGTGATCCAGGTCGAGTCGCCGAAGTCGGTGACCCGCGGGCTGCAGCGGATCGGGCGCGCCGGGCACCGGATGGGCGAAGTCTCGAAAGGCCGGATCTTTCCCAAATACCGCGGCGACCTGCTCGAGTGTGCGGTCGTCGCCCGCCGCATGCGCGAGGCCGAGATCGAGGAGACGACGATCCCGCAGAACCCGCTCGACGTCCTCGCCCAGCACCTCGTCTCCCTCGCCGCCCACAAAGAGTGGGAGGTCGACGAGGTCGAGAAGCTCGTCACCTCTACCCAGTCCTTCCACGACCTCTCCCGCGAACAGCTGGAGAACGTCCTCGACATGCTCGACGGCCGCTACCCCTCCGACCGCTTCGCCGAGCTGCGGCCGCGGATCGTCTGGGACCGCACCGAAGGGACGATCCACGGCCGCAAAGGCGCCCGCCAGCTGGTCGTCACCAACGCCGGCACGATCCCCGACCGCGGCCTCTACGGCGTTCACCTCCCCGACGGCCGCCGGGTCGGCGAGCTCGACGAGGAGATGGTCTACGAGGCCCGCGCCGGCCAGACTTTCCTGCTCGGCTCCAGCACCTGGCGGATCGAGGAAATCACCCGCGACCGGGTGATCGTCACGCCCGCCCCCGGCGCCCCCGGCGCCGTCCCCTTCTGGAAGGGCGACGGGATCGGCCGTCCCGCCGAGCTCGGCCGGGCGATCGGCGCCTTCGCCCGCGAGGCGGTCTCCCGCGACCCCGCCGAGCTGGCGAAGGAGTACGACCTCGACGAGCGCGCCGCCAACAACCTCGTCTCCTACCTGCGCGAGCAGCAGCAGGCGACCCGCGTCGTCCCCTCCGACGAGACGATCGTCGTCGAGCGCTTCCGCGACGAGATCGGCGACTGGCGCCTCTGCATCCTCTCCCCCTACGGTGGCCGCGTTCACTCCGCCTGGGGTCTGGCGCTGGCCGCCAAGATCCGCGCCGAGCGCGACCTCGAGGCCGACGCGATCTGGTCCGACGACGGCATCGTCATCCACCTCCCCGACGCCGACGAGCCGCCCTCGGCCGACATGGTCTTGATCGATCCCGACGAAATCGAGGACCTGATCGTCTCCGAGCTCTCCGGCAGCGCCCTGTTCGGCGCCCGCTTTCGCGAGAACGCCTCGCGCTCGCTGCTGATCCCGCGCGCCTACCCGGGCAAACGCACCCCGCTCTGGCAGCAGCGGCTGAAGTCGCAGAGCCTGCTCGAAGTGGCGCGCGACTTTCCCCGCTTTCCGGTCATCCTCGAGACCTACCGCGAGTGCCTGCAGGACGTTCTCGACCTGCCAGCCCTCGCCGACCTGCTCGGCAAGCTGCACTCGCGGGCGCTCAGCCTGGTCGAGGTGGAGACGCCGACCGCCTCGCCCTTCGCCTCCTCGCTGCTGTTCGACTACGTCGCCACCTACATGTACGAGGGGGACACGCCGAACGCCGAGCGGCGGGCGGCGGCGCTGGCGCTCGACCGCGACCTCCTGCGTGAGCTGCTGGGCCAGGAGGAGCTGCGCGAGCTGATCGACCCCGAGGCGCTGGAAGAAGTCGAGGCGCAGCTCCAGCACCGGACCGAGGCCGGTCGCGCCGGCGACCGCGACGCCCTCCAGCAGCTGCTGCGCAACCTCGGCGACCTCACTCTGGAGGAGTGCGAGGAGCGCGTCGCCGAGGGCTACTCGGCGAAATCGATGCTGGAGAAACTCGTCGCCGAGCGCCGCGTCGCCAAGGTCCGCGTCGCCGGCGAAGACCGCTACATCGCCGCCGAGGATGCCGGCCTCTACCGCGACGCGCTCGGGGTGCCGGAGCCGCCCGGCCTGCCGGAGACCTTCCTCGAGGAGCACCCCGACGCGATGCGCGCCCTCGTCCGCCGCTACGCCCGCACCCACGGCCCCTTCCCGACCGCGCAGCTGGCCGGGCGCTACGGCGTCGACCCCTCGCCGGCCCTGCGCGAGCTCGAGTCCGAAGGGGCGATGGTCCGCGGCGAGCTCGCCCCCGGCGGGACCGAGCGCGAGTGGTGCGACGCCGAAGTCCTGCGCCGGGTCCGCCGCGCCAGCCTCGCCCGCCTGCGCAAGGAGGTCGAGGCGGCCGACACCCGGGAGCTCGCCCGCTTCCTGCCCAGCTGGCAGAACGTCGACGCCTTCCGCCGCACCGGCGCCGGCATCGACCGCCTGCGCGAGGCGCTGGTGCCGCTGCAGGGGGTGGCGCTGACGCCGAAAGTCTGGGAGGGGGACGTGCTGCCGCGGCGCCTCGGCGCCTACTCGCAGAGCTGGCTCGACGAGCTCTGCACCAGTGGCGAGCTGGTCTGGGTCGGCGCCGGCGCGCTGGGCCGCAACGACGGCCGCGTCGCCCTCTACTTCCGCGAGGACGTCCGCCTCGCCGGCCCACCGCCCGCCAACGCCAAGCTGGAATCGCCGCAGGGGGAGGTCCACGAGGCGATCCGCGAGCGCCTCGCCGCCGGCCCCTCCTTCTGGCTCGACCTCGCCTTCGACCTCGAGCACCCGGCCGAGGACATCCACAACGCGCTCTGGGACCTGGCCTGGACCGGCGAGGTCACCAACGACGCCTTCGCGCCGCTGCGGGCGCCGCGCCTGCGCGCGGTCCCGCCGAGCGAACGCCCCGGCCGCCGCTTCGCCCGCCGCCGCTCGACCACCGGCGCCGCCGTCCAGGGCCGCTGGTCGCTGACCGCGCCGCTGTTCGCCAACGCGCCGGGCCCCGGCGCCAAGCTCCGCGCCACGGCCGAGCTGATGCTCGAGCGCTACGGGATCGTCACCCGCGAGACCGTCCTCGCAGAGGGCATCCCCGGCGGCTTCTCGACCCTCTACGGCGAGCTCGGCAACCTCGAGCTGCTCGGGACCGCCCGCCGCGGCTACTTCGTCGAGGGCCTCGGCGGCGCCCAGTTCGCCCTCCCTGGCGCGGTCGAGCGCCTGCGCTCGCTGCCCGAAGCAGACGGGAGCTACACCGTCCTCGCCGCCACCGACCCCGCCAACCCCTACGGCGCCTCGCTGCCCTGGCCGAAGCTCGAGGGCGGCCGTCGCCCCGGCCGCACCCCCGGCGCCCACCTGCTCCTGCGCGACGGCGAGCCGATCGTCTTCGTCGAGCGCGGCGGCCGCGGCCTGCTGCGCCTGAAGCCGATCGCCGGCGCCGAGCTGGAGGAGGCGATGCGCGCCCTCGCCGACGCCGTCAGCGCCGGCCAGCTGCCGAAACTGGCGGTCGAGAAGCTCGACGGCGAAGCGGTGATCGGCTCCGGCCACGAGGAGGCGCTGGTCGGCGCCGGCTTCAGCCGCGGCCCGCGGAAACTCACCGCTTCGGCTTAAGGAGATTCCTGGTCAATTGGCCGCTCGGCCAGACCATTGCCATAATCGACGCGGTGCCGGAGGCAGATCAGAGCGCAGTCGAGCTGCTGAAGAGCGTGACGCTCTTCGCCGACTTGGAGGAGGGGGAGCTGGAGCGGTTCTCCCACGTCGCCGTGCCGCGCGCCTTTCCGGCCGGGACCCGGGTCTTCCACGAGGGCGACGACTCGGACGCCTGCTACATCGTCAAGGAGGGCAGCTTCCGGGTCACCCGCGAACACTCCGACGGCCGCGCGATCACCCTCGCCACCCTCGGGCCGGGGGAGATCTTCGGCGAGCTGGCGATGCTCGACGGCGACAAACGCTCGGCCAGCGCCGAGGCGCTGACCGAGGGCGAGCTGCTGGCGCTGCCGGCCAACGACGTCCGCGCCCTCCTCGCCCGCCACCCGGAGATCTCGCTGAAGCTCGTCGCCGGCCTCGTCCGCCGCCTCCGCGCCGCCAACGTCCGCCTCTCCCGCCAGTCCTTCCAGACGGTTCCCAGCCGCGTCGCCGGCATCCTCGCCCAGCTCAGCCGCGAGGCCCACGACGGCGACGGGGACTCGGAGGGAGAGGTGACGATCCAGATGAACCAGACCGACCTGGCCCAGCTCGCCGGCACCTCGCGAGAGTCCGTCAGCCGCTTCCTCGCCGAGCTCGAGCGCGCGGGGGTCGTTCGCTCCGGCCGTGGCCGCGTCACGGTGCTGGAGCCGGCGAAGCTGCGCAACTACATCTACTGAGCCGGATGAGCACTCTGCCGCAGTCGCCCCGGCTCCTGGAGCTGCCGTATTCGTGGGCAGGGCGGGACGGCACAACCCGGATCGAGATCTGGGAGAACGACGACCCCGCCAAATACGGCTGCGTCGAGTTCGCCCGCGGCTTTCCCTGTTGCCGGGCCACGCTGGAGCCGGAGGCGGTCGGATACGCCGACATGCTCGGCTGGGTCCAGATGCTCGATGCCACCTACATCGCCCCCGGCTTCATCTCCGACGGCTTCGAACCGCTCGGCCAGCTCCCGCACCCCTTCGGCTTCTTCGGGATCTCGCCGACCCTCTTCGACGCCCCGCACACCGACGACGAGGACGCCGACTTCCTCGCCCACACCTTCCTCTGCGGCCTCGGCGGCGAGCTGCTCGAGTTCCGCCGGGAAGCGCGGGCGGTGCTCGGCTTCAGCTGGGGGTTCGCGAAACGGGGCGGAGAGATCGCCTTCTTCGGCCCGGACCCGCTGCCGCCCGAGGGCTGGGAGCGCCACCGCCCCTACCTGAGCGAGACCTTTCCCGACTGGACCTTTCGCCCCGGCTTCCACCAACACCCCCTACGGCCGTGACCGGGCCCTCCCGGGCCCGGGCTCGCATGGTCGAGCGCCAGCTGCGGGGGCGGGGGATCGAGGACGAGCGGGTGCTGGCGGCGATGGGGGAGGTGCCGCGGGAGCGGTTCGTGCCGGCGGAGCTGCGCGAGCGGGCCTACGCCGACTCGGCGCTGCCGATCGGCGAGGAGCAGACGATCTCCCAACCCTGGATCGTCGCCGCGATCTGCCAGGCGCTGGAGCTCGAGGGCGCGGAGCTGGTGCTCGAGGTCGGCACCGGCTCGGGGTACTCGGCCGCGGTGCTCTCGCGGCTCGCCGACCACGTCGTCAGCGTCGAGCGCCACGACGGGCTCTCGCGCAGCGCCGCCGAGGCGCTGGGCTCGCTGGGCGTCGAAAACGTCGAGCTCCTCGTCGGCGACGGCAGCCTCGGCGTCCCCGAGCGGGCGCCGTACGACGCCATCGCCTGCCACGCGACCGCGCCGGCGCCGCCCCCGGCCCTGCTCGGCCAACTCGTCGACGGCGGTCGCCTCGTGCTCCCGATCGCCGCCGAGGAGGCGGACATGCTGACGCTGCTGCGGCGCGACGGGGAGCGCGTCGAGCGCGCGGTCCTCGGGCCCTGCCGGTTCGTGCCGCTGATCGGCAGAGAGGGCTTCGGCGAGTAGAGGCGGCCGGCGCCGGGCTCAGCAGCCGGAGACGGAGTCGATGCCGTCCTTGACGAGGTCGTCGCCACCGCCGCCGCACTCGATCTTGTCGCGCTGGCCGTCGAGGGCTTCGAAGAAGTCGCTGCCGCCTTTGCCGATCATCGTGTCCTTGCCGATGTGGCCCATGATGCTGTTGCTGCCGTTGTCGCCGACGAGGACGTCGGGGCCGTCGGATCCCTCGAGGCTCTCGTTGACGGCGAGGACCTTGTCGGCGTTGCCGCAGCCGGGCGGGCCGCCGCTGCCGCCGAGGGTGACCCGCAGGTTGTCTTTCGAACGGGCGTAGGAGACGGTGTCCTCGCCGGCGCCGCCGTCGTAGACGTGGCCCTGGCAGGTCGGGACCGAGTTGACGAGCAGGTCGTTGCCGTTGCCGCCGAGCAGGGTGTCGCCGCCCGGGTCGGCGTAGAGGACGTCGCTGCCGCCGTTGCCTTCGAGTCGGTCGTTGCCGTTGTTCGGGCCGTTGTAGTTCTCGCCCGCTTCCAGCACGTCCTCACCGTTGCCGCCGACCAGGGTGTCGTTGTCGGCGTTGCCGTTGATGCGGACTTTGGCGCCGGCCGGGACGCTTGGGTCAACGACGATCGTGTCGTTGCCGTTGCCGCCGGTGAGGACGATCAGCGGCACCGCGCCGGAGTCGGGGCAGATCATCGCGCTGCCCTGGGAGGCTGGGGTCTCGCAGCCGTCGCCGGCGAAGATCGGGACCGCCGAGGAGACGACCCAGGCGCCGTCGCCGCGGGAGACGCGGATGTCGTCGCTCTGGGGGCTGCCCTGGACGATCAGGCTGGAGCCGTCGAGGCCCTGGTTGAGGATGCCGTAGGCGAGGCTCGGGGGCGGCGACTCTTCCGGCCCGCAGGAGGTCTCCGCGGCGAAGCCCTCGCAGGAGTCGGTGCCGGGGCCGCCGAACGCCTGACCGCCGCCACCGCCGCTCTGCAGGTCGTCGTTGCCGACGCCGCCGTCGATCCGGTTCGAGTTGCCGTCGCCGACGATCTCGTCGCCCTGCGGGGAGCCGACCACGTCCTCGAAGCCGCTGAGGTCGTCGTGGCCGTCGCCTTTGGCCTTGTTGGCCGCGAGGCTGACGATGACGCCGCCGCGGGTGGCGCTGGCGTAGGAGACGATGTCGCCGCCGCCCTCGCCGCCGAAGAGGCTGTCGGTGCCGGCGTCGCCGCGGACGATGTCGCCGTCGCCGGGCCCGCCGTCGGCGTGGTCGGTGCCGGCGCCGCCGAAGACTTCGTCGGCGTCGCCGCCGCCCTGGAGGTCGCTGTCGTCGCCGGGACCGCCTTCGATGTGGTCGTCGCCGGGACCGCCGTCGGCGTGGTCGTTGCCCTTGTCGCCGAGCAGTTTGTCGTCGCCGCCGTCGCCGTCCATTTTGTCGCTGCCCTGCTGGCCGTCGATGTAGTCGTTACCGCCGCCGCCGCTGAGCTTGTCGGGGCCCTTGAAGCCGATCAGGACGTCGTCTCCGCCGCCGCCGTGGAGGCCATCGGCGCCCTTGGAGCCGGAGAGCTCGTCGTCGCCCTCGCCGCCGTCGATGCTGTCGGAGCCGGTGTCGCCCTGGAGGCGGTCGTCGCCGCCGTCGCCGTGGAGGGAGTCGAAGCCGCGGCCGCCATTGATGCTGTCGTTGCCGGGGCCGCCGCAGATCGTGTCGTTGCCGTTCGGGCCGCCGGTGATGACGTCGTTGCCGCCGCCGCCGTAGATGACGTCGCTGGCCTTCTTGCCGACGATGTGGTCGTTGCCGGCGGTGCCCATGATCGTCACCTTCTTGCCGTCGCACTTCATCGCCTGCGCCTCGGCGACGAAGAGGAGGAGTAGCGAAAGGACGGCGAGCAGGCAGAGGGCGGGAAGCCGGAGGGCTCTGGGCGTGGTTGGCATCCCTGAGCACATCGGTTCCGGAATCGAGAACCTTCAGCGACGCGGCAAATCACCCAAAACTCGTCCACAGCACTAGGACAGACGTCCAAGTCCCGCACGAATGACGCTCTCCTATACGCTCGCAACGGCATGCGCGGCGGGATCTACGTCCTCAACTTCTACTCGGCGGTCTTCATCGACCAGCTCAAGCGCGGGCGCAAGACCGCGACGATCCGGCTCGGCGACAAGAGCAACAAGTACGAGCGCGGCCAGGTCGTCTGGATCACCGTCGGCTTTCGCCACAGCCCGCGGGAGAAGATCTTCACCGCGGTCATCGACGACGTCGAGGTGAAGCGGCTGGACGAGCTCTCGCGGCGGGACATCGAGCACGACAACCCGGAGTTCCGCCGGCTCGAGGACGAGATCAACTTCCTTGAACAGATCTACAGCCGGCCGGTCGCCGCCAGCGACATCGTCACCGTGATCCGCTTCTCGCAGATCGTCGAGCCGCCGCGCGCGCACCTGGGCAACGGGGAGACCCCCCACCACAACTGAACCGATGCGCGCCGGGGCCGTATAGGTAGGCGATGGCCGAGTACGCCTTCCTCACGACCTGGCTGCTCGACTCCCCGCGCGGGCCGGTCTGGGAGGCGATCCACGACCAGGAGCGCTGGCCGAGCTGGTGGCGCGGGGTCGAGGAGGCGAGCGAACTGCAGGCCGGCGACGGCAACGGGCTGGGCAGCGTCTCGCGGATGGTCTGGAAGAGCCTCCTGCCCTACCGCGTCACCTTCGACGTGACGACGACGCGGATCGAGTACCCGACCCTGATGGAGGGGCACGCCGTCGGCGAGCTCGAAGGCGTCGGCCGCTGGCGCCTCTATGAGCAGGACGGCGTCACCGCGGTCCTCTACGAGTGGAACGTGCGGACGACGAGGGCCTGGATGAACGCGCTGGCGCCGCTGCTGCGACCCGCCTTCGAGTGGAACCACGACTGGGTGATGCGGCGCGGCGGCGAGGGAATCTCCTCTCTCCTCGGCTGCCGCCTCTTGGCGATGGATTGATGCTTCGCTATCTTTAAGTCGTTGGCACTCTCACCCTGAGAGTGCCAGGCGCCGCAAGAGCGAGGTTTTGGCTCTGGAGCGGCGATTCTCAACTTTCACACCACCCACACCGATAACGGAGGTTCACGGATGAAGCTGAAGCCCCTCGGGGACCGGCTGATCGTCAAGGCGATCGAGGAGGAGGCGACCACCGCCAGCGGCATCGTTCTCCCCGACACGGCCAAAGAGAAGCCGCAGAAGGGCCAGGTCGTGGCCGTAGGCGACGGCAAATGGGACGAGGACGGCGAGAAGCGGATCCCGCTCGACGTCGCGGAGGGGGACGAGGTCCTCTACTCCAAATACGGCGGCACCGAGGTGACCGTCGAGGGCGACGAGCTGCTCGTGCTTCGCGAGTCGGACGTCCTGGCCAAGATCAGCTAGCGCCCACCGGACTTACGCAACTAAGGAGGACTGGAAACAGATGGCTCACAAGGAGCTGAAGTACGCAGAGGATGCCCGCGGGGCCCTGCAGGCAGGCGTCGATTCCGTCGCCAACGCCGTCAAGGTCACCCTCGGCCCCAAAGGCCGCTACGTCGTGCTCGACAAAAAGTTCGGCGCGCCGACGATCACCAACGACGGCGTCACCATCGCCCGCGAGGTCGAGGTCGAGGACGTCTTCGAGAACCAGGGCGCCCAGCTCGTCCGCGAGGTCGCGACCGCGACCAACGACGTCGCCGGTGACGGCACCACCACCGCCACCCTGCTGGCCCAGACGATCGTCCGCCAGGGCCTGAAGAACGTGGCCGCCGGCGCCAACCCGCTGGCCCTGCGCCGCGGGATCGAGAAGGCGGTCGAGGAGGTCGTCGACAACCTCCGCAACAAGCAGAGCAAGGAGGTCGCCGGCAAAGACCAGATCGCCCGCGTCGCCGCCATCTCCGCCGGAGACGACGAGATCGGCAACGTGATCGCCGACGCGATCGAGAAAGTCGGCAAAGACGGCGTCGTCAACGTCGAGGAGGGCCAGACCTTCGGGATGGAGCTCGAGTTCACCGAGGGGATGCAGTTCGACAAGGGCTACATCTCGCCGTACATGGTCACCGACCAGGAGCGCATGGAGGCGGTGCTCGAGGATCCGTTCATCCTCATCGCCAACCAGAAGATCGGCTCGGTCCGGGACGTGCTCCCGGTGCTGGAGCAGGTCATCCAGTCGGGCAAGCCGATCCTGGTGATCGCCGAGGACGTGGAGGGCGAGTCCCTCGCGACCTTCGTGGTCAACAAGCTCCGCGGCACCTTCACCGGCGTCGCGGTCAAGGCTCCCGGCTTCGGCGACCGCCGCAAGCGCATGCTCGAGGACATCGCGATCCTCACGGGCGGCGAGGTCATCACCGAGGAGATGGGTCTCAAGCTCGAGAACACGAAGCTCTCGCAGCTCGGGAAGGCCCGCCGCGTGGTCGTCGACAAGGACACGACGACGATCATCGACGGCGCCGGCGACCAGGAGGCGATCAAGGGCCGCATCAAGCAGCTGAAGGGCGAGATCGAGAACACCGACTCGGACTTCGACCGCGAGAAGCTCCAGGAGCGCCTCGCGAAGCTCTCGGGAGGGGTCGCGGTGGTCAAGGTCGGCGCAGCCACCGAGACGGAGATGAAGGAGAAGAAGCACCGCGTCGAGGACGCGCTGCAGGCCACCCGCGCGGCCCTCGAGGAGGGCATCGTGCCGGGCGGCGGCGTGGCGCTGCTCGAGGCGACCGAGTCGATCAACCTCGACGTCATCGACATCGACGACGAGAAGACCGGCGCGCGGATCGTCCTGCGCGCGCTCGAGGAGCCGCTCCGCCAGATCGCGGAGAACGCCGGCTTCGAGGGCTCGGTCGTGGTCAACGAGGTCCGCAAGTCCGACGCGGGCGTCGGCCTCAACGCGGCCACCGGCGAGTACACGGACCTGGTCGCCGCCGGCGTCATCGACCCGGCGATGGTCACGCGCTCCGCGCTGCAGAACGCGGCGTCGATCGCCAAGAACATCCTCACCACCGAGGCCATCGTGGCCGAGGTGCCGGAGAAGGATGGCGCCGGTGGCGGCATGCCCGACATGGGCGGCATGGGCGGCATGATGTAGACGTAACGTCGTCCGGAGGGCCGCGCTTGCGAGGACCGAAGGACGAAACCGTTCTCACGGTTTAGGGCCCGGGGGCGACCCCGGGCCCTTCGTTTTCTCGAACCTTTCTCGGCTCCACCCCGTCGGGAGGAGGTCCCCCAGGTGCGATGTCTGC